>PLNW01000073.1 GCA_003142855.1 Myxococcales bacterium
ATAACCGGGGACTCGGCATAATGCCGCAGATCGTGCCACCGGATCTCGCGAATTCCCGCCCGCCTGCACGCGCCCCACAGCCGCTCGTGTAGCTGGTCTATCTTCAACGCTGAGCCGTTCTCGTTGCAGAAGACCAGCTTCGATCGCAGGTGACGGATCCGCTTCAAGGCGGCTTCCAGGGAAGCCGAGAGAGGCACCCGCCGTTCCCGCCCGCTCTTGGTCGGCCCGACCACGCCCCGTGTGGAGCTGCGCCGAAACACCACCAACCGACTGAAGAAGTCCACGTCGCCCCACTGCAAAGCGAGCTGCTCGCCCGCCCGCGCGCCCGTGTGGAGCGCGAACAGGATAGACACCTCGGTTTCCTCGGAACGCGTCCCAGCCGCTTGCAGGACCTTCTGCGCCTCTTCTGGCGTGAGGAAGTCCCACTCGGGCTGTGGCACCTTCATTCGAGGCAGGACAGGCAGCGCGGCCAGATACTCCCATTCGACGGCCGAAGCCAAGATCCGCCGCAAAGTCCCCAGGATGTTCTTCAACGTCTTGGGCTTCAGCTTCGACTCGTCCCGCAGCCGCGCCACCAGCTTGCCGACCACCTCGCCCCGGATTTTGTCCAGGGTCAGGCGGCCAAGCGTGGGCTTCAGGTGCAGCCGCAAGTGGATCTCCTTCTCCTCGACCGTGCTGGGCCGGTTCCCGACCGAGCTGGGGTACGTGGACCACCAGACCTCGTCGACGAACTTCTGAAAGGTGGGCACCTCCTTCTTTGTTTGCCCGGCGGGGGAGGGCGAGAGCACCCGGATGATGTGCTCTCGCTCCGCAACCTCGGCCGCCTGTTTGGTGTTCAGCGTTGGCGAGCCGCTGATGCGGATTCTGCCCCCGTCGGGCAGTTTCACTGTTTTTCTGTATCGCCATCGTCCTTCACGATCGCGTCTTGCCGGCATGGATTCCTCCAGGAGGCGCGACGCAGCCTTGCTGAAGGAAGGACGCTACCACGTTACGGGAAATTCTGATTACCCGCCCCACGCGCAGCGCCGGGAAGCGGCCGGCGTTGATGTCATCGTAGAGCGTTTTCACGTTCACGCCGATCGCGGCTGCGGCTTCCTTGACGGTGAGGACGGGACGATCTGGGAGTGGTTCGACCATGGGGCACCTCGGCTAAAACGGGACGCCTTCAGACCCGGCGGGGCCGGCGTCAGGCGAGGGGGGATTGCTGCGCCCGGCACCGCGGCCCTCGTCTGGCAAAGGCCCCAGATTCTCGACTATGACGATGAACCGCTGCATCTTGTGTCCGTTGTCGAGTTCACGAACATCCGTGGGTTCAACGTAGACGCGGCTGTTGAGCTTGGCTCGACGCAAGTCACGCAAGCCCGCGCGCTCCGGCACGCTGAACATGGCGCCGGTGTCAGCCTGCCGGATGACGTACTCGCGGTAGGACTCGCCTTGTTGGCTCTCGCGCATACCCGCCCAGACGAGCACGCCATCGAGGGCACCGTGCTCCTCGGGTTTGTATCGCATCTGAGTGTCGGGCCGGTCGACCCGGGCTGCGTTGGCTGTCCATGTGGGGCGCTTCGGTGTGTTTGTCATGTCACGATCCCTTCTCTCGGGCGGTTGTTGTGTGTCGACCGCGGCCCCGCACGCCCGAATCGCGGAACCCAGTCGTCTGGTAACTCGAAAAGCAGCGGCTGAAGGGGCACGACCTCGCGTGTCCAGGCGTTCGCACCACATTGCGGACAAATGTGCGGCGCTTGTTCGGGGAGGTCGCTGTCGTCCGCAGCCCCTCGCCACGTCCCCATCGTCTCGAAAAGGCGATCACCCGAAAACGCCACCTCCACGCGCGCAGCCAGCAAGGGGTCGATGAACTCGCCACGCCCGCCGCGCAGGACATGCAGATTCTTGGCCGAGGCGGCCTTCACCATGTACTTGGCGAGTTCGCGGATCGCCTTGCCCGGCTTGCGCACGTACTTGCAGTTCACAATGGGTGAGTCGCCCGCTCGGAACATGTACGTTTCGCGAAGCGTGCGCACGTCTGGACGCCGCCCGTGATAGAGCGCGTGGACGTGCACGGCACCACGCGGGGACACTTCCACTCCAAGCGCAAGCGCTTGCCCGCGCGGTTTGAGATACTTTTTCCAGACGAAGCCCGCGGCATCACGCACGATCTTCTTCCGGCGCTTCAGACCTTCGACGGATAGGTCGTCTCGACTGCTTGGGTCGTAGCGGAGGGTAAATGTCAGGAAGTACAGCCCCATGTCGCGCGGGCGTACGCCTGCGCTCCACTTCCTATCCAGACGTGTGCGTGCGATGTTTGCCCGTCGCCGTGCGCAGGTCGGGCAGACGCGGAGATCACAGGATGACTCGATTATTGCTCTCGCTGGATCAAGGCGGCCACACGGTTTGCAGCGTGGAACCCACGCCGCCTTTCCGCAAAGGCGAATCGCGAGGGCCTTGCGCTCGAAGCCGCGCCGATTTTTGCCACGAGGAAAGTGGTCTTTGGCCAGCGCATTCACTTCATCGGCGACCCGCTTGCGGAATCCTTCAAGGTTTGCCCAGACGAGGCCGAACAGGGGGGCACGGGAAGGCTTGGCCCGACCAGTTGTTCCGTATGGATCAAGATTAGGGGCGCCGGCTGCGCCGGCACCCGCGGACGGGGGCGTTGCCCCCGAAGCCCCCACGCTGGGCGCCTCGGGGTTCCCGATGGGCGCGAAGCGATCGAACGCGAAGGGCGGGGCGTCCATTGGACGCCCCGCCCACGCCATCGGTCTACCCGTCAGCGTTTGGAGGGGTGCGACCGCCTCTTCGTCGTGGCACGTCCCGGCTTGAGCCTGGTCCATGCGGACGAGCGTGCTTCAAAAACTCCGGGGCGTCGTCGGTACAATGGCGGCGCGTGCATTGTACTTGGGTACAATGGTCGCGCGTGCATTGTACCGGTTGACTCGAAACCGCGTCTGCCGGGTTTGACGACCTATGGCTCTTCGTCGGCGTCCTCGAACGGAAACCGGACGTCCGCCATCCTCCGCCGTCCTTGATGGATTTTGCCGGCAGTAGTCTTTTCGATCTCCGCCATTTCCGATTCCGAGAAGCCCAGCGATTGATAGAATTTCAGACGGAGGAGAAATCCCCGGTTCTTGGTGGTGTGGGTCAGAGAAAGCGCCTCGAATTGTGCTTTCAGGGAGTCGATCGCTTGTGCTGCCTGCTCGGCGACGGACGCGAAAGCGGTGTCCAGGGCGGCGCGGGACTGCTGCGCGAACCGCTCGACAGGCGTGGTCTCGGGGAAGAGGAAGAGCCCGATGTGTTCGACAACCTGATGGAAAGTGTTCTCCGGCTGCACTTGGGCAGCTTCCTTGGCCTGTCGGTCTTCGTCGATGCGCGCTAGTGTCTCCCGGATTCGTGTGGCGCGAGCGTAGAGCGCCTGCAGATCCTTCAGCAGCGCCACGGCAACGGGCCGTGCGGCCCGTTCTTGTTCTTCACGTTTTCTCGACCGCATGGTCAGCAACATGACTGTTAGGCGTTGCCAATTCGAGTGCTCCCCTTTGCCCGCGCTTTTCCAGAGGGCCTGGAGCCTCTCAGCCTCCGGATCATCGCATTCGTTCTCATCCGTCATGGCCCCAGAGTAGCCGAAAACGTCGTGCGCGGCGGAATCAGAAGGTTTCACTCGGCACGAAACCCATTTTCCGGTCGACACCAACATGGCTCGTGGGACGATTCAGACATGCGCGCGTTGATTCTCCTCTGTGTCGTTCTCGCTATCGGCATCTTCATCGGCCGGGGGACGGCCAAGACTGGGAGCACCGAGAGTGTCTGAACCGCGGCTGTACCTGTATCGCAAAGCTGGGCGCGAGGTGTGGGATGCGGAGATGTGGCTTCCAGACGGGTGCAGGCGCGTCTGGAGGACGGGGATCGCGGACCATGACGCCGCGGAACGGGCGGCGCAGGAACGTCTGGAGGCCCTGGTGGCTGCGACGACGGCCGCCGTTTCGCCCGCGGCGGGGGCAAGTGCTACAGCGACCGATGATGGCGCCGGGGTGACTGCGCAGGTCGCGAGTGAGGCGGCGGCGCCGGTGGACGCGGGGACGGAACCGATGACGGAGACGCGGACATCGGCCAGCGTAGCGGAGCAGGCGGCGCCGGCGGTCGTGGTACAGGCGCACGGAGCTACCTGGAGCGAGCGATTCGACCGGTGGTTTTTCGGCGAGCTAGCGACCCTGTTTCGGCAGTGACCAGGGAAGGGTCACGGACACAGGCTTGTCCCGCCCCTCTGTGATGCCGAGCAGAACGAGCTTGTAGTAGCCAAGGATGGTGGAGAGGCTATCGTGCGCCATCGGAGGCGAGCGATGAGTGCTGATGTACTTGGATGCCTCCGCGCAGAACCGACTCAGAAATTGGTCGATTCTGACGGCCTCGTCCATCTTTCCGCTCCAGAACTCCCTGGGCGTGTACACGGCCAGCCCTCGCGCCCTGGCCCGCTGTCGCAGTTTCTTGGGGTCCTCTATGAAGCCATCCGGGGTGAACCCCTCGTTCGTGATGATAGGCAGCGAGTGCTCCGCCGCTAGCGCAAGCAGGCGATCATCGCATTCCTGACCTTGAAGTCCCGCATCGTTGTCGATCTCCCACGTATCCCGCCAGTCAGGCAGCAGGCGCTCGTGCACGAAGCGGACGAAGAATTTCGTGTAATGGGTCCCAAAACTTGCGTGATCGTCAGGGGGTGAAGCCCTGAGCACTTGGCGCTTGCTCTCTTGATGGAGGCCGTACGTCACGGCCTTGGTGTCGTTGAAGAACATCGCGAGCAGCAAAGATTCTCGGGCGCGAGCCCGTCGGTAGACATGCTGACGGTGTTCAAGGTCGTCGATGCCCAACCGCTCATGGTCCCGGAGCACATCGGCCGCCGTGTAGATGTCGAGTGCTACGTTCGTGTCCACGAAGGCCATGACGTCGGACCATTCGGCCTTGATCTGGACTGGCAGATCCATGTGCACCTCCGTCTAGATGCCCCGTTTCTCACGCCTCTTCCGGTCGGGATCGGTGCCCGACAGGGCCACTCTCGACTTTTCGCGCCGGCGCGCATCTGTGCCGCGTTCGGGGGGCTCGGCCGCACGGGCGGCGCGGATGCGGGCTAGTAGGGCGGAGGCGGGTTCGTAGTCGCGGTCTTCTTGGCGGGCCAGCTCGGCCTCGGTGGGCACGAGTTCGCCGCGGAAGGCTTTGGCGAGGATCGCCTGGGTGATCTTGTCGGCGCGGGCGGTGGCCGCGGCCACGCGCGCCTCGATCGTGTCGGCGAGCTTGAACAGGGCTTCCACGCGGCGGACGATTTCGTGCTGCTCGGGGAGATGTGGGACTGGAACCGAAACATCCATCACATCCCGCTGGTTGATACTGGACTGGTTCACCGCGTGCTTTGCGTTCTTCCTCAGTTCTTCAAGGCCTTCCAGGCTGGACAGGAATCGGACTGCAAATTCGGGGAAGAGCCGGCTCTCGTCAGGGTGGCATCGCATGATGTTGCTCTCGAAAACGGTAGGTTCGGGAACCGACCGAACGAGTGCGGACTTGCCGAGAAACTTCGGGCTGTTCACCCGGTTGATCAGTAGGTCGCCAGGTTGCAGGCCGTAGGTGCGGACGTCGTCCTTTGTCGCCCGAAGTTTCTTGAGATCATTCCACGCTCCGATCTCGCCTTCATAGAAGCTGTCAATTCGGACAATCGGTGTCCCAGAGCCATAGTCTTCTTGCGGTCGGTATAGACCGTTCTGCGGTTTCACAGCGAGCAGGTCACCAAACTTGGATTCATTCCAATCTTCTTCGTCGACCACCGATTCCTGGGCCAAACGCCAGCCTTCCGTCAGGCGGCCGGAGCAGGCGGCGGAGAGGATGGATTGGCGGAAGCGTTTCAGGATGGTGGGGACTTTGGCGAGGCGGGCGCGGGCGGCGTTGACCTGGGCCAGCAGAGCCTCGACCTTCTCGACGATCCGCCGTTGCTCGGCGAGAGGCGGGACGCGAATCGGAAGCGCTCTCACGGCACGGTCTGATGTGGCCGGGTAATGCGTTCCCGTTTCGTGCGGTGAGATCAGTTCCAGGAATTCCTCCGTCAGGACCCACCGAAACAGGTACTCGGGTTCGATGACGCCGTTTGATCGCAGGACCGTAAATCCGGTCGAACAGAGATCGGCTGGGACGCCGGCTTCTACGAGGGCAATGTTGCGCAGGTATGTGCGGACGTTCGAGTAGAGCACGTCCGCAGGTCGCACCGGTCGCCGGGCTCGTGATGGTGCGTCGCGACCGCGGAATTCCTTGACCTCATCGCTTGTGATCGCGAAGCGTCGATTGTCTATCGCCGAGATGTCGATGTACGCGAACACTCTGTCGGGGTCACGAGCGGGATCTTCGCTGGGGACATCAGCGGTCACATCGGACATCAGGGCCTCGTCCCAGCCCTCCGGCAGTTCCACCTCGCTCATCGCGCCGATTTCCCCGCGGCCTTGCCGTTTCCGTTTCCATTCTCCAGCAACGCCAACACCTTGCCAAGGTCGCCGACTGCGCCTTGCAATTCCTCGATGGCGTCGCCGGCCAGGTCTTCGGGTTCGGGCAGATCGTCGGCGTCGTCGAGGGATTCTTCTTTCAGCCACTTGAAGCCGTCGAGCTTGAACTGGCGCTCTTTCACTTCGCTGATGGGGAAGCTGCGCCAGCGATCTTCTTTTGAGTCGGATGGCCTGCGCTTGGTATTGCCGTTGGGGTCGGCGCCGAAGCACTTGTCGAACTCGGCGAAGTGGGCGGGGACGAGCGGGCGATCCTTCTTGGTGATGCCTGGCACGTTGGTGCGGGCGTCGTAGATCCAGACGGTCTCGGTGGGGCGGCCCTTGGTGAAGAAGACGACGTTGGCTTTCACGCCCTGGCTGTAGGGGGTGAAGGTGCCGCGGGGCAGGCGCAGGACGGTGTGCAGGTCGGCGTCCTCGGTCAGGATCTTGAACACCTCGCCGGCCTGGTCGGCGAACAGGCAGTTGTCGGGCAGGACCACGGCGGCGCGGCCACCGCGCTTCAGGATGGTGAGCACGTGCTGGACGAAGTTGAGCTGCTTGTTCGAGGTGGCGACGGTGAAGTCCTCGCGCACGGGATTCTGGTTGGCGCCTTTGGTGCCGAAGGGCGGATTGGTCAGGATCACGTCGAAGCGGTCGCTTGACGGCGGCTGGTCGATGGAATCTCCCAGACGAATGGTGGGCTCGATGCCGTGCAAGTACAGGTTCATCAGGGCCATGCGGCGCGGGCGCGGAACAAGTTCTTGCCCGTGGTAGGTCGTCCGCTTCACCCGCTTGGCCACATCGCGGTCGAGGGCGCCGCCCTTGCTTTCGGCGGCCAGCCATTCGTAGGCGGAGACCAGGAAGCCGCCCGTGCCGCAGGCCGGATCGCAGATCGTGAAGTCGCGCGCCTTGCGCGGGTCGGGCTTCATGCAGCGGACGATCGACTGGATCAGCACACGCGGCGTGAAGTATTGGCCCGCGCCTTTCTTGCCCTCGCTGGCGGCCTTCTCCAGCAAGCCCTCGTAGGCCGCGGCCTTCACGTCCACGCCCAGCTCGGTCCATTCGGTTTCGTCGATGAGGCCGACCAGGCGCTTGAGGTTGACGGGATTGTTGAAGCGCGACTGCGCGCCCGCGTAGATGTCGCCCAGCATGCCGGGCTGGGCGCCCAGGGCGCGTAGCGTGTCCGCATACTGGTCTACGAGGTCATTGCCTGACTGCGAGACCAAGTTTGCCCACGAGCAATCGACGACCTCGATCTTCTTCTGACGCTCGACCTTCAGCTTGGTGAAGTCCAGGCCCTTCTCGTCGGCCATCTTGAGGAACAGCAGATAGGTGATCTGCTCGATGTAGTCGCCGTAGTCGATGCCGTCGTGGCGCAGGGTATGGCAGAAGCCCCAGAGTTTCTGGACAACGTCGGTCATGTGGACGGGGATTATGCGGCCACGGCGCCGTTCAGGTCACGGATCAAGTGGTCGAAATTCTTGCCGAAGGCGCGGCGGGCAGCGGCGAGGCCACCGGCGCGGTCGAGAATGGGCAGGATGCCGAAGTCATCCGGCTCTAGCGAAAGGTTCTCGCGCAGGGCTTGGCCGATGCGATCCAGCCAGGCTTGCTGGTCGGGCGTGAATGTCTGGCCGGCGGTCAGGCGGGCCAGGGCGCGCGTCACGCGCTCGTCGGCGGTCAAGAGCGGCTGGCCCTCGTCGGCTGCGTGCTTGACCATCGAGATCACGTCCACCAGCGCCCGCTGGTAGCGAATGCGGTGGGCTTCTTGTAGCTGCTTCTCGTTGAATCGCTGGCTTTGCGTCAGTAGCGTGCGCAGCTCGCGCAGGGCGTTCACGTTCCAATCGGCAGGGCGGTCGAGCAGGATGCGGATCGCCTCGATCTGGGCTCGGTTGTCGCGCACGAAGCGGGCGAAGGTTTCCAGATAATCCTCGGGCCGCTCCGCATCGTGCATCATGGGCCGCGAGGAAACCTGGTCCTCGACCCCGCCGGCGACCAGGAAGGTCCGGTGCGCGCGCGGGTAGGTTTCGAGCAGGTTCTGGAAATTGGGATCGCGCAGGCGCTGCATGGTGCCGGTGAAATCCTGGCGCAGGGACGCGGGCAGGCCGCTGGCGAAGCGGCAGAGATCGCCGTCGGGCACGAAGGCGGCGAACTGCTCGCGCGCCTCGGCTGACATCTGCTTGTCGATGCGTTGGAGGCGCTTGACCAGGCAGCGCGTGTTGTACTCGCGATCCCGGTTCTGCCACACGTCCTCGACGATCTCGGCGAGGGCGCGCGTGGGCGGGGCGGGGTAGTCGCTGGTTTCGTCGGAGGTCTGGCGGAAATAGGCGAACAGGGTGCCGTCGAAGCAGTCGAAAACCGTGAAGTGCGACTTGTCGGGATAGCGCTCGCCCTTGCGCGTGCCGCGGCCGAGCATTTGCGTGAACAGAATGCGCGACTTCACCGGGCGCAGGAAAACCAGGAACTCAAGATCGGGGATGTCCACACCGGTGGTCAGCAGATCCACCGTCACCGCTATGCACGGATTGGGGCGGTTGCGGAATTCGCGGATGCGCTGGAGCGGCCGATCCACGGTGCCGGTGATCTTTTCCACGAAGGCGTCGCCGCGGCCGAAGGCGTCGCGGCAGAGTTGCACGATCTGCTGCGCGTGCGACGTGTGGGGCAGGTCATTGGCGGCGAAGATCAGAATCTTGGGAAAGCGGCCGAATTCCTGCTCGTGGGCCAGGGCGTACTTCTTGACCTCGTCGACGATCTTCCGGTTTGAGTCGGGCGCGGTGATCTTGCGTTCGATCTCGGTGGGGTCGAACTGGCGCTCGTCCTCCAGCAGGTCGAGCTGGCGCGCGCCGGTCTCGGGATCCACGCGTTCGACCTGCTCGCCTTCTTTCAAGAATACGCCGGTCATGCGCACGTCGGAGCGGATCGAGATCAGGTCGTAGTCGACCAGGTGGCCCTCGTTGACCGCCTGCTCGTAGCTGTAGTGGAACACGGGCGCGCCGAAGTAGCCGGTGGTGTGCTTGGCGGGCGTGGCGGTGAGCCCGATCTTGATGGCGTCGAAGTGGTCGAGAGTGCCGCGCCAGGCGGACACCTCGGCCGAGGTGTAGCCGCGGTGACATTCGTCGGCGACGATGAGATCAAAGGCGTGGATGGGGATGTCCAGCCGATCCACGTCAGTATCGAAGGCCTCGTCGCCCACGCCGAAGATGGCGTCGCGGCCGAGCACGTTGATGGCCATACGCTGAATGGTGCAGACGTAGACGAAGGCGTGGCCCGCGTCCGGCGCGGTCAGGTACTCGTTGGGCATCAAGGTGAAGTCGAACTTTTCGTCTTCGTCGAAGTCCTCGCGCTGGAAGCGGTTGCTGTAGACCTCATAGACCTGATTGAACTTCTGCCCCGGTTCGGCGTCGAAACTGGAAAACGCGCGCACCGCCTGCGCCGCCAAGGCGCGCCGGTCGACCAGGAACAGCACCCGCTTGGCCACGCCCGTCTTCATCAGGCGGTAGACCTGATTCACGACGGTGAATGTCTTGCCGGTGCCCGTGGCCATGGCAAGCAGCAGGCTGCGCTTGCGCTCGGCGATGGCCCGTTCGGTGGCCGTGTTGGCCTGCCTCTGGTACGGCCGCAACCGCTCGCCAGCGTTCGGCAGTTCGAGCAGGCGCCTGCAAGCCCCGTCGAAGTCCCGCGAGAGCATCTCGCCGAGAGCCTCCGGCGTGTGGAAGTCGGCGACGCGCCGGGATCGGCTTACCGGGCTGCGCGCGTCCCTGAACCAAATCTGCTCGCCGTTGGTCGAGTACAGGAACGGCACGCGGATCCCGTCGAAGTCGTAAGGACTGTCAGCGAGCCCGCGCGCGTACCGCTCCGCCTGGGTGAGGACATTCTGCGGATCCACCGCCGTCTTCTTCGCCTCGACGATCGCCACCGGCTGCCCGTCGAGAAACAGCGCATAGTCCGCCGGCCCGTGCGCCGTGGGGTGCTCCTCGGTGCGGCACGCGCCGCTGGGCGAGGGCGCTTTCACACGCCGCCACCCGCGCGCATCGAGCTTGGGATCGATGCGGGACTTGCGGGTCAGGGATTCGGGGGAGGGGGGCATGGCACCGTCAAAGGATCTCAGTTCAACCAGACTTCATCAACAAGACGGCCGACGGCTCGATCCAGTTCCACTCGCCCACTGTCACGGATCTGCCGGAGGAGAGTCATCACGGTAGCGTCGTCAAGAGGGATGATCAGTCCATGGTCGTCGGTGAAATGGTCCCGGCAGGACGCTACCAGCTTGGTTCTGTCGTCCACGCTTCGGAAACAGAGAAAACCAACCTTTCCGCGCAACGGTGAGAACCGCCCGGCAATTTGGTCAAACTCCGGGTTCGCCAGGTCCTTCGTGTAGTTCTTGCATTCGATGACAACGTAGGGGCAGGGGTAGTGCCTGACGGTGTTCAGACGGTGAAAGATTCCATCGCTGGCGCCATTTTCCATGACAATGTCTATCCTCTTCCTTCCCTCGTGTATCTCGCGCTCGGTGCTGGGATTCAGCAGGGACGGGTGGAATAGAAATTCAAGGATTCCGACCATGATCCTGTGGTATTCGGTGGCTCTGTCCGGTCCAGTTGGAATGCTCCCGAGTCCTAGAATGAGAGCATCCGCAAGCACCACCTCCTCCTCCCGCGAAACAGGGGCGGATGGTCCGCGCTTCTCCATGTGCTTCAACTCGGCCCGGAATCGATCAAGTTCGCTTGGATGATCCCTTGAGAACTTGAATAGGAAATCCTTGGTGCAGGGGTAGTTGCTCTCCAGATCCTTGATCAGAACCTTTCGCTTCCCGTTCTTCAATGCCTTGACGAGGCTTGTGTTTGCCGAAAGGTGCTCTGCGCGGAGGTATTCGAGCACGAACTGCCGGTAGTATTTTCTGTGATCGTAGGCAGGCGCGCGGCGAACAACCACCTTCGGAACCAGCAGGAGGGGTACCCCATCAACCACCGGAGCCCGGTGATAAGCACTTGCCCATGCCTCCTGGGTGTCATCGAAGCATGGTTCCAATGCAACCTCTTGCATCGGAATGCCCCACAAGATGCATTGACTCTGGGTGTAGCGCACAAGGTGACTTCTGATCACATTCGTCGTTACGTCTGAAATCTTGTCGCGGCTGACCCCGTCGATCATCAGTTCGCAATCTTCGAGGTGTTGCAGAAAACCCGTCTTGACCGCCGTCGAACTGGACAGGGCCAAAAGCAGATCCTCTGCCTGACCAGGTCCAACGCCTGCGCCATTGGGCTTGCTGCGGGAATCTCCAAGCCGCGTTTCGTTGGGCTCGTGCAGGTTGCCTAGCAGTTCCCTGGCCTTTCCGATTTGGCCGCTGCGAATGAAATCCACTACTTTCTGAAAGAACAAGATGAGGGTCTCGTGCGCACTTCGGCACCATGGATCGGTCCTCTGCGAAAGCGCGAACGGATCTACATACAGTTGGACATCTCCGTCGACATTGACGTTGACGAAGTCGAGTTCCGGTTGCGTTCGGCCGAGCCTGAATAGCTCGGACACAAGGCGACCTTGTGACCTGCCTGCCACGGGCCACTATCGTGCGCTCGTCGCTGCCCCATGTCAATCGCAGCTGGTTCGTCAAACCTGCGCGTGTCAACTTCGCGGCGTATCCGTGGGCTCCAAATTTGCCTGCTGCCTGGCCTCTTCGGCCACAAGTTCGTCGACCTTCGTTGGCCAGTCTGATCCCAGATTTTCGTTGAAGAGACGCACGAGGGACTTTCGTGGCACGAGATCAAGCTGCACGTTCTTCTTTGCCAGCTTTTTCACTCCCGCAGTGAAGCGAGAAGATGTCGCGAGCACGCCCTTGGTGGCCCGCTCGATGGAAACTACGCCCATCAGCGCGCGAGCATCCTTCACGCCAATGGGATGTCGGTGGTGTTTGCATTCGACCAGGCAGCGCTCTCGATGGCCGGCCTTTCTTCGCTCCGCGACTACGTCACGTCCGCCGTCCTTAGCGCGCGGCGTCAGCCGCACCTTGTAGCCCATTGCCCTGTAGAGCGCCGCCACCAACACCTCAAGTTCGCGCGGGCTCAGTTTCTGGAGTGCTTCCTTCGATGCTGCCAGGTCGCCAACCAAAATGTACTTGGCCCTGATGATGGCGCGAGCGTCGGTCATGCCCAGCAATCGACCGTCAGGCATGAAACCAGCGTGGACAGAGATGTACGCGTCGATGACGTCCAGCGCTCTCCGCGGGCTTTGGGGAAGCAGGTCGAGAATCCATGTGACCCCTTCCCACGGCTGTACGCGCCCCTTCGTCCTGGCAGCGCAAAACAGCCTCCTCGTGAACTCTGTCTTGGGAATCTTGCCGCCGGTCTTCATACGATGCGCGAGAAAATGAATCGTCTGGTTGTCGGCGCCGAGCATCCCCGACGGCATCAGAAACTTCCGCAGAAGGCGCCGAACGTCCCTGTCAGATCGCGCGCCGATTGACTGTAGGTATTCACTCCGGTGACCGTCTGTAGGGAACTGGTAGGTAACGATCGTGCTCGGAGACCGATCCTGCATCGCCGCAAGCCAGGCATCCAGCGACATGCCTGTGCCCATCTCGACATCCCTAGGGACTTCGCGAATCGGGAGAAATGCGTTCTCTTCCGAAGGAGCGAATGAGCGTGGAGTTCGGGTAGCGCTCACGCGAGCACCGACGATTCGCCGCCGCCGAGATCCCAAGCCAGGATGCCCGGCGAGATGGCAGGGTCGTCCACCTGTTTCAGCCAGGTCGAATTGGCCAAGGCGACCGCGGTCATGTCGCGCGGGCCGCGGGCCAGGATTTTGCGTGCCACGGTCGCCGGCACCGCGGCTGTCTCACCCATCGGCCAGTTCTCGCCGAAGTGAAGTCATGTCCACTGCAAATGCGTCCACGAGGGCGCCTTCACACGCCGCCACCCGCGCGCGTCGAGCTTGGGATCGATGCGTGACTTGCGGGTGAGGGATTCAGGGGGGGAAGCGGCCACCTATGACGCTATATCCTATCACACGCTTCGTAGGGCCCGAAAGGGAGGTCGGGCCTGTCCGGCTCCCATCCGCAAGGGAGTTCAACTAGAATGCCTGCCACTGGCCCATCCTGGCGGGCGGACAACGTGGCATGGCTTCCGCACCGATCAAGCGCAAGATCTATCACATCACTCACGTCGAGAACCTTGCCTCGATCGTCGAAAACGCGGGGCTTGTCTCGGACGCGACCATGATCGCGCGCGGCGGGCCGCCTGCCGCCGTGGGCATGAACAGCATCAAGCAGCGCCGTGTGACCCTACCTGTCACGTGTCACGCCGGGACGACGGTGGGCCAGTACGTGCCGTTCTACTTCTGCCCGCGGTCCGTCATGCTCTACGTCCTGCATCGGGGCAACCACCCGAGCCTCGAATATCGCGGTGGTCAGACTCCTCTGGTCCACCTTGAGGCGGATCTCCTCAGCGTGGTTGCCTGGGCGAATCGCGAAGGTCGGCGTTGGGCGTTCAGTCCCTCGAACGCGGGCGCGGTCTATACGGTCTTCTATGCCGACCTGACGCAGCTCGATCAGGTGAACTGGTCAGCCGTAGCGGCCAGGGACTTCCGCGACCCAACAATCAAGGAGGGCAAGCAGGCGGAGTTCCTGGTGGAAGGTTCGTTCCCCTGGCGCCTGGTGACGCGAATCGGTGTCTACTCCCAGGCCATCAAAACAAGAGCGATGGCAGCGCTGTCCTCCGCATCGCACAAGCCAGCGGTCGACATTCTGCCGGATTGGTACTACTAAACAGGACCCTCGATGATGATCTCCATAGCGGAAGGCGACATTCTCAGGACCGACGCGGAAGCACTCGTGAATACGGTCAACTGCGTCGGCTACATGGGCCGAGGAATTGCCCTCCAGTTCAAGCGGGCGTTCCCCGACAACTTCAAGGCGTACGAGTCTGCCTGCCGACGTCACGAGGTGCAGCCAGGCTCCATGTTCGTGTTCTCCACGGGGCAGCTCACGAACCCACGCTACGTGATCAACTTCCCGACCAAGCGGCACTGGCGCGGCGCCAGCAGACTGGCTGACATCCATGCTGGTCTGGTCGCCCTGGCCAAAGAGGTTGAGCGACTGCGGATCAAGACAATCGCGATTCCCCCTCTCGGCTGTGGCCTCGGCGGGCTGCGCTGGGAGGATGTGCGACCGCTCATCGAACGCACGTTCGGCGACTCGCCGAACGTCGAAGTTCTTCTCTTCGAGCCGTCGGGCCGGCCCGACACAACCGCCATGACGAAAG
Organism: Myxococcales bacterium; assembly: GCA_003142855.1. GTDB lineage: Bacteria > Myxococcota_A > Polyangia > Fen-1088 > Fen-1088 > Fen-1137. Next base: position 14,747 of record PLNW01000073.1, read on the forward strand.
GCAAGGAAGTGCCGAACCTGACGCCAGGTCGGGCCGTGCTCATCGGGCTCATCGAGCGGTACCTGGCCGGCTTGATGGATCCTTCCGTCTCTCTGTTGGAGGTCCACAAGCTGATGTACTTCGCTCAGGAGGCGGGCGAGAAGCTGAGACTTCGCTTCGTGAAAGCGCTCTACGGTCCCTACGCGGACAACCTCCGGCATGTGTTGAGCAGTATCGAGGGCCACTTCATCTCCGGCTACGCGGACGGAGGCGACGATCCTTCAAAGCAGCTTGAGTTGATCCCTGGAGCAGTCGAGGACGCGAACCGTATCCTCGCCACCCATGCGGACACCAAGGCTCGATTCGCCCGCGTTGCGGATCTGGTCGAGGGATTCGAGACGCCGTTCGGGATGGAGCTTCTGGCCACCGTCCACTGGGTAGGCACCCGGGAGGGCGCCCAGGACCCTGTGGCAGCTACCAAGGGCATCTACGCTTGGAATGAGCGCAAGCGGCGTTTCTCCCCAGAGCAGATCCGCGTAGCGTGGGAGGCCCTCTCTTCCAAGAGCTGGCTGCCCACGACCGAGGCTGAGCAGCACCACTGACCACCGTCTCAAATAGGGTCGAAATAGGCGTCTGGGGCAAGGCCCGAAGGTCCAGCAGGAGGCGCAATCGTCTCACCCAGTCGCAAATGGACAATGACGTATGGGCGGCCAGTCGTCAACCGGATGGCGCCCCATCGATCAGCGTCAATCCTTTGCCACCAGTTTGCCACGACACCCTACTTTTCGGCGGTTTGAGCCGGAAAGGCACGGTCCGAAACGGGTTGCTCCCACCGGGGAGAACTCTCGAAGATCCTTCAGGAAACCAGCGCAAGGCCGCGTCGCGCCTGGGTTTTCCTGAATGAGCTTCGAGCAGTTCAAGTCCCGATGGGGTCACAACGATTCTAGGTTCCTCCTCCAGGTACTGAAACGGCGAAGTGTTCGCGATTGCGACCGGGCGCTGGTCAAGCATTCTGGGCGTCTCGGGCGATCTCGGCCTCGGACAGCTTGAACACGGGCACGCCGTAGTCGGCCAGCTTGGTCATGAAGACCGGCTTGGGCAGACCGGCAAGCTGGGCAGCGGCGCCACCTGACAGCCGACCCATTTCGTAGAGCTTCACGGCCAAGACGAGCAGCACCTCATGCTCAGCGGCATCGCCACTCAGCTTGAGCGCCAGAAGGGTTTCGTCCGGGATGTTGAGTCGCACGACCATTGCCAAATTATCTTGCCACCAGTTTGCCACGACAGCCGACTTTTCGGCGGGTCACGAAACCACGCATCCCGGCCTCTTGCCGGCCAGAATATTGACGAGGGCCTGCTGCATCTACTGCCGGCCTGAAAGACGTTGGGCGATCTCGGCGTGGACTTCGTCCGAGTCGATCAGTGCGACCCTGCCGTCCGCCACTTCGCGCGCCCGTCGTTCAATTTCGGCAGCCCAAAGCGCCTCGGCTTGCAGGTCGGTCACGGCGGGCTCACTTCGGGGCACTGGTCCCCGCGTTTCCCTTGGCCTCACACCCATGGGCCGCACCAGCGGAAGGAATAGGCTGGAAGCTGCCCGCCTGCTTCCCCATCGAATCTTGCTCCCTGCCGTGAAGGATGGGCCCATATTTGTTTCCGTCTCGCACCCATTCCGTCTCGACGAGGTAGCTGTATCCGGCCTTCATTGGAAAGATGAATGTCGTCTGGACGAGGGGCGGGACGAGGGGTCCTGAATACGACGGCCCCCGCGCTCGCACATCGAGTTCTACAACGTGGCAGCCGGGCAAGAGTTCGAACGTCCAACCCTTCGCCAAGACATCCACTCCATCCACCATCTTGATGGGAACTGCCGCGTCGTCCCGGATTGGACGCCCCTCGCCCCTCGCCAGCACGCCGAGTGTTGCCACTTTGGTGGCGGGAAGGGACGCACCTGCGTAGAGCGGATAACCCCGGGACGTCATCGAGGGGCCGAGGCACCCAGCGCCGAGGATGGCCACGGAAACTCCGACAAAACGTGAAATCCGCACGCCATCAAACATGGCGCCAAGATACGCCGTCATCGAATCGGGTCAAGTCGTGGACGCTGCGGTCGCGGTCAGATCTCCCGCCGATGGCGACGGCGGCGGGGCTGGCCGTGATGAGCCCTGGAACGCATCCACCCATGGCCTGGACAGTTCTGGCGCGTTCACGAGCCCACGACGATCGCCATGGCCAAACCAAAGCGATAGGTGAAGGCGCTGTAGCGCTCCGTCTTGTGGACAGCGGGGCTTGCCACCTGACCATAGGACCATGCGGGGGTGGCAAAGACCTCGAAACGAAACCAGTGGTACACGCGTCCGATGGAGAAATCGGCACCGAAATCAAAAATGGATGTGCCACTGTCGAGTCCTTCGGGCGAATGGCCGTTGGAGATGGCGGGATTGGCAAAGGTGAAAAGTGGGCCGGCTGCCCACGACAGGGCATCGTAGACAGGCTTGCCGCGATACCAGGCGCCGGCGCGAATGCCCGACATGACGATGGGTTTGTGTCCTTCGTTTTTCGAGGTCCACAAGATGGCATCGTAGTCTTGGAGCAATTCGTATCCCACGCCGGCCCACAAGTGCTCGGTCAGCGAGAACGCCAGCATCGGGCAGAGGCTGGGGAAGTCGTTCGGTCGAACGAAAGGTGGCGTGAGCCGCATCTCGATGCTGAGTTGGGTGGCTTCACTTCTGCGCGGGGTGATTCCGACGAGGCCCGAGACCAGGAGTGTGGCGATGATCAGGCGGCGCATGGAGGCAGCTCGCGCCTATCGCCAGCGACGCCAGCGACGCCAGCTGACCAAGCCGACCATGGCCAGGCCGCACAGGGGCAGCACAAAACTGTGAGCCGACCGGCCGCTCCGGCTCACCGAGCAGGCGGAGTCGTCATAGACAAAGACGTTCTCGGTCCCGCGGTAATCTTGAGGGGCAGCTACGGTCAGGCCAACGTCCGGATCCGCCGACGTCGGGTAGAAAGAAAGCATCAACCGGGTCAGGCGATCGCCAGCCTCGGCCAAACCCGAGAACGAGGGGACGTCCCCGGCATTGATGGCGCCCGAGTACATCAGCACCAGATTGCTGTTGCTCCCGTCCGAGAACGCCAGCTCCACGTCACCGTGAGTAATGCCAAAGATTCGCCACGAGAACCCGGAGCCGGAAGAGTTGCCGGCGCTTGCCATGCGCGATGGCACGACCGGCGCCGGGGTGGGGAAGGACAAGGCAACCGGGCCCAAGGCCCGGCAAATCGTTCCGCCATCTGGCGCCGCCGCCTGGCTGATCCGGAAGGCAACGAAATACCAGCCCTTCTGCACGTAGTAGGAGAATACGTCGGCAGACGCGGTCGAATACGGGTAGCCGTTGGCGGTTAGCCAGTCGGTGAAGGACGACTCGGTGTCTGCCTTGAGCTCCACCCAGTCGAGAAACCCCACCTGGCCGCTGGCGACCACCGTGGTGTCATCCGTCGCACTTTTCGCCCCAGCTGCGGACCCGCCGCCAAGGGCGCAGCCGTTGTGTTCATTGACTATCTTCTTCGTCGGTTCGGACAAGGCGGCTGCGGTCGTGAATGCCTGCTTGTCGGTCAGCGATGGGTTCTGCGACAGGGTCGCGGGCACGGGCAGGATCAGGCCGAAATCGGTGGACGTGCCGCAGAAGATGGGTTGGAACACGTAGGTTTCGACGTTGTCCTTCCACACCAGGATGATGTCTTGGTGGGGATCTATGGTGACGCTCGGGCCGAACGCAGCGCCACAGGCCAAGGCCGCAGTACCCCCGAGGAGCACCGCCGCGCTAGCCGCGAACGCGAGCAGGCGCTTCATGGCAGCACCTCCGCGTAGGTACAGCGGAAGCCGACGTTGGGCGCCCACGAGGCGCCGGCAGGCCCGGCTTGCGACAGCTCGTGCGCAGCGTGCTCTCCCCGCTCACCCAGCAGCCACCGCGCATGACCTTCAAGCTGCCTTGCGATGGCCCTGTCGGATCCTGAACCGGGCTGGTGCGGTAGTACGCGGCGTCGTACCAATCCGCTGTCCATTCCCACACGTTGCCCGCCATATCGAACGCGCCGTAGGGGCTCTGGCCCGCTGGCCGCCGGCCCACGCGATCGGTGTCGCCCACGCACCCGGCGAAATTGGCCTTCGAGCAATCGGGCGGGCTCTCGCCCCAGGGGTAGGTGCGCGGGGCCTCGCTCCCGGCCGCGGCGCGCTCCCACTCGGCCTCTGTGGGCAGTCGTCCGCCGGCGAAGGTGCAAAAGGCTTGCGCCTGCTTCCAGGAGACGAAGATCACTGGATAGTCTGCGAAGAAGGGATCGTCGAAGTAGTGCGCCCGAGTGTTCGAGCTGGACAGAGACGGTGCCGCACAAACCCCGGCGCGCACGCACGCCTGATAGCGGGCATTGGTGACCTCGTAACGATCAAGGACGAATGCCGAACCCGTCACGCGATGAACCGGCTTCTCGTCCGCAGCTCCTGTATCGCTTCCCATCAGGAACGAACCTGCAGGCACGCGCACGGGGCTTGCGTCGAGGGCAGGCGCCACGCAGCCAGGCGCCTCGTCAACCAGGCCATTGCAGTTGTCGTCCTTGAAGTTACAGGTCTCGACCGCGCCGGGATGGATCGCCGGATCGCGATCGTTGCAGTCGTTCCCGGCGGCGCAGCCGATGCCATAGCCGTCCCCGTCGAGGTCGGTGCAGCCCGGAGCCGCCATGCCGCCGAGCGAGCCTGCCCTGGCGCCAGACCGCGCGAGCAGGGCAAAACCGACGACTCCTGTCCCTGTCACAAGCACCGTCCAAAGCAAAGGTAGTTTCTTCATGGTCCGTATCCCCTCAAAGAAGACCATATTGCCACCGAAGCCGGGCGGAAGGCGAAATTCAGCAATCGTGGTCAGAACCAGGTCACCTCCTGCGTCCGGCCACAATCTAATGATCGACAGCTTCCCCATCTGCTGTCCTCTTTCGAAATGAAGCCCACCATCGAACCTGGTTCATTCGCAGTGGTGGAGGGGCGCGTCCTCGATCAGTCGACGCTGAGTTCCTTCTCTCGACAACGCCGTCTGCTCGTCACGACGAGTTTCCTCACCAGCTTCGCCGAGTCGATGCTGGTGCCCCTGTACGCTGCCTTCACCCAGAGAATCGGAGGCAGCATTCTCGATGCCGGCATCGCCTTTGCCTGTTTTTCGATAGCCACCGGAGCCTTTGTCAGTCTGGTAGGCACGCGGCAGTGGTTTCAGGACCACATCAGGGCATTCCTTGTGCTTGGGTTTCTTGGGTCAGCTTGCTGCGACATCTCGTACATCTTCGTGCAAAATCGGTGGCAGCTTTTCGCGGCTCAGGTGATCGCCGGGCTGGCGACGGGACTGCTCGAGCCGGCCTGGGACTCGCTTTTTACCGACGCTGTCGAGCGCACGTCGGCGAAGCATTGGTCGATTTGGTCCGGGGGCACACACCTGGTCGCAGGAGTGGCAGCGCTCCTCGGCGGAGTTATCGTGGCCTATTTTTCCTTCAAGGCGCTGTTTGTGACCATGGGCTTCGCCGACACCTTGGCCACCTTCCTGGCGTGGAGGGGAGACCTGCCGAAAGGCACCAGAAACCTTTTGAAGAATGCGCCCGCCTCCGTGACCGGCGATTAGGTATCAAGCGGCCACGCTGCCGATTCGTTGCGGCGACGTCTCTTCGTGGGTTGAGTTCGCTTGCACGCGCCTGCGCAGTTCTGTTCGCCCGAAAGCCCGCTGCCGCGCCAATATGCGTGAGAGAAGGACATCCAGATCCCCGCGATCCTCAAGCGAGTCGATCACATCCTGAGCACAGGTCCATTCGGTCCAGCCCGATCGATGCACTGGGATCACGGCAAGATCCTTTGCCCCGCGCAGGAGCAGGTCGCCAAGGTTGACCGGCGGCATCTCGAGACAGCCTGTCGCGACCGCGCTGGCAAGTGACGGCCTTCCCGCCCAAAGACAGGCCACGGCCTCGGCCTGCATGGGCATCTGGCGCGCAGCCAAGTACCACAGATACTCGGCACGGGCCACGACCGTCGACGTATCCCATAGCGCGCCCGCCGCCTCAAGTTGCGCCGCCTGCGCAGACGAGGCACGTTCTCCCCACCGTGCCAGGGAGAAGATTCGTCCTCCCAGCGGATTTCCTGGCACGAGCCATGCCCATTTGCCTTTCCGATGGCAACCGCTTACGCCGACGAAGATCGCCGCAGCGTGGTCCAGTGCCTGGCTCGCAGCAACCACCGACTCCACCAAGGCCTCGGGACGGGGAACATAGTGATCAGCCGGCGTCACCACCACGCGCGCGTCAGGTGAGCGCGAGAAGACGCGTCCCAATGCCAAGAGCAGGTCAAGACCCGCGCCGCAGGCCGCCGACCTGACGACGAGGTCAATGCCAGGCCATTCGCGCAACTGAGCGTGTGCTGCGGCCTCGTGCGCTGACGACACCACGACGACCATACGTTCGGCGGGTATCTCGTTCGCGTAGCGCGCGACGGTCTGCTGCAACAGGGAACCGGTCCCCGCGATCAAGGCAAACTGCTTTGGGGGCGCCACGCCATCAAGCGCCTCGGTAAGCGACATCAGGCGATGGTCCTCTCCACTTGCCAAAATGATCGCGTGAAGGTCTTCAGAATGCGACTGCGACATGACCGCTCTCCTTGTGACGGATTCGCCGGACGTTGTACGGCTGCTTGTTGTTGCAAAACCGGGGCCACCCTCACCGCTCGGCAGCCGGCACGACACAAGTGAGCGCATCTGGCGACCGTCCATTGCGGGCACACGAGACAGCGTTACGGAGTGGTAATTCCGCGTCGGTCACGCGCCACGGAATGGGGACATTTCCACGCGGGTCACCGCTTCAGCGCAGGCAATCGCGCAGCCAGTTCATCGTAGGCGTGGCGCGAGATCTGGCGGCGCACGTGGGTCAGCTCGTGCCAGATCTCGGCTTCGTGTTGCTCGGCACGGGCCAGTTTGCGGAGGTCGAAGGCTCGGGCGCCCGGTAGCTGGCCCAGAATGCGGCCCCGCGCTTGGCCGGCCAGTTTCTTGAACACGCCGGGGCCGAAGTGGTCGTAGTAGAAAATGGTGTGCGCGGTGGAGAGCGAGCCGGCCCAAGGGTAGCTGCGCAGCAGCCAGCCCGATGCCAGCCTGTCGAGCGCCTTTTCCAACTGGACGCGCTCGCGGCCGCGTTTGCTCGTCTTTCGTTCGGCGAAGAACAGCGCTGTGCCCAGCTCGTCGCCTTGCACGGTCCAAATTTCGCGTAGCCCAAAGCGCGTCGGATCGCGCGCCACGCGCGATCCGTGGGTCAGCTCGAACTGCCCCACAATGAAGGCCGCAATATGTGGGGCGTGTTGTTCTACAAATCCCAAAGTCATCATGGCTTCTGCGAATGTCTCGGTGGGAAAGTCGGTGAAACACATGACCTCGGCCGCAATACCCGCGCGGGCCAGATTGCGCAGGACCGTGGCCGCTCGGGTCGGCGTGATCCCCTTGTCAATCAGGCGCAATACGCGCGGGCTGGCCGATTCGATTCCCAGGCTGCACGCCACGGCGCCGCCGCGACGCAGCCCCTGACAGCGCTCGACAGTCAGAAACGGCTCGGGTCGCAGGTCAGTGCCCCAGCGCAGGTCCAGGCCAGCCCTGGCCAGCGCGTCGGCCAGTCGGCAGAGCATCGCGGGCGCCACCGAGTCCTGTGACAAGTAGAAGAAGCGCGTGTGATGGCGGGCTGACAGCGCGGCCAGGTGTTCGACCACTGTGTCCACTGCGCGCTCGCGGTAGCGGGCCGTTCCCGTTGCCGCCAGGCCGTAGTGGCAGAAGGCGCAGCGGCCCCAATAGCAGCCGCGCGTGGGGTCGTAGGGCAGAAGCAGATGCGGCGACAGATAGCGATCGAGTGGCAGGCCGTCGAAGTCAGGCGCGGGCAGGGTGTGCAGATCCACGGCGGGCGGCCCAGGCAGATAGCGAGCCCCCAGCACCGGCTCACGCAGCACCAGGTTGGGGATTCGATCGAGCGCCCGCGAGGGTTTTTCCGAAAGCGCGCGGCACAACGCCAGCAGAGTGTGCTCGCCCTCGAATACCACGGCGCTGTCAAAAGGCCCGAGCGCTTGTGCCAACGCCGGTCCCCGCAGCCGCAGCAACACCTGGGTGATGGCTGGCCCGCCTGCCACCAGGTGCGCCTCGGGAAATGCGGTCCTGAGCTTGCGCGCGAACGAGTAGGCGGGCACGAGCTGGCCGGGGAAGCAGACCGACAGGCCGATGCAATCCGGGCGTGCCTGGCGCAGGCGCGGGATCAAGTCGTGTGTCAGGTAGTCGTCGAAGGGATTGCGCGCAGGATCAGCATCGCGCGCGATCTCGTCCGGCGTGGTCAGCGCGAAGGGCGTGCGGTATGCGGTGAAGTCGAGCTGCAGAGGCGTGTGCGCAGCCGCGACCACGCGCAGGGCCGCACTGACCGTGGCCACCGCGTCGGCATAGAGCCCTGGATCATAGAAGCGCTCGCCGGTGCGCAGGATTTCCAGCGCTGCGTTGATCCCGCCCGGAACGGCACGGGCGTCGCCTCTCACCCGCAAGAGCGCTAGCAATTCGAGTTGTGCCTGATGGTCGAGCGCGCGTCGGCGTCGCAGGCTCACGATGCGCCGCTCGACGTGGCCGGCCAGCCGAGTGAGCGGATCACGCTGAAGCAGAGCCAGAAAACCATCCAGGTTGGCGTCGATGGGCAGAACCTCGATGCCCTGGGGACGCAGAAATCCAGCCAGCGCGGGCAGGGCCGGATAGGGGGCCGTGGGATCACAGGCCGGCGGATAGATGAGCGCAAGCTTCACGCGCGCCGGACCCGCGCTGTTGGCGGACCATCCGCAGTCGAGTTTCCCGCTGAGACTAGTGCTGGCAAGAGACTTTCCGCCGAGGGCAACACGGAATATACTCCGCAAAGATGGGAGCTTATCATGCGTAGGGCAGCCTTCATTCTGGCCGTGCTTGCAGGAGCCTGTAGCAGCGATTCTGCCGCCAACGTGGCCGGCACCTATACCATTGCCCTGACCATCCAGCAGAACGAGTGCGGCATCTTGGGCAATGATCCGGGAACCTCTTCGTCTGGCGTCACCGTGGTGGTCACCCAAGAGGGTTCCAAGGTGACGGCCCAGGTGCAGGGTGCGGCCGCCTTGGGTCTTGGCTTGGCCACGGGCAGCGCCACCTTCACCGGCACAGTCTCGGGCAACTCACTGGACTTGTCGATCAGCGGAACCGTATCCGGTTCCAGTGGAACTTGCGCCTTCACCCGCAACGCCCACCTGGTGGGAACGGTGGCTGGAGACGTGCTCACCGGCAGCGTGACCTACAGCTTCGCCACCAACAAGACCGCGGATTGCGGAATCCGCGACACCTGCCAGGACATACAGGTCTTCAACGGCACCAGACCTCCCACGGTAAGTTTGTAGCGAGCGTGACGCTGCCCTATGGCAAGAGAAGACACTCGCGTCGAGCGCGCTGTCGAGGCATGATGCGACCCCATTGACGTAAGGCCGCAAGTCCATTACCAAGGGCCAGACAGTTCATTCGAGCTCCCTTGACGGAGCCCCCCATCACGCGAAGGACGCGTTCATGAAGACGATCACCGAGTTCTCCGGGATTCTCCTGCAGCAGGCAGCAGGCGCACAGCAGGCGTTTCTGGCCGCGCATCCCCCAGTTGAGGAGCCTGCGGCTGAGCCCCCGCCGGCGGCCGAGCCCACGGCCGAGGTTGCGCCGGCTGCAGACACACCGGAAGAAGCCGCCGCCCAGCCGCAGTCAGAAGAGGCCTTTGCCGCGCAGGAGGTCGCGCCGACCGAGCCTGAGACAGGCAGTGAACCTGCGGGGGCTCCGGCATCCGAGCCAGCCGCCGAAACGGCAGCGCCCGATCTTGGTACCGGACCTGAGGCTGAAGCCGTAGGCGCAGCGACGAGCATCCAGGGTGATCGCCTGTCACGCCTGATGGAGGCGCTGGCAGTGGTGGGCAAACGCGCAGCGGGGGTACGCTTGGTGCGCGTCTTGTCGGGTGACAAGCCTCCTGCCAACGCCCAGAAGAAAGGCGAATTCTACTACGTGGTGGACATGATGCCGCGGCCCGAAAGTCGGCGCGATGCGGATTTCCGTGGCCGTGATCGGGATGGCCGTGACCGGGATGGCCGCGGCGGCGGCGGTCGAGGTCGCGGTCCTGGGGGACCTGGCGGTCCTGGCGGAGGCGGCGGCCGTGGCCCAGGTGGTCCCGGCGGAGGCGGTCGTGGCGGCCCTGGTGGGAGCACCGGATTCGGTGGGCGCGGGGGTGGGTTCAGTGCGCTCGGCCGCGATGCCGATCTGCCCCGAGGAGAGCTGGCCAAAGGAGGCGAAGGCTGGATGCTGACGCGCGCTCCGGAGGAACGACGGGGCGGCAATCGAGAGCAAGTTGATCCAACACGACGGGAGCAACCAGCTCGGCCACCTCGAGCCCCACGTTTCGATGGCCGCGGACCTCGCCCGTCTGGCGACCGGCCGGCCGGTGATCGGTCGCCGGGTGGCCGTCCCCCGCACGGAGATCGTCCGCCAATGGGAGATCGCCCGCCGAGCGGAGAGCGCCCGCGGTTCGGGGGGCGTCCGCGCGACCCGGCTGGCGGCGATGGGGTTCGCGGCCAAGCGCCTGGACCGGGCAATCAGGCCACACGTGCGCCCGGGCCGGGCGGTCCACCACATCCGCGCCGCAACGGCGGCGACGATCAGCGGCGTGGCCAAGGCTGGTCTGGGCCAGTGCGCCGGCGTGGCGGATGGGATGAGCCCATGGTGGTGGAAACGAGCCCTGCCGCGGACACCGTGCCTCCGCCGCCACAAGCGGAGACCGCGCCGGCCGTCGAGTCGGCCGAAGGCGAGAAGAAGTAGCCCGTCGCCGTCTGCTCTGTCGGCTGTCTAGGGCTCGCCGTGCGCGTGCCGGGCGGGCGTCCGTCGGGAGGCGTGTTTCTGATCGGGATGCGACTCAATCGGCGAAACTGGGGGAAGCAGCGTGGGCTCGCAGGTGTAGACGACTATCGCCGTGCCGTCACTGGCCGCGACTCGCATGGCGGACACCACCTCGGGCGGCGGCATCTTCTCCAGGGCGCGCGTGACTTACTCGGTCGGCGCACGCTCCCACGCCGTGGCGGGAACCCGTTCGCTTGGCGGTACCTCGTGACGGCGCCCGTTCGTGGCTGATCCGTAGATGAGGGCAATCTTGCTGCGATCGTCGGCCTTCGGGGTCCGAAGCCCCCCGCTTCCTCCGCGAGGAAACATGAGCGCGTTGGGATCGTCGCTGTGTGCGAGCCCGAGCACATGTCCCAGCTCGTGAGTGATCACAGCTTGAAGATCGAAATGGCCCTCCTGCACTTCATCGGGAGCCAGGAAAGCGTGATCGCATTCGTTGATCTCCACAACGGCTGACGTCACCACACCCGTGGGGATGTCCGCGGTGAAGAGCGCCTTGCCTAGGTCGTCTCGATCGCCCGTCCACTTGCCACGGCAGAATCGGACGCGCACCGTGGGATCGGGCGCGGTCACCACGCGAAGGCGCACGGGCAATTCCGGGACTTCATTCCACGCCTCGACCGCGGCATGCAGGGCTTCGCTCGCACCCGCGGGCGCGACTATCCGGCTGGGTGCGCTTGCCTCGAACCCAATGGTGATGTCGCTGGCATTCCAGTGCACCGCAGAGCCACTGCGCGTGCGGAGAACGTCAGTTCTCGCCGTTGCCCGAGGGGCTACGCTCGCGGCGAGCGCTGCGAGCAGAATGGTGAGCGCCGGCCGAATGGCCACTCTTGGTTCATCGGCTCGGTGGCTCGAATTGTTCATAATGCGTCGTGGCCTTCCAAGGAGAAGGAAAGTCGGCGCCTTTCGTGCTACGAAGAGCCCGAAACGAGGACAGGCATGCAAGAAATGGGACCACCGGTTACTCGTCGTGCGAGCGCCCCGACCATCGGATGCATGGTGGTCGTGTCAATGACACTGGCAGCTTCCACATTCGCGGGCTCGGCGCAGCCCCCTACCAGCGAGTCGCAACGGGCCGCACGAGTGATCGAAAAGGCCTTGCAGAAGCACGGGACCGATGTGCATCGATGCTTCGAGAGATCGCTGGCTGACCGGCTGGATACTTCGGGCAAGTTGGAAATCGAGGTGGAGGTAGGGCCGGCAGGGCGGGTGACTGCGGCCAAGATCCTGCCGCGCGGACAATCCGCTCCTGCTGGGCTGTCGGCGTGCGTGCAGAAGGCAGCCACGGGTTGGACCGTGGAAGGGATCGAGCCTGGTGCCAAGGTCATACTTCCATTCTCGTTCCAACAGCAGTCGAGCCAGTTCGTGGTCAAGGCGGAGGATGCGCCCGAGCGTGTGCTGGGCGCGGGTTCGCCCGGCAAGGCCAAGCCGGGCCCGAAGCGCGATGCTCCGTTCACCGTCAAGGTGTTGGCCGACGAGATCAACGTGCGCGTGTCCGACATTTCGCTGACCCAGCTCAACATCGGCCCGGCCAGCCGGGTGGCCATGCACCGTCACCCCCGCAGCGGCAAGGTCCTCTACCTGCTCAAAGGCCATGCCCGCTTGCTGGGTCCTGCCGGGGTGGCGCCCATCAAGCTGGACGAGGGCATGGCTGCGTTCGTGCCCGCCGGCTACCCGCATGTGATCGAGAACATGGGTCGCCAGAGCACTGCGGTCTTCCTGCAGGCGTTCGTGCCGCCGGGGCCCGAGCGCGTGTACCGCGACTCGACCGACGCGCGTGGCCGGCAGGATTTTGAGGTGATTCGCGACTCGACCACAGCCCAGCTGCCGCCCGAGGGGAACGGTCATGTGGTGGCGGTGACGGCGAGCGAGGGGGCGGCTGTGCCCGCTTTCGCCGGAAAAGGCACCGCCAAGCCTCTGCTTGATGCCAAGGCGACCGGTAGCGAAGCCGTGACCGTCAACTTGTTGGAGTTTCCCATCAACGCCGAGGTGCCGCGACACGATCACGGTCGATCGACGGAGATCCTGTACGTGGTGGCAGGCGAGGGCAAACTGACGGTGGGCAGCGAGGACTACCCGTTTGCCAGCGACAGTGTGCTGGTTCTTCCTGCCGGCCAGCCCCACGCCATCAAGTTCATGGCCGAGAAGACCGACAAGGCCGAAAAACCACCCGAGAAGGTGGTGGTTGTTCAGTTCCTCACCTCGGCCCGCGCGACAGGAGCTGCGTCCAGCCCGGTCGCGCCAAGCAAGTCCGCGGCCAAGGCGCGTTCCACGCCAGCGGGGACCGCTCCATGAACCTCAATTTCACCGACGAGCAAGAGCGTCCAGCGAGAGACAGAGAATGTTGATCGCTTGCGAGGTTCTCAGGCGCCCGGTCATAGGATAGGCTCCCAGCCATGCGCGGCACCGTCGGGCCTCTCTCGCTTGCCTGGCTTGTCGCCGCCGGTGCGGCAGGCGGATGCAGCTTCTTTGATGAAGTGGGCGGCGCAAATCTGAGTTTCGACTTGCCTGTGGCCCGAGATTTCAAGATCAACTCGACCGATTCGCGCTGGTGGCCGTGTCCGTCGCTGGGTGTACCAGACGTGGTCTGTAGCGGCGCGGCCGCGCTGGTCAGCGATTGCTGTCAGCCGCCCGCCCCGATGCTCGCGGTGGATTGCCAGGAGTATCCGCTCAGCTGTGATCCGGCCGATGGGTATTGCGCGCTGGCTTTTGACTACGATGATGCCGTGGAGATCGATCTGGGGCGCGACGTTCCGGCGCTGAAAGACCGGCCTCGCAGCGTGCTTGCACAGGCAACGCTTGCCAGTATCGACACGACGGTTACCCCCATGGTTGGTAGTTTGCCCTTGCGGACCGCTAGCCTATACGCGGCACCCCAAGGCACGACGTCAGCGCGGGCAGCCGGGGCGACTTTTCTGGCTGACGTTCCGCTGGGGAAGGGGACGGGGCACGTCGATCTCGCCGCACAGGCGCAGATTGGATTTTCACCGTTTCTCACGGACTTCAACACGCCGTTTGTCCTGATCCTTTCTACTCACGTGGTGGTGAAGAGCGGAGCGCCGCCCAGCGGAGTGGAGGCGATCACAGTGAGCGGACACGTGAACGCGAGTTTTTAGTCGCGTGGGGAGCCCGCCGGCTTCGCCGGCGGCGCACCATCGCGGGAGGGATGGGAACCCTCTCAGGGTTCCCATATATCAATACTTCTTGACTGCCGAGGCCGCGACCGTCGGAAGGGCCAGGGCTGACAATTCGCCGGTGGTGTGCAGGCGGTTGCTGATCCGGTCGCGCAGCTCCTTGCCAGCCTTGAAGAAGGGCAGGCGCTTTTGCTTGACCTGCACGGGCGCGCCGGTGCGGGGATTGCGGCCCTTGCGGGCGCGGTAGTGCCGGGTTTCGAAACTCCCGAACCCTCGGATTTCGATGCGCTCATCTCGGCTCAGCGCCTGGATCAGACAATCAAAAACCGCGTCGAGCAGCATCCCAGCGCGGCCCTTGGGCAGCTTCTGCGCCTCCGCCAGGCGCTCGGCAAGCTCCGATTTGGTCATGACACAAGCCCCACTACGAATCGGCCTCACTAGTATAAACGATTTTGACTCCCAACCTTGATCCGTTCGTCGCATCAGGTTATCGGCAAGTTGGTCGCAAGACTTTACTGGGGGTGCCGCGCACCCCTGGGGTCGCCCTGCGCGGCTAGCGGCCAAGGGGGGCTGATCTGCAAATCACGCTTGCAGGACACCCAAGTGGTAGCATACGCACCGCAGGCCATGGCCATCGTTACGCTCACCACCGACTTTGGGTCGGCCGACGTCTATGCGGCCGCCATGAAGGGCGTGATCCTATCCATGGCGCCCAGCACCGTCCTGGTTGATATCACGCACGAAGTCCCGGCCCGCGACGTGGTGGCAGGTGCGCTCACCCTGGCCCAGGCCGCGCCGTTCTTTCCCAACGGGGCGATCCACGTGGCGGTGGTTGACCCCGGGGTGGGTGGCCCGCGCGCCGACGTGATCGTGGAAGCGGCCGGGAGCACGTTCATCGGTCCGGACAATGGGCTGCTGACCTTGGCGGCGCGCAGCCCCAGGCGCGTCTTTCGCATCGAGAATCCCTCATTTCGCCGCGAGCCCGTCAGCCCCACCTTTCACGGCCGGGACGTCCTAGCGCAGGCCGCCGGGTGCTTGGCGCGTGGGCTGCCGGCGTGTGAAGCGGGACCGCCGCTGGCGGGCATGACCGAGCTGCCCATTTCCACCAGCGGGCCCCTGCAAGGGGAAGGGCAGGGCGAGGTCATCCACGTGGACCGATTTGGCAATCTCATCACGTCGTTCGAGGGCAGCCGGGCGCCCACCGGCACCTGGGAACTGGAGATGGAATGGCACGACCGCCGCCTGGCCGTGGTTGCGGGCCGGACCTACTCGGACGTGACGCCCGGCGGATTGGTGCTTTATCCGGGCAGCAGCGGGCAGATCGAGTTGGCGGTGCGCGATGGCTCGGCATCCGAGCAGACTGGGGCTCGACGGGGAACGCGCTTTCGTTTGAGGAGGACGGGATGATGGCCGGCAAATTCTGGGGTTTGGGTCTGGTGCTGGTAGCGCTCACCCTGTCGGCCTGCAGCGTCGGCCAGGGTGTGGGAGAAGCCAGTGGCCCCCTCTACATTCTCAGCTGCACATCCTCGGGCGACTACTGCGATAGCGCGGGCGTATGCGGAACTCCATCGGCCCCGGCCTTCTACAGCTTGAACCCCGATTTTTTTGCCGGCGAGCCCATCAACCAGCTCACCTCTTTCCCGACGAGCGGGTCGCCGCCACTGAGCGGGTCGTTGCCTCTGATGAATCGCATAACCATTCGCTTGCAGCACTCGGGCAAGCAAGTCGAGAACACCGATGCGCTGTTTTTCGACGTGGTGAATTCCTATGAAGTGGCTCGCTGCGTGCGAGGTCGCGAAATCGCGGTTCCCGGCCAGCCCAACCAGCACGACTATGATGATCGCTACTGCTTCCGCGCTTCGGCGACCGGGCCTGCACGGGTGCGCATTTCAGAAGTGATGGGTATCGTCCACTCGACGCTGAGTCCGCGGGCGACCTGCACCCGCCCGGTGGCCGCAACCGCCGACGACGTGTTTCCGGTCAATGGTGTTGTGCAGACCGTGGATAACGGAGCCTGGGAATCGTGGGTCGAATTTGCGGAATTCGGCTCTGCGGCGCAGAACGAACAGGCAGACCCGACCGCACGAACCGCGATCAGTCCCGATTTCAAGATCGAGCTGAACCAACGCTTGTACGCCTCGGCCTTCTCGCTGACCCTGCAGGATCAGAAGGTGGAAACCGCAGAAGTGGCTCTCCAGCCAGCGCCCAACCCCGACATCGGGGGCTCGCTCACCGGGTATTTCGATTTCGACCTAAAGCGAGGACAGGGCGCGCAGATCTTTCCGTGATGGGCCGCCCCCTGCCTGTTTCCCTGCCCATCGATCCACTGTTGCCAGGGATGGTGGTGTCGCTGCGGGCGCGCGGCGGTGTGGTAATCGAGGCGCCACCCGGCGCGGGCAAGACCACGCGCGTTCCGCCGGCCCTGCTCGACGCGGGTTTTGGGCAGCGGGGAGAGATCGTCGTGTTGCAGCCCCGCCGCCTGCCGGCGCGCCTGGCGGCCGAACGCGTGGCTGGCGAACGGGGCGAGAAAGTCGGCGAGACCGTGGGCTATACCGTGCGCTTCGCCGAGGAGGCCAGCCCGCGCACGCGGATTCGCTTCGTCACCGAAGGGATCCTGCTGCGGCGTCTGCTGGGCGATGCGAAGCTTTCCGGGGTGGAGGTGGTGATTCTTGACGAGTTTCACGAGCGCCATCTGGCCAGTGACTTGGCTCTGGCCTTGTTGCGACGCCTGCAACTCACCCAGCGTCCTGACCTGAGTCTGGTGGCCATGTCGGCGACGCTGGATGCGCATCCAGTGTGCGAATTTCTGGGCGACTGCCCGCTGGTGCGCAGCGAGGGTCGCTTGTTTGAAATCTCGCTGGAGCATCTGCCCCAGCCCGACGCGCGGCCGCTGGCCGATCAAGTCGCCAGCGCCGTGCGCCGGCTGTGCCAGGAAGGGCTTGACGGCGACGTGCTGGTCTTCCTGCCGGGCGCTGCCGAGATCCGGCGCGCCGCCGAGACACTGGCGTCGTTGGCTGAGACCCACGAGCTCTTGCTGCTGCCGCTGCACGGTGATCTGTCGCCCGCAGAACAGCGACGGGCAGTGCAGCCCGCCTTGCGCCGCAAAGTGATCCTTTCCACCAACGTCGCCGAGACCTCGGTGACCATCGACGGCGTGGTCGCGGTCATCGATTCAGGGCTGGCCCGCATCGCCTCGCATTCGCCGTGGAGCGGTTTGCCCGTGCTGGCGGTGAGCAAGATCAGCCAGGCATCGGCGGTGCAGCGCGCGGGCCGCGCGGGCCGCACCCGGCCCGGGCGAGTCCTGCGCCTGTACACGCGGCCCGATTTCGAATCGCGCCGGCCCTACGATCTTCCCGAGATCGCGCGCCTCGATCTGGGCGAGGCTCTTCTGACCTTGGCGGCCTTGGGCGTGCACGACGAGCAAGGTTTCGAGTGGTTCGAGCGGCCGGCGGCACCGGCGGTGCAGGCTGCGCAGGACTTGCTTCGGCGCCTGGGCGCTCTCGATGGGCGGGGCGGGCTGAGCGACATGGGCCAAGAGATGCTTCGCTTTCCGGTTCATCCCCGCCTGCAGCGGCTCATCGTCGAGGGCGAGAGGCGGGGCGTGGGCGAGGCGGCGGCGGCGCTGGCTGCCCTGGTCGCCGAGGGCGATATCAGCGACAGCGCGCGAACCCGCCTGGGGGGCACGGGCTCACGCGCGGGCGCGACCGAGGGCGCCGACCTGCTGGAGAGGCTGGATCGCTTCCAGCAGGCGCGCGCCGCGCGTTTCGCTGGGGACCGATTGCGTGGCTTGGGTGTGGATGGGCGCGCGGCCGAGGCAGCCGAGTTGGCGAGACGGCAGCTCGCCGCGGCTTTGCGTCGCGAGGGGTCGGTGAAGCGGCTGACGAACCCTGATGTTATCGACGAGGCCCTGGCCATGGCGACGCTGGCGGCCTTCCCTGATCGGGTGATGCGCCGACGCAGCCCAGGGAGCAACCAGGCGCTCCTGGCTTCGGGCGGGGTGGCTGATGTCGGGCCGCTGCCTCCCGACGATCTGCTTTGTGCCGTTGACGTCGAGGAGCGCACGGCAGCGGCAGCCCGCGGCGGCAACCGCGCGGTGCGCGTGCGTCTGGCGGTTGGCATCCGTCCCGAGTGGCTACTCGACATCGCACCCAACGAGCTGAGCGAGCGTGACGAGATCGAGTGGAACTCGGATCGCCAGCGGGTGGAGCGCGTGAGTCGCCTGCTCTGCGGCGCGATCACGCTGGAGGAATCGCGCCAGCCCGCGCCGCCTTCGGCCGAGGCGAGTCGTCTGCTTTGCGAGGCCGTTCTGGCGAATGGCCGGAGTGGACGCGAGCGCGGAGAGGTTCCGACGGAATTGCAGGCCAAGCTGGAAGTTTTGCGCCAAGCCTTTCCCGAGGCAGGCGTTCCTGAGCTGGGCGCGCAGGCGTGGCAGGCCATGGTGGGGGCGGCGTGCCAAGGCATCACCAGCCTGGCTGAACTGCAGGCCAGTCCGATCGAAAGTCACTGGTTGGCCAGCTTGCCAGCGGCGGTCGGCCGGCTGCTGCGCGAGGAGGTGCCTGAGCGCATACGTCTGGCGAGCGGGCGCCTGGTTCCTGTGCACTACGAGACCGGCAAGCCACCGTGGATCGAATCGCGGCTACAAGACTTTTTCGGCACGCCCACAGGGCCGACCATCTGCAAGGGCCGCGTGCCGATCACGTTGCACCTCTTGGCACCCAACCAACGCACGGTGCAGGTCACCAGCGATCTTGGCAACTTCTGGCGCCAGCACTACCCCTCGATCCGGCGCGAGCTGGGCCAGCGCTACCCACGCCACTCCTGGCCCGAGGACGGCGCCAGCGCGACACCCCCGGTGTGGGTACCTGGGCGGCGATCATCGTCCAGGTGAGTGAGTTCACCCAGATAGCCGTGCGCCGCTGAGAACGCGGAGGGGAGAGGGGAGGGCACAGAGCAGCGCGCCGTCGAGAATCTTCGCGTCCTGCGAAGAAACGGCACCCGAGTAGTACGGAGTCTAGCTGGGAGCGGTCAGCGATGGGTGCGAGATGAAGAAGGGGATGGCTTCGGCCATGACATCGAGATCGGGATCGAGCTGCTTGCCGATGCCTTCGGTGACCGCGATGGCGATGTTCACGATGGTGAACGCCGGGGTCATGCGGATGCGGTGGCGTCGCAGGATGCCCAGCATGTCGACCAGCACCTTGCCCACCTGGACATCAGCCAGGCGTTGGCCCCAGTAGCGACCCACGAAATCGGTGACCGAGGCGCGAAAGGCCTGGTAGGTGGTCTGGTCGTCGCTGTGACTGGTAGACAGCGAATACATCTGCTTGGCCATGGTGTCGCCATCACGCTGGGCCCAGGCCGCGAAAAAGCCCGCCAGGGCCGCGCGGTGAGGCGGGTCAAGCTCCCCGACCAGACCCAGATCGAGCAAGGCCACTCGGTCGTCGGTAGTGATGAGGATGTTGCCCGGATGCAGATCGGCATGCACGAACCCGTCCTCGAAGATCATCTTCATGAGCGCGTGTATTCCCAGCCGAGCGATGCGTTTGGGATCCGATCGCGTGTGGCCCACGCCCAGGATCTTGGTCCCCTCGATAAAGGACATGCACAGGATGCGCTCGCTTGAAAGCTGGGGCATCACCTCGGGGAAAATCACATCCTTCTCGTCGCGGAAGTTCTCGCGAAAGCGCCGGTTGTTGCGTGCTTCGATGCCGAAGTCGAGTTGCGCGAACACGGCTCGTCCGAATTCCTCGACGGCGGATTCCGGTTGCATCGGGACCAGCGGGGGCAGCTTGCCCAGCCAGCGCGCCACCGTGCGCATGATGGCCAGGTCGAAGGTGCACAGCTCCACCAAATTGGGTCGTCGCACCTTGACCGCTACCACGCGGCCGTCGGGCAGGCGCGCCTTGTGCACCTGCGCGACCGAAGCCGAGGCCATGGGCACTGGGGCGAATTCGGCGAAGATCTCGCGCAGGGGCCGGTGCAGATCCTCCTCGATGGTGCGCACCACGTGGGAAAAGGGGAAGGGGCCCACGTCATCCTGCAGGTGCTCGAGCGCGTGCGTGATGTAATCGGGAAGCAGATCCGGGCGCGTGCTCATGATCTGGCCGACCTTGATGAAGGTGGCGCTCAGTCTGCGAAAGAGCGCCAGCACGCAGCGGCCAAACCAGGCCTGACGGCGTTTTCGCCCCGCGAAGATGATGAGCAGCCACAACCAGCCTAGAAACCAGTGCAATCCTTGCTCGGTGAACAGAACCAGGATGGTCAGGGCGCGCAGGATGAGCCGCGTGGTGGTGAAAGTGGCTCGCTTCATCGCTGGAGGCTATGATTGTCGCACTCTCAACGAATGACGTCCACCGACAGTCCGTCGCCCTATGCCGCGCTCGAGGACAAGCTCGGCTATCGCTTTCGTGATCCCACGCTGTGCGAGACCGCGCTCACGCACAGGTCGTGGATGAACGAGACGCACGAGACTGATCGCTCGGACAATGAACGGCTTGAGTTTCTCGGCGACTCAGTGCTGTCGTTGGCCATCAGTGACATGCTGATGCGACGCTATCCCGAACATCCCGAGGGCGAGCTGTCGAAAGCGCGGTCTGCCTTGGTCAACGAGGCGGGCTTGGCGCGCGTGTCGGACGATCTGCTGCTCGGGCAGTGGATCTTTCTTGGTCGTGGCGAGGAACAGGCAGGCGGGCGGCAGAAACGGTCGCTTCTGTCCAATGCGCTGGAGGCGCTCTTGGGCGCAGTCTATCTCGACGGGGGCTTCGCCCCAGCCATGGCGGTCGTGGAGCGGCTGTTCCAACCCGCGCTGGCCGACACGCCCGCCAGCACCGCCCGCGATTTCAAGTCGCGCCTGCAGGAAGTTTCGCAGGCCCGCATGCAACTCGCGCCCCGCTACGCCATCATCGCCGAGCACGGCCCGGATCACGACAAGACCTTCGAGATAGCCATTCTTCTCGGTGACAAGGAGTACGGCCGCGCTCGGGGAAAGTCGAAGAAGGAAGCCCAGCAGAATGCAGCCGAGATAGCGCTGGCGGCGTTGCAGGTTGAAGGTGGGGAATGAATCCTAGCTTGATCGATGCGAAACAGATCCCCGACGACGTGCTTTCCCTGTGTCGCCGGCTGCGCCAGGCCGGGTTCGAGGCGTACTTGGTGGGCGGCTCCGTGCGCGACCTGCTGGTGGGACGAACCCTAGGCGATTTCGATGTGGCGACCAGCGCGCGCCCCGAGGAGATTTTGCGGGTTTTCGGTGCACGCTTCAGCGTGCCCACCGGGCTGCAACACGGCACGGTCACGGTGCTGGCCGGCTCGCCTCCGCGTCAGGTGGAGGTCACGACCTTTCGAGGCGAAGGCGCGTACCTCGACGGACGACACCCTTCGGTGGTGACCTTTGGCGCGACCCTGGCCGAGGATCTTTCACGCCGCGACTTCACCATGAACGCCATCGCCTATGACCCACAGGCGGGCGTGGTCATCGATCTTCACCAAGGCCAGCAGGACATTGCGCGCCGGCTGGTGCGCACCGTGGGCGATCCCATCCAGCGTTTCTCCGAGGATGGACTGCGCCCCATGCGTGCCGTGCGCCAGGCGACCCAGCTTGGCTTTGACGTGGACGCCGCCACCCTGGCCGCCATCCCCGCCACCTTGGACGTCTTTCGCAAGGTCTCGGCCGAACGGGTGCGCGACGAGCTTTTCAAGCTGTTGCTCGCGCCTCGCCCTTCGTGCGGCATCGAACTGATGAGGCAGACGGGTTTGCTGGCTGAAGTCCTGCCCGAGGTGTTGGCCGAGGTCGGGTGCCAGCAGAACCGCTTTCACAAGCACGACGTCTACCAGCACAGCCTCGCCACCCTGGATGCCGTGGTGGCCAAGCCCATCCTGCGTCTGGCGGCGCTGTTGCACGACGTGGGCAAGCCGCACACCCAGACGCCGCAGCCAGACGCGCCTGGTGAATTTGGTTTCTTCAAGCACGAGTATGTGGGGGCAGAGATGGCGGAGGCCATTGCCGGGCGACTGCGGCTATCGGGCGCAGAAACCGAGCTGTTGGTCGCGCTGGTGGCGCACCATATGTTCTTTTACACACCCGAGTGGAGCGACGGCACGGTTCGACGTTTCGTCAATCGTGTGCAAGCGGATCGGATTGCGCTGTTGTTTGCTTTGCGCGAGGCCGACATCGTCAGCCGCGGGCGAGGCGAGGATCCCCAGTGCGAAACCCGCGAGCTCGAGGCCCGCATCGCGCGCGTGGCCGCCGAGGATGCGGTCCTGCGGGTCAAGGATCTGGCCGTCGACGGCGCCGACGTGATGCGCGTGCTGGGCGCGGGTCCTGGCCCGCAAGTGGGGAAAGTTCTCAATCGCTTGCTCGAACGCGTGCTCGACGATCCGGCGCTCAATCAGAAAGAGACGTTGGAACGACTTATCCTCGAAGTGGCGTCGGGCTAGACGTTGGGTAGCTGAGCATTTCCATTTCCGAGGCGGGCTCGCCAAGTGCAAGCGACGCAGTGCCGGCGCACAGGGTGACCACCACAGGTCGTCCGATCTCGTGCAGGCCCACCACGCGTTCTTGGCCGCGGTCGACCTGCCCCGAGCGGACGACGACCTGGGCTAGCTGCAAGTCAGTGGCCGTCAGAATCTCCAGCGTCGCGCCAGGCATGAAGGTCGCGCCCATGCGTTCGGCCAGCGGCTGACCCAACTTAGGGCCACTTTCCCCCTCGGGAAACAGCACCAGGGTTGGCCTGAGGCGCTCGGCCACTGCCGCCAGCAAGGGGCCGTGGGTGGCGTCCAGCGATGGACCCTGCAGCGCCTCGTCTGCGCAACACAAGACGCGATCCGCGCCCGCTGTTCCCACTTCGCCCGCCAGCGCAGCGAGTTCGTCGGGAGCAGTCGGCCCCAGTGCCAGAAGGGCGTACACCGTTGCGCCGAGATCGTCGGCAATCCGGCGCGCTTCTGCCAGTGCGAAACGGGATGGGGCCGTGATCGCCGCGTGCTCAATCTCTGTGTAGGCAATGATGCTAGCCATGCGAGCCGGAGGACCATTGTACCGGGGTCCGTGGTAAAGTGGAGCAACAAGCATGGCTGTCGGTGAGAGTCCCCCGCTGGGCGAAGACCCGCTCATTTCGCAGCTCGTCGCGGATCGCTACCGGGTGATTCGCCGGCTGGGTGAAGGTGGGATGGGGGCGGTGTACCTGGCCGAGCATGTGGTCATCGAGAAGAAGATCGCGCTCAAGGTGCTCGCCATCGAGTTGGCGCGCAGGCAGGACCTGGTGGCGCGCTTTCTGCAGGAAGCGCGCAGCGCCTCGCGCATCGGGCACGAAAACGTCATCGACATCTCCGATTTCGGCCAGTCCGCCGAGGGCTACGTGTACATCGCCATGGAGTACCTGGAAGGCCAGGACCTGGGCCAGGTGGTGCGGGCGGAAGGCGCCTTGGCTTGGTCGCGCGTGCGCGACATCCTGGTGCAGATCTGCCGGGCGCTGCGGGCGGCGCACGACAAGGGCATCGTCCACCGCGACATGAAACCCGAGAACATCTTCCTCATCCACCGCGAGGGCCGGCCCGAGTTCGTCAAGATTCTCGATTTTGGCATCGCCAAGATCATGGGCGTGGACGCCAACGGCCCCCGTCTGACCCGCACCGGGATGATCTTTGGCACCCCCGAGTACATGGCGCCCGAGCAAGCCGAGGGCAAGGAAGCCGACCATCGCGTGGACATCTACGCCGTCGGTTGCATCGCCTACCATCTGATGACGGGCCAGACGCCGTTTGTCGCCGAGAACTTCATGGCGATGCTGACCAAGCACCTCATGGAGGATCCAGTGCCGCCCAGCGTGCGTCGGCCCGACTTGGCCATCACGCCCGAGATGGACGCCCTGGTTTTGAAGGCGCTGGAGAAGGATCGTGACCGGCGCTACCAGAACATGGCGGAGTTTCTGCAAGCGGTGTCGACCTGCCGTGGACCTGACACGCAATCGGGTCCGATCGCGGCGGCGAACTACACGCGCGAGATGGGAGGCGCCCATGCCAAGGCGGCCCTCAAGGTGGCCAAGCCATCGGAGCGCGCGTCGGATACCGAGTTGGTGCCGCCCGACTGGGAAGGTTCCGCGGATTCCGAATTTGGCTACCGGCCGGCGCGGAGCAAACCCAACCGGAAGCTCATCCTGGCTGTCGTGGGCGTGATTCTGGGTGCGGCGGGAGGCGTGTGGCTTGCTCTGCACCTCCGCAGTGCTCCGGCGCCGGTTCCGGCACCCGCCCCGGTTGCGGCACCGGCACCGACGCCGGTTGCGCCTCCGGCCCCGGTCGCGGCGCCGGTCCCGGTTGCGGCTCCGACCGCCGTCGTGCCCGCGCCGCCGGTTGCACCAGCGCCCACAGCGACCGTCGCCCCCGAGCCCAGCAAGACCGGACATGCGTCAGTGGCTCACAAGCCCAAGCTCGGCCACGCACACCCGCCGACCGCGGCGGCGAAGCCAGGCGCGGCCAGCATTACTCCTTCGGCTGCGACGCCTCCAGCCCCCAAGCCAACTCCGCCTCGGCCGCCAGCCCCACCGTCGGACCTGAAACCGTTCCCGGGAATGTAGAGAAACCCGATCAGACCTCGTCAAGGTTGCGCTTCCGCCCGGTTCACCATCGCTCGACCTTCTTCGGGGCCGGTGGCGGAGGAGGAGGCTGCAGCGGTTTTGTCGGCGGAGGCAAAGGTGGAGGCGGAGGTTCGGGCCGAGCGATCGCGACGCGCTTCGTTGCTTCCTTCTTCGCGTTTTTCTTTGCGCCCGTCTTCTCGGGTCGCGTGGCCTTCTGATCGACAGGCTGAGACTGCTCGGTAGCCACGACTGTCGCATGCGCTGCTGCGGGCAAGGGCGCGGCATCAGGTAGCATTGCGGTGGGAACAACCGGCGCCACAGCGCGCAGAACGGGGGCCGCAACGAGTGCTTGTGCCGGGGCTATCGACGCTGCGTCTGTCGTCGGCCGGCCTCTGAGCGCTACGGTTGCGACGACCGCAAGCGCAGCGGCAACAAGCACACCCCCGACCAGGACAGCCCTGCGCGCTCGGGGCGGGAGCCGCCCAGTCGGGTTCGTGTCGCCACCCGCGACCTGCCCCATGGTCGAGCTGAGCGTGGTGACCGGCGCCTCTACCCACGAAGCCGCCGGTGGATCGGCAGCCGGTGCGACCGTCTTCTGCACAGGCACTTGATCGGGGATTCGAGCGGGCGCGGTGCTGACGGGAGTGGGTCCCGTGGATAGCCTGCTCCCGGGCCGCAGCGCCTCTTGAAAGTCGGCCATCGACGCAAAACGCTGGCTCGGGTCCTTGGCCAGTGCCCGCATGATGGCTGCCTCAAGCGCCTCCGGGACGTCGGGATTCACCGTTCGCGGCGGCGCGGGCGCCTGGCTCATGTGCATCATCAGCATGTCGCCCAGTCCCTCGCTCAGGAAGGGAGGCGAGCCACACACCATCTCGTAGACAATGATGCCGAGCGTGTAGATGTCGGTGCGATGATCGACTTGGTTGGCAAGACCGCGACACTGTTCGGGAGACATGTATTGCGGCGTCCCCATGATGGTCCCGGTTTGCGTCTTGATCGATCCGGAGGAGAGCTCACCCCGTAGCTTTGCGATGCCGAAGTCCAGCACTTTCACCCGCATGCGCAGCCGCCCCATCGAAGGATCAGGG
This sequence comes from Myxococcales bacterium, assembly GCA_003142855.1. GTDB lineage: Bacteria > Myxococcota_A > Polyangia > Fen-1088 > Fen-1088 > Fen-1137. Next base: position 40,483 of record PLNW01000073.1, read on the forward strand.
ACCAGGAACAGGTTGTCGGGCTTGAGATCGCGGTGGACGATCTCGGCGGCGTGTGCGGCAGTAAGCGCGAATGCGGTCTGGACCGCGATCTCGATGGCTTCGGGGATCGGCAGAGGATGCTCGCGCTGTAGGCGCTTGGCCAGCGATTCGCCCTGCAGAAGCTCCATCATGAGGTAGGGCGCGCGGCCGTCGGGCAGGAAGCCCACGTCGATGATGTCGATGATGTTGGGGTGGCCGATGGCGGCGGTGGCGCGCGCCTCGTTCATGAACCGGGTCACCAGCACCTGGTCCTGCGCCAACTGGGGGTGCAGCAGCTTCACCGCGGCCTTGCGCCCGGTGAAGGTGTGGCGCGCAAGGTACACGGCTCCCATTCCGCCTTCGCCGAGAACAGAAACGAGTTCGTAGTTGTTGAGGCGCAGACCGATCACGATAGCTCTCCTGCCGACGGGGATTTGACCGCTTTCTCGCGCACGCGTCAAGGCGCTCCGCACTGACTGCTCCGCACTGACCCTGTGCGTGTTTGACACGTGCCGACCGTCGCGCCTATACGTGTGGCGGTGGCGACCATAAGTACTCACGATGCCCTGAGGACGATGGCAACTGGCCTGCGCAGTTCGCACGCGGCGGTCACGGCCTGTGTGTTGCTGCTGGCGATTGCGCCAGCGCGTGCGCAACCTGCGGATCCGCGGGAAATCCAAGTGCGCGCCGATTGTTCAGCTGGCCGGGTCCAGGCCGGCGTGGACTTGCTGGCCCAGATGTTCGCCGAGAGCAACGACGCAACCTACATCTACAACCAGGGCCGGTGCTACGAACAGAATGGCAAGTTTGAAGAGGCCGTCCTGCGCTTCCGTGAGTTCCTGCGCAAGGCCAAGAATCTGTCGGCTGAGGAGAAGGCTGAGGTGAATGGACACATCAATGACTGCCAGGCCGAATTGAACAAGCGCCTGGCGTCCCCGCCGTCCCCGCCATCACCCAGGATCCAGCCCGTACCCATCGAGCCGGTGGCGCCTGCCAAGCCCGAGGTGGCTGTCCTCCCAAAGCCGGGCGCCGATGTCGTGACCACGCTGGACCACCCATCTGGGGACGGCGGGGGCGCGGGGCTGCGAACCGCCGGTATCGTGGCGGGCTCCATGGGAGCTGCGTTCGTGGTCGCTGGCGTAATCTTCAGCATCGAGACCCGGAGCATCGCCAACCAGGTTTCGTCTGATGACGCCCGCAACACATACGATCGAAATAAGGACGATCTCGGCAAGCTCTGTGCGACGCTGCAGTGGGTGGGCTATGGCGTGGGCGCGGCTGCGCTCGCGACCGGCGGGTTGCTCTACTACGTCGGGTACCAGGCGGCCCCGGCACCAGCCTCCGATTCCGTGAGCCTGCTTCCTGTGCTGTTGCCGGGCGTAACTGGCGCTGTCTTGCAGGGGAGGTTCTGAGCCATGCCCTGCCGAAATGCCCTTCCGGTCGCGTTGGCACTCTTGCTGACTGGCTTTGCTGCCTGCACGTACAACCCCAGTGTCCATCCCGACAAGCTGAAATGCCGAGACAACAATGGCTGTCCCTCGGGATACCAGTGCGTGGTGGGCGCGGTTGGCAACGTGCTTGGCTTCTGTTGCAACAAGCCCGACGCAGCCGCGTGCTTTGGGCCGCCCGGCTCTGCACCGGATGCCAGGCCCATGGACGCCCTGGCAGATAGCAGTAGCGTCGGTCCTGATGGCAGCAGCCCGCAGGACCTGAGTAGCGGACTCGACCTCTGGCAAGCACTCGACCTTGGCGTCACTGATAGTACCGGGACGCAAGCCCCTGACTCCATCTTGCCGGGCTTCGATGTGGCTTCTGATCTGGCAGGCGTGACGCCCGCGGACGCGGTGGCAGATGCTATCGTCAGCGGCGATGCCATCAGCCCGCCGGATCTGAGCAACGCAAGCGAGGTCGGGCAGGCACCTGACCTCAACGTCACTGACAGTATGGGGACACCAACCCCTGACTTGATCCCGCCACGCTTCGATGTGTTGCCGAGCTTCGACGTGGACCGCCGCGACACCATCCCCCTTGATGTGGTATCCGACGGTGACAGCGGCGGATTGGGAAGAGCCGACGTTGCGCTCACCTGCGTCCAGCAGATCAAGAACAACAACTACTCTTGGGGGGCAGTCGCATGCAGCCAGTGCGTGGAAAACTCCACACCTATGGAAGCCGCTTGCAAGAGCATGATTGATTGCCTCGCTAACAAGAGCTGGCCCTGCTCGGGCACTTGCTGGACGGACTGCTCCAACTCGATTGCGGCCGATGCTTTTGTGAATGCTTGCGCATCGACCCTCACGAACGCTGCGTGCCCGCACGACTAGGCTCAGACGAAAAGGCGAGCCACGCTCAGGGTCGAAAGACGACCAGATCCAATTCCTTGATGGGGCGGAAGTGCTTGGCGTTCGCGCTCATCAGGGGGAGGGCATTCTCGACCGCAGTGGCTGCGGTGATGGCATCGCCGGCCCGCAGCCCGGCGGACAGGCCGTACTCCTCGACGTATACCAGGCTGCGATGGCCGATGTTCTCGGTGAGCGGAAGAACCGTGAAGCCCAACTCGGCCAAGAAACGCTTGATGATGCGCAAGTCGTCCTTGTCGCGTGCTCCCTGCACAAGCTCCATCAGAGACTGCACGGACACCAGCCGTCGGGTGGCGTTGTCGATGGCCAGCGCTGCCCGGCGCAAGCCCCTCTGCGCGTAGATGAGAACGTCGGTGTCAAAGAGCACGGTATCGGCCCCCACGCAGAGCCTCCATGATTTCATTCACCGGCCGCTTGTCCCGCCTGCGCATGCCAAAAAACGACGTGTCCGAAACCTTGCGCAGGGCCTGGGAGGACGCAGGGACGATCGTGCCCTTGAGCTTGCCGTGGTACAGGACCGACACGGACTCGCGCCGTTCAAGCGCCGCAAGAACCTGCTTGGTTCGGTAACGAAGGTCGACGATCGAGGCGTTCATGAGCCACCGTAATCTGTCTATCTACTATAGACATTAAATGTGTGGCAGTCCAGACTCTCGGCTGGCTGGAGGCCTGGGCAATCTCCGGCACGGTTCAACCGGCACCCAGCGATTTCAGGATCTTGATGGCCAGAGGTTCCTTGATCTCAGGATGCCTGGGCACGGCCTCGACGACGCCCGTGCGCGGATTGGTCCACAGTGAATGCGAGCCGCCTTCGCGTTTCAGAATGCAGCCGGCCACACGAAGGCGCTTTTCGAGTTCGCGCCGTTTCATCCGACGGCGACGACCGATTGGATTGCGTCCGCGGGCAGTCCGCGTTTGATGTCTTCCAGCCGATCTTGGAAGATCAACTGGATCGCCTCGCGCAGGCTAGACTTGGCGTCCTCGACGGTTTCCCCCTGGCCGTTGGCGCCTGGAACCTCGGGGCAGATGGCCCAGTAGCCGCCCTCGGGCGCAGATTCGATGATGGCTGTGAACTCGCCCTTCATGCTTCAACTCTGCGCCACGCCCGTTGTCCAGTCAAACTCGCGGGTTCGCTCCTGACCGAATGCGTGAGATTGACGGCTCCGCGCAACGTCGAGCCCTGTCGACAAATGGCCGCCGCCTGAACTTCGACACCGGTCGGCTGGTCTGACCGCGTCCGTGGTTGACACGAAGGGATCGTCACGTTCAAATGCAACAGTCGAGCATGCATATTTGCGACACCGCCAAGATGACGGCAAGCTGTCTGCGGCGCTGCTTGCACGGGCTGCTCGCTGTAGGACTGTCCTGCGGGGTTCTGCTGGCTGGCGCCACGGCACGCGCGCAAGCGGTGGATCCGCGGGAGAGCCAATCACACAGCGAGTGTCTGGCCGGCCGATTTCAGGCCGGCGTGGATCTGCTGGCGCAGCTATTCGTCGAGACCGGGGACGTGAACTACATCTACAACCAGGGACGGTGCTACGAGCAGAATGGCAAATTTGGCGAGGCCATCCTGCGGTTCCGTGAGTTTCTTCGAAAGTCCAAGGGTCTGTCGGCTGAGGAAAAGGCCGAGGTCAATGGCCATATTGCCGAGTGCCAGGCCATGAAGGCCGAGCAGGGCACGTTACCAGGGGCGGCCGTGCCTGTGGCGCCTTCGGCCGAAGTCCCGCCCGCCACTCGCACGACGATCACGCCGGCGCTTCCCGCGCCGACTGCTGCCCCGACTCCGGCCGGCGTTGTCGAGACCGCGTCAATCCCGCCATTTGCGGACAGCAGAGGCGCGGGGCTGCGAACTGCGGGAATCGTGACTGGCTCTGTGGGAGCTGCGTTCGTGGTTGCTGGCGTAATCTTCAGCATCGACACCCACAGCGTCTCCAGCGACGTTGCGTCCAATGCCGCCCACCGCAATTTCAGCAGAACCACCTACGACCGCGGCAAGTTGTTCGAGGAGCTGCAATGGGTGGGCTACGGCGTGGGAGCGGCTGCACTCGCGGCTGGCGGGGTGCTGTACTACCTCGGGTACCAAGCGGCCCACTCGTCCGCTTCCGATTCCGTGAGCCTGCTGCTCATGCCGTTTCCGGGCGGAACCGGCGCGGTAGTGCAAGGGAGTTTCTAGCCCGTGCAGCGTAGGAACACATTCTTGGCCGCGTCGGCACTCCTGCTGACTGCCACCTGCACGTTCAATCCCAGGGTCGATCCCACCCAGCTGGATTGCAAAGACGACAATGGCTGTCCGTCGGGATACCGGTGCGTTGGCGTGGTTGGCAACAACCCCGGCTTCTGCTGCAACAGACCCGACGCAGCCGCGTGCTACGCGCCGGCTGATGGTGCTGCGCTGGATGTCAGGCCCACGGACGCGCCAGCAGCCAGTCCCGATGGCAGCAACCCGCAGGATCTGAGCAGCGCAAGCGAAGTCAGGCAGGCACCTGACGTCAACACCGCTGATCGCCCTGGGACGCAAGTTCCTGACTCCAGCGCGCCAGGCTTGGATGCCATCTCTGATCTTGCCGGCACCGGCGGTACGATGGGCACAGGCGACGCCGGCAGCACCGACGCGCCGGTCGCAACCGGCGGCGTGGATGCCGCGGACGCGCCGGCCTCCACTGGGGGAACAGGGGCTGGCGGCACCGGAGGCACCGCGACCGGAGTGGGCGGGACCACGACCGTAGGCGGGACCACGACCGTAGGCGGGACCACGACCGCGGGCGGGACTACGACCGCGGGCGGAACCACCAGCGCGGCTGGGAGCACGGGAACAAGCACGTGGGGAACGCCCGTGACTGGCGGTCCCACGGGCTCGGGGTTTGCGGCCACGGTGGCCGTCGACTCCGGCAACACCGTGGGCACGATCGGTCCCGATTTTGCCGGGTTCAGCTACGAAAAGACGCACATCATGAATGGCTCGCTCACTGGCACCAACACGAACATGATTGCGCTCTACAAGCTCCTCGGTTCTCCTATGATGCGGCTGGGAGCCAACGACGTCGAGGTTTGCACCTGGGCTGGCCAAGGGACGGCACCTGCGCAGCCAAATGGGCAGCCATTCAACACAAAGGTCACGACCGGCGGAGTCGACCAGCTCTGCGGCTTTCTGGCCGCGGCGGGAAGCAAGGCCATCTATGGTGTCAACTTCCAGTCGAACGACGTGACTGCCTCCACAGCGGAGGCGACGTACGTCATGGGTAAGTGTCCGTCGAGCATCGTCGCAATCGAGATCGGCAGCGAGCCCGATAAGTTCGGGAGTTGGTCGGCCCAACAAACGCAGTACGAGAAGTTCGCGACCTCCATCCTCGCCATACAGGGCGCGCTGATCGCTGGCCCGGGTTGCACCACCGGATCTTACTCATCGTTCAGCGTTCCATTTGCCGACTCCGAGTCGGCAAAGTATGGCAGCAAGCTCACCCTTCTCACGCAGCACTCCTACGTTGCCGGAGCCGGTACCGCGTCCGCGACGGCGGCCAACCTCCAGACAGTAATTACCAAACTCACGGACATCTTCACGACGATGCAGGGTGCAGCCACAAGGGACAACATTCCCAACGGCTACCGCATGGGGGAATGCAACACCTTCTCCGGCCACGGTCAGCAGGGCGTAAGCGATACGCTCATCGCGGGTCTCTGGGCAATCGACTACATGTTCGAGGTTGCCAGGCATGGTGGCAGCGGCGTCAATTTCCACGGCGGCGAGACTGGAATGGATGGAACGGTTCCTTTCTACTATGAGCCGATCAAGGAGTTGAATGGCGTCGTGGTGCAGGTACAGCCGGAATACTACGGCATGCTCCTCTTCGCCCAAGCCGGCACAGGCCCGATGGTTTCCACGACCGTCACCACCAGCGCCCAGTATTTCACCGCGTGGGCCATCAAGGCGAACGGATTCACAAGCGTGGTGCTCGACAACAAGGACGCAGCAAACGGCGTCAGCGCCACGGTGGATCTCGGAGCCGCGGTCAGTGGCGCGAGCGCGATCTATTTGCAGGGGACGCCTGCCGGCTCACTGAGACCAGCGGCAGGGAACGTGACCTTTGCTGGCGCCCAGGTCACGGCGGCGGGCGGGTGGAATCGCAACCCACCCTACATTCAGACGACATCGGGGAATACCGTTTCAGTGTTCGTTCCCCCCGCGAGCGCAGCGGTCGTCCGCGTCTTCCAGTAGGCCGGCAGCTAGCTTGCCGTGCCTGGCCACAGACTTCGCGCGGTCTTGCATACGAACGTCCTCGTGGCCGGTGTCTTGCGGCCCGACGAGCCCACAAGGGCGACCGCAGGTCATCCCTACGTCAAAAATGCCGGTTGCTGCCTGTGCCCTTCCACCACTGTGTTCTCAGCCCCGTCAGCCTCGCCGCGCCACCGTCGCCTCGCCGCTCTACCGCCGCCTGGGCGGACGCGCGGGCTCGCACATGATGGCGCGCCCGTTGCGTTCCTTGCCGACCAAGCCAGCGCACAGCTTTTCACCGTCGGCGGCATCGACGTTGATGTAGGTGTGCGTGTTCATCGTGTCGATGGACGTGGCAGGCACTGACACGCCTGTGCTGGCCAGCAAGGACACGATCTCTTCAGTTGAGATGCCATCCTTGCGACCCAGGTTGAGATAGAGCCGGACCTGACCAGGGGCGGGCGCCTGGTAGCTGGGCGTCGCCGCTTGGGAGCTGGCCGCTGGCGGCGGGCTGGCGGCAGTCGGCGCTTGGCTGGGCACCTCGACGGTCTCCGGCGCAGGCGCAGGGCTCGCGGTGGGCGTGCGCCCGACCTCCTCGCTCCACACCTCCCAGAATTCGCGGCCATCGCCCGACGGCGCCGCGGAAGCAGGCGCTGGCTGCGAAGGACTCGGGGCTCTCTCGGGGCGCGGGCTTCGTTCGGATCGCTCGCGACGTTCGCCGCCGAAGCGCGGGCGATCCGACGAGGCGCGCTCGCGGTCCCGCGGGGGGCGGCCGCGACTCGGCCCAGAGCGTTCGCGATCCCGGTAGTCGCCATGGCCGTAGCGGGACTCGGCCGGCTCGCGGGCAGGCCGGGCCGGTTCGTCGCCGGCCTTGGCCGCTGGCTCAGTGCTATCCTGAGGGAGCGGTTTGGGCGGTTCGACACGAGCCTCTTTCCCGGCCAGTGCCCCACGCAGCAGGCATCCGACCAGGCGTTCACCGTCACCAGCCCCCATGATCCGCCGGGCCAGCGAGCGCCATTCCGGGCTTGCGTCACCAGGCAAGAGGCTGCGCAGCCGCAACACGCTCTCACCCTCGTGTTTGGAGCGCAATTCCGCCTCTGACGGCAGGGCTCGCTCCTCGGGCCGGATCTTGTACAGCAACTTGAGATAGTAGAACGACCCAACCTCGGTTGGGCCAATGAGCGATATCGCGTGGCCCGAGCGGCCGGCGCGACCGGTGCGACCGGTGCGATGGATGTACGACTCGGGCGAGTCCGGGAAGGTGTAGTTGATCACGCAGGGTAGGTTTTCCAGATCGATTCCCCGTGCGGCCACGTCGGTGGCTACCAGGAAGCGGATGCTGCCGGCGCGCATGCGGGTCATGACGTTCTCGCGCTCCGACTGTGACAGATCCGACGAGATGGCCTCGGCGTCCAGTCCCTGCCGGCGCAGGAACTCGGCCACCCGGCCGGTTTCCTCGCGGGTGTTGCAGAAGATGAGCGCGCGATCGGGATTCTCGAAGGCGAGCACACGCGAGAGTTCGGCTTCGCGCTGTCCGCCGGGTATGGAGTAGTAGATGTGATGAATCTCGTGTACCCCCACGAAGTCGGCCGACAGGGCCACCATCTCGGGCTGGCGCATGTAGCGGCGTGCGAGCCGCTGGATACCTTCGGGCAAGGTGGCCGAAAACAGCATGGTCTGGCGCTCCTTGGGCGTGCGTTCCAGGATGGCTTCGATGTCTTCCTGAAAGCCCATGGAGAGCATCTCGTCGCACTCGTCGAGCACGGCGCACTTGACCTTGTCCAGGTGCAAGGTTCCGCGTCGCAAGTGGTCGAGTATCCGTCCCGGCGTGCCGCAGACGATCTGCCCGCCGGCGCGCAGCTGCTCGATCTGGCGCCCCATGGGCGCTCCGCCATACACGGGAACAATCGACAATCCCGATTGGGCGCTGATGCGGGCGATCTCGGCCGCCACTTGCAGCGCCAACTCGCGCGTGGGCAGAAGCACGATGGCCTGCACCGACTTCTGGGTGGGGTCGACCATCCCGTCGGCAAAAGGAATTCCGAAAGCCGCTGTCTTGCCCGAACCGGTGCGCGATTGGACCATGATGTCGCGGCCCGCGCGCACCAACGGAAGCGTCACGGTTTGCACTTCCATGGGCTCGCTAAAGCCCATTTCGGCTATCGCCTGCAGAACTTCCGGCCGCAGGCCCAGGTCGGCAAAGGAGGTTTTCTTCTCGACCGGGCTGTCACTGGCCGCAGCGGCGGCGGGCGACGGGGCGTCGGTATTGTCTCTGACTTCTGCTTGATCGATCATTCCTAGTCTCCTGATGGCGAGCCGGTCGTACCGATGGCGTCGCCGAGTTTCTCGAGGCGTTTGTCGAGGCGGCCTAAACGCGGGACCAAGTCTTTGGCAAAGCGTTTGAGAGCCTCGGTGTACGTCGTTTGAATGTTTCCCAGTTCTTCATGGGTGGCGGCCAGGGCTTCCATCTCCCGGCGCCCCTGCAAGGTTCCGGCCGTCAGCCGGCAGCGTCGTCCCAGCCCCACCCACTGCGACCGCCACACCGCGCCCTCATCGGCCCAGCGCTGCAGTTCATCGGCGTCGTCGTTGGCGAGAAGGTGATGGGATCGTTCCAGGTACTTGCGGAGCGCGACGGAAACCTCGCGCAGCTCAGCGAAGCAACTGGCCATCTCCGCGTTGGAAACCTGGGCGCTGATCGCGTCGCCGGCTGGCAGCGCGTGACGTCGGCGGTACAGGCTCACGCTTACCGACAGCAGAAGGTACAGGCTGCCGAGCGCGATGATCGAGAGAATCGTCCAGGAAACCAGTCTGCGGTATTGCCGGAATTCTTGGGGTGGTGGTTTGGTAGGTAAAGACACGGTTCTTCGGGGGCGACGAGGAATCGACCCCTGCCCGTCAAGGGGGCTCCCAGCGAGGAGCGCGCGTCGCCGGAGCGCCGACGAGTGGTTGAAGGCTACGAGGCCTGGGGCCGCTTGTCAAACTTCATCGTCCATGCAGGCGACACAGGGCGACCGCAGATCGCCCTACGGGCACGCCAGATCCACGATCCAGGTAGTGCGCACCACGAAGCCTTCAGTGGGCACCGAATCGAGCTGCAAGTCAGGGGGCGCCAGATCAGCGGGCAAAAAGGGCCGGTCCGCCACCGACAGTGTCACTCGGTGCGAAGCCGGTCCCGAGACAATCTGGTCATCCGCGCAGCTAGGAGCAAAGCGGATGAGCTCCCGGTTCACGGCACCGCTGGGTGGCAGTTTGACCTCGGGGGCCATGCGTGAAATGGAAGGATCGTAGGGCGGGTAGTCGATGAGCCAGCGAGCCCGAAGGACGTCGTCCAGGTTGGGGTCGCCCAGGATCACTTGAATGGCATATGTGCCGTCTGCGGATGCCGGCAGTTCCGCACCCGCGCTAGGAACGCTGCTGGCGACGAAGGGTGAATAGTTTCCTCCCGGGTCCTCGAACTGTGGCGCCACCGGGACGACGCAGGCTGAAATCCAGAGAGGCAGGGCGGCCAGCCAGGCTCGTCGTGAGAATGGTGTCGGGCAGGTCATGAGGGATGTCCCGGATCTTCTCCGGGGGGCAAGATGTCATCAGGGCCAGCCGGGCCCGATTCTTCGCGCTCGAGGTGTCGGAAGATGGTGCGCGGATCCACACCCAGGTCACGCGCGGTGCGGGTGCGGTTGCCGCCGTTGAGGCTGAGCACTTCATTGATGTACTGGCGCTGCCAGCGCTCGCGTGCCTCGGCCAGGGTGAGGATGGCAGGCAGCTCGTCGGAGTTGATGCCGAGGTCGTCGGGGCCGAGCAGGGCCTTGTCAGCCAGCACCAGCGCCTTCTTGATTCGGTTCTCCATCTCGCGAATGTTTCCCGGCCAGTGGTAGCGCTTGACCGCGGAGATCGCGCTGGCGGTGAACCCGCGCACCTTGCTGGCCAGCTCCTGCGCGTAGCGCGACAGCAGGTAGCGCGCCAGCACCACCACGTCATCACCGCGATCGCGCAGCGGCGGCAAGTGCAGGTGCACGACGTTGAGCCGGTAGTATAGGTCCTCGCGGAAGTGACCGGACTTGGTGTCGGCCTCGAGATCGCGGTTGGTCGCGGCGATGACCCGGATGTCCACCGGCTCGGCCGCGGTGTCGCCCACTCGGGTAACGGTGCGGTCCTGCAGAGCGCGCAGGATTTTGACCTGCAAGGACAACGGCATCTCGCCGATCTCGTCGAGCAGCAGGGTGCCCTTGTTGGCCACCTGGAAACGGCCGGGCTTGTTGGCCACGGCGCCGGTAAAGGCCCCGCGCACATGGCCGAAGAGCTCGGATTCCAGCAGGTTCTCCGGAATCGCGCCGCAGTTGATGCTGACAAAAGGACCCTTGGCACGGGGCGAGCGGTTGTGGATCTCTCGCGCGATGAGTTCTTTGCCTGTGCCGGTTTCGCCCGTGACCATCACCGTGATGTCCGTCCCAGCCACCCGTTCGACCTTGCGAAAGACCTCCTGCATGGCGGGTGAAGAGCCCAGAATTTCCCCGAAGCGCATGCGTTCGATGCGTTCCTGCAGCGATCGTTTGTCGAGCTGCAGCTCGTTGACCAGAAGCGCGTTGCGAATCAGCAGCGAGGCCTGCGCCGCGAAGATGGTCAGGATTTCCAGCGCCGCCTCGTCAAAAAGCTGGGCCACGTTGTCGTTGCCCACGTAGATGATCCCGATCAAGTTGCCGCGTTCGAGCAAGGGCACGCACATCACGGATGTGAGGCGCAGGTTCATCACCGAGAGCGAATCCTTGAAGTCGGTGTCGTTGAGCGCGTCCGAGATGATGAGCGGCTGCTTGGTCGCCATCACCCGGGCCAGGATGGCGTCGGAGAGATGGCTGACGGCGTCCGAGATGGTTTCGTGGCGCAGGTTGCGCGCCACCTTGACCACCGGCTCGCCCGACTCGAGCAGCACGATGAAGCCCTTGTCGGCGTGGGTGACCTGAATCACCACGTCGAGCAACTGATCAAACAGGGTGGGAATCTCGTAGCTCGCCATCAGCTTCTGCGAGAACTCGAACAGGCGCTTGTACGAGTTCAGCTCGGCCATGGTCTTGGCGGCGACGTCGTCGGTGACCGGCTCGTCGTAGAGCGAGAACTCCAGTTCCACGCTGCCCACTCGGATGCGATCTTCCTGGACCAAGCGGTGCTTGCTGCGCCGCCGTCCGTTGATGTGAAGGTCCGCGTCCTTGTCGGTGACCGAGACTACGAAGTCGCGGCCATCAAAGTGGATGTGCGCGTGGGTATCCGCCAACAGGGGATCAGGGAGAAGGATGTCGACCCCTTCGCCCTTCCCGAGCGACGTGAGCTTCTTGTAGATGTGGTACACCTTCACGCCCGTGCCAGGCATGTGGATGCGCAGGGTCGCCATGGGGTGCAGTCTCTCCGTTTCTGGTCAGAAACGGAAGTACAGACCGGGGCCAAGTGCGTCGCCCAGCAAGACGGGCAACAGGTGCGGCACGCTGGCGGTCGTCTGGCCTGAAGGCGCCGGTGCCAGGGGGGTCTCAGGACGGAAGTAGTACAGGGCATCGACGATGCCCCAGGCGACGGCGGCAAAGAACGCCGCGCCAGTCGCCACCTGCGTGCGCAGCAGCCAGCGCGACCGGTTCTCGTCGGTGTGGTCAATGTCCTGGGGCGGGCAAGGCATGGCCCCGAAGTCGTGGCGACAGCCTCGCTTGGGCCGGAACCCGTAAAGCGCAAAGTTGGTGGTCAAGGCCGCCACCGAGGCTGCGGCCAGGGAGGCCTGCGCCGCCAGGAAGGCCCAGCCTTTGCGCCGGTGGCCGTTTTGGAACTGTCCCGCGCCAAAGGGCACGAAATTGAGCAGGAAGGAATTGCGGCCGAAGCGCTTTTCGATGACCGTGGGCCCTGCCCGCAGTTTCTCGCATTCTTCGCGGTCACGCTGCCGCGCCCGAGCCGCCTCCCGCTGCTTTCCCTCCAGGTTTGCGACCTCGGCCTCGTGGGCGCGCAGAACCCCATTGAAGAGGTCGATCACCTGGGGCGGATCCAGCAAGGGATCGAAACGGTAGTCGGGCTGCAGTTGCAGGAGCTTGCGGAACTCCTGGGCGGCTGCGTCGTTGTCTCCCTGAAAAATCTCGGCCACTCCCAGCATACGGTGGGCTTGCACGATCTGGCCCTCCGACTCCAGGCGGATCTCGGGGTAGAGCAGGGGCCGCAGGATCTCGATAGCCCGGGCGTACTCGCCGCGGTCGAAGGAAATCTTGCCGCGCCGAAGTTCATCGGCGACCGGCGATGAAACGGTCTGGGGCGCTGCCTGGAAAAGCAGGAGAACGACGATTCCCGCGTACACGTTACTCGTCCAACCGCACGGTTACTTGCCGCGATTCTCCCGCGGTGATGTTGACTCGCTCAGTGAGGGTTTTGTCTCCAAGAACGACCACGACATCTAGACTCTTTCGCATCTCATCGCCGACGTCAAAGGGAACCGGCACTCGTTCGCCTGGGCGGACTGTGGTGCGCCAGGGGTTGGGCCGGCCATCGCTCACTTCGCGCAGCAGGATGCTGGCGTCGGCTCGCGCCGGCTGCAGGCTCACCGACAGGCGGGCGGGTTTGGGGTCGAGATTGACGTAGAGATGATCCCCGGGCGGACGGTAGGCTTGCGGCCCAACCGTCACCTCCTTGCGGTTGCAACAGGTGTCGTTGCGGAATTCCAAGGTGTGAGGCCCATCCCATGGAATCACGATGCGGTTCTGCCGGGGCCCGAAATCGAAACGCTTCTGGCCGTCCATCCAGACTTCGACTTTGGGGGGATGGGGGCCCAGGGTCAACTCGACTTGCTGGGGTTTGGGCGCGGCAGCGCCCCGGGGCGACTCGCGTGCAGTCTCCTCGCGTGGGTCGACCCGCTCTGCGGCCGCCACGACTCTTCTTGCTTCCCGTGGCACGTGGGTCGACGAAACGGGAATGTTCTGCGAGCGGGCTGCCACCTTGACAGGCGGCGCCGGCGCCTTGGCCCCCGCCGCGGTCGCGGGTCCGGTCGCTTTCGGTACTTGCAGGCTGGCGGCCAGCCGCTCGCCATTTCCGACCTGATTGGCCCGCACGGCCCGGCGCCAGATTGCAAACGTGCCGAACCCTATCCCGACCAGAACCGCCGCCACGATGCCCACCGTCACCCAGCGCCGGAGGCGTTCGCCTCGTTCCAGCCGTCGCAGCTCGGCCAGCACCGTAGGGTTCTCTGGTTCCAAGGCCAAGGCGCGGTTCCAAAGTTCCAACGAGCGGGCGGTATGGCCAGCCGCGTGTTCACGCTGGCCCGAGGCCACCAGGGCTGTCGCAAGACGACAGTCCAATCCCTTCTCGTAGGCTTCCGGGCCTGTGAGGTAGCGGCCCAATTCCTCGCGCACGTTCTCTAGACCTGCGTCAGCCACATAGACACGCAGGTCGTCCAGCATGAGGCTCAATCGCGGATAACGGTCGTTGGGATCTCGCGCCAGCGACCGCGCGATCACCTTGGCCAGATGGTCTGATACCCGCGGGCTGACCGTGCGCGGGTCGGCGAAACGGCCCTCGGCAATGCGCTTGAGCACTTCGTGCGGGTTCTTTCCCGAGAAGGGCAACGCGCCGGTTGCCATCTGGTACAGCATGACCCCCACGGAAAAAATGTCGCTGCGGAAATCCAGGGTCTTGCCGTCGAGAACCTCGGGCGCCATGTAGGCCGGCGAGCCCAGGATTTGTCCCGTCACGGTCATGCGTTCCAGGTCCACCACCTGGGCCACGCCAAAGTCCATCAGCTTGATGGCCCCGTCCTTGCGGACCATCACGTTCTCGGGCTTGATGTCGCGGTGGATGATGCCCAGCGAGTGTGCGTGGGCCAAGGCGCTGCCGACCTCCAGCACGATGAGCGCCGCCAACTCGGGCACGGGCAACTTCCGGTTGCCCAGGAACTGCTTCAAGGTCTGGCCATCGATGAATTCGGTGACGATGAAGGACGATTGAGCGTCGTCCCCCGAGTAGTCGAAAATCTGCAAGATGCCGTCGTGGTTCAGCTTGGCCACGGCCCGCGCCTCGCGTTGCAGGCGTGCCCTTGATTCGGCCTCGGCGAGCAAGTGCGGGTGCAGCACCTTGACCGCGACTTCGCGGCGCAGAGTTTCGTCCCGGGCACGGTAAACCACCGCCATGCCGCCCTGGCCGACTTCTTCGATGATTCGATATCGCGATGGCAGGGGGTTGGGAACCATAGTCACCACACGACGACAAGCCAGTAGGACTAGGCTAGGGGCTGGATACTACGAGACGAAGGCCCGACATACAACCAGCAACTCGGCGCGCCGCATAAGCAGAGACGACAGGTTGACGCCGAGACGGGCCGAGACGACTATCTGCCGATTCATGGCCGCCGGCAAAGTGAAAACGCCTGAAGGCAAATCCGCATTCTCCGCGCGGACTGCTGGCGACATCTGGCGTGGCCGTGCGACCAGGGCCGGGGACAGCATCGCCTTTCGCTTTCGTGAAGGCGACGGCTGGCGTGGTGTCACCTGGCAGCAGGCGGACGTGGCAGCGCACGAGATTGCCGGCGGGCTGGTGGGCTTGGGAATCGGCGTGGGTGAGTGCGTTTGCATCCTGGCGCAGACGCGGCTGGAATGGGTGCTTTGTGATGTGGGGCTGGTCCTGGCCGGCGCGGTGTCGGTGCCCATCTACCCATCGAGCACGCCCGAACAGTGCGCGTTCATCGTCAAAGACAGCGGCGCCCGAACCGTGATCGCTGAGGACGCCACGCAGTTGGACAAGCTGGTGCCGCTTCTGGCGCAGATCCCGAACCTGCGTCTGGTCCTTATGGACGGCGGTGAGCTCGGGTCAAAGGACCCGGCTCCGGTGGTGAAGAACGTCGGAGGCTCTGCGCCACTGTTGCTGGCGAGCCTGCGCCAGGCAGGGCGGGTGTGGCTGGCTGGGCACGCGGTGGAACTGGACCGACGCGCGGCAGAGGTCGGGCCCGACCATGTGTTCACTATCGTCTACACCTCGGGCACCACGGGACGGCCCAAGGGGGTGGTGCTGACCCATCGAAATATGGTCGAGTCCTTTGCCAGCGTCACCCGCGCCTTCGACCTACGCGACACAGACGTGCAATATCTCTTTTTGCCTCTGGCCCACGTCCTGGGGCGCGAACTGGAATGGGCACCCATCTTGGCGGGCTGCGCGTTTGCGTTTTCCGCGGGACAGTCGCGGATCAAGTTCGACCTGGTCGAGGTGCGGCCCACCTTCATGGCGGGCGTGCCGCGCGTCTTCGAGAAGCTGCACGCAGCAATCGCAGTAGCGGCCGGACAGGGGAGTGCAGCCAAGCGGGCGCTGGTTGGCTGGGCCTTTGGGGTCGGTGCCCGGTACGCGGCCCGCCTGCGCCGGGAAGAGCCGCCTGGGTTCAGCCTGCGCGTCGAGCACGCTTTGGCCGATCGCCTGGTCCTGTCTAAGTTGCGCGCGCGTCTGGGCTTCGACCGCTGTCGCTTCCTCATCTCGGGGGGCGCGCCGCTCTCTTCCGAGATCGCGGAGTTCTTTCATGGCCTCGGCCTGCTGGTTCTGGAAGGCTACGGCCTGACCGAGACCACAGCCGCCGCCTTCGTCAATCGCTGGAACTGCTATCGCTTCGGCACTGTGGGCCCTGCTATCGACGTCATTCAGCATCGTGTCGCCGAGGACGGCGAGATCCTCATGCGTGGGCCGTCGGTCTTCACCCGCTATCACAACGACCCAGCCGCTACCGCCGAGGCTGTCGACGCCGAGGGATGGTTTCACTCGGGCGACGTCGGCCACGTCGAGGACGGATTTCTCAGCATCGTGGACCGCAAGAAGGACATCATTGTGACGGCGGGCGGGAAAAACGTGGCGCCCCAGATGATCGAGACTGCGCTGCAGGCCCACTGTCCTCTCATCAGTCAGGTGGTGGTGTTTGGCGACAACCGGCCACACTGCGTGGCCATCATCACCCCTTCGGAAACCGCCGCGCGCCAGTTCGGTGACGGCAGCCTGGCCCAAGCCGCTTCCCGGCCCGAACTGCGCGCCGCCCTGGAAGACGCAGTGGCCGCCATCAACCGAACCCTGGCCTCCTACGAGACCATCAAGAACTTCGCCGTCCTGCCTGCCGATTTTTCCGAAGCAGCGGGCGAGTTGACCCCCAGCCTGAAGGTCAAACGCGACGTGGTGAAGAGTCGGTACGGGGAGATCGTCGATGCTCTCTACAAGAAGGCGGGATAGCTTGTCCCGGACGAAACCTGGAAGCCGCAGCGGCCGATAAGAGCGCATGCTGCTTCGGCTTGCTACTCGGCTTCTCTGGCCCGCCCGCTGTGCGGCCTGCAACGCCTTCGTGCCTGAGGACAAGGCATTTTGTCAGGATTGTGAGCTTTCGGTGTCCGAACTCGAGCAGGCCTGTCACGGCTGCGGCTTGCCCAATACAAATGACGGCCGCGGTGGGGGCCGTCGCTGTCATGGCTGCCGGGACAAGCCGATGCCGTTCTCGCGGGTTTGGACGGTGCTGGCCTACGGGGGCGCCACCACACAGGCCATTCTTCACCTGAAACATGGAAGGCGTCGCCACCTGGCGCGCCCCCTGGGCGCCTTGCTGGCGCCTGCCGTCGCGGCCGCTATCAACAGCGGCGTGAACGCGCTGTGCCCGGTCCCTCTGCACCCCCGGCGTTTGCGCCAGCGAGGATTCAACCAAGCCTTGGATCTCTTGCGTGTGGCAGAAAGACTAGCCCGACGGCCCGCGGCCCGGCCGCTGGTGATTCCCGACGGATTGCGCCGAATTCGCGACACGCCAGCGCTGGGATGGGAGTCGCCCGCGTCTCGGCGGCGGATCGTGGATGGGGCGTTTGCCGTGCGCAGGCCAGAGTGGGCCGAGGGCCGACGGATCTTGCTCGTGGACGATGTCATGACCACGGGCGCCACGCTGGCCGAGTGCACGCGCGTCCTGCTCCGGGCCGGGGCAGCCGAGGTGGAGGTCGTGGCACTAGCCCGGGTTTGCTAACTCTCTTCTTGACTCTACCGTCGCCGTCGCTAACGTAGCCGGCCTGAACCACACGGATTCACAGGCACGTAGCTCAGTGGGAGAGCACTACCTTGACACGGTAGGGGTCGGCGGTTCAATCCCGCCCGTGCCTACCATTTGTCTTCGGGCTTCAGTGCCGGCCGTCGACGGTGCTATCTTTCGGCCGTTGCAATCTTCAACCCTTGCCTATACGCAGTCCGCGCAGACCGGCGCCCCGCCGGCCTGGGCGCGCGCCTACGCCCTGTTGGCCGGATGTTTGCGTTCGGAGAGCAAAGACCGTGAGTGAACGCCCGGTGATCCGCCCCCGCGACAAGGGGGATGTGCCTGACGATCCGCTGTCCCGTCTGCGCCATTCGGCGTCGCACGTGATGGCCGATGCGGTTCAGCGCCTGCGTCCCAAGGCCAAGGTGACCATCGGCCCGGCCATCGAGAACGGGTTCTACTACGACTTCGACACCGAGCCGTTCGCGCCCGATGACATCGAGAAGATCGAGGCCGAGATGGCCAAGATCGTTGCGCAGGACGTGCCCTTCGAGCGCAAAGTGGTTCCGCGGGCAGAGGCCCTGCGCCTGTTTGCCGACAAGGGCGAGACCTACAAGGTCGAGATCATTCAGTCGATCCCCGAGGGCGAAGAGATCTCGCTTTACCAACATGGCGATTTCGTGGACCTGTGCGCCGGACCGCACATCGAACGCACCGGGCAGATCAAGGCGTTCAAGGTGTTGTCGTTCGCGGGTGCCTACTGGCGCGGCGACGAGCGCAACCCGCAGCTCCAGCGCGTGTACGGCACGGCCTTCGCGTCCAAGGACGATCTGAAAGCCCACCTGACTCGTCTGGAGGAAGCCAAGCGCCGCGATCACCGCGTGCTGGGCAAGCAACTCGACCTGTTTTCCGTCGACGAGTTGGTGGGGCCTGGTTTCGTGCTCTGGCATCCCAAGGGCGCCATCATCCGTACCGTGCTCGAGGACATGATTCGCCGCGAGCTGGTGCGCCGTGGCTACCAGGCCGTGTTCACCCCGCATGTGGCGCGCGAGCAGTTGTTGGTGAAGTCCGGCCACATGGAGCACTACAAAGAAAACCTGTTCGGCGGCATGGAACTGGAAGGCCAGCGCTATCTGGTCCGGCCCATGAACTGCCCCTTCCACATCGCCATCTACCGGTCGCAGCTTCGCTCGCACCGCGAGCTGCCCATCCGCTACGCCGAGTTGGGCGCCGTATACCGCTTCGAGCGCTCGGGCGTGCTGCACGGGTTGCTGCGCGTGCGCGGGTTCACCCAGGACGACGCCCACATCTTCCTGCGCGAAGACCAGATCGAAGAAGAGATGGCAGCCTGCGTGCGCTTTGGCCTCGATATCCTCAACGTCTTCGGTTTTGCCGATGTGAAGGCCTTTTTGGCGACCCGGCCGGAGAATTTCATGGGCGAGAAGCCGGCCTGGGACCGGGCCGAGGCCGCCATCCGGCGCGTGCTGGAGGCCGCGGGCATGCCTTTTGAGGTGGATGAGGGCGGCGGCGCCTTCTACGGCCCCAAGATCGATCTCAAGATCCGCGACGCCCTCGGCCGCGAATGGCAGTGCACCACCTTCCAGCTCGACTTTCAGCTTCCCGAACGCTTCGAGTTGGAATACGTGGCGCCCGACGGTTCACGCCAGCGCCCGGTCATGATCCACCGCGCCCTGTTTGGCTCGATGGAGCGTTTCATGGCGGTTCTCATCGAACATTTCGCGGGCGCCTTCCCGCTCTGGCTCGCGCCGGTGCAGGCGCGCGTTCTTACCGTCAGTGAGAAGGCCGACGTCTGGGGCCGCGAGGTCCAGGCGCGCCTGCTGGCTGCCGATTTGCGCGCGGACGCCGATCTGTCTGCCGACAAGCTCGGCGCCAAGATCCGGCGTGCGCAAATGGAAAAGATTCCGTACATGCTCGTAGTGGGCGAGAGGGACATGGCTGCCCGCGTGGTTTCGCCGCGGACGCGGGACGGCCAACAGATGCCAGCAATGCCACTCGACGAGTTGGCGCAGAAGCTGGCGGCCGAAGCCATTCCCCCCGTTCTGGGCGCCCCTAGGGCAGAGAAGAAACCGACCGTCTAGCGCGGCGACAAACCAGGAGAAAAGACCATCGCAAGGCCAGGTGGGTATTCAGGTTCCAGCGGAAGCGCTGCGGACAACTATCGTGTTGGGCGACGCATTCGCGTGCCCGAGGTGCGAGTCATCGGTGCCGATGGCTCACAGGTCGGCATCTTGCCGACCTATGAAGCTATGAAGCTCGCTGAAGAACAGAACCTCGAGCTGGTGGAGGTCAGCCCTCGGGCTGTCCCGCCGGTTTGCCGGATCATGGACTTCGGCAAGTTCAAGTATGAGGAGTCCAAGAAGGAAAAGGCGTCGCGGCGGCACCAGTCCACGGTCATCATCAAAGAGATAAAACTTCGGCCCAAGACCGACAAGCACGACTTGGCCTTCAAGCTCAAGCACATCCATCGCTTTCTGGGCGAGGGCAACAAGTGCAAGCTGGTGATCGTCTTTCGCGGCCGCGAGATCGTGCACCCCGAGACTGGCCAGGCCATGCTGGATCAAGTCGTCAAGGGCTGCCTGGACATTGCGGCGGTGGAGCAGAAGCCCCTGATGGAGGGGCGCCGCATGGTCATGATCATCGGCCCCCGCGCCGGTGTGATCCGACCGGCCAGCGCGCCGGGTGCGGCTGCGCCGTCGCCCGGGCAGGGCGAGCCAGAGGGCGCAGCCAAGGCGAGCATGCCCCCAGCGGCGCCTCCTATCGGGCCGCGTTTTGGGGCGGCTCCAACGACGCAGAAACCGTAGTGCCGGCGGTCATTTCCGCTTCGTGGCACTAGACTCTTGCACTGCCCGACGAGACGGATATACTCCGCGCCTCCCATGCCCAAGATCAAGATGAAGACCAAGAGTGGCGTAAAGAAACGCTTCTCGTTGACGGCCAAGGGACGCATCAAAAGGAAGCATGCCTACCTGCGGCACATCCTCACGCCCAAGCGAACCAAGAACAAGCGGAAACTGCGTCGGGGCGGCTACATCGCCAAGTCGCAGGAACATCAGATCAAGGCGATGATTCCGTACGGACTGTAGGAGTTGATTCATGCCCCGCGCTAAAGGTGGATACAAGACGAAGCGACGCCGAGACCGCGTCCGGAAGCACGCCAAAGGCTTCCGCGGCGGTCGCTCGAAACTGTGGAAGGCAGCGATAGAAGCTGTCCATCACGCTTGGCGGTTCTCGCTCTTTCATCGTCGCAAGAGGAAGGGCGATTTCCGCGGGGTGTGGATCGTGCGTATCAATGCCGCCAGCCGCGAACTTGGCGTCTCATACTCCCGGCTCATCGGCGCGATGGAGAAACAAGGCATCGACATCGACCGCAAGATCCTTGCGGACTTGGCCATCAGCGACCCCAACGCCTTCAAGAAGGTCGCGCAGGCCGCTGGTGTTGCGTCCTAGGCTGACCGTGACTCCGGTTCCGTCGTGAGTGCAAACGAAGGAACCTCAGCGGCTCAGGATCTGATCTCAGCTTTCGAGCACCTGACCGCGGAATTCTCGGCTGAGATCGCGTCGCTTTCGAGCGAGCAGGACATGCGCGCGGTGCAAGCGCGCTACCTGGGCAAGAAAGGCAAGGCCACCGAACTGATGAAGGGCCTGGGCCGGCTAGCCCCAGCCGACCGGCCGGCGGTGGGCGAATCAGCCAACCGAGCGCGGGCCGCCATCGAACAGGCTGTGCAGGCGCGACTGAGCGATCTGGCGGGCGCTGGCCTGGCTGCCGACCTGGAACGCAAGCTGGACGTGACCCTGCCGGGCCGCGGCCGTCGCGCGGGAACCCTGCATCCGCTCACGCGGGTTCGGCTGGAAATCGAGCAGATCTTCCACGGCATGGGCTTCGAGGTGCGCACCGGTCCCTGGATCGAGACCGAGTGGAACAACTTCGATGCCCTCAACACGCCGGCCGACCACCCGGCGCGCGACATGCAAGACACCTTCTATGTCGAGGGTGGCTTCATCCTGCGCTCGCACACCTCGCCGGTACAGATTCGCACCATGCTGGCCGGCCCGCCGCCGGTGAAGATCATCGCGCCCGGCAATGTGTTTCGTCGCGACGACGACGCCACCCACACGCCCATGTTCCCGCAGTGCGAGGGGCTGCACGTGGATCGCAACGTCAGCTTCGAGGACCTCAAGGCCACCCTCATCGCGTTCGTGCAGCGGTTCTTCGGGCCTGACACCCAGATCCGGCTGCGGCCCAGCTTCTTTCCCTTCACCGAGCCGTCGGCCGAGGTGGACGCGTCTTGCTTCCTATGTGAGGGCAAACAGCCGGCGCGTTCGGCCTGCCGGCTGTGCAAGGGCACGGGATGGCTGGAGATCGGTGGCTCGGGGATGGTTCACCCCAACGTGCTCAAGGCTGTCGGCTACGATAAATACGACGTGACCGGATTCGCCTTTGGCATGGGCCTGTCGCGCATGGCGATGCTCAAGTACGGGGTTTCGGACTTGCGCCTTTTCTACGAGAATGACCTGCGGTTTTTGCGACAGTTTTCAACGAGTTAGGGACGAATCATGAAGATCTCGTTGAACTGGCTGCGGGAACTGGTCGAGCTACCGGCAGGCGCCGATCTCGAGGCCGTGGCCAAGGCGCTGACCGACCAGGGACTGGAGGTCGAAGGCAGCGAGCCCAAGGGCCGCGAGCTCGGCGGCGTACTGGTCGCCGAGGTGCTGGACATAAAGCCGCACCCGAACGCCAACAAGCTGCGCATCGTGCGCGTGCGCGCGGGACTTCGCGAGGAGAGCGTGGTCTGTGGGGCACCCAACGTGCCACCACCGGGCAATCGCGTGTGTTGGGCTCCGCCCGGGGCGCGCCTGCCCGGCGGGCACACCCTGGATGCGCGCGAAATCCGCGGCGTGTTCTCGCCTGGGATGATCTGCAGCGAGATCGAGATGGGCCTCTCCGAACAGGCCGAAGGGATCTTGATCCTGCCGGCGACCGCTGAGTCCGGCATCGAGCTGGCCCAATACCTGGGCGTGGTGGACGACGTGCTGGAGGTGAACGTCACGCCCAACCGTGCCGATGCCTTGTCTCACCTCGGGATCGCGCGCGAGCTGGCCGCCCACTTCGGCACGCGCTTGCGGCCACTGGACTTGTCCGCGGGTTCTGAAGCAGCGAGCGGAATCACCATGGACGTGCGCATCGACGACGCCCAGGCTTGCCCGCGCTACACGGCCAGCTTTGTTGCGGGGCTCACGGTGGCGCCCAGTCCCGTCACCATGCGCCTGCGCCTGCAGTACTGCGGGATTCGCGCCATCTCCAATCTGGTCGACGTGACCAACTACGTGCTGCTGGAGACTGGCCATCCCTTGCACGCCTTCGATTTTGACAAGCTGGTCGGGCCCATCGTGGTTCGGCGGGCGAGGGCAGGGGAGGCCATGAGAACCCTCGACGGCCTGGACCGGGCTCTGGTGGCCGAGGACATCGTGATCACCGATGGCAACGGGCCAGTGGCGCTGGCCGGAGTCATGGGCGGAAACACCAGCGAGATTTCCGCCTCCACGCACAATGTGCTGCTCGAAGCAGCGATCTTCGAGCCGCGCAGCATTCGCCGCACCAGCCGTCGCCTGGGGCTGATCTCCGAGGCGTCCTATCGCTTCGAACGCGGTGTGGACGCCAACAGCATTCCCTTGGCCGCGCGCAGGGCCGCCGCCCTCTTGGCCAAGCTGGGCAATGGCAGCTTGGTCGGTGGCATGGTCGATCGCTACCCGCGGCCGTCGCTGCCAAGCAAGGTCAAGCTGCGGACCACCCGCCTGCAGCGCGTGACCGGGGTGGACTATCCCGCGAGCTTCGCGCGGGATCAGCTTTCTCGTCTCGGCATCACCTGCGAAATGGCGGGCGATGGCCTTGTCGCCACCGTCCCCACTTTCCGGCCCGACCTGACCATCGAGGAAGATCTCATCGAGGAGATCCTGCGCATGGGTGAGTATGACAAGCCCGCGAACAAGGAGCGCATTCGCAGCAACGCCACCTCGCAGACAAACCCCGAGGCACCCGCAGATCGCGCCCGCACGCTGCTGGCCAGCGCGGGTCTGCACGAGATCGTGACCTGGGCCTTTGTTCCGCGAAGCGCGCTGGCAGCGGTCAGCGCCGACGGAGCGTCCAAGGAGCTGTCCGACGGGATCGCGGTGCAAAACCCCATCTCGGCGGACTATGAGGTGATGCGTACCACCTTGCTGCCTGGGCTCGCCGAAGCGCTCAAGCGCAATCTCGCGCGCGGGGTCAGCGATGCCTGGCTGTTCGAGGTGGGCCGTGTTGTGCGGCGGCCGGCCAAGGCTGGCGAGGCACCGGTCGAGAAGACCCATGCCGCAGGGCTGATCACTGGCCGAAGGGCCGAATGGCTCAAGCCGGGCGAGCCGGTCGATTTCTAC
This sequence comes from Myxococcales bacterium, assembly GCA_003142855.1. Lineage (GTDB taxonomy): Bacteria > Myxococcota_A > Polyangia > Fen-1088 > Fen-1088 > Fen-1137. Next base: position 64,481 of record PLNW01000073.1, read on the forward strand.
GACCTCAAGCGAATCGTCCAGGATCTGCTGCGCGGCTTTGGACTGCAGGACGTTCGCTACTGTGCCCAGGCCGGCGTGCCCTTTCTGCACCCGGGGATCTCGGCCCTGGTCATGAATGCCGCTGGCGCTGAACTTGGCCACCTGGGCGAGTTGCACCCGGCGATCGCGCGCCGCTTGGGCATCGAGTCGCGAGCCTTCTACTTCGAGCTGGCCGTGGCGCCGCTGGCTGCGACTGTGGCGGCCCTGCGCGCCGAGGCGCCGCCGCGTTTCCCCTCGGTGACACGTGATGTGTCCTTCTGGAGCGACGTCTCTCTGTCCGCGGATGCCCAACGGGCAGGCTTCTTGTCAGCCGACGAGCCGCTGTTGAAGGAGCTGGCGGTCCTGGAGGATTTTCGCGATCCCAAGTACGTCCCCGCTGGCAAGAAGGGGATGTTGTGGACCATGACCTATCGGGCGGCAGACCGGACCTTGACTGACGCCGAGGCCGACCACGCACATGGGCGCGTTGTCAAGGCTTTGGCCAATCTGTACGCCATCGAGATTCGCTAGGGCCGAGATCAGACCACTTGCTCAACCCTTTGACATCAAAGGGATTTGTGTCCAACATAGGCACATGACCAAGGCCGAAATCGTCGAAACGGTCTACGAGAAGGTCGGCGGATTCTCGAAGAAGGAAGCTGCCGAGATCGTTGAAACCGTCTTCGACACGGTCAAGGAGACCTTGGAGAAGGGCGAGAAGATCAAGATTTCCGGCTTCGGGAACTTCGTGGTCAGGGACAAGAATGCCCGCGCCGGCCGCAACCCGCAGACCGGCCAGGAGATCACGATCAGCGCCCGCCGCGTGCTGACCTTCAAGCCCAGCCAGGTGCTGAAGAACGCGCTCAACTCCTAGGCCCTCGACCAGCAGGAAAACGTTGCCCCGGCGTGCCGCTGTCCCCGTTGATCCGAGCACGATCCCGGACAAGCCGTTCTTCAAGATCGGCGAGGCCGCGCGCCTGTGCGCGGTCAAACCCTACGTTCTGCGCTATTGGGAAACCGAGTTCCATTCCATCCGGCCGCAGAAGACACGCTCGCAGCAGCGCCTGTACCGGCGCAAAGACATTGAGCTGTTGCTCAGCATACGCGATCTGCTATACGGGCAGCGCTTCACCATCCAAGGGGGGCGCGCGCGGCTGCGGGAACTGGGGCACGACGAGGGCCCGCCGCCGCCGGTGCCGGCCCCGGAAATCGACGTGGAGACCTTGAGAAAAATCAAGCAAGGGCTTTTGGATCTGATACGACTCGTGGAAGAATAGCCACCACACAATCAAATATCGGGGCGTGGCGCAGCCTGGTTAGCGCACCTGACTGGGGGTCAGGGGGTCGCTGGTTCAAATCCAGTCGCCCCGACAAATACCGTGTCGTCAAAGCCATTCATTCTCCTCAGCAATGACGATGGCGTGATGGCGCCGGGGATCTCTGCGCTCGCGGACGTGTTGGCGGACCTGGCTGACGTCATGCTGGCGGCGCCTGACCGCGAGCGCAGCGCGGCCTCGCATTCCATCAGCTTGGATCGCCCGTTGCGCGTGGATCAGATTCGCTCCAACGTGTACTCCATCGATGGGACACCGGTGGATTGCGTGTACCTGGCCCTGCTGCATCTGGTGCCGCGCAAGCCGGACCTGTGCGTGTCAGGGATCAACAACGGGTTCAACCTGGGCACGGACGTCTTCTATTCCGGAACCGTCGGGGCGGCCCTGGAAGCGACCCTGCGCGGGGTCCCGGCCATCGCCCTGTCGGTCGAACGGCGCTGGCCGCAGGATTTCGCACCAGCGGCGGATTTTGCGCGGAGGCTGGTGAGGCAGGTGCTGGCCCAGGGGCCGGATGCCATCGAACCAGGCACACTGCTGAATGTTAACGTTCCTGCTGGCCCCGTGCATGGATTCGCCCTGACCTCGATGGGGCAGCGGCTGTATCGGGATCAAGTGGACATGCGCGAGGATCTGCGCGGCCGGGCCTACTACTGGATCGGCGGGCCCGAGGAGAAGGGCGAGGATCTTCCCGGCTCGGATAGCGCGGCCGTGCGTTCCGGCCTAGCGTCGATCACGCCGCTCGGTCTCGGTCTCACCCACGGTCCGGCTTTGCAGAGAATGGCGGCCTGGAACCTGGGCTCGTTCGCAGAAGGCGCAGCGGTTCACGCCGGGAAATAGCGCCGTGAGTGCAGGACGCCGATCCGGCGATACGCCAGGCCCAACCGGGCCGCCGGATGCCTTCATCAGCGAGCGCGCCACCATGGTTGCGGAGCAACTTCTCCCCCGTGGCATCAGCGATGCGCGCGTGCTGGAGGCCATGAGCCGGGTTCCGCGCCATCTCTTCGTCGACCGCGAACAGGCGGACCACGCCTACGACGATCGACCGTTGCCCATCGGGTTTGGCCAGACCATTTCGCAGCCGTATATGGTGGCCCGCGCGACCGAGCTGGCGCTCCCGGACGCGAGCGATGTCGCGCTGGAGATTGGCGTGGGCTCCGGCTATCAAACGGCCGTGCTGGCGCTGCTGTGCGCGCAGGTTTTTGCCGTGGACGTGCTTCCCGCGCTTGTGGACAAGGCGCGCGAGCGCCTGGCCGATGCGGGCTGCCAGAATGTTAGCTTGGCCGCGTTCGACGGCAGTTGCGGTTGGCCCGAGCACGCGCCCTACGACGTCATCATCGTCTCGGCCGCGACGCCGCAGGTGCCGGTGCTGCTCCTGCACGAACTGCGCGACGGCGGCCGGCTGGTGGCCCCGGTGGGCGGATTCGATCAACAGATCCTGACCCGCGTGCAGCGCAGGGGCGATGCGTTCGAGACCCTGCAGGATGTCCCCTGCCGCTACGTGAACCTGACCGGACGCTATGGGGTGGGCCGTGACAAGCCACAGGCGTAGCACCTTGTGCAGATTGTGCGTCCTTGCGGTTGCCTGCACGCTGCTAGGGCTCTGCTCCTGCGCCACCATCTCGCGCCCGCTTGACGACGACAACCCGCCAGGGACCTGGCATGTGGTCGAGCCCGGTGAAACCCCGGCCAAAATCGCCAAGGAGGCAGGGATCCCGCTGGAGGATCTGCTCGAGATCAACGGACTGCGACGGGGCCAGCCCCTGGAACCCGGCCGTCTGATCTACGTTCTGCGGGCTGCCCAAGCCGGCACGGTTTTCCCAGACGCGATCCCCGCGACTCCGACGTCGCCGGGCCAGCCCGAAGCCGAGAGCGAGGCGAGCCGCCATGCGCCTCTGCGTTGGCCGCTGGCCAAGCCCGTGCTCACGTCGCTGTTTGGCAAGCGCTGGGGCCGCGACCATGAAGGCATCGACATGAGGGCACCCATCGGGACGCCCGTGATGGCTGCGGCCGACGGTGAAGTGATGTACGCGGGTGACAGGGTGCGGGGCTACGGGAACATGGTCGTGATCCAGCACGCGGGAGATTTGGTGACCGTGTACGCTCATAACTCGCTCCTGCTGGTGCACGTTGGTGACCGCATCAGCGCAGGCCAGGAGATCTCGCGCGTGGGTGACACGGGCCACGCCACCGGCCCGCACCTGCACTTCGAGGTACGCCGCAAGCAGGAGCCACAAGATCCGCTGCAATTCTTGCCGACCTTGAAGTAAAAACGAGCCATGCCAGCCGCAACCGACAAGTTCACGGGTGACCTTCGCTCCCTGATCCGCGACGTCCCGGACTTTCCCAAGAAAGGGATTCTCTTCCGCGACGTCACGCCCCTGCTGCAGCACGGTCCCGCGTTTCGTCGCTGCGTGGAGTATCTGTGCGAAGGCATCGCCAAGGCGCAGCCCACTGTCATCGCCGGCATCGAGTCGCGCGGCTTCATCTTCGGCGCGGCCGCCGCCACCATGCTGGGTGTCGGGTTCGTGCTCATACGCAAGCCCGGCAAGCTGCCCTGGAAAACCCGGCAGCAGCGCTACCAGCTCGAGTATGGCAGCGACGGCATCGAGATCCACGAAGACGCCGTGGCTGCGGGCGCGCGCGTGGCCTTGGTCGACGATTTGCTCGCTACTGGCGGCACCGCGGCCGCGGCCTGTCGCCTGCTGCAAGACCTGGGCGGGCAGGTTGTCCTGGCGAGCTTTGTCGTGGAACTGGCCGGACTCAACGGCCGGGCGCAGCTGGGCAATGTGCCGATCAAAGCATTGATAGTTTATCCTTAGTGCGCGGGTTCAATGCGACAGCCGCCCGTCGCTGAGAACACAGAGGGGAGAGGGGAGGGCACAGAGGAGGCCGTCAGGGGCCGAGGAGTGAGCCCTCGTGGGTTTGAATAATGAACGTGACTGGGCCGTCGTTCACCAGTTCGACGTCCATGTGAGCCGCAAAGCGGCCGCGAGCCACTCGGATGCCGTCGGCGGCGATGCGGTCGGCAACGCTTTGGTAGAGGGATTGGGCCAAGGCGGGATCCTCGGCGCGGTCGAAGCTGGGGCGATTGCCCTTGCGGATGGAGCCGGCCAGCGTGAATTGACTGACCACCAGGCAAGCTCCGTTTGCGTCCTTGAGGCTGAGATCCATGGGCGTGCGACCCGGAAAGATCCGCAAGGCGACCAGCTTGCGCGCGAGTACGTCGGCATCAGCCTCGCCATCGCCGCGCTCGACGCCGACAAGCAGAAGCACGCCCTTGTCGATGCGCCCCACGACCTCGGCGCCGACCCGGACTTCAGCGCGCGAGACTCGTTGGACGATGGCAATCATGATGGTGGTGACCCCGGCCTGCTTGAACAGACGGACCTTTTCACCGCAGCACGGTTCGGATCAGGGCGGGTCCCCAGAAGCTGGAGACCGCCCTGGATTCTTGCTAGGTCTTGGTACCGCTGCTGGCCTTGGACCCACCAGTCGCCTTGTTTCCGCCGCCGCTCGTGACGCCTCCCGTGGCTCCGGTGCCGCCGGTGGAGGTCGTTCCTCCCGTTGTGCTGGTCTCGCCCGCGCCCGTCGAGCCGCCGGCGTTTGTTGTTCCGCCCGTGCTGGTCGAACCGCCCGCACCCGTTGTTCCCCCCGTGTCGGTCGTGCCACCCGCACCGGTTGTACCGCCGGTGGCGGTCGAGCCGCCGGCTGAGCTGGTTCCGCTCGTGCTGGTCGAACCGCCGGCGCTGGTTGTGCCACCGGCTGTCATGCCTCCTGTTCCGCTCGTTCCGCTGGTACCAGTCGTTCCGCCCGTACCCGTGCCCGCGCCCACGTTGGGTGTCACGACACCGCCCACCAGTTGGTAAACCTCGGAGCCGGCCAGAAGGAATCCTCCGACCCCGTAGTCGTCGAAGTTGGCGAGTGTGGTTGCGCCTAGTCGTCCGGGGTGCTGCGGGTCCTCGGTGCAGGGCAGGGCACCCGTGGACTGCACATACCCGAGCAGGCCGTCCGACTGGAGCGCGAGGGTAGAAAGGCCGTTCCAGGCTTTCTGCAAGACCGGGCCGTATGTCGCCGGGTCGAGCAATCCTTTGCGAATGCCCCAGGCGAGCCCGTAGACAAAGAAGACCGTTCCGCTGGTTTCCGGACCATCATCGCCGGTCAGGCCGATGCTGGCACAGTGGTTCGGATCGAACAGGCTCTCGTTCCAGAAGCCGTCGCTGCGCTGCAAGGGCACCAACGCGCTGGCCATCGCCTGGAAGTCCGAGACGTACGTGCTGCGATGGGGATCGGTGGTCGGCAGGATGTCGAGAACGCGGACCAGAGCGGCGAGAATCCAGCCGTTGCCTCGCGCCCAGTAGATGCTCTTGCCGTTCGGGGCCACGATGTAGGCGTCCTGGGTCTGCGCCGGCAGGTTCTGGCTCAGGCTCAAGGTAATCGTCTGCTTGACGGTGTAGTCGACCGAGAAAGCGGCACCACTATCGCCTGCATCGGCCATTGCCGCAGCGGCGGCGGCCGCATCGATGGCTGCATTCGCGGCTGCATCGATGCGTGCATCGGTCGAGACAGCGCTGCCGCTGTCGGCGCTGCCAACCGTGCCGGCATCGGCAACCGCACTTGGCAGACTGGGCGTGTAGTGCAAGTCACGCCACCAAAAACCCACGTCCGAGTTGAACAAGCCCCCGCCTTCGTTCATGCGCGAGTCGTTGTAGAGTGCCCACATGGCATCGAAGTACTTGGTGTCGTTTTCCAGGACCCCCAACTTCGCGAACACGGGCATGGACATCTGGATGGCGTCGATCCACCACCACACATTGCTGGTTCCCTTGGCCACCATGTCGTCGATGTTGGCCTTGATTTCCTGAATGCGAATCGGCTGCGGATCGATGTTGTACAGGTCGATATAGGTCTGACCGCACGCCTGGTTGTTTGCGTCATTTGACAGGACGCCCGCCTTTGTGTTCGCCAGGGTCCACGGATGCGTGGGGCTCGATCCCCAGTTCACAGCGTACGTGTAGTAGTTCAGCTTCTTGGCGGCGTCGGGCTCAACTTTGTAGAGAGCCATGAGCCCTTCGTAGTACGCGGCCCGAGTCCAGAGATTGCTGGGCCTGGTCTTGTCCGTGACGATGTCTGCCGTGGGATCTGGATGTTTGTTCATGAACCAAGTGTTCGCCCGCTGCATGGCTTCCAGCACAGCCGATGTGTTGGGCAAGCCGGTGATGCCACCCGAGGTGGTCGCGCCGCCCATGCTTCCGCCGCTTGCGGTGGAACCACCTGCCGTCGTCGCGCCGCCCGAGCTGGCCACGCCAGCGCTGCCGGCCATCGAGCCACCGGCGCTGGCGGTCGTGCCCCCGGTGTGCGTGCCGCCGGCTGCAACGCCGCCGGTCTTCCCGGTGGTCGACGAATTTGAGCATGCTGCCAACGCAACAACGGTGCCAAGAAAGAGCGCCCGACGGCACTGGATATGAAGACGAGTGCTGGTCATGAGTCCTCCTACTGTGCTTGCATTCGGTTTCCGAAAGACTTCGCACTGAAGCCGCGTCGGTACTGTGACGCGGAATGCACACTGGCACAGATACAGAGGGCGCGTCAAGCGAGGGCGAATGCCGATTGGCGAGCTTCGCCCTCGCATTTCATGGTGACCCCGGCCTGATTCGAACAGGCGACCTACGGTTTAGGAAACCGCCGCTCTATCCACCTGAGCTACGGGGCCAGACGGGAATGATACTAGCCTACTTCTGAGCCTACTCGTAGTGCGTCCACAGGCGCAGAACCTTCACGATCCTTGGCTTGTCCAGTACCTGATACACCAGTCGGTGCTTGATGTTGATCCGCCTGGACAGCGCACCGGCAAGATCCCCGACCAGCTTCTCGTACGGGGGCGGGTTCTGGTAGGGATTCTCGGCCAGCACTGCGAGCAATTGCTCAGCCTTGGGCCGAAGCCCTGCGGCAGCCAGTTTCTTGGCGTCCTTGGCCGCTTGCGCGGTGAAATAGACCTGCCACTTCACCAAAGCAGTTCCCGGCGGCAGGCGCGCAGCGGCGTCTTGAGTCCTCTGCGAATCGACTCGCGCATACCCTTCACCGACAACAAGTACAGTGTCTCCTGAATTGCCGACCAGTCCCCCTGGGACAGCAGCACGGCGCCACCGCGCTTGCCGGCGATGAGGACCGGCTCATGCGAAGCGTTGGCCTCGTCAACCAAGCTGTATAGACGCCTGCGAGCCTCGGTGGCGGTGATGGTGGTCATGTCAGTCTCCGTACCCGCAAGAGTACGTGATTGCGTACGCAAGGGCAAGACCGGTCAGCGCAGGCCGATCAGCACGGGCCTCGGATCCGCGGTATTGGGGGAAAGCGTCACTCTCTCACAATGGCGTGCGCGATCTGGTGGGGCTTGACGAAGCGAACGCGCGTTTTGCCCACCTTGGTGTCGGGGTGCTCGCGGGAGTTCACCACGAAGAAGCGCCGGGGGGCGTAGGCTTCGATGAAGCTCATGGCAGAGCGGTCGAGGCGTCCGCGGCTATCGCCGGCCTTGACTTCGACAGCGTCGATGCGGCCCTGCCGCTCGATGACCAGATCGACCTCGGCGCCGGACTTGCTGCGCCAGTAGCGGATGTCGTCCAGCACCGGCCCGAGTGACTTGCATATCTCGCTGAAGACAAAGTTTTCGGCGAGCGCGCCGTGATCTGGCCGCAATTCGAGCGCGGCAAAGCCACCGAACAGGCGGTTGCGTACGCCGTTGTCCAGGAAGAAGACCTTGGGCGCGCTGGTGATCTCGGCGCGTTTGCCGCCCACGAACGGCCTGACCAGGCGAAGAATGTGCGCGTCGGCAAGCAAGCTGGCGTACTCGCGCGCGGTCTCCACCGACACGCCCGCCACGGCTGCCCATTCCGAGTAGTTGCACAGGTTGCCGATCTGCGATGCCGCCAGTTCCAGCACCTTGCGGAAAGCGGCGGGGTTGCGCACCTGGAACCTGTCTGACGCGTCTCGGATAACGAAGGATTCAACCAGCCCGGTGAGCGCGGTCTCTGGCGTGTCCGAGGTGAAGACCGTGGGATAGCCGCCGTAGCGCGTGAGCTTGTCGGTCAGCTCATCAAGCGAGTGCTCACGCAGCGCGGGCGGGTCGTTGAGCGACGGGGCCAGTTCGGCCAGCGAGAAGGGGAGCAGCAGGTGGCGCTGTGCCCGACCCGCCAGCGACTCGCGGGTGCGCGCATCGAGATCGAAAGACGAGCTTCCGGTTGCGAACAGGGGGCGACCAATGTGTCGATCGACCAGCCCCTTAAGAAAGAGGCCAGCCTCCGGTAGCCGCTGCACCTCCTCGAAGAACACGGCCGTGCCCGGCGGGAGAAGATCATCCAGAGCCTTGGCGAAGAGAGCGGGAGACTTGAGGGCATCGCGTAGCGCCAGCTCGTCGCAGTTGACGTACAGAAAGGGTTGGCCCCGATCAAGCAAGGTTTTCCAGATCAGGGTGGACTTTCCTGCTTGCCGTGGGCCCACAACCAAGCAAACGCGTTGGTCGGCGGTCAAGCGCATGTGACGGGCGACGTATGCGGCCGGCACGAAGCGGTCGCTCGCAAGGCCAGACCCGCCTGTCAGCCAGGGGTTATCCGCCAGCAGAACCTGCAGCGCCGAGTCTGGGATGCGAGACACTACTAGAAGTTAGCAGGGATAAGCTATGGAAGCAATAGAGACTGGCATGGCTAGGTGGGGGCTCCGAAGTTGCCCTGCGCCATTGGGTGGCTGCTAGGTCACGGAGAGACGCCAATGCCAGCCAGCTGGCCCACCTCACTCGCGGACAATGCCCGGTTGTAGACGACGACCTCGTCGATGTTTCCAGGCCACTCCCGGACATGTGTCTTGGCCAGCCCGACACCGTCCGCGTTGGTGCCGATGAGAAAGCGGGGGGTGTTGGTGTAGTCCACGGCGGCCCCAGTGGCGGTGGAACGAAGGACTCCGTCAATATAGAGCCGAGCTTCGTAGGTGCCTGCACCCGTCGACTGGAGCGTCGTTGCGACATGGTGCCACTGGCCCGGGTTCCACACGAATCCACTCAGAGCAGCCTGGATAGTGTTGCTGCAACTGGCACCCGACCCTCGATACACCGCTTGAAGATTGTCGCCGTCCTGGAAGTGGAGCTGGTAGCCATTTCCGGAACACCAGACCCCCAAGTTGCCGGCGATGCACGCCGGATTGCCGGGTACGACATCGAGCTTGGCCCAGGCTGCGAGCGTCAGCTCCTGCGGACTGAGAGAGGCGTCGTTAGGCAACCAGAGGAAATCGTCGATGCCATCCAGGTGCGCGCTGGATCCGCGGCCGCACGGGGTGTCGGTTGAGAACGTCGGATCGCTGCTGTCGGCCGTCGCGGTCGAGCCGCGAGTCAGAGTGTGACCATTGCCGGAAAGGTCGGGAATCAATTGATCCGAATCACTCAGGCCCTCAAAGCCCCAATAGGCAACCAAGCCTGCACTAGGGATTTCGCCGCAGCTCGAGGCCACAGTACCGTCCGCTTCGGTGGCATCACTGGCAGGCGGCGCAACGTCCGGCATACCGCCGTCGGAGGGCGGACTCGCTGGCGCAGTCGGCGCATCGGTGGTCCCGGCGTTCACATCAGCCGCCGCATCAGGCAGGTTGGTGGTGCCGCCGGCCGCCGTGGTACCGGCAGTGCTTGCTGTGCCGCCGGCTGCCGTGTTGCCTCCGGCGCCAAGCGCGTCCCTGATGCTGGCGACCCCAGCAGTGGAGAGAATGCCCCCAGTGCTGCTCACGCCGCCGGTGCTGCCCGGCACGTCGGCGGCAAGATCTGGGGAAGCATCAGGATTGGGGCCGACTGAACCGCCCGTGCCCGGCGCACCACCTGTGCCGCCCGTCCCTGAAGAGCCACCAACACCAGAGGTTCCGCCCGCGCTACCGCCCGTGCCTCCCGTGCTGCCTGACATGTCCGCAAGAAGATCCGGGGAAGCATCAAAGCCGGGACTGGTTGATCCGCCAGTTCCGCCGGCGCCTGAAGTACCACTCGTGCCGCCGAGTCCACCGTCGGGCACAAGAAGGTTCTTGTTTGAATCGACCTGGCTCTGCTCGGCGCAGGTATTCGTGGTTGTGCAGGTCTGCCCATTGGTGCAATCGACATTCTTCTGGCACTGTTGACGGCATTGCCGATCCACAGCGCATATGAGCCCGGTTTGGCAGTCGCTGTTGTACGTGCAAGGGGTAGGCCCCTGACACACCGTCGATTGGACGCTGGCTATGATGCAACTTTGTCCCTTCGGGCAGTCGGCCGATGCGTGGCAGGCGACGTGGCAGATGCCCCAAGTGCACACAAAAGAGCCGCCGCAATCGCTGTTGAGGATGCAGGTGCCGCCCACGTCGATCTTCTTGGCCCCGTTACATCCGGCTACGAGCCAGGCTGAAGCGATCATCAAGCCAAGAACGCGCGATGTGGACATTTCAATCCTCAGAGTTTGTGCAAGATGAGAAGCTATCACAGCGGGGTTTCAGGTGGCTGTGGGCCTATTGACCCGCAGCCGTCTGGCAGATGAGCAAGCCTCGTGCCAGCCCAGCGAGGCGAGGATTTTCGCCGCGAGCTTCCTGGCCGGTCACTTGCGGTTGCACTTCAAGTGCAAAGCCCGCAGACCGCGTGCACATGAAGTGCAACGACGGGCATCCTGGCCACGGTTCAGGGCAGTGCCGCGAAGAAGCGCGGGCGGATCCCATCACGGAACGTGAGCGCCGCAGCAAAGCGGCTTTTCGCTAGATCGGCGGCCTATTTGGATTTCGTCCGCTCAATACCTTGCAATGTGATGATAGTACCATCAAACTGCAAGGTATGTATGTCAAGCGAGGCGTCACGGACAAGCTCAAGAAGCTGGTCAAGGCGTTCCCGGTCGTGGTGGTCAGCGGGGCGCGACAGGTGGGCAAGACCACTCTGCTTCGGCATGTCTTTCCCGACCTCGACTATGTCGCCTTCGATCCCAGCATCGACGTAGAGAACGCGCGCGCAGAGTCTGACCTGTTTCTGCACAACCACCGCCTGCCTCTGGTGCTGGACGAGATCCAGTACGCCCCGGAGCTTGTCTCTGCCATCAAGCGGCGGGTTGACGAGGCCCAAGCGCGGCCCGGGATGTTCTTGCTGACCGGTTCGCAGCAGTGGCAGGTCATGCAGACGCTGGCCGAGAGCCTGGCTGGCCGCGTGGCCTTCCTGGATTTGCAAGGGTTCTCGATCCAGGAACTGGCTGGCGCGGACGCGCGGGCGGGCTGGCTGGGTCGCTGGATGGACGACGCGGACGGGTTGCTCGCTTCGCGGCCGCCGAGCGCGACGTGGCTGGGACGCACGCTGTGGGAATGGCTGTGGCGCGGGGCCATGCCAGGCGCCGGCGCGCTCGATGCAGATCTGGTTCCTGATTTCTGGACGGGCTATCACCGCACTTACGTGGAACGCGACGCCCGCTTGGCCGGCTCCGTCGACGATTGGCAACGCTTTGGACAGTTTCTCGGGCTCATGTCGGCGCTGACCGCGCAGGAAGTGAACGCCAGCCAACTTGGACGCGACATCGGCATCACGCCGCAGACGGCGCGGCGCTGGCTGGCAATCCTGTCGGGTACCTTCCAGTGGGTCGAACACGCCGCATTCGCGCGCAACGCCGTGAAGCGGGTCTCCGCGAAGCCCAAAGGCTACCTGGCCGACACTGGCCTGGCCTGCCATCACGCGCATATCTCCAGCCCCGCGGCCCTCGGTGGACATCCGCTGGTCGGCGCGCTCTTTGAGACTTCCATGGTGAACGAGATTCGCAAGCGCGCTGCAGTCCTCTCTGGTGGCGTGGCCTACTCGCACTGGCGCGCAGCCGGCGGCGCCGAAGTCGATCTGCTGCTGGAACGGGATGGAGTGCTTTACCCATTCGAGATCAAGCTGACCGCAAACCCGTCGCGTCGCCATGCCTCGGGGCTGGTCGCCTTCCGCAAGGCGTACCCCGATAGGCGCATCGCCAAAGCCGCGATCCTGTGCGCCACCCCGCGGCCTTTCTGGGTCACCGAAGACGTCGCCGCTTTGCCCTGGAATCTGGTCTGATTCTGGCAGTCCTGATCATCGGGTGAGCTCGGCGATGGCCACGGCGATGTGCGCACGCAGGCCGCCGAGGCCATCAACCACCGGCTGGCTAATGCGAAGCAGGGCCTCGGCCCGCTCGCGCACCTGGGTTGGATCGAGATTGAGCACATAGGCGTTGCGAAAGAAGTGCCGGAACTTTCGCAGCTCGTGCAGTTCGGGGATGGTTGCGCCGGGGACAACGCAGGGACGCAGCCCTGGGATCTCCACCCGCATCTGCGCCAGCAGATCGACGTGCCAGGTGTTTCCCGCTGGCACCGTCTGGTCGAGCAAGCGCGCGACGCGCTCAAGCGCGGTTTCGAGGGCCGTGTACCAACCATGGAGGTTGACCGCCAGCAGGACCAGCTCCGGGCGCGCCAGGCCGCCTGCCGTCGCCCAGGCTTGCGTGAGTTCGCCGATCTCTCGCCCGCGCGCATCGAGCGCGGCCATGTCGGCATCGAGCTCCTTGGTCAAGCGGGTCAGCCGGACCACGACCTCGGGATCAGACACCATGGATGGCGAGCCCTTCTTGCAGTACGCGACTTTGGAACGAAGGCGAGAGCCCGCGGAACGGAAGCAAATCGACCTCGACCCCGGTGGCCCTGGTCACGGCGATTTCGATCGCTGTGCCAAGCGGGCCGCTCACCCCGTCGAGAACCAGGTCCACGTCGCTGCGCTCGCCAAAGCCGCCCCAGGCGAGCGAACCCACAAGCCACGCACGCGCCCCAGCGGGAAGCTGGCCGCGCACTAACTCCACGACCTGCTCGCGCACTTCGCCGGCGCGCTTCAGTGCCGCTTCACGTGCGCGCGCACTACGCTGCTGCAGCGTAACCACCATGTCGTGCGGGCTGGTTGGCATCGCAGACAGGCTGACACAGATCCCTATGAGGCGCAAAATGGGCTGGCCCTTCAAGTGCAAGTTTCCGGACCCGCTTGCAACGAAGTGCAAAGTCGACCATTCGACCCTGTTTCAGGGCAGTGCCGCGAAGAAGCGCGCGGCGGTCAAGCAGCGAGCGCTGTTCTTCAAGTAGACGTGATATTTTTCTGCTACGGGCGAAAATTGTCATCGCCCCCGAAAGAGCGTTCCCTCACGGCAGCAGGCGCAGAAAACGGTCCGCGCTGACCACGTAGGCGGGCGCGCCCTCGACGTCGAAGAAGTCGTGCACGCCGGGCGCCGCGATCAGCTGCACGGTCAAAGCCGGGCGTAAGACGCGCGCGAAGTGGCCCAGCGCCGGTGACGGGGCTTTGTCCGACAACTTGGACTCGGCGAGGAGCCAAGGCTTGCGGTTGCTCGTGATCAGGAAATCCACCTCGCGCTTCTCCTTGTCACGGACGTAGAAAAGCTCGAACGTCCCCTTGCCGGTGTCGGTCCATGCGTCGCACGCCTTGCGCAGATGACCCGCAACCAGGTTCTCGAAGCGGGCGCCCCGGTCGGGGACTTCTGACCAGTCCCACAGATAAGCTTTCGGCTGTTTTCGTAGGGCGCGGGCCAGGGTTTTGGCGTAGGGGGGCACCAGGTGGATCACGTAGACCGAACCCAGCCAGCCGAGCCAGCGTCTGGCCGTCGCATAGGCCACGCCCAGGTCCTCGGTCAGGGATTGCAGGGAGAAAGGCGATCCCACGCGTTCCGGGATCAGGGCGCTCATGGTCTCGATGCTCGACAGATCGTGCGCGTGCGTGAGGTCGCGCAGATCCTCGCGAACGAGGCGCTCGCCGCGGGACCGGCGCCACAGGACGGTGAATTCCGGATCCTGCTTGAGGAACGGTTCAGGGAAGCCGCCAAAGTCCAGCAGACGATCGAGCAGCTTCGGATCCCCGGGCTGCTTGCGGCCCAGCGCGGCCACGAGCTGGGCGGGCGGCAGCGTGTCTTGCAGGATCTCGCCCATCGAGAATGGATGAAGTCGCAACGGGAAGTAGCGTCCGACCAGACTGTCGCCCCCGCGTCGGAACACGTCCATGCGCGCGCTGCCGGTCACCAGAATATCCGCGGACGCGCCCCGCAGGTCGAACAGTGCCTTGAGGTGGGTCTTCCATCGCGGGGCTTTGTGCAGCTCGTCCAGGATCAGCAGGGAGCGCTTGCCCACGGCAGCCGGGACCAGCGCCTTGGGATCCTTGGCCCACAGCCGGCGAAAAGTGGGATCGTCCCAGGTGTGGTAGTCGGTCCTCTCGTAGTCCTGGCCCAGCAGTCTGGCCAAGGTGGTCTTGCCCACCTGGCGCGGGCCGGAAACGAAGACCATCTTCCCATGGCGAAAGGCCCCGTTCTGGATGGCTTGGCGATATCCCGGGCGATCTTGCATGTGACCATTTTATCGCCTATGTACAAAACGGTCACGACCAAAATCAACATGGTCGACAAAATGGTCGGGGCAGGCCCCGTCAGGTGGGGCGACCCGAAGAGCCGAGGCCCCAGGTCACTGCTTGGTGATGTTGAGGTTGAAGGAGGAGGGGGTTGTTGATGATGCTTGGGCAGTCTTGCTGTCCACGACCAGGGTGAGTTTGTCGCCGGTGATGACCTGGACCTTGATGGCGGAGGCACCTCCCGTGAGGCCAGCGCCGTCGTCGTTGCAGGCGAGCTCGGCCGCTGTCAGCGGGTTGCCTTTGTATGCGGCCAGGACTGTGTCGAATGAGCTACCGGTAGTGTCGAACTGATAGGTGCCGCCGCTGGGCGCGGTCCAGGTGAGCACGGCCTCGGGGCCGCCGTAGCCGCCGGTGGTGCCGTTGCAACTCTCGTGCAAGTAGTTGCCGAACACGCCGGTGAACGAAACCGTGGCTACGGCGGAGCCTGTGGTGGTGCCCAGGTCTTGCGCGCAGTCCGAATCGTCGAGGTCAGTCTTGCCGTCGCCATCGTTGTCCACGCCGTCGTAGCACTGGCCGTCCTCGCTGGCCACGGGCAGTATGCCAACCACGGGCACGAAGTAGGCCCGCGGGGCTTGTGGATAATGCTGTCCATCACCCAAGGCTGTGCCACCAGTATCAGCATTTTGGCCGGCACAACTCACGCTTCCGTCGCTGCGGAGTAGGCACGTGGTAGAGGAAGACGTGAAGCTGGCCAGTGTCACCGTAACCACATTGCTCACGGGCGAGGCGGAATGGATGAGTCTCGGGCTTGTATGCACGGTCGCGGTCGTGAAAGTGCCATCACCAAGTTGCCCGAGGGCGTTGTCTCCCATGGCCCAAAGGGTGTGGTCCTCTTGAATTCCGAAATAAGTCTCCGACCCTATTGCTCCTATGGCCGCGAGCACCTGACCTACACCGCCGACTGTGGCAGGTCGCGAGCCGCCCCAACAAACGAGATCGCCGCTGTGCAGAACCGCGCAGAAGGTCATCCCCTCGTCCGAAGAAGAGAGCGTATCGGCGTTGGGAAGGGCGGGCAGATCGGTAATATCCGAGGTGTCGCTGGATAGGCCATTGTAGTAGCCACCTCTGCCGGTGCAGGACACCTGGCCACTACTGCGGAGAACACAAGTGGCTTGCCACCCGGCCACGACGCTATGGGCGTCCGTCACACCGAGCATTGCCGCTGGAATCGAAGTAGCAGTTGTGCTGGTTGTGCCGACCCCGAGTTGACCGGAACGGTTGTCACCCCAGCACAGAACCGTGCTGTCCGCGTTGCGCACGCATGCATGCATGTCGCCGGCCGAGACCTGAGTTGCATTCGTGATGCCGGGGACTGGCACTGGCAAGGCGCTGCTTCCGCCGCCAGGAAGCGAGTTGCCCCAGCAGACCACCGCGCCAGTAGTGCGAACGGCGCAGGCAAAGAAATAGCCTACGGAAATGCTGATAGCGTCCACCAGCCCCGCGAGGGGGGGAGCGGCTACATTGGAACCCGTGCTCGATCCCACCGTCTCGGAATTCGGCCCCCAGCAGCGCACTCGGCCCGACTGAAAAAGCGCACAGACGATATCCGCGTTGCCCGAGATGTCGATAGCTTTGTCAGCTTGGCACTGGTTCGTGCTGGCGTTGCAGAGGGCTCCCGCTATACAACTTCCTGGTTTTGTCGCCCCACAGCAGGCCTGACCGAGGTTGCCACAGGCGGTGCAAGTGTCGGACTGACACGACTTCCAGGTTCCGCAGGTCGTACCCTCAGGCTTCGGTGTCCAGAGCGAGGTGGAAGTGGTGGTGGTGCAAGCCTTGCAGGGATCGTTTGGATCGGTGTCGCCGTCCATGTAGCACGCCTTTTCGACCATGCAGTAGTCGGGATTCAGGGCGTTCTGGCAGATGCCGTTCACGCAAGAGTCGCGGGTACAAGACAAGCCGTCGTTGCAGCCGCTGGCGCAGGAAAGGCCGGTTCCCGGAGCGTCTGGCGGCGACGCGGCAAGGTCGGTCGCCACGTCGGGCTCGGCGTCGAGAAGCGCGGCCGGGGCATCCGGACCAGCGGGGGCATCCAAAGAAGCATCGTAGGTCACGCCGGCCTCGGGACCGGTCACTGGTGGCGCGTCGGCAGGCGAAACGGCCGGCAAGTCAGGCGACAAAGTATCGAAGGTTCCTGCATCCGGGGCTGCCGTCGGTGGTATCTGGCCGTTCACGAGATCGGGATCGTTCGGGTCAGCGCAGAAGTTGCTCGCGCAGACTTGGTTGGTGGTGCAGTTCGTGGCGGATATACAGCCGGTCCGGCAGTGCTGGTCAGGCGCGCACAAGAGGCTGTTCTTGCACGATGATGTTGCAGAGCAAGTGACCTCGGCGGGCAAAACACAGACAGCCGAGTCGCTCGTCTTCATGCAACTCTGGCCGGCTGGGCAGTCGGTCGACGCCCGGCAGGCGATGTGGCACAGACCCGAGGTGCACACCAGGGAGCCAGTGCAGTCGCTGTTGAGAATGCACGTGCCACCCACATCGATCTTCTTGGACGAACTGCACGCGGACGTGAGCCATGCGGAAACGACCATCAAACCAAGAACGCGCGATACGGACATTTCAATCCTCCAATTTGGAGCCACCAAGCCATTGCAACGCGAAGGGTCTTTTAGCACAAGGCGCGCTAGAACTTGTACGTCATGTTGCCGGACAGGTTCAGGGTCAGGTCGACGGTCCAGTCCTGTTCGGGCAACTGTCCCGCCACCTGCAACTCGATAACCAACTGGTTAGCGGACCAGAGGCTGGTGAGGTCGATGGGTACCGGCAGGCTGACTTGGATGGCTGCACTGGATGGCGCATCCGCGCTCCGCTCATAGTCCACAATCGCGGTCGTGCCTTCGGAGAGCGCGGGGGCGGCGGCCGCGGTCACGCGTGCAGACTTGATGAAATCGAGGTTGGCTAGGCTGCCGCCGGCCGTGATCGTCACCTGGTGCACGAAAACTGCGGAGTTCATGTGCTTGGCCCAGGCGGATGACGAGAACGTGAATGAGCTGGTCACCGATGTGTCGCCGACCTGCGCTGCTCCGGGCACGCCCGCCATCTTCAGTCCGTGCTGGGTTATCTCGACATCAGGCAGGTCAGCCTCGAAAGAAGGTGAACAGCCGCCAGTCAACGCGGCCAGCACAGGGACAATCGAGAAGAGTCGAAGTTTCATTTCAATCACCTCACCAGACATAGACAATCAGTCCCAGTTTCAGCGACGGTCCCGCGGCTTTGGCGTTGGGGTCGCGTCGCACAGTTACCTCGGTTGTTCCAGTGGCGCTTGCGTCGCCGGCGGGCGGGGCAGGGATCAAGGTATCGAGATTGTGAATCTGTCCGCGAAGCATGGTGACGCCGCCATGAAGGAAGAAGACGAAGCGGCGAGTGCCGAAATCCAGACCCAGGTGCGCGTTCATGTACTGGTAGCCAACCCTTTGCAGGACCGGGCTGCTGCCGAACCCGAACGTTTTGGCCAGGGCGTTGGCGTCCCCGTCCTGATAGCCGCCGTATTCAAAGCTGGCCGAGGGACCCGCGCCAAAGGGCAAAAGGGTGATGCCAGTGCGCCAGCCGCGGCTGATGCCATTGCTCCCGCCGCCACCTGAAACGCGCACCCATTTTCGCGGTCGAATCGTCAGCGAGCCGATGAAGCCGTCAGGCACGCCCACGTCAACCATGACGCCCAAGAGGGGCAAGCGCTTGGGCTGCGCAGAGGCTTCTGGGACGCTCTGTTGAACAGCTGCCGCTGCGGGGGCTTCTGCGATTACCATCGGGTTCTGCGGAATATCCGCCGCTGCTGGGGCTTCTGGGACGACTGGCGAGATCTGCTGAACATCTGGCGTGGCGGGGGCTTCCGGGACGACTGGCAAGCTTTGCTGGGTATCTATCGCTGCGGGGGCTTCTGGGACGGCCGGCAGGTTTTGCTGAATATCTGCCGCTGCCTGTGCGGCCGCTGGTCGCGAGATCCCAACAAGAAGTGCGGCGGTCGCGAGAGCTATGGAGATGGTTCGTTGCATGGCTGCTGTCATTTCGAAGAGGGCTCTGTGTGGCGGCTGGCCCTTCGTTATGCAGAACCTGTGCCGCGTGTCTGGCGGCGCGTTTTCTGCGGAAATCCGCGGGAATTCCTGCGGGAAACCGCGGCTGGCGCCCGGCTAGTCCCTGTCATTTGCACTTGAAGTGCAAATGCGCATTTCAGCCGCTTGCACTTGAAGTGCAAATGCCTGGTCACCGCCGCGGACGCGGGATCTTGAGCTGGGCCAGCTTGTTGATCAGGGTGCGGCGGGAGATGCCCAGTTGCTCGGCGGCCCTGGTCTGGTTGCCCGCGCAGTTGGCCAGCGCGGCCTCGATGGCCCGACGCTCGGCCACCAGTTCCTCGGATGATTCAGGCGCAGCGCCGCCAGGCGACGCGCCCGCGGGAACGCCGGCCAGCTTGTCCTGCGGCAGGTGCTCAGGCGTGATGGTGCTGCCCGAACACAGGGCCAGCGCGCGTTCCATCACGTTGCGAAGCTCGCGGATGTTTCCCGGCCAGTCGTAGCGAAGCAGGAGAGCCAGGGCATCGGCCGAAATGTCAGGAGGCTGTCGATCGGAATCCTTGGCAAAGTCGCCCAGGAACTTGCGCGCCAGCGGCTCGATCTCGCTCTTGCGATCGCACAGCGGCAGCACGATCAGCTCGAACACGGCCAGTCGATAGAAGAGATCCTCGCGAAAACGACCGGTCTTCACGTCGCTCGCTAGGTCTCGGTTGGTGGCCGCGACGAAGCGCACGTCGACCTTCACGACAGTCGTGCTGCCCACGCGCGTAATTTCGCCCTGTCCCGCTGCGCGCAGCAGTTTGGCCTGCATGGGCAGCGACATCTCGCCCACTTCGTCGATGAACAGGGTTCCGCCGTCAGCGGCTTGGATGAGCCCCTTGCGCGACTTGTTGGCTCCTGTGAAAGCCCCTGGCTCGTGCCCGAAGAGCTCGCTGTCGAGCAGAGTTTCGGCCACGGCAGCGCAGTTGAGCTTGAGAAAGGGCTTGTCCGCTCGTCGGGATTCGCTGTGGATGTAGTTGGCCAGCACCTCCTTGCCCACCCCGGTCTCGCCCAGGATGAGCACGTTGGCGTTGGCCTTGGCCGCCTGCCGCGCCTTTTGATATAGCGCCATCATCTGCGCGTCGCAGACAACTGCACCAACCGGAGCCTCGTCGTCGCTGCCGCGCGCCTGCGCGCAGGCGTGGGCCATGAGCGCGCCTGGCGAAGCGCCGTTCTGGGGAAAGCAGGCCAGGCCCAGGCGTGGGCCGCCGCCGATTTCGGCGAGCGCCTTCTCGATGCTGGCGGCAATCTCACGGCATTTCTCCTGCCCCGAATCTGGCAGCAGCACTTCGTATTCGCGGGGCGCGTAGGCCGCCACAAGGTCTCCCGGTCGCATCGCCGCGGCCACCACGTCGACGCCGCGCTCTTCGTCCGCGGTGGCGCCCAGGCGGATGCGCAGCAATCCCAGGGTGGTCTTTGCGTCCGCCTCGGCGTGGGCGCATTCCTCGATCAGACGGTCGTAGAAGTAGCCATGGCTGCGTACGCGGAGTTTCGCGGAACGTACATACTGATGCTGAAGAACCAGGGTGATGCCGCCAATGACCACGGACTGTCCGATAGCCAAGGGGACTCGTTGCCTGGGTGGGATGCGCACGGCGCCCACGTGCGTACCATTGGTGCTGCCCAGATCTTCGATCTCGACGCTCGCGCCGATGTGAAGCAAGGCATGCTGGCGGGACGCGCTCGAGTCGGGAACCCGAATGTCGGCGTCATCGTCACGACCCAGCGACAGCGTGCCCCGCTCGGGCAGCGCGATGGCTTCGTGAACATCGGGGCCACTGACCAGAACGTGCAGCACATGGCTGCCCTTGGGGAAGCTTGGGATCGCGCTGGTCGGTGCAGCCATGGTGCTCTCGCTCGTTCAGAAACGTCCTGCCACAGCCACGCCGCCGCCGTTCGACTTGGCCCATCCCAGCCACGCCAGGGAACTGTGCGGGCTTTCGTAGCGGCTGGTGTCGTCGATGGTCAAGACCATGATCAATCCAGTGACCAAGACCGCGGCGCCCACGCCGGTCGCCACAGCGCTGCCAACAAGGTGGTATTTGGCGTTGCTTTGCCCATCGTTGGCTTGGTCCTGCTCTGCTTTGCAGTGCTGGGAAGTCGTCGCGTCAGTTGCACTCAGTTGATAGCATCCGCCGGTCGTAAGAGTGAAATCCTTCTGCACTTGGTCGAAGTAGTGGTTGGCTTGAGTCCGGTTCTTGATCGCCCACCCCAGATAGGCGCCACCCCCGCCGGCAATCAAAGCGCCCGCGGCCAAGGTGCCCCAGGCGCGCCAGCGCTGGCCGGAAACGCGGTCGAGCCGTTCGTGGCGGGCCTCGGCGGTGGCTTCCATCTCGACGTGCAGGCGACGAACCTTGCCGGATTCGATGGCGACCTCGGCTCGATAAGGCAGAAAGCCGGAGTGGGCAAGCTCGATCCGGTGCGGACCGGGCGCCAACTTCACGCTGCCACCGCGGAAATCGCGCAGCTTCCCGTTGACCGAGAGCGCGGAACCCGGCTCTTCCCCTTCGATCAGTAGATCTCCTGCCTGCCAGCCCATCTCCGTCGCATCTTCTTCCATCTCCACATCCGCGTCCCAGGTCTGGCCCTCACCCAGATCCCGTCGCAGGGTGGTGGTTCGATAGCCTTTTCGTTGTAAAGCCAGCTCGTGCGAACCAGCCTCGACCGACAGCGTGACGTCGATGGGCGTGTGGCCGACGGGCGCCCCGTCGAGCTGAATGTCGGCACCCGGCACGGGCGTCCTCACGCGAATGTGAGCCAGCTCGCCCTTGGCAGGCACCAGGGCCAGTTCAAATTCCTTGGTCACCCCGCCGCCGATTTCGATCTGCTGGCGCAGGGGAGCGTGGCCCGGGGCCACTGCTGCCAGCAGGTGCGGACCATTGGCGACTTCAATCGGGTGCGCCATCACGAAACGCATGTCGGGCACGGCGTTGCCGGCTGGTTCTTCGCGCGCGCCCACGAAAACCTTCACCTCGGTCTTGCCCACGGCGACGTTGTCGACCTCTATGAACGCCGGCACCTTGGTCTGGATCATCAGACGCCCGATGCGAGCGCGCTGCTCGTCGCGAAGCCGGCGCGCCTCTTCCAGCCTTGGCTCCGGTGTGCGGCCTGGCGCGGCCAGCAGTTTGTCGAACTCGGCAACCGCCTCGACGGGCCGATTGAGGCGCGCGCAGATCCGGCCGACATTGAACAGCCCCGGCGCCTTGCCCGATTCGACCTGGACCCGTCGGTACTCGACCAACGCAGCCGCGAGATTGTCCTGGTCGTAGAGCGTGTTGGCCAGCTTCAGGCGCGCGACCAAGAGCGGTGGCAAGTCGTCCACGGTATCCGGTTCTGAAGTCTGGGCCAGGGCAGGCAAGGGCGTGGCGAGGCAACAGCAGGTCAGGGCAACAAGAGTGGTGCGCATCATGTGTCTACCTAAGCAGAATATCCTTGTCCGTGATGAGATCCCGTTCCGACGGAGTCAAGGGGCGTGACGGTTTGGGCGGTTCAATTGCTGGGACCGCGGCCCGCGGCGGCGGCGAGGGCAAGGTGGTGGTCGGGGAGGGCGCGGACACCCTAGCCGCGGGCGGCGCTGGCGTGAGAGCAGGGGCGGCTGGCGGGGGGCCGGGCTGCAAGGCTGTCGCTTCAGGATGAGGCGATGAGGGCGCCGGGACGCGGGCAAGCGTGGTGATGGGGGGCTGCGGATTTCTTCGTGCAGAGAGGGTTCCGGCAGCGGCGGGTGCGCGCGCGATCACCGGAGCCACTGCTGCGGCGGTGGGCGGCTGGGCAGGGGACGGAATGGGCGCCGCTTGTCGCAAAGCCGGCATTGGGGGCAGCGGCGCAATGACGCTGGGACTTTTGGCATCCGCGCCAGAACGCGCCCACATGATGAGAAAACTCGCGGCCAGCGCGAGCACGAACGAGCCGGCCAATACCCAATACACCCGTCGACGAGGCGCGGTCATGGCCGCGACGGCCAGGGCTGTTTCCGGGAGTGGTGGCGCATCAAGGGCAGCCAGCAGACGTTGCTTGAGTTCCAGCGCAGTTTGCGGTCGGTCGGCCGGCTCCTTGGACAGACAGTCACGAATCAGGCGGTCCAGCCTTGGCGAAATCGTGTAGCCCTCGCGCGCGACCAGGGGTGGCGGATCGTCGAACACGATCTGCTTCATCAACGGGAGAGGACTGTCTGCCAAAAAGGGAAGCCGTCCCGAGAACACCTCGTAGAGGATCACGCCGAAGGTGTAGATGTCGCTGCGGGCGTCCGCGGTCTGCTTGGCCAGTTGCTCGGGAGAAATGTAGTAGGGCGTTCCGATCGGGACACCGGTCTGGGTCAGCTTCTTTGCGCCTTCCATCTTGGAGATGCCGAAGTCGAGCAGCTTGATGGAAGTCTCGCCATCCTCGGCCCGCACCACCCACATGTTCTCCGGCTTCAGATCCCGATGGACAATCCCCGCGCCGTGGATCGCGGCCAGGCCATCGCAGGCTTGCGACAGCAGGCGGCGCAGTTCCTGGGCGGAAAGCGGGTCGTCGCGCAGACGGGCGTCGAGGGTGGAGCCAGCCAGGAATTCCATGACCAAGTAGGGCCGCCCGTCCGGCAAGTCTCCGTCGGCGATGATCTGGACGACGTTCTTGTGCTGGTTGAGCTGGAAGGTGGCTCTGGCCTCGGTATGGAAGCGCTCTCGGGCTTCCGCGAACCTGGCTTCCGGGGCTGTCCCTCCCGGGTGAGCGAGGCGCAGGATCTTGATGGCCACGCGATTTCCCGTGCGGGGGGTGGCTTCATACACGGCCCCCATTCCACCGGCTCCCAGGAATCGGGTGATGGTCCATGGGCCAATCGCGGTTCCGATGGCCAGGGTGTTTTCAGCCTCTGGCGCCGGGGGATCGACCCGCGTGGCAACCGCGCGCTCGCGCGCTGGCGGATGCGGCTGGGAAAGCAACGTGTGACAGAACGCCTCGCCGGGCGGATGTTCGCGGGCACAGCGGGGGCACACGCTCATGTCAGGCCGCGCTCCGGTTGAGATTCCGCAATGCGTTCGGGTTCAGGGTCTCGTCGCAAGTTTGGCGCGGAGTCTACTCCAACTCGTCGTGGCCGGGTAAGCATCCCGCTCCGACGGAAAGGCGCGGATTCGCCAGTGGGAATTGCGGCGGCGTCTCGCTATGTTGCGGCCGAAACAGGGCATCATGAAAAGCAGTGGATGGCCAACATTGGCGATTGCGCTTGCGTTCTGCGGTTGCGGAGGACGTCGATGCAACCCAAGGACGCCTCGGTCGAGCATTTTAGCGGCAGTGCAGACGCGGGTGGCGCCGTGAGTGACACGGGCGCAGTCGCGGACAGAGGTGCCAGTAGCCCGGACATCGGGGCAGGGGACTTGGTTGTCGCGGAAAGTGTGGTTCGCGACAGCGCCCGCGACCTGGCGAGCCCGGATCGGCCCACTCCGCCGGATGCGCCCGTGGACATGCCCGCTGGCAGACCAGATGGCAGCGTGATGGAGGCGCCAGTCGCCGACTTGGCCGTCGCGGATGGTTCCGCGGACAAGCCGCCCCTGGTGGATGCACGGGACGGCGGCACCCGGGACGCCCCAGTCGCCGACTCGAGCGCTGCGGATTCTCCTAGGGAAATGGCCGAGGACAGCGCTGCGGATGCAATCGATTCAGGCGATGGCGGTTGCGACCATGATGGCGCCGACGGGTGCGTCCCCATGGCGGGGGTGGTGTGGACCAGGGCCACCGTGTCACCGACTAGCTACTGGATGTCAGTGGCGTCGTCAGCGGACGGGACGAGAATCGTCGCCGGAGGCACCGATCATATCTACGTCTCGGCGGACGTTGGTGCGACCTGGACGCAGTCGCTGGGCACGCAGGGCTGGACGGTCTTGGCGTCGTCAGCGGATGGGACGAAGCTCGTCGCCGGGGTCTACGAAGACTACATCTACACGTCGAAGGATTCGGGTGCGACCTGGACGCAGACAGGAACCCAGCAGACGTGGCAGGCAGTGGCGTCGTCAGCGGACGGGACAAAGCTCGTCGCCGTGGCCCACGGCGACACCATCTACACCTCAGAAGACTCAGGGGCGCATTGGACACAGACCGGCGCCTCGTTGGGCTCGCAGGACTGGATGTCAGTGGCGTCGTCAGCGGACGGGACGAAGCTTGTCGCCGTGGTCGACCACGGTTTTGTCTACACGTCGAAGGATTCGGGTGCGACCTGGACGCCGGACAGTTCGCCGAGCTGGTCAGGAGGCTGGCAGGCCGTGGCGTCTTCAGCGGATGGCAAGAACCTCGTCGCTATGGTCAGTGGTGGCTACATCTACACGTCGAAAGATTCCGGCGCGACCTGGACGCAGGGGGGCAGCTCACAGTGGTGGCAGGCGGCGGCGTCTTCAGCCGATGGCAAGAATCTGGTCGCTGTGGTCAATGACGGCTACATCTACACGTCGAAAGATTCCGGCGCGACCTGGACGCAGACCGGCACCTCGCAGGACTGGATGTCAGTGGCGTCGTCAGCGGACGGGACGAAGCTCGTCGCAGTTGGCGTTGGCTATATCTACACGTCGAACGATTCGGGTGCGACCTGGACGCAGACCGGCACCTTGCAGGACTGGCACACAGTGGCGTCTTCGGCGGATGGCAAGAACCTGGTCGCCGCGGTCAGTGGTGGCTACATCTACACGTCGAAGGATTCTGGAGCGACCTGGACGCAGGCAGGCACCTCGCAGGCCTGGGGCTCAGTGGCGTCTTCAGCGGATGGCAAGAACCTGGTCGCCACGGTCTACGGCGGCTACATCTACACGTCGAAGGATTCTGGAGCGACTTGGAAACAGACGGGCACCTCACAGACGTGGCAGGCCGTGGCGTCGTCAGCGGACGGCGTTGATCTGATCGCTGCGGTCGGCAATTGGAACAACGTTTCTGGCTACATCTACACGTCCGAGGATTCCGGCGCGACCTGGACGCAGCAGCCGGGCAGCCCGTCGCAGTGCTGGGGAGCAGTGGCGTCGTCATCTGACGGGACGAGGCTTGTGGCCATGGGCAACCCTGGATACATCTATCTCTCCTCCGGCCCTGTGCCCTGACCGCGCTGGCCGCCGATTCCGCTGAACTACAAGCCAGCGAACGAGACGCCGATCATGAAACTGCCACCAACTAGCCCGGAGTCTGAACTCGAGGTGTTGTAATGGGCATCTGCATCTTGCTGAGTTTTCCGCTCCCGAGCCGTACCCAAGTTTACCAGGATCCGCATGTTGAACCCGACTCCCGACTTTCCCCAGTAGGTCGCGTCCAGCCCGGTGTCGAAATGGTAGACGTTCGACACAGACACGAAGGGTGTTTCTGAGACTTTTCCGCCGCTGCCCTTGTAGTAGCTGAACCCAGCCAATAGCGGGATTCTGAGATTCCAGTGCGTTCCCGATGGCCGTGGGTTCAGCACGCTGGGGGAGAGGCCAGCACGCACCGCAATCGTGGTGCCCTCTTCGAAAAGAAGCCATTGCTCGGATATCCCAGCTTCGACCTCCACTAGATTCAGGAATCGCTGTCCAAGAGATACTCCAAGTATCGTGAAGCCACGGCCATCATCGCCCCCCACAAAAGGAAGAGCCACTCGGGCCGTGAGCACATTCCGGTGAGCAAACGGGTTCGGTTCGTCGTCAGCGGCCTTGGCCTGGCCGGCAAGAAACGCGGCCACCATGGCAGTGGCGAGTGAAAGACGGATGCGATACTCCGACTTGTGCGAGGACATGGGTGACGGTCAATGCAAGGCGAATGCCATCGGGGCGAGGGCCAACGGGGCAAGTGTTTCTGCGCTCAGGTCAGCGGGTTGTCCACAATCTGCCGAATGGGCTGATGAGATTTGAACACATTCGTCGAAAGGAGTCGCACGAGCGCCCTACAACACGCCTGCCCGCGTGGGCGGTGGGCTTTCGCACTCGTGCTGCGGCAGATTTCGTCAAAGCCTCACGGGGGTGGGGTAAACTGGTGCGCGTGACCGCGACGGCTTGGCACGCGAAAGGGAAAGTGATGCGCGAATCGCAGCTACCGACGCTTCTTGGATTCTTGCTCGTTCTCTCTTGCGGAGGGAGCAAGGCGAGCGCGCCCACGGGCACGGGCGGGGTTGCCGGCTCTGCTGGCAGCGGCGGTACGACTGGCGGCAGCACCGGCACCCCCAGCCCGGGCAGCGTGCCGACCATCGCCGGCTGCAACATCTTCCCCGCCGACAATCCTTGGAACGCGGACATCTCCGCCTATGCACTCGACCCCAACGGAGCGACCTATCTGGCCAACATGTCGCCAGCCACCGGCTTCCATCCTGACTGGGGCACGGTGACCGACGAATACGGCATTCCGTTTTCGACTGGCACCGGCGCCACGCCGCAGCCGATGACCTGGAATGTCGACTATGGTGCTACCGAGAGCGATCCGCTCCCCTGTGCCTCGGGCGGCAACCGGTTCTGCTACCCGATTCCGCTCACCGCTGCCATCGAAGGCGGCCCCACCGCCGACACGGACAGCGACCGGCATGTGCTCTACATCGACACCGCGGGCGCGCCGAACAATTGCACGCTGTATGAACTGTACAACGCGCAGAATCCGACGGGCGGCTCGGGCTGGACAGCGTCCAACGGCGCCATCTTTCACCTCGGTTCGGATGCGCTCAGGACGGCTGGGTGGACCTCCGCCGACGCGGCCGGTCTGCCGATTCTGCCGGGCCTGGTGCGTTACGACGAAGTCATGGCGGGCGAGATTCGTCACGCCATCAGATTCACCGTCCAACGCTCGCAACAGGGCTACATCCACCCCGCGACTCACGCGGCCGGCAACTCCAGCACCACGCTGCCGCCCATGGGGCTGCGTATGCGCCTCAAGGCATCGTTTGACACCAGTTCCTCCTCCGGCCCGACGCTGGTCATTCTGACGGCGATGAAGAAGTACGGCATCATTCTGGCCGACAATGGCAGCAACTGGTACATCAGCGGTGAGTGCAACCAAGGGTGGGCCGACTACATGGACGACCTGGTGTCGAACCTGCATAGCGTCCACGGCAGCGACTTCGAGGCGGTGAACACGGGCCCGGTCCTGACCGACGGGCTGTGATTGGTGAAACGCGCAGGTTGAGTTTTCCCTCGGACTCTGGGAGAAGGTGCCATGGCAAGACAGAGTGTCGGGTTCGATCCGGATGACTTCTCACGTCTCGCACGCGAGACAGGCGACAGGCTGCGCCGATCGCGCAAGACCTTGACCTGGGTCGCGCTGGCTATTGTCGCATTCGCGGCTCTCTACGGCGCGTACTACCAGGTCGAGCCCGACGAGGTCGGCTTGGTGACGCGCTTCGGACGTTTCGTGCGCACCTGCAATCCCGGTCCGCACGCCAAGTTCCCCTTCGGCATCGAACAGGTGCAAAAGGTTCCGGTACAGCGCCAGCTCAAGCAGGAGTTCGGCTTCCGCACCGCCAACGCCGACATTCAGAGTTCGTTTCACAAGGACGACAAGACCCAGGCCGAGGCGGTCATGCTGACCGGGGATCTCAACGTGGCCACGGTCGAGTGGATCGTCCAGTACAAGATCTCGGATCCCTACAAGTACCTTTTCCGAATGCGCGACGTGGAGGAGACCTTCCGTCTCATGACCGAGGCATCCATGCGTACGGTGGTGGGCGATCACAGCGTGACCGAGCTGCTCACCGTAGGGCGCGAGTCCATCGCTGCCAAGGCCAAGGAATTGCTCTCGCACCTGTGCAAGCTCTACGACAATGGCATCTCGGTTCAGCAACTTATCCTGCAAAATGTGGATCCCCCCGAGGCGGTGAAGCCGTCTTTCAATGCCGTGAACCAGGCCATTCAAGAACGTGAACGCGCCATCAACGAGGCGTGGGCCGAATACAACCAGGAGATTCCGCGCGCCCGCGGCCTCGCCGAACAGAAGATCCAGGCCGCCGAGGGTTACGCCATCGACCGCGTAAATCGGGCCAAGGGCGACGCCCAACGCTTCAATGCGCTGGAAGAGCAGTACCGCAAAGCCCCGGAGGTCACGCGCACCCGCATCTATCTTGAGACCCTGGCGGCGGTCTTGCCCGCGGCCGGCAAGAAACTGATCTTTGACGAAAAGGCCAAAGGCATCTTGCCCATGTTCCCGCTCGGCCCGGTCCAGGAGGGCAAGCCATGAGCCGCCGATCAATGGTCATCGTCGGCGCCTTTGCAGTGCTGGGGCTGGCGACGTTGTCTTCTGCCCTGTACACGGTTTCCGAAACCGAACAGGTCATAGTCACCCAGTTTGGCGAGCCCATGGGGGAAGCGGTCACCGAGGCCGGTCTGCACGTAAAGATGCCGTTCGCACAAGAAGCCAATGTGTTCGACAAGCGCTGGCTGGAATGGAACGGCAACGCCAACCAGGTTCCCACGCGCGACAAGAAATACATCGGCGTGGAAACCTACGCGCGCTGGCGCATAGCCAACCCCTTGCTGTTCTTCCAGCGCTTGCGCGACGAGCGCCGGGCGCAATCGCGGCTCGACGACATCATCGACGGAGAAACGCGCAACGTGATCGCCAGCCACGATCTCATCGAAGTCGTGCGCACCACCAACCGCGCCTTCGAAAAGGGCGAAGAGGCGGAAGACATCATGGAGGCCGAATCCATGCGCCAGGTCGAGCTGGGGCGGGACAAGATCACCCGGCTGATTCTCGAACGGGTTTCCCACGTGGTGCCTGACTACGGCATCGAATTGGTCGACGTGCAGATCCAGCGGGTCAACTACATCGAGAGCGTGCAGGCCAAGGTGTTTGACCGCATGATCTCCGAGCGCAAGCGCATCGCTGATCGCCACCGCTCCGAGGGACAAGGCAAGAGCGCCGAGGTGCGCGGCAAGAAGGAGCGCGAGCTGAAAGTGATCGAGTCCGAGGCCTACCGCAAGACCCAGGAGATCATGGGACGCGGTGATGCCGAGGCCACCTCGATCTACGCCGAGGCCTACAACCGCAATCGCGAGCTCTACCGTTTCCTCAAGACCATGGAGACCTACCACAGCACCATCGACAAGGAGAGTTGGCTGGTCTTGTCCACCAGCACGGATGTTTTCCGCTATCTGCAGTCGCAAAGTGCTGCCGGAACAGGCAAGAGCGTGATTCCTAGGCGATGAAGTCCCAGACGGACCTCGATCCCTATTCCGTTTTGGGTGTCGCGCGCACGGCCTCTGAGTCGGAAATTCGCGCGGCCTACCACGCCTTGGTGGCGAAGTACCATCCCGACCGATACCAGGGCAATCCTTTGGAAGACTTGGCCAGCGAAAAGCTGGTCGCCATCAACCGGGCCTACGAGATCCTTTCCGATCCCGCGCGTCGGGCGGCCTACGACAGCGGTCAAGGCTTCGGCCAGGCCTATGCGACAGCCCCGGGCTCGCTCACCCGCAAGCAGATTCGTTGGCTGCAGATCGTCGCGCTGTTCTTGATGGTGCCGCTGGCGATTCGCTTCGGTTCGATTCTGGTGCGCCTTGTCGTCCAGATCTTGCGGGGCACGCTGGAAATCACGAAACTGATGCGCGGCACGCCGCTCGCGGGGGTACTGGTCCTTCTGGCGATTGCGCTTCTGGTGCTGCTGCTGGTCCGCCACCGCCGCGCGAAGCGGAAGACGTAGTTAGCTGTTTCTCACAGAGAGCACAGAGAACACAGAGTTCGGAAGGGAAGAAAGGGTTCGGACTGGACAGATCCAACCCTTCCCCTTCTGCTCATCCGCCTCAGAGGCCTCTGTGTCTCTGTGGGGAATAGGTAACTACTTTCCCTCTCGCCGTGAGGTGCGCAGCACGCGGGGGTGATGCACGTCGAAGGCAGGCTTCTGGTTGGGATCGCAGTTCGGGCCAAAACCGTCGGCTTTGAAGTCATAGGTCAGGCGGCCGCTCAAGCCACCCTTGGCCGCCTGGATTTCGACTTGGTGGTGGCCGGCGCGGGCGGGCGAACAGTACGACAGAAGGTAGTAGCGCCGGGTGAAGCCCTCGATACGCCGGGCGATCTCCTCAAAGCCGCGTGCGATGTCCTGGGGATTTTTCGAGGTGAAGGTGCCCGAGCGGCCGATGGCGCGCACCTCGGACTCATTGACCTCACCCCCCACCGCAATGGCGTATACGTCGACCGGGGCCTCGGCCACCGCATCCCGCAGGGTCTGGTCCTTGACCCGGCCGGCGTGGTCGGTGCCGTCGGTGAAGACCACCAGGGTACCAAAACGCAGGGGCGCGCTGGCATGGTCCAGCTGATGTTCGAGTACCTTGATGGCCTCAACCACCGCGCCGTTCAAGTTGGTCGAGGGGTCTTTGGGTC
This sequence comes from Myxococcales bacterium, assembly GCA_003142855.1. Taxonomy (GTDB): domain Bacteria; phylum Myxococcota_A; class Polyangia; order Fen-1088; family Fen-1088; genus Fen-1137. The sequence goes on from PLNW01000073.1 coordinate 95,581, forward strand.
GATACCAGGCCAGGCTGTTGATGGCTGCCTCGACGCTGGGCGCACCAAAGCCAACGATGGGTGTGATGTGCGGGCTGCCGTCAAAGGCGTACACCGCCACCTTCTGGAACGATCCGACGCGTTTTGAGAAATTGACGGCTGATTCGACCAGCCGGTTGATCTCGGGCGAGCTGACCACCGAGCCGCTCATGTCCACCAGCAGCAGGGCGTAGCGCGCGGCCACCACCTCAGGCTGAAGGATGGTTTGTCGGCTCTCGTAGAGCGACACGGGACGGTCGTCCTCATAGATTCGGAAGTCGGCGGGGGTCAGATCCGCCACCGGATCGCCATGCGTGGTGTCGACGGTGAAGTACACCGCGATGTTGGATGGCTTCTGCACAGAGCGATCCACCATCTGCATGTTGAGGCCACCGCATCCCGCGGCCAAGGTTGCCAGCGAGGCACAAAACACAGAGCGAAGCTTCACCGTCATGGCGGCGCAGTATAGGCGCTGCCGTGGCCGGTGCGACTAGATTCTTGCGACAGAGCCGACGCCCCGCGAGGGCTACTTCTTGAGCTCCGCTTCAATCATGCCTGACACGGCATCGAAGTTGGTCGGATCTTGCACGCGGGCGCCGTTCAGGAATAGCGACGGGGTTCCGTTCACTGCGGCTTCGCCCCCGAGCTTGACGTCAGCGTCGACGGCGGCGAGGTACTGCTTGGAATCCATGGCCTTCTTGAACGTCGCGAGGTTCAGCCCGACTTGCTTGGCGTACTTGTCAAGCGACTCGCGATCCAGTGCGCCCTGGTTGGCGAACATGAGGTCGTGCATCTGCCAGAACTTGCCCTGGGCATTGGCCGCCATGCCTGCCTCGGCGGCGCCATGGGCCTTGTCGTGGAAAGAGAGAGGGAACTGACGAAAGACGAAGTGGACCTTGTTGCTGTACTTCTCCTTGATCTTCTGCGTGACCTGCGCGGCCTTCGAGCAGTAGGGGCACTGAAAATCGGAGAACTCCACCATGGTCACCTTGGCGCCGGCCGGACCGAAGGAAGGCACGTCTCCCTTGGCCAGCGTCGCCTGCAAGGACGCGGCCAGCGGTTTGTTGGCCGCTTCCATGCGCTTGAGATCGGCCAGCACGTCGTTGTAGTGATCGATCATCGTGGCGCAGCGATCAGGCGGGAACGTCTTGGTCTGCGTCTGCACCATCTTGCAGGTCTCGGTGGTGTCGCCGATATCCTTGCAAAGGCGAGAGGCCAGATGGTCGCAAACCTTGCGCTGATCCCCGAGCTTTTGCAGGGCAAAACTGACGTCTTTGCTGGCCGCCTTGCAGGCAGCCGGCGACAGGAGTTCCACCGTGGACGTGACACTCTGACATACCTGCGATTCCTTGCCGGCCTTGCCGCAGATGGCGCTCACGAACTCAGGGCAGGGGCCGGCCGCAGCCTGGGGCGCAGTTGCGCCTTTCGCAGTCGCATCCTTGCCGGCAGACTTGCAACCGAGGGAGAGCGTGCCTGCGGACAGGAGCAGCAGGGCGCCAATGCGCGCGAGGGATGCCTTGGATGTGAGAATCATGAACGTCCTTTGTTGTTTCGCCCAGTTTGAGGCCAGGAAATCCTGGGCGCGCCCACCTGCGCGCCAGCGCATTCTGCTGGCTTGCCTGTGCAACTGCAAGCACGGCGATTCCTGAGAACAACTCTCTACGGCATCGATCATGCCGAGTCGTTGGCCGTGGTCATGCCAGGCGTGTGGGCGCACAAGCTGGCCGCAAAGTCAGCCAAGCTCTTTTTCAGAGAGGGGGAAGGTGCGATCGACGATGGGGTGGAACTTGCCGCGGCGGCGAACGAAGGGGGAAAGTCTTATCCCGGCCGACGTGCCTTGCGGCGGCCTTGCTCCCATTGCTGAACGTCGCGGGCAAGGTCCGTCTTGACTTTCCCCCAAGCAACAGCGCAACCCGCCGCACACAACCAACTCGAGAAGGCGGGCGTGCGCTCGGTGGACGTGCGCACGCTGTGGCTCATTGAGTCCGGGTGACGGCGGTCGTCCACGGCACGCCGTCTTTGTCGCATGAATAGAACGAGTTGTAGCCGTTGACCGTGGTGCCCTTCACGTTGTTCGACCAGGAGCAGGTAGCCATACAGCAGTCCTGCATTTGAGTCGTGTTGAAGTTGCTGCCACTGCCGGATTCTTGAAGGAAGCCGGCAGCCTTGGCTTGCGCGACGGTGGCGACGTTCGGATCTGGTTTGGGGAGTCCCTGGCTCGCGAGCTTGCAGCCGGTGACGTTGGTGAGGTTGGCCGGGCACTCGACGCGCTTGACCCAGATGTACCAGTTGACGTGGTAGTCGCCGGGGATCTGCCCGGTGTCATCGGCCTTCACGCCGTTCGACTGCACGCACGAGCGGATCGTCTGGGTTTGGATGCTCGCATTGGGCGAGGTGATCTGATTGCACGCGGTGGTCACGGCATTCGCGCAGGCCGGTGACGTAAGAGTGGCCTGGGTGACCCAATTCGTATCCGAGGTCTTGCACGGATCGGGCCAGGGGTTTTGGAACGTGTTGCCCACGGCCTTGACCATGCCGCCGTCTTGGGTGGGATACCCGCTGTACATGCAGGGGCCGCCTGGGCAAGTTCCGCCGCTCACATAGCAACCGTTGTTGGCGCCGAAGCCGCCCGCGCCCATGTAGATGTCGAAGTCATCGGGTCCATTGGTCGCTGTGTTGAAGCTCTGAACCACCAAGGGCTTCGGGATGTTGATCGCAGATGTTCCAGGCGTATGGTCAGGGTCAACCCAGACTTGGTTTTCCTTCGGATAATCGAACACCAGTTGGTAACACTGGCAGCAGGCGTCCGGGAGGCCGCTGTCAACGCCACCCGAGCCGCCGTCCATGTCGTGCCCAACCACGGCGTAGTTGAGCTTGTCCCCAAAGCCGTCGGCGATCACCGCTTGATTCAGCGCATCGCTATAGAGCATGAATTGCGGGCAGGCGTAGTTCACGGGGACGCCGTTGCTTCCCCCCTGGCACACGTTGGCGGCAGTGCCGCCGTAGTCGTTCGCACAAATGCCGCCGCACGTGCTCGACGCTTGGCCTTTCCTGCACCCCTGGCTCGTGAACTGGTTGGAGCACGGGTTGGGCGGCGGCAGCAAGGGAACGGTGGTGCTGGTCGTGGAGCCGCCCGTGCCGGTCGCGCCGCCGCTGCCGCCGACGCTGCCCCCGCTGGCAGTCGTGCCGCCGGCATTGCCTGCGCTGGCAGTCGTACCGCCGGTGTTGCCTGCGCTGGCAGTCGTGCCGCCCGCTTGTTGCGTGCCGCCGGCGTTCGTGGCGCCGCCCGGAGAAGTGGAACCACCCGCTGCAGTCGAGCCTGCGCTGGCCGTGGCGCCGCCCGTGACCAAAGCGCCGCCACTTCCACCGAGGGAGGAGGAGCTTGCAGATCCTGCGGAGCCGGCGGCACCAGTGGAACCCCCGGTGTGCGTGGTTCCTCCTGTCGGTTTGGTCGTGGCAGGGCTCGTTGATCCGCCATTGCTAGGCCCAGCCGTGGTCGTCTTGGTGCACGCGCCGACGGCAAACATCAACCCACACAGACTTGCTGCCAATGACAGTCGGCAGGCAGTCTTGGCAATGCTCGTCAACTGCGCGGGGCGAAAAGCGGAAGTTGAAACCATACGCATAGAGTAGCTATCTCCGACGGGTTTTGGAAGAGACAGGCGCCCTTCACGCCTTGTTCGCGGGGGAACGAACGACGCGCGTGTCATGGCGGTCCGGCGGAACCAGGCAGTCCCGGCCGTGGCCGATGAGGTCGCGCCGGCCCATGTGGAGAAGGGCGGCGCGTAGCGCCGGCCAGTTTTCGGGATCGTGGTAGCGCAAGAACGCCTTGTGCAGTCGACGCTCTTTCTCACCGCGCGCCACGCAGACTTCCTCGCCGCCACGGCGGTGCAAGGGACGCAAGGGGTTCTTGCCCGAATGGTACATGGCCGTGGCCATGGCCATGGGCGTAGGCAGAAAAGCCTGCACCTGGTCGGGCCGGAAATCGTTGCGTTTGCACCAGAGGGCCAGCGCCAGCATATCCCGCAGCGAGGTGCCTGGGTGCGCAGCGATGAAATAGGGAATGAGATACTGCTCCTTGCCCGCCTGACGCGAGAACCGCTCGAACAGGGCGCGGAAGTCATCGAACGCGGCAATGCCCGGCTTGCACATCTTGGCCAGGGGCGCGGGCTCGCTATGCTCAGGCGCGACCTTGAGGTAGCCGCCCACATGATGCCTGACCAGTTCTTCGACGTAGGCGGGCGAGGCCAGCGCCAGGTCATAGCGCACGCCTGAGCCGATAGTGATCTTCTTTACGCCTGGGGCCTGGCGCGCGCGGCGATACAGGTCAATGAGTGGGCCGTGATCGGTGTCGAGGTTGGGACAGATGCCTGGGAAAAGGCACGAAAGCCGCCGGCACGCCGCCTCCAGCAAAGGGTTCTTGCACGCGAGTCGGTACATGTTGGCGGTGGGCCCGCCCAGATCAGAAATCACCCCAGTGAACCCCGGCGTCTTCTGGCGCACCGACGCGATCTCGCGCAAGACCGACTCGGGCGAGCGGCTTTGGATGATGCGGCCTTCGTGTTCAGTGAGCGAGCAGAAGGTGCAGCCGCCAAAGCATCCCCGCATGATGGCGATCGAGCACTTGATCATTTCATAGGCGGGAATCCGTGCCTGGCCGTAGCTGGGGTGTGGCCGGCGCGAGAACGGCAAATCATAGACGGCGTCCAGCTCCGTCGTGGTGAGCGGCAAGGCCGGCGCGTTTACCAATAGATCGCGATCGCCATGTCGTTGCAGCAAGGCACGCGCGTTGCCTGGGTTGGATTCTAGATGGAGCACACGTGAGGCGTGGGCGTAGAGCACCGGATCCTCGGCCACAGCCTCGTAACTGGGCAGGCGGATCACTTGGCCGCGGTGTTTGCCGCTGGCGCGCCGCCCGATGGTCGTGCAATCGATTTCGTCGAGACGGGGCGCCTTGGTCGGCAAGACCACGGCCGTGCCGCGCACGTCGGTGAGGGCCGCCACCGGCTCGCCCGCGGCGAGACGATGGGCGATCTCGACCACCTGGCGCTCGCCATTGCCGTAGACCAGCAGGTCAGCCTTGGAATCGAAGAGCACCGAGCGCCGCACCTTGTCCGACCAGTAGTCATAGTGGGCGACCCGGCGCAGGCTGGCCTCGATGCCGCCCAGCACGACTGGCACGTCGGGAAAGGCCTCACGACAGCGTTGGGCGTAGACCGTGGCCGCGCGCTCGGGGCGGAGGCCAGGCTTGGCGTTGGGTGAATACGCGTCGTCGCTGCGCACGCGCTTTTCCGCGGTGAAGAGATTCACCATGGAATCCATGTTCCCGGCGGTCACGCCAAACATGAGGGCCGGGCGGCCCAGGCAGGCGAAGGCGGTGGCCGAGCGCCAGTCGGGCTGGGCGATGATTCCCACGCGAAACCCCTGTTCTTCCAGCACGCGGCCGATCAAAGCCGCGCCGAAGCTGGGGTGATCGACATAGGCGTCGCCAGTCACCAGGATGACGTCGCAGCATTCCCAGCCTAGCTGCTCCATCTCGGCGCGCGACATGGGCAAGACCGGCGCCACGCCGAATCGCTGCGCCCAGTACTTCCGCCGCGCGAAAAGGGTAGGGCGCAGGCGGCTGGGCGAAACGATCTGCCAGCGGGCAGGGGCAGTCTTGTCAGTGGGCGTCGGCATGAGATAGATGTGCCGCCCTTGACTCTGGCAGATTCGCAGGCCAAGTGCGACGGGGTCCCTGTGCGCGGTATGATGCTGGCAAAGTTTTTTCCGCCAATCAGGCAATGGGAAAGCGCAGCTCAGCACAGAGGCAGGGGAACCACCCGGTTCTCCCCAGTCCCAGTCCGCCGGCTGGCCCCGCGACGGTGTGGGATCGGTTCGCTCCTTTCCTGGCCTTTCTCGTTCTGGCGGCGCTCTACATCGCGACTTTGCGTCCTTCGATTGCGGGTGGTGACAGCGGTGAGCTCACGGCCGCGGCGCTCACCGGTGGCGTTCCTCATCCCTCGGGCTATCCGCTCTTCGCGCTGCTGGCCCGACTCTTTGCCGGGCTTCCACTTGGGCACTCGCCAGCCTGGCGCGTGAATTTGCTCTCTGCCGTGGCGACGGCAGCTGCGGGTGGCCTGGCGTGCGCCGTGGTGCAGTCGTGGACGCGCAACGCGGTGGCCGGGCTTCTGGCAGCGACGCTGTTTGGCACGAGCCCTTTGGCTTGGTCACATGCGACGAGCGCGGAGGTGTTCGGGCTCAACGCCATGTTCGTCGCATTGGCTTTCCATCTTTGGATGCGGGTCGAACGCTCGCTTGCCAGGCGTGACGTGTTTGCGCTGCTTTTTGCCAGCGGGCTGGCTATGTGCAACCACCACACCTTTGTGTTCGTGGGAGCGCCCTTGGTTTTGCGCTCGCTCTGGCTCACAAGACGCACCCTCGGGGCCAGGGGCGTGGCCGTGGCGCTCGCCTGCGGGCTTCTGGGATTGGCCCCTTATCTCTACCTCGTGCCAGCCTCGGCTTCGGCGGCGGCTGTGTCGTGGGGCGATCAAACCAGCCTGGCGGGCCTTGTCTCCCATGTTCTGCGCCTCAACTACGGAACCTTCAGCATGGGTCGGACCAACACGCAGGGAATCTTCGTGGCTGGGGGCACGTTCCTTCCAACTCTCTGGCACATGTGGGGGCGCGCGTTTCCCCGTCTTCTTTGGTTCGGTCCTGTTCTCGCCATGATCGGTCTGCGCTTCGGTCTGAGGGAAGGCCAAACCCGCAGCGCGACTCTCGTCCTTCTCTTCGTCACTTGCTTCTACGGCCTGAGCTTCTCTGCTCTCTCCAACCTGTCGACGGCGAGGCCGCTCCTCCTCGGCGTGCTAGGCCGATTCTGCATCGAGGCCGATCTGTTGATTGCGATTGCTGCCGGGCTGGGTCTGGCCAGTTTGCTGCAAAGGCTGGGCAGTCCATGGCGACGCCTGGCGCCCGTTGGCGTCGGGGCAGTGTTTGCAATCGGCGTTGCCGTCCATGCCGGTCAGGCCAGCGGACGGAACAACACCGTGTATCGAGATTTCGTGACCACGGCGTTCGCCGCCATTCCACCCAACGCCATCGTGTTGACAACAATGGGAGACGATGTCACCGGCGCTGTCTTGTACCTCCACGAGGTGGAGAAGCTTCGCCCCGACGTCATTCACTTGGACAGCGACTACCTGGCCGAACCCTGGTACGTGGCGCGCAGACGGCGCCTTCATCGCGACCTGTACTTGCCTGAAGGCACCTATGGAATATACGGCTGGAAGATCAAGCAACTGCTCGACGGCAATCCCGGTCGTCCGTTTTTCGTTATCGGTCAGATTGGTGACTGGGATCAGAGCTGGAAGGATGGATACAAACTGGCCACTTGCGGCCTGGCTCGGTTCCTGATTCGAAAGAGTGAGTTTCCCACCTATGAGGAATGGGTCGAACGGGATCGCCGGGCCATCGCCGGCTACGACGTCACGGTGGCTTTGCTCGCGCCAGAGGAGTCATGGGAAAAGGCCCTGGGCCAGAGGGTCTTGGACACCCAGCTCGGACGTGCACGCCTCGCGCTGGCCTACGCCCACGAGCGCGGCGATGCGGCCGAGCCAACGCGAACAGCGCTGGCTATTCTTGAGGATCTTGTGGCCAAGGCTGGCGGCGACGAGCAGCTCAAGATCGCCGCGTGGCCGGGGATACGCAAGTTCGAGCTGGGTCCCATGGTCTGGAAGAACCTGGGCATGGCCTACCAGTTTCTCTCTCACAGCGACGACATGTACGCCCCGCGTTTTGCCGTCGCGTGCGCGAGGTTTGTCGCAGGGGCCGACGCCAACGATCCCGATCTGCCGGCAGCCCGCCAGTACCTCGACGAGATGCGCGCGGCTCGGCGACGCGCGATCACCAACCACAAGCGCGACTGAACTACTCACCGTAGACCCGCTGGTAGATCGCCTCGGCAGCCTCTAGCATGGCTGGGCCCGGCTCGTCGAGCAGCTCGGCGGGAAGCTCGATGATTCGGCCGGGCTCGTGGCACGCGGGCAGGTGGCCGGCGCCAGGAAAGGCACAGACCGCCGCGGACATTCCTTGCTTGGTCACAATCAGATCGGGCGCCAGATCCAGCAACTGCTCGGCTGAATAGGCGGGCCAATCGCGGTAGCGCTCGGCCGCAACATCGACCAGGCCGCCTGCGGTCAGCACGTCGTGCAAGGCGGTTCCCGCAGTGCCGCCCTGAACTTGATTGCCGATGATCGAAAGAAACAGCGCAGTCTTGCGCGGCCGGTCCGCGAGCCCGGCCGCCACGTTGTTCATTCGCTGCACAAAGGCTTGCGCAAATTCTTGCCCACGTTCGAGGTGCCCCAGCAGTTCGGCCAATGTCTTGGTTGCGCGGACCAGGCTGCTAACGCCGCGCAATTCGCCCAGATCGAACACCTCGATGCCAGCGGAACGCAACTTGGCCGCGCGCCCTGGTGTTCCGAAACTGTTGGTGAGCACAAGGTCCGGCCGCAAGGCAATGAGCGCCTCGACCGGACCGAAGCCGTCGACGATAAGCTTGCCCTGGTAGCGATAGCCGTCCTGCGGTCGCTCGCTGGCGGCGCGGCTGAAGGCCAAGATGCGGTCGGGCTCGGCCAGCTCCAGCAGCAGACGATCGGTCACCAGGTTGGTGGACACGATGCGGGCGTAGTGCCGCGCCGGCAGGGAATGACCGGTGGAATCGATGAGGCTCGCGCGACCACGGGAATCAGTTGAGCCAAGTTCCCGGCTGTGGCCGCGGCCAAATTGAATAGTCAACGCGATTGCCGCAGCCAGGGCGCAGGCATTGCCTAGGGTCGCGCGGTTCATGGCGCCGAGTCTTTCTGGGCCGGCACGCGAAAGCCGAATTGGGCGGCGGGCACCATCTCCACGCCGTAGACCCGACGCACAGGATCGGGCGCGATGACTTCCGTTGCCGGGCCCGAGGCAACCAGACGCCCACCTGCCAGCAGCAACGCCCGATCGCTCGCTTGAGCGGCCTCGTTGAGTTGATGGAGCGCGACCATGACCAGGGATCCGCGGCTGGCCAGGTCGCGCAGCAAGTGAAGCAAGCCGAGCGCGTGGGTCACATCCAGGGCCGCCGTGGGCTCATCGAGCAGGAGCACGCGCGCTTCAGTGGCCAGAGCGCGCGCCAGCAGCACCAGGCGCCGCTCGCCGTAGGACAGGCGAGAGAACGAACGCTCAGCCAGACGGCGCGTGTCGGTCAGGTCCATGGCGTGATCGATGGCCGCCTCATCACGACGACCAGGTCGGCCCCACACATCGCGATGAGCGAAGCGACCATGCGCCACCACGTCGCGCACCGGCAGGGCCACGTCCAGCGCCGAATGCTGGGGCACATACGCTACCAGGCGCGCGCGTTCGGCACGGCCAATCTGCGAAGCCTCATGCCCGTCAAGCCGCAACTCACCTGAGAATGGCAACAAGCCGGCCAGAGTCTTGAGCAGCGTGCTCTTACCCGCGCCGTTTGGCCCAAGCAGCGCCACCACCTGTCCGGCGCCCAAGGACAGAGAAATCTCCTGGAGAAGCACGCGATTCCCCCGCTGCACCGTGAGCCCTTGAGCTTCGATGAGGGTGGCGTCAGCCATGGCTGACCTCGCGCTGAGAGCGCGCCAGCAGGAAGAGAAACACTGGTGCCCCAATGATGCCGGTGATCACGCCCAAGGGCAGCTCGGATCGGCTGGGGAACACGCGCGCGATGACATCACAGGCGACCAGGAACGCGCCACCCAACAACGCGCAAGCGGGAATCAGGCGCCGGTGGCGCGCACCCACCAAGGGCCGCAGGGTGTGCGGAACGATAAGACCCACGAACCCGACGTTGCCGCCCACCGCGATGGCGGCAGCGGCCAGCACCGCCACCCAGGTCACGGCCCAGCGTCGGGCGCGGCCCACTTCGACACCCAATGTGGCGGCCTCGTCTTCACCCGAAAGCAGCAGGTCAAGGTTGTCGCTCCACAGCCAGCAGGCGACAATGCCGATGGAGACCAAGGGCGAGGCTGCCAGAAGCTGGCGCGTGCTGACCCCGCCCACGCCGCCGAGGGTGAAGGACACTACAGCCCGGCTCATGTCCCAGGAATCCTGCGCCAGGCTGGTGATGAAGCTGGACAGCGCGAGAAACAGCGACGACAGAATGAAGCCGGTGAGAATGAGAGTCAGGGTGCCGGTGCGCTCGCGACAGAAGCTGAGCACGATGGCCAGCGAAAGGCCGGCGCCGACCAGACAGCCCAGGGGCAACACCATCTCGGCGCTGACCGCCAGGCTGGCCAGAGGCGAGCCGGAGACCAGGGCCAACATGGCCAACTGCCCGCCCAGGCTGGCCCCGGCTGTGGTTCCCAAGATAGACGGGCTGACCAGTGGATCGCGGAACACGCCCTGGACCACGGCCCCGCCAGTGGCCAGGGCCGCGCCCGCCAGCAAGGCTGCGCCCACGCGCGTGGCTCGCAGGCCAAGGAGCGTCGAACGCAGCGTCGGATCCGCCAGACTGCCATGCCCGACCAGCAGCGCCAGCGCCACCGCACTGACCAGCAGCACGAGCAGGACCACGTAGGTGAGCGCCGTCTTCATGGATCAATACAGTCCCAGATACCGTGGCAACAGGCCCTTGGAGGGATCGCTGTTCAGAGAGGCCAGCTCGGCCGGCGGCGAGACACTCACGTCAAACACATGCAGCTTGGGCGATTGTGCATCGGCATCGCCCAGAAACACTCGCTGCGTGGCCGGATAAAAGACCAGTCCTCCAAGCACCCACGAGTTGCTAGCGTCGAGGACTTTTCGCGGCACGCCGCGGGTGAAATCGAACTGCCACAGTTGATCCGGTGCCGAGCCCGAAAAGTCGCCAGGCACGATGATGAAGGCGAGGGTGGGGCTCACCACGGCGAGATCAGCGAATGAGACCGGGCGGCCAAAGGCTGCGGCCATCAGGGCCTGCACCGTGGGCGGTGACGCCGACGTGTCGATGAGGGCCACGCCCGAGGACTTGATCTGATCGGCGCCGTCGCTGAAGAACCCCGAGCAAGCCACGGCCAGCGCGCCTTCTTTCCCGGGCACCGGCACGATGGCGCTGCAGTCCTTGAAGTCGGGCAAGTCGATGACGGAGCTGACCGTGTCCGTGGCCGGATCCACGACGACCACGCGACCTGGCCCGGCCTGGGTGGTCATGTCAGCGCTCAAGTTGTTGAGCGTGACGTAGATCTTGCCGTCGAGAACGCGGGCGCGGTCTGGATTGGGATTGATGCCGACTCCGCCCGCCGCGTAGGGCGCCAGGTCTATGCGGGCCACGGCCTTGCCCAGATCGAGATCCAAGATCAAGAGGTCGCCGCCCTCGTCGAGATCCGACGGGTCAGCCGTGGGACTGGAGTTGGTCATGTAGCGAGTCACGTAGAACTTATTGGGCGACACGGCCACCACGTCGTGCGGGTAGGCCTTGAAGCCAGTGCTGACACTCAATTGGCGCACGACCGTGCAGTCCGCGGGATTGACCCACACCAGGGCGCTGTTCGTGCTGTCGATGAGGACCAGCGGATGGCCGGGCAGGGGCGCGCTGGGCAGCACCACGCTCCCGGAAAGTGCCTGAGAAAGTTGCGGCGCCACGCTGCCCGAGTTGAGGCAATTGTCGTGCACCAGCGTGGCCGTCGCCGGGTCGACCAGCGAAAGCAGCGACGAGGTGTAGTCGCTGCTGCCGTGAATGACAGCCAGCCCGACTGGCTCGGCGTTGGAAGAATCGGCGGCTTCCTCGGAGTCCGCGCCGCCGTCAGCGGCGTCGGCGATATCGGCCGCTGGGGCGTCGCCAGCCGCTGTGGCTGCATCCGGGGTAGGGCTGTGGATGGCATTGCCGCAAGCCAGGGCGCACAGCGCGGGCAGCGAAAGGATCAAGGCCATGTCGAGAGGGCGGGATCGGGTACTCATTCCAATGTCTCCTTGTTTGTATCGGGCGTGGACCACTGCATGGTGAGAAAGACCGAGCGGCCGGGCAGAGGATAGCCGGTGAAGTCGACGACAGGCGTGTTCGCCAGGTTGTACGCGCTTGCCACCAGACGCAGCCCCCAGTGGGGCGCGCTGATCTGGCCACCAGCGCCGAAGAGCACACGCGGGTTGACCTCGACCAGGTTGGCGGAGTCGAGGTAGTTGCCACTGGTCACGTCCAGGTCGGCGTACAGCCCCCAGCGCCAGCGACCCGCCAAGGGAAGGTTGCGCAACTCCGGCCGTGCGTAGGCGCGCAGGCGTGGCCGAAAAGAAAGCTGCTTGCCATAACTTCCGCTGACGTCTTCCTGGTCGCGGGCATCGGTGAAAGTGGTCTGCCCGAAAAACCGAAAGCGGCGTCGCCAGTCGACCGTGGCTGAGGTTTCCGCACCCAGGATGCGTGCGAGTCCTACATTTTCCGGCCGCCAGTAGGGCCCGGCCATGAGGAAGTGGATGAGGTTCCGCGCCCAGACCGCGAACAGCGCGCCGTCGAGGGAAAGCCGCAGTCGCTCGCCTTGGCGGGTCCAGTTCGCGCCGACGTCTGCGTTGGTTCCGCTCTCGGGCACAAGGTTGGGGGTGCCCAGCAGTAGGCCGGTGTTGCCGTAGCGCTCGGTCAGCGAAGGCAGCCGACCGTAGCGTCCCAGATTGGCGCGCAGAGTGACTTGCTCGCTCGCCCATTGCACAAGGGCCAGGCGCGCGTTGGGAAGCCAATAGGTGGCGGGTTGTGTGTCAACGCCCGAGAGACGATAACGGGCCGGGCTCGTGAGGGTGTCTTTGGCCGTTTCCAGGCGCAGCGACGGGATCACGGCCAGGCGTAGCGTCTGGGTGACCATGCGCGCCTCGACTCCACCGGCGCCGTCAACGCGCGACCCAGGGGGAATAGAAGTCGCGCCGGGCAGAACGCTCGAGGGATCGAACCGCTCATAGCGGCCGTCGGCAACCAGGGAAAGCTTTAGCCACCCGGCCAGCGGCTTCACGCCGGTGATCGTGGCGCCCGAGCTGGTGGAAAGGTCACGTGTCTGGGCTGGCGCGCCCAAATCGCCGTTCAGGTCGTCGAGTCGCTGCCAGGTGGTGACGTTGTAGATCTGAGCCCGCCAAGAACTGCCCGGCCCGAGATCGTCGTTCGAATCGTAGGCCGCGGTGGCCAGCAGCCGGTCAGTGCCGAGCGACGCTCCACGGGCATTCACCGAGCCTTCCGGGGGCTCGCCCTGATCGCGGTGAAGGAAGCTGACCGTGCCCCACATTTGTCGACTTCCAGGCAGCAGTCCGACGACATGGGCCAGACCGTCAATCTGCCGGAGGGCATTGTTCTGGCGGCGCGTGATGGAATCGTCGCTGGCGTTGAAGGGTGTGGCGTTGTCGTTGCGATAGGGAAAGTCGCCAGTCCACCCCAGCGCGTTCACGCTGGCGAGCGCGCGCAGATTCTTGCCGGCCCAACGTGCTTGTGCGCCGGCAAACTCGGTTCCGAAAGACCCGCCGCCCGCGTAGGCGCGTACGCCGGAATCTGTCGCGGCGGTGCTCGACAACGACACGATGCCGCCGATGGCCGAGGCGCCGAAGGCGATGGGGCTCATTCCCCGGTAGACCTCGACCGAGCCGAGATCGACCACGGGAATGAGTCCGACGTCCACGCCGCCGCCCGAAGCTGCCGAGAGCGGCACACCGTCGAAGTACACCTCGACCTGGTTGGCCGATGATCCGCGCAGCGAGAGCGTGGCCAAGGAGCCCAGTCCGCCCATGCGCGTGACCGACACGCCCGGCAGCTCCGCAAGAAGCTGGGGCAGATCCTCGGCGCTGCGCGGGGTGCGCGCAGCCGTGATCACGGATGACGAGGCCGCATCATCCCGGCTCGCCCGCGGCGCCGCCTCGGCCACCACCACGGTTTCGAAGGCGGGCTCGGCCGCGTGCGCAGCGCCCGCCGCCATGCACAGGACCGCCGCCGCGAATGCGGCGTTCAGGCGCGAATGAATGTGTTTGCGGGCCGGCTCGGCGATCTCCGCGCCGGACGGCACCCTTTGGAACCACATGAAAAACCCCCGTTCCGTCGGCGGAAACGGGGGTGCGTGGCTGAAAGCTCGGCGCCCAGTTCCTCCTCGGGAAGGCAGCGTGGCTGACGCGGGCAGGTTTCCTGGCTCGTGGGTCTTGCGGCAGAGCCGCTTCGCCTGTTCCAGCCTTCCCAGAGGGTTTCCTCCAGTGGCCAATTCGGAAAAGACTTCCCACTTACAGTGGCGGGACCGCGCCGGGATAGCACCCTAGGGTGCGCACCGGCTTCCCTTTTCAGCGGGGCCGTCGAAGCCCCGCACCCGTGTCACTATTCAGTTGTCAATGCGGCGTCAAACTAGTCTTCGTGCCGGAGTCTGTCAAGCGCATGACGGATTGGACCGATTTGTGTAGTGATTCGATCGTTTCTGCTAGTGTGGAAAACATGAGTGCTGAGGGCGAAGGCACCAGGCCCAGCCTGGGTCACGAGATACCGGATGTTCTGCCGCTGCTGCCGGTCCGGGATCTGGTGGTTTTTCCTTACATGATTGCTCCGCTGCGCGTGTCGCGGCCCATCTCGCTGGACGCTGTGCAGGTCGCCCTGCAGGATGATCAGCGGTTGTGTTTCATCGTGGCCCAACGTGAATCGGCGGAAGAGGATCCCAAGCCCAACTCGCTGTATCGCACGGGCACGGTGGGACTTATCATGCGCATGCGCAAGCTCTCCGATGGGGGGCTCAAGATCCTCATCCAGGGTCTGTGCCGCGCGCGCATCCAGCGCTTCATCGCCGAGCAGCCCAGTTACCAGGTTCGCCTCGACATCATGGAGGAAGCGACGCCGGCCTCCACGGTCGAGCTGGAAGCGCTGGTGCGCACGGTGAAACAGAACGTCGAGCGGGTGGCCGAGTTGGGCCGCACCGTGCAGCCCGAGCTGGCGTTGGTGTTGCAGAACGTAGACGAGCCGGGCCGCATTGCGGATCTGGTGGCGTCGAACTTGACGCTCAAGCTGGCCGACGCGCAGGCCATCTTGGAGATGGACGATCCGGTGCAGCGCCTGGCCAAGGTGAACCAGGCCCTGGAGAACGAAGTCGGAATCCTGGAGGTGCAGAACCGCATCCAGAGCCGGGTCAAAGAGGAGATGTCCAAGACCCAGCGCGACTACTATCTGCGCGAGCAGTTGCGCCAGATCCGGCACGAGTTGGGCGATGCGGATTCATTCCGCGACGAGATCGAGGACTTGCGCCAAAAAATCGAAGCGGGGGGACTGCCGGCTGAGGCGCGCGCGGAGGCGGACAAGCAGTTGCGGCGCCTGGAACAGATGAGCCCCGAGAGTGCCGAGGCGGCGGTGGTGCGCAGCTACGTGGATGTCATGGTCGAGCTTCCCTGGAAAGAACCGGACGAAGATCCGGTGGATCTGCGCAGCGCGCGCGCCGTGCTCGACCAAGATCACTACGACCTGGAGCACGTCAAGGAACGCATCCTCGACTACTTGGCGGTTCACAAACTGCGCCGCGGGGTCCATGGTCCGCTGCTTTGCTTCCTGGGCCCGCCCGGCGTGGGCAAGACATCGCTTGGGCGCTCCATTGCGCGGGCACTGGGCCGCAAGTTCGTGCGAATTTCTTTGGGCGGCGTGCGCGACGAGGCCGAGATTCGCGGCCACCGTCGCACCTACGTGGGCGCGCTGCCAGGGCGCATTCTGCAGGGGATGAAACAAGCGGGCAGCAAGAACCCCGTGTTCATGCTCGACGAGGTCGACAAGCTGGGCTCCGACTACCGCGGCGATCCCTCGGCGGCCTTGCTCGAGGTTCTCGATCCCGAGCAGAACCACGCCTTCCGCGACCACTATCTGGGCGTGCCCTATGACCTGTCCAAGGTGATGTTCATCGCCACCGCCAATCTGGCGGACACCATTCCGCCACCCTTGCGCGATCGCATGGAGACCCTGCGTCTGGCCGGCTACAGCGAGGAAGAGAAGCTGGCCATCGCCGAGAAGTACCTGGTGCCCAAGCAGATCGCCGAAGCGGGCCTGAGCGAGCGCGATCTTTCGCTGGGGCGGCCGGCGTTGCGCAAGATCATCTCGGAATACACCCGCGAGGCCGGGCTGCGCGAGCTGGAACGGCAGATTGCGCAGCTGGCGCGCAAGATGGCGCGGCGTCTGGTGGAGAGTGGCCAGGCACCCGCCAGCGGCCGCAAGACCAAGGCCGGCCGAACCGCGGTGAGCCCTGACGATCTGGCCAAGCTGCTGGGACCGCCCAGGTTCATTCCCGACGAGCGCCAGCGCGCGGACGAGGTCGGGATCGCCAACGGCCTGGCGTGGACCCAGGTGGGCGGCGAAGTCCTCCACGTCGAGGCGCAGATGATGCCGGGCAAGGGCAACTTGATCTTGACCGGCCAGCTGGGCGAGGTGATGAAGGAATCGGCGCAAGCGGCGTTGTCCTTCGCGCGCGTGCAAGCCACGCGTCTCGGGCTACGCAGCGATTTCCTTTCCGATCGCGAGATCCACATTCACGTGCCCGCAGGCGGCGTGCCCAAGGACGGACCGTCGGCCGGGATCACCATGGCCTGCGTCTTGGTGTCGTTGGTGTCCGGGATTCCCGTGCGCCGGGATGTGGCCATGACTGGAGAAATCACCCTGCGCGGGCGGGTGCTCCCGGTCGGTGGTCTGAAGGAGAAACTGCTGGCGGCGGTGCGCGCGGGTATGCGCGTGGCCATCGTGCCAGCCACCAACATGGCGGAATTGAGCGAACTTCCTAATCACCTGCGCGAGCGGATCAAGATCCAGCCGGTACACAGCGTCGATGAGGCCTTGGTCATCTCGTTGACCCGGCCGCTAAGCCATCCCAAGGCCGCGGCCGTGGCTCCGCGCGGGCCTGCGGCCAGCGTCGTCGCGCCGCCCCGCCGCGGCGGCGCGGCGTAGAGCTGCGATGGCGCACTAGTTGCTGGTGCCAATCACGAATGCGACGTCGTCGATCCAGACTCCGAACGTGTTGTTTTTCGGAATCTGGAACTGCACCTCGAAGATGGTCGACGGGTCGAAGCCGCCCCCTGAGCGGCCCCAACCGTCCTGGGTGAGTGAAGAGAAGGAGACCGTGTACTTGGTCCACTCGGTCGTGAGGTTGGTTATGCGGTAGCCGTAGTGATCCCAGCACTGATTCTCCGGGGCGCTCCCCTCGCAGAGCCCGCCATCAGGCAGGGTGTCCTTGTCCGGGAACGCGACTCGCAGCCCGTATGAGCCGCTGTCGATCTTGGCCCAGAAGCTGATGCCGTCGTACTTGGACGCGTCGTAGGGGCCGCCGATGCCGAACCCAACGGTAGCGCCCGTGTCTACAAAGGGCCCACCGTACAC
The DNA here is from genome assembly GCA_003142855.1 of Myxococcales bacterium. GTDB lineage: Bacteria > Myxococcota_A > Polyangia > Fen-1088 > Fen-1088 > Fen-1137. The sequence continues at coordinate 112,904 of PLNW01000073.1, forward strand.
GTAGGCCGCGTACTGGCGACACATGTCGCCTGTTTTGGTCATGGTGAAGAGTCCCGCTGGGTCAGGGAACATGGTTGCGCCCGGAGTGCCGTCGTCGCTGTCCTTCCAAGCCCCAGCGCGTCCGTTGACCTGCGGGATGAAGCGATCGCCATCGTTCATGTCGTCGATCAGCTCTTCATTGGGCGCCAAACCCGGACAAGTCGTGCCGCCGACCGACCCTCCAACACCGCCTGTGCTCGCCGTGCCGCCGCGGCCACCGACCACGGTGCCGCCCGTTGCAAGCGTGCCGCTGTGGCCACCGACCGCGGTGCCGCCCAATGGGATCGTGCCGCCACTGCCACCGACCGCGGTGCCGCCCAGTGGGATCGTGCCGCCAGTGCTGCCGCCCAATACTGTTGTGCCACCGAATGGAAAAAATCCGCCCGTGCCGCCGCGACCACCAACCCCGGTCGTTCCACCGGTCGTGCCGAAAGAGCCACCGAACACTGTGCTGCGGCCTCCGACCGCGGTGCCGCCGACGGGGACCGTGCCGCCGCTACCACCGAGATAGATCGCTCCGCCCGTCGGCGGAACGTACCTCGTTGCGCCCGTCGGCGCGATGTACCCACCCACCTCTGCTGTGCCACCGTATGGAACGAACCCGCCCGTGCCGCCGCCCAGGGCGATCACACCACCAGTTCCGACTGTCGCGCCCGCAAAGCCAATGACACCGGCTGTCCCGACCACCCCGCCCGTAGCGAGACTGCCCCCGAAAACCAGACCCGTGTCGCCGCCTTGGATAGCGCCGCCGACCGGGCCACCGGGTTGCGCGGACTCCAACTCGTCCAGGGGCGTTCGCGCCCCGCCGCATCCCGCGGCGACCAGGAGCGAAAAAGCCAGCCGTAGGTTCAAGCGATTTGCCTTCATAGTCGTACCCCTGCTTTCGCACATGTTACCCGACTGACGAAATAATAACGGACTTGGAGGCTAGTGAGGGAAAGACTCACCGCTCACAGATCACTCACTCGGCGTCGATTAACTACAGTTTGGCACGCGAAATTAATCAATGTCCATGCGTTGATAGATGCCATCCCAAATGTATCAGTTTAGCTCCTGACTGCGTCCCGTTTGCTCCTTCTCTGTACTATTAGGGTGCCGTTTCTTCGCGGGCCGCGAAGGTTTCCTCGCAACGCCCGAACATCATTCCGGTTTCTCCGACTCTGTGAACTCCCCTCTCCCCTCTGTGTGCTCAGCGGCCGGCGGCTGACAAGACGAATCACCTCACCCGTTTGGTTGCGGCCGTGAGGCCGCCCTGTGTCCTCAGCGGCGGGTGACCGCCGAGTTGAATGCCTCTCGGTCCAATAGATGCGACAGATTGACGTTGCCGAGCGCTGCCAGCATCGTCTGGCGCAGGTTGGGGTGCTCGGCCTCCAAGCGGGACAGCAGGGCCTTCATCTGTTTGCGTTGGGCATCGGGCTGCGAGCCGCACAGGTGGCAGGGCAGGATGGGAAAGCGGCGGCTTTCGGCGAAGCGGGCCAGGGTTTCTTCGGCGCAATAGATGAGGGGCCGGATAACGATGGACGCGCCATCGTCGCTGACCAGGCGCGCCGGGATGGCCGCCAGCTTGCCCGCGAAGAAGACATTGAGCAGCAGGGTCTCCACGGCGTCGTCGCGGTGGTGCCCGAGCGCAATTTTGGTGCACCCGAACTGGCCAGCCAGCCGGTAGAGAATTCCGCGGCGCAGGCGCGCGCACATCGAGCAGTAGGTGCGGCCTTCCGGGATCTTGTCGACCACTATTGAATAGGTGTTTTCGCGCACGATTCGCTGGTCGAAGCCATTGGCGCGCAGCCAGTCGGCAAGCGGTGCAGGATCGTGGCCGGGCTGACCCTGGTCGAGGTGCACGGCCAGAAGCTCGAAATGCACCGGGGCCCGGCGGCGCAGGATTTCCAGCAAGGCGAGCAAGGAATAGCTGTCTTTCCCGCCAGAAACTGCCACAAGGATGCGATCACCCTCTGAGATAAGGTCGAAGTCCGCCACAGCGCGTCCCACGTCATGCAGAAGGTCGCGTTCCTCAAGCTGCCCGGGCCGGTAGGCGGGCTGCATGGGATCACCAATTTGCACGGGGCGGCTCATCGCGTGGACCAGCTACTCTATAGCACCAGAGACCGACGTCCTCCGGATCCCGTCTTCCGCAACTGGCCGCAATGGTTGGCCCTTGCGAAAAAGTGGCTACACTTATGGGTGTAAGGCGGGTCTCGCGCCATGGCCATCTTTGATTCATCCCAGCGACGGAAGGGCTCCTCGCTCGGCCGATGGGCCGCGCTGGCCCTGCTCATCCACTTGCAGCTCCTGCTGGTCGCTGGAGTCGTGCTGCACATCTGGGCCCCGCGCGACGCCGACATCTTGGCGGCGCGCAAGCGGGCCGCGGCCGAGGGCTCAGCCGAGCCCATCGCGGTGAGCACGGTCGATGATGCTACGGCGAGAAAGCTCATCGCCGACATGGAGCGCCTGGAGGAGAAGGCGCAAGAGGAAAAGGCGAAGAAGGAAGAAGAGTCGGTCAAGGCGCCTGGGCAGGTGGTGGACTTGGCTCGGCCGCGCGAGGAGAAGCGGCCCGAGAACGCGCGCTTTGCCGCCGAGTACGATTCCTCGGTTGAGCACGAAACGCGCAAGTACGGCAGGTTCGATCCCAACGAACTGCAGCGCTCGCGCGGCGACAGCGATCGCAACCGGGTGGCGGTATCTGAGCCGGCGGGGTCGCCCAAGCCGCCGGGCGCGGCCGGTGCTCTGGCCATGCGCATGCCGATGCACCGGAGACCGATGTGGACGCCCGGCGATCCCGATAAGGCGCCTGGCGAAACCGGCGAGCAGGTTTCGGAATCCTCGGATCCTGAGGGACTGTTCGCTCGGCCGGGCGGCGGTGGCTCGCGCCGGGCTCCCTCGCAGACGCGCGAAGGCGAACCCTTGCTCTCGCCCGGCCCGGGCGTGGCCTCGCTGCTGCCCTCGGAAGAAGAGGTTGCGCGGGCCGTGGGCAGCGGAACCCAGGACCACCTGAAAGACGTCGACGAGGGCGAAGAGACGGCGCTCAATGCCAAGCGCTGGAAGTTCGCTACCTTCTTCAACCGGGTCAAGGAACAGGTGCGCGACCGCTGGAAGCCGGTCGAAGAGTACCAGCGCCGCGACCCCACGGGCGCCATCTACGGTGCGCAGGACCGTCTGACCCAGGTGCACGTCCAGCTCCGAGCCGATGGCTCGCTGGCCAAGGTCTCGCTGGCCCAGACCTGCGGCGTGGACTTTCTCGACGACACGGCCATCGAGGCATTCAAGCAGGCGCAGCCGTTTCCCAATCCGCCTCGCCAGCTGGTGCAGGCCTCTGGCCTTATCGACTTCGATTTCGGGTTCTACCTCGAGATCTCCGGTTCACCGCGCGTGAGGTTCCTGAAATACAAGATGTAGCCGGCCAGGCGCGTCTCGCGTCGCCGCGCGCTATCGTGGATTCCTGCCAAGTGACAAATTCGTCCTATAATCCGGCCTCGAATGCATCGCCCGAACGGGCTCTCGGTAATACGAAGGAGTTTCCATGAGAAATCTAGGCATCTTGGTTTCGGCTAGCCTTGTCGCGTTTGCCCTGGCTTGCACCCTCGGCGGCACACCCACGGGCGGCAGCAGCGGCGGCACACCCACGGGTGGCCACAGCGGCGGTGGAACCGCCGGCACGACACCCACCGGCGGCCACAGCGGCGGCGCCAGCGGCACGACACCCATGGGCGGCAGCAGCGGCGGTGCAAGCGGCACCACACCCACCGGCGGTGGAAACGGCTCTGCCACGTGCAGTCTGCCAAGCTGTCTCAATTACCTCGCCACCGACTGTGCGGAAAGTGGAACCTGCACTACGCAGACCGACTTGTCGACCGAGAGCTACAACACCTGCTACACGAACGGAGTCAAGGAGATCGTCGTCCACGACGTGCTTACCGACAACAGGACCATGACCGTCAAGAAGAACGGCGCGACTTGCTTCTCCACGGAGTTCAACGGGAATGACGTGTACACAGTCATGGGTTTCATCACGGTGAAGGACGCCTCCGGCACGACCGTGGCGACTGTGAAGTACGACGATACGGTTACGTACTACCTGGTGACCTGCACCGGGGCCGCGGAAGTGGCAATCGATCCCTCTTGCATCAGCGTGTGGCCCACGTCCATCTTGATGACCTCGGGGTGCGAGGAGGGCGGCTGCACGCCCTAGCTCCACCTATCGCGGAATCAGTGAGTCCAGTTCGCCCCAGCGGGCGTAGAGACGGTCAACTTCTGACTGGGCGGCGCTGATCTCCGCCTCCAGCTCGACCAGGCGGGCATGATCAGAAGCGACCTGCGGGCTGTCTTGTTCGGCCCGTAGCGAGCCGAGTTTCGCCTCGGCCTGGGCGATGCGCGCCTCGATGGTGTCCCAGTCGCGCTGGTCGTTGTAGCTGAGCTTGCGCCGCGGGCCGCTGGTGGCGGCCGCCGTTTTGGGCTCGCTGGCATTCGCGACCGTGGTGGCTTCGGCCTCCTCGGCGTACCAGCTCTCCCACTGCCTGAGGCCCACCATGGAAGTGATGCGGCCCTCGGCGCCCGGCCGCGTGTGGAAGGCGAGCAGCTTGGTGGTCACGCGGTCGAGAAAATAGCGATCGTGGGTTACCAACAGGACCGCACCGTCGAAGCCGAGTAGCGATTCTTCCAGGACCTGCAGCGTGTCCAAATCGAGATCATTGGTGGGCTCGTCCAGCACCAACACGTTTGCGGGTCGCAACATCAGGCGGGCGAGGGCCAGGCGGCTCTGCTCGCCGCCTGAGAGCTGGCCCACGGCCAGTTTGGCGTGCTCGCTGCGGAACAGAAAACGCGCCAGATAGCCGCTGACGTGAACGCGCACGCCGCGGAAGGTGACGTGGTCCCCGCCCGGGCAGAGGGTGTCGACCACATTAAGATTCGGATCCAGGGCCTCGCGGTGCTGGGCGAAGTACGCCACTTGTAAGCCGTCGGCGCGCAGGATCAGACCAGCGTCGGGCGGCTCGTCGCCCACCAGCACACGCAGCAAGGTCGACTTGCCGCACCCGTTGGGACCGATGAGTCCCACGCGGCTGCCCGGACCGACAAAGAGGTCCAGTTCCTTGAAGATGATCTTGTCGCCGTACGATTTGGAAATGCCGCGCGCCTCGATCAGGCGGCGCGGGTTGCGGCCGGTGCCGGCAAAATCGATGTTCGCGGTGCGCACGACATTGCGGCTGGCCAATTCGTCGACCTCTCCTGCCAGCGCATCGGCGCGCTGGATGCGCGCCTGCTGCTTGGTGGAGCGGGCTGGCGCGCCCGCGCGTAGCCACTCGGTCTCACGGCGCAGGGTATTGCGCAGCGAGGCCTCGCGCCGCTCTTGCGCAGCCATCAAGTCCGCCTTGCGCTCGATGAAGGTGGCGTAGTCACCGTCGACGGCAAGCAGCCCGCCGGCATTGCGCCGGTCGAGTTCGAGGATGCGGTTGGCTACTCGCTGCAGGAACAGCCGATCGTGCGTGACGGTCACGGTGGCGAAGGGCGCCGCGGCCAGCAGCTTTTCCAGCCACAGGATGCTGTCCACGTCGAGGTGATTGGTCGGCTCGTCGAGCAGCAGCAGTTCCGGCTCGCGCACCAGCTCGCGCGCCAGCGCCACCCGCTTGCGCCAGCCGCCTGACAGGCGATCCACCGGCGTGTCCGCGCCCGCCTGCGCGCCGCCCAGGTCCAGCCGCGAGATCAACTCGTCCACACGTGCCGCGGCCCTCCAGCCCAGGTCGTGGTCAACGATTCCAGCCGCACCCTCCATGATGGTCTCGCGCACGGTTCGCCCGACGGTGAACTCCGGCACCTGCGCCACATGACCCACGCGCAGCCCGCGCCGCAGCGACAGCTCGCCGCGGTCGGGAGTATCCGCGCCGGCCAGAATACGCAACAGCGTCGTCTTGCCCGCGCCGTTGGGCCCGATGAGCCCGACGCGCTCGCCCTCGGCCAGGGTGAAGCTGACGCCGTCGAACAGCGGTCGCGCGCCGAAAGACTTGGACAGGTCCTGGGCAGTAGCGAGGATCGCCATGGGGTGCGGGAGTATAGGGGCATTTGCATCTCGGCGGGCTGGAACCATGAGGCCGAGCGTAGTAAACACCCTCGCTCTCGTGATTCGCCTCGACAACATCAGCAAGCAGCACGGCCCGCAGATCCTATTCATCGAGGCCAGCGCGGCCATCCTGCGCGGCGAGAAGATCGGTCTGGTGGGGCCCAATGGCGCGGGCAAGTCCACCGTGTTTCGCCTGATCATGGGCGAAGAGTCGCCTGACGAGGGCCAGATCTCCATAGACCGCAACGTGACCATCGGCCACTTCAGCCAGGACGTGGGCGAGATGACGGGCATCTCCGCGATTGGCGCGACTATGGACGGGGCGGGTCCGGTATCCGCCATGGCCACCGAGATGCGCGAGCTGGAACACGCCATGGCCGATCCAACGCGCGTCGACGAGCTCGACACCCTGGTCCACCGCTTCGGCCATGTGCAGGCGCGCTTCGACGAGCTGGGCGGCTATGCGCTGGAAGCGCGGGCGCGTGAGATCATGGCCGGCCTCGGCTTCTCGCAAGAGATGATGGACGGCGACGTGGGGAATCTCTCGGGTGGGTGGAAGATGCGCGTAGCCCTGGCGCGGATTCTGCTGATGCGGCCCAACGTCATGCTGCTCGACGAGCCGTCGAACCACCTGGATATCGAATCGATCATCTGGCTGGAGGGTTTTCTCAAGAACTACGACGGTGCGCTCTTGATGACCACCCACGACCGCGAGTTCATGAACCGCGTGGTCAGCAAGATCATCGAAATCGACGGTGGCGTGCTGACCACCTATTCAGGCAACTATGATTTCTACGAAAAACAGCGCGCACTCAACGAGACGCAGGCCGAGGCAGCGTACGCGCGCCAGCAGGCCATGCTGGCCAAGGAGATTCGCTTCATCGAACGGTTCAAGGCCCAGGCCAGCCACGCGGCACAGGTGCAGTCGCGCGTGAAGAAGCTGGACAAGATCGAAAAGCTGGAGCCGCCCCGCCGTCGCCGCACGCTGAGCTTCGCGTTTCCCGAAGCGCCGCGCTCGGGCGAGGATGTGATCAAGATCGAAGGCCTGCACAAGCAGTATGGATCCCATGTCATCTACGACGGATTCGATCTCATGGTCCGGCGCAAGGAGCGCTGGAGCGTGATGGGCGTGAACGGTGCGGGCAAGTCGACTCTACTCAAGTTGGTGGCGGGCGAGATTGCGCCCGACGCGGGGGCAGTGACCCTGGGCGCGGGCGTGCGCCTGGGCTACTTCGCTCAGCACGCCATGGAGCTGCTCGACGCGGACAAGACCGTGTACGAAACGCTGGAAGAGGCGTTCCCGCTGGCCTCGGTGGGCACCATCAAGTCGCTGGGTGGCTGCTTTGGCTTTTCGGGCAGCGACATCGACAAGATCTGCCGCGTGCTTTCGGGCGGCGAGAAGGCGCGCCTGGTGATGGCGCGGTTGCTTTTCGATCGTCCCAACTTGCTGGTGCTCGACGAGCCCACCAACCACCTGGACATGGCCACCAAGGAGATGCTGCTGGTAGCCTTGCGCGACTTCGAGGGCACCATGCTCTTCGTGTCGCACGACCGGCGCTTCCTGGCCGGCCTGTCCAACCGCGTGCTGGAACTGGTGCCCGAGGGCGTGATTCCCTACGGCGGCGGCTACCTGGAATACGTGGCGCGCAGCGGCCACGAAGCGCCTGGTTTACGCGCGTGACGTTGCTACCTTTGGCAGCCTGCAGCCTGCAGCACAGCCGCGGGGTCGATGTGCCGGCGAAAGCGCACGACGCGTGCTCCGGTGGGGAGATCCCCGTCGGCACAACAGCGTTCCTCGTCGAGGCACAAGATGAGATTGTCCAGTTTCGCGGCTCGCAGCAAAGACAACTTGCGCCGCAGATACTCGGGCGTCCAGAAGCCGAGAACTTCCACGAGAAACTGCCGGCTGGGATCGAATCGGTGGCGTAGCAGAAAGTCGGGAAAGATTATGGTGCCCGCAGCGCGCACGGGCTCGGGCTCGCGCACCAGATCCCAGTCGGGGGCAGCCTTCTTGAGATCGCGGGCGAAGCGCGCCTCCAGCTTGCTGTCAAAGGGCTTGGGGGTGCTTGCTGGAAAGAGCGGGTCTCCGGTCTGCAGGTGCAGCTCGCCTTCCTGGCCGCGGAGCATGCAGGTGGCAGTGAGTTCAAAACGCGCGCACCAGCCGAGGAAAGGAAGCAGCTCGCCCAAGGCCCGGCCGTAGAGCAGGGTGCGACGAAAGACCGCATACGGCCCGGACAGATCCAGCACCGGTGGATCGCCGTCCTCGACGGTGCAGATGAGTCCGCGTAGCTTGGCCTGGCGAACCACCGGGCGCAGAGCGCCCTCGGCGCGGATGCACACGCGGCTGGCGCGGAAGAGCAGGCTGCGCGCAATCAACTGATTGACCCGCAGGGCGACTTCGTGCGGTGACCCAGGACTGCTGGGGCCGGTGAAGATGCGCTCACCAGGAAGGTCGGCGAAGAGCGCTCGTTCCAGGGTTGCCGGTGCCAGGCCAAGCCTTGCGGCTGCGGCTGCGACAATTGCCGTGCGCGGTTTGCCGGTCTGGACGACCGCCTCGACGAAGAGCGTTTCGCGGGTTTCAGCCGGAGACACTTCAGACTTGATCTCAGCCTTGCCCATGCGCAAGAGAAGCTGCGCCGCCGCGCGCAATTTGAAGTGAGGCGCCGCGCAGGGCAGGGGCTCGCGCAGGCGCTGCTGCAACTCGCGCAAAGGCCGGCCGCTGAATCGATCCATCTCGTCGATGAGAACGTGCAGCCATGGTTGATCGCGCTCGTCGAGAAAGGCCGGCAAGACTCGGCCGCCGCCGATGCGCGCAGGAATGACGGCTTCAGGCAGCAAGGGCATTCCTCCGGCGACGAGCCTGCTCGACTTCGCCCGTGGCGCGCACCACCAGCTCGTACACCAAAGCCCGTTTCCCCGGCCGAGGCCGCAGCACGCGACCGACTCTTTGCACATGCTCGCGCGCGCCCTTGCTGCCCGCCACGATGATTCCGACCTCGGCGTCGGGAACGTCCAACCCTTCATTGAGTACCTGGGCCGAAACCAGGGCGCGCAGCTTGCCCTCTTTGAAAAGGGTCAGGGCGCGCTCGCGCTCCTTGCGGCCGATATGACAGGTGAGCGGCATGATGAGGTGCTCGCGACTCACGGCATAGGCAGTCACGTTGTCTGCGGTGAACACGATCACGCGGGCATCGCCGTGGCGAGCCAGCAGGTTGGCTAGCATCTGGCGCTTGGCCTGGGGAAAGGCGAGCAAGCGGCGCGAGCGCTGCCAGGCAGCCAGGGCGCGGCGACCTTCGTCGGTTTTCGCCGCAGCCCGCGCGAACTCTTTCCAGGTGGCGTCGGGATCAATAGCGCGAAAGCGGCGCAGGACTTCGCGAAAAGTCGCCATCAGCGTCTCGTACTCGGCACGTTCTGCCGGGGTCAGATCCAGGTGCAGCACCACGGAGTCAAAGGGGGCGAGAAACTCGCCTGTCAGATCGTCGACGCGCAGCTCGTAGACAGTGGGGCCGACCAGCTCGGTCAAGCGCGCGGCCGCCTGACCCGTGGGCGGTGTGGCGGTCAATCCCAAGCGCATGGGCGCAATGCTCATGTCCAGGGCTTCATCGCGCAGACCCGCCCCGAAGTGGTGTGCCTCGTCGACGATCAGGAGCTGGAAGCGGTTGCCGAGTTGGCGCATCTGGCGCCAGCCGCTTTCGAAGGTGGCCACGGTGATGGGCTCGACCTGATGCTCGCCGTCGCCCAGTCGGCCGGGAGAGAACCCCGTGCATTCATGGATGGCGCGCGCCCATTGGTCAAGCAGCACCCGCGTGGGAACCAAGCACAGGGCCGGCACACGCAGACGCGTGATGGCCGCAATCGCCAGCCGGGTCTTGCCCGAGCCCGTGGGCAAGACGGTTAATCCGCGCCGGTCAGCCATTGCCCAGGCGGCCAGAGCTGCCTCTTGGTACGGGCGTAGGTCAGTAGGCCGGAGAGCCGGCAGTTCGTCCGCTGGGCCGGCCACCTCGTCCTCGAACCGGACGCTACGCCGGCGAAGTTCAGCCAGCAGTCGTTGATGAAATCGCCCCGGCAATCGCAACGCGCCCACCCGCTGATCCCACAGCGCGCCCGAAAGATCCGCGAGTGTCGACGACGATTCAGGTTCGAGGAGGAGAATGGTTCCTTGGTCAAAGACAAGGCGCATGGCCTGCGCAAGTGCAGCGTCCGTGCCAGGCAGCCGCATGGCCGCAACCAAAATGGTGTGAGTTGATTTAGCTCGACGGCCACCCACCGCCGAGAACGCAGAGGTGAGAGGGGAGACCACAGAGCCTGAGAAACGAGGAGATAGGACGACTGCACCAAGGTATGGCATATGCCTTGCACATGCAGATAGGATTGGTAAAATCATATGCATGCGTACGACTCTGAACCTTGATGACGATTTGGTCGCTAGAGCTATGAACGCGACACATGCGCCTACCAAGACCGCCGCCATTGAGATGGGCTTGCGCGAGATCTTGGCCAAGGCCGCGCGTGAGCGACTGGCCGCGCTCTACGGTTCCGACCCCGGCGCAAAGGCGCCGGTTCGGCGTCGACTGGACCGACGGTCGTGATTCTGGCCGACACGACGGTCTGGATCGATTTCCTGGCCGGGCGTTCCTCTGCCGTGGCACTTCGGTCATTGCTGGCGGCGAACCGGGTGGTTTGTCACCCAGCGGTGCGGGGTGAGATCGCTCTTGGCAGTATCGCGAGATGGGACCAGGTTCTCCGGCTGCTCTCGCAGCTGCCCCACGCGCCGACCATTGGCGATGACGAGGTATTCGCCTTGATCGAGACAAGCAGGCTGAGTGCCTCTGGCATCGGGTGGATTGACGCCCACCTGCTCGCGAGCGCGATGACTGGTGGATATGGCATTTGGACCCGGGACAAGCAGCTGACCAGGATCGCGGCACGCCTTGGAGTTCTCGCGGATTTCGCGCACTTCGATCCGAAGTAGACGCCAGTCGATGGCACTCCCACCACCGCCCGGACAGACGCCGGCTGCCCTTCCTCCGGCACGCGGGTGCCTGCCCGTCTCCCTAACTTCGATAATCCGCGTTCTCGCTGACGTACTCGTGGCTCAGGTCGGCGCCGATCACAGTGGCGCTCGCGTTGCCCGCGCCTAGATCGATCTCGACTTCCACGCAACGTTCGTGCGCAGGGTAATCGACAGGCGGACGGAACACGCCGTCGACGGGTGGGGCGCTGGCGTAGAGTTCGGCCTGCTTGAGATGGGCGATCAGGGCGGCTTCGACCTTGGCGTCAAGATGGAAGCTGCCCTCTGCAAAGATCAGCAGCCCGCCCATGCGGATGCGCAGGTTGCGCAGAACCAGGTCGGGCGCGGCCGGGCCGACGTACTTGCCGATGGCACAAACCAGACGGCCCACGTTCGGGTCGTTGCCACACACCGCGCACTTGAAGAGAGGCGAATTGACCACCGACTTGCCCACGCCTCGGGCCAGGGCCTGGTTGGGCGCGCCGCTCACTCGCACGCGCAGCACGTGGTGCACGCCTTCGCCGTTGCGGGGCATGTCTTCGGCCAGATCCTGGCACACTTGTGCCAATGCCTGCTCGAAAGCAGCCGGGTTAGGGCAGGACACAGCGCCCGAGGAAAGCAGAAGCACGGTGTCTGATGTGCTGGTGTCCGAGTCGATGCTCATGCAGTTGAAGCTGGCATCCACGGCCGGGACCAGCATGCGACGCAGATCGGCCCGCGGGATGGCGATGTCAGTCAGCAGGAAGACCAGCATGGTGGCCAGGTTGGGCTCGATCATGCCGGCGCCTTTGCCAAAGCCCACGATGCTGCCTCGGCCCACCGATTCGCGACGGACCTTGGGATACAGATCCGTGGTCATGATGGCGGTGGCGGCGTCGAGCAAGGATCGCTGTCCCAGCGATGCCACGGCATCGGGCAGGGCAGCCAGCATGGCGTCCTCGGGCATGCGCCAGCCGATGACCCCGGTCGAGTTGGGCAGCACCTGGCGGCCTTGCAGACCGAGCCCGGTCGCCACGGCCTCGCACCAGCGTTCGGCAATGGAGACACCGTCAGGGGCGCACACGTTCGCAACCTTGTTGTTCACCACCAGCGCGCCGATCGTCGCCTCGTCCAGACGCCGCCGACCGATGATCACCGGCGCGCCGGGAAAGGCGTTTCGGGTGTAGAGCGCGGCGAAATCGGGCGTAGGTCGATCCAAGGCAACCAAGGTCAGGTTCATCTTGGCGGGCGTGGGCACCTCGGCCGGAATGAAAGACAGAGACGTGGTGCCCACGCGAAACCCCGCTGGCAGCACCGCCTGGGTATCGAGCCAGGCCCGGTGGGCTTCGCGCAACGAGAAAGTCAGGTTGGTGCTCGACATTGCTACTTCACATGGAAACCCTCAAAGGGTTTCCAAACCCTCCCGCGATGGTGCGCGGCCAGCAAAGCCGGCCGGCTCCCCACGCGGATTGTAGGCCTCGACCGGCGGGCAGGAACACACGAATTGGCGGTCGCCCAGTACGTTGTTCAGTCGTCCCACCGACGGCCAGAACTTGCGGCTGCGCAACCAGGGCAGGGGATAGGCCGCGCGTTCACGCGCATAGGGGTGGGTCCACTCGGTGGCGATCAGCGACTCCGCCGTGTGGGGCGCGTTTTTGAGCAGGTTGTCTTCGCGGGGCTGCGCGCCTGACTCGATCTCGCGAATCTCCTGCCGGATGGCGATCATCGCCTCACAAAAGCGGTCCAGTTCCGCCCGCGATTCGCTCTCGGTCGGCTCGATCATCAAGGTTCCCGCGATGGGGAAGGACATGGTGGGGGCGTGGAAGCCGTAGTCCATGAGCCGCTTGGCCACGTCCTCGGCCTCGACGCCCGCACTCTTCTTGAGTGCCCGCAGATCCACGATGCACTCGTGGGCCACGCGGCCGTTCTTGCCCCGATACACCACGGGATAGTGCGGCTGCAGCCGCTCGGCGATGTAGTTGGCGTTGAGGATGGCGAACTCGGTGGCGCGCTTGAGCCCTTCCGCGCCCATCATGCGGGCATAGGCCCACGCGATAAGCAGAATGTTGGCGCTGCCCCAGGGCGCGCCAGAGACCGCGCCGATGGCGTCACGTCCGCCCACTGGCACCACGGGATGGCCGGGCAGAAACTCGACCAAATGGCTGGCCACTGCGATGGGACCCATGCCTGGGCCGCCGCCGCCATGGGGGCTGGCAAAGGTTTTGTGCAGATTGATGTGGCAGACATCAGCGCCGATGTCGGCCGGCCGACACAGCCCGACCTGGCCGTTCATGTTGGCGCCGTCCATGTACACCTGGCCGCCATGCGCGTGCACGATGGCGCACAACCGCTTCACGCTCTCCTCGAACACGCCGTGAGTCGAAGGATAGGTGAGCATGAGCGCGGCGAGATGGTCTTTGTGCTCGGTGGCCTTGGCTTCCAGATCCGCATCGTCGACGTTGCCTCCGGCGTCGCAGGCCACGCCCACGACCTTGAACCCGGCCATGACCGCAGACGCCGGGTTGGTGCCGTGGGCCGACGCCGGAATCAGGCACACGTCACGATGGCCCTGGCCACGTCGGGTGTGATAGCGACGAATCACCAACAGGCCGGTGTACTCGCCCTGCGAGCCCGCATTGGGCTGCAACGACACGCCCCGAAGACCGGTGACCGTCGCCAGAACATGCTCCAGCTCGCGGAACATGGCTTGGTAGCCCTCGGCCTGGTTGGTCGGCGCAAAGGGATGCAGCCGGCCCCATTTGGGCCAGCTAATCGGCACCATCTCGGCCGTGCCATTCAGCTTCATGGTGCACGAGCCGAGCGGGATCATGGAGTGGGTCAGTGAGAGATCGCGTGCCTCCAGCCGCCGGATGTAGCGCAACATCTCAGTCTCGGAATGGTACTGCGCGAAGACCGGGTGTTGCAGGTACGCGCTCTTGCGCAGCAGCGCCGAGGGAATCGGCGGCTCGATGTCTTTGGCCAGGGCTACCACGTCGGGAAGCTTGTGGCCCGCGGGCGCCAGCGCGGCCAGAATTTCTGACAGGTCGGCTTCGCTGGTGGTCTCGTCGAGAGAAATGGTGATGGCCGACGGCCCCAACGGGCGGAAGTTCATCCCCGCAGCCTCGGCGTGATCGTGCCAGCTCTTCACATCAGCGGTCGGACCCTCCACGCGAACCGTGTCGAAAAACGGCCCGCGCCACACGCGCAACCCGAGCCGAGCCAGGCCCTCGGCCAGCACCGCGGTCAAACGGGCGACCCGATCCGCGATGGCGCGAATTCCGGCCGGCCCGTGGTACACGGCGTACATGCTCGCCATCACGGCGAGCAGGACTTGGGACGTGCAGATGTTGCTGGTGGCCTTGTCGCGCCGGATGTGTTGTTCGCGAGTCTGCAAAGCCATGCGCAAGGCCGTCCGGCCGTGCGCATCGACGGACACGCCGATGAGCCGCCCAGGCATGCGACGAACGAATTCCTTGCGGGTGGCGAAGAACGCGGCGTGGGGGCCGCCGTAGCCCAGCGGCGTGCCAAAGCGCTGCGTGCTTCCCAGCGCCACGTCAGCGCCGAACTCTCCTGGGGGCAAGAGCAGAGCCAGGCTGAGCAGGTCCGCAGCCACGGCCACGCGTGCACCGGCCGCGTGCGCGCGTTCGCAGAAGGCGCGGTAGTCGACCACGCTGCCGTCGGTGGTGGGGTACTGCACCAAAGCCCCAAAGACCCGGTTGTCAAAGGCGAAGCGCTCGTGGTTGCCCACCACGACCTCGATTCCGCGCGCCTCGGCCCGGGTCGCCACCACCGCCAGGGTCTGCGGGTGGCACAACTCTGAGACGAAAAACAGGTTGGCGTCGTCACGCTCGGCCAGGCCGGCAAACATGTGCATGGCCTCGGCCGCGGCCGTGGCCTCGTCGAGCAGGGACGCGCCCGCGACCTCCATGGCGGTCAGGTCCATGATCATGGTCTGGAAGTTGAGCAGAGCCTCCAGCCGGCCTTGCGAGATCTCGGCCTGGTAGGGCGTGTAGGCCGTGTACCAACCGGGGTTTTCCAGGATGTTGCGCTTGATGACCGGCGGGACGATGCAGTCGTGGTAGCCCACGCCGATATACGAACGGAACACTCGGTTGTGACTGGCCAGGCGGCGGGCTTCGGCCAGAAGCTGCGTCTCGGAAAGCGGCGGTGGCAAGTCGAGCGGCGCGGTCGCCCGGATGGCGGCCGGGACCGTCTGACTGACCAGCTCGTCGAGCGAGCGCACGCCCACCACCTTGAGCATGGCGACGAGGTCGTCATCGTCGGGCCCGATGTGGCGTTGGGAGAAGAGGTCTGTCGGATCGAGTGGGGACGGCATCTAGCCTTCGTGGTCCTTGAGGAATTCCTCGTAGGCCGCGCTCGTCATCAGCCCCTTCAGCTCTTCAGGGTTGGACATCTCGACTTGGGCCATCCAGCCGCCGTCGTAGGGTTCCTCGTTCACGTATTCGGGGGAATCCTGCAGCGGGGAATTGACCTTGACCACCTTGCCCGATACCGGGGCGTAGACGTCGGACACGGCCTTGACCGATTCCACCGACGCAAATACTTCGTGCCGTTTGAGGGTTTCACCCTCGCTGGGCAGATCCACTTGGGTCACGTCGCCGAGTTGGTCGACGGCGAAATGGCTGATGCCCACGGTGACTAGGTTGCCTTCCTGGCGAACCCACTCGTGGTCCTCAGTGTAGAGGAGTTCGTTGGGAACATTCTCGCTCATGTCAGTCGCTCTCCTTGGGTGGCAGGATTGTACTTCACGCTAGCGGCGATAAAAGGGGCCTTCCACCACCTCGGCTTCGGTTTGTTTTCCACGACAATCGATGAGCAAGCGCGCCCCGGCCCGAGCCAGCGTCGCTGGCACGTAGCCGAGCCCGATGTTCTTGCCCACGGTGGGGCCCACCGTGCCCGATGTCACGTCGCCGACCTTGGCGCCCATCGAAGGATCGTGAATGGGGTAGCCGTGACGGGCGATGCCGCGACCGAGCATGACGAAGCCAGCCAGCTTGCGCCGAAGGCCCGTTTCCCGCTGTCGCAGCAGGGCTTCGCGGCCGATGAAGTCGCCCGCGTCGAACTTCACCACCCAGCCCAGGCCCGCCTCCAGCGGGGTGGTCTCGTCGTTGAGGTCGTTTCCGTAGAGAGAGAGACGCGCTTCCAACCGAAGGGTGTCGCGCGCGCCGAGTCCCACGGGCTTGCCGCCCACGCCCGCGCAGGCGTCGAGTAGGGCCTGCCACAGCGGCTCGGCGTCGGGCACCGCGCAGAAGATCTCGAAACCGTCCTCGCCGGTGTAGCCCGTGCGCGCGATCCACGCGGGCCGGCCTGCGACCTCGACGTCAGGCAAGAAGTGAAACGGCTTCAGCGTGGCCAGCGGCGCGCGCGTGAGCGGCGCCAGGCAAGCCTGGGCCTTGGGACCCTGAAACGAGATGAGCCCGGTTTCGTCCGAGGCGTTGCGAATTTCGCACCACGACCCCACCTGCTGCACGAAGTGGCCATAGTCCTTGGCGATGTTGGCCGCGTTGACCACGATGAGGAAGTGGTCGGGCTTGACTCGGTAGACGATGAGGTCGTCCACAATGCCGCCCTTGGGATTGCACGCCACCGTGTACATGGCGCGGCCGTCGTAGAGCTTGGAGACCTGGTTGGTCACCAGGCGCTGCACAGCCTCGGCCGCGCGGGCGCCGCGGAAATGAACCTCGCCCATGTGGCACACGTCGAACATGCCGACCGCGGTGCGGGTGGCCTTGTGCTCCTCGAGAATGCCCGCGGGATAGTTCACCGGCATCAGCCAGCCGCCAAAGTCGATCATCTTGGCGCCCAGCCGGCGGTGCGCCTGGCAGAGCGGGGTGGTACGGGGTTCGGTGGCAGGGCTGGCGTTCATCGCGGCCGCATCTTGGCGGAAAGGCTGTGCGCGGACAAGAGGATCTGCTCACCGCTTTTCAAGCAACGTCGGATCGAGAAATCCCACCAGCAACTCGGTGGCCTGATCTTGCAGAGCGCGCGCTTCGACCGGCGAGCGCAGGTCGTTCATCAGAAAGGAGAACACCAGGGGTTTCTGCCCGGGCGCACCGGCCACTCCGGACAGGCAGCTCACCTTGGCCAGGGTGCCGGTCTTGGCGCGCACGTAGCGCTCGGCTGCGCTGCCGGTCATGCGGTTGGCCAGGGTTCCGTCAACGCCGCTCACCGCCAGCGAGGCGAGAAACTCGCCTGAGATGCGGAAGTCGCGCATGGCCGCGCGGACGACCGTGGCCATCTGCTCGGCGGAAAAGCGATTGGAGTCGTACAGCCCGGAGCCGTTGTGCATGGTGAAGCTGGTCTTGGCTATGCCCAAGCCTTCGAGGTAGCGCGCCACCGCGTCCAGGCCCTTCTGCCATGTCCCGGGCTTCCCCATGACCTCACCGCCCAGGGTGCGCAGGACTTGCTCGGCGACAAAATTGTTCGAGCGCTTGCCCAGCTCGTGCACCACCACCGCCAATGTCGGCGAATCGTGCGTGGCCAGGGTGCGCAGCCCGTTCTTGGGAGCAGCAGCCACGCGCAGCGGCTGGTCGACGGTGATGCCGCGCTTCTGCAAGACCTGCTTGAAGGTCTGGCCGAGAAACAGATCCGGCTGCACGATCCGGCGCAGCACGATGCGCGGCTCACTGCCCAAGAGGATGCGGCCCGAAACGCTCACGCGGGTTTGACCCTTGCCTGCGTCGCTGGTTTGCACAATGGGCGCGGCTGGCCCTTTGCTTGCGGTCGTCACTCGGCCGGCCAAGACCAGGTTGGATGAGGGCGGGTCGAGCACCACGCGGGCCGCTGCGCCCGCGCTGGGCCCAGGCGTGATGATCACCGAGACCGCGTTGCTATTGAGCGAAGCAGCGGACGAGGGCGCGCGAAACGCGGCCGAGTCATCCTTCTCATCATAGGACGGTCCCACCGTCGCGCTGTCAAAGGCCGTGGCGTCGACCACCAAGCCTCCGTGCACCCTGCGCAGGCCGATGGCACTGAGCTCGCTGGCCAATTCGGCCAGGTCATGCGCGGTGAGCGTCGGATCGCCCGAGGCGCGCAGAAAGAGATCGCCCTGCAATTCGCCGGCGGGGCTGACCGCACGCCCACCCTCGGCTGGCGCCAGGCCCAGCACAGCCGTTTTCCAGCGGAACTCAGGCCCGAGCAGAGTGAGCGCTGCCGCAGTGGTCACCAGCTTGACGTTGGAAGCGGCATTGAGGCCGTTCTTTTCGTTGCGGCCATAAACGGGCTTGCCGCTTTCCGCGTCGAGAACCAGCACCGAAATCTTGGCCGTGGCCAGGGCAGGAGACGTGAAAAGCGCATCCAGCCGTGCCTTGAGCCACGCTGGTCGTTCTGCGGGATTGGCCGGAGGCGACGTCGCCGGGGCTGCCGCCGACAGCACCGAAGTCGCAACCGGGGTAGTAGCGCCGCTGTCGCCAGCCGCCTGCGCGGTGACCGACAAGGGGCCGATACAGAGGGCGCAGATCAGCGTGAACTTGCAGCGCAACATTGCGCCGGTCTACCGTGAAGGGGACCGAGACTGCAACCAGGGACGACGCGAGCGCAACGGTTGCCGGGTGGCCGGTGCCAGAGTCCACATCGCGAACAGCCGGCTTGCCCAGCGCTGGCCTTGTCGGCGGCTTCTTGCTTGCGCCCTTGCTGCGTCGAAGGTGCAAGCTGGTGATGGTCAGGCCGCGCAGAGCTGACCTGGAATGGTTGGCGCAAGCCTTGCGGAAGGGACTGTCGGTTCCCATCGCCAGGGTGTTTCCCATTCGCGAAGCCGCCGCTGTCATCGAAGATTTCGCGACCAGCGGCGCGCGCGGGAAGATCGCGATCCGGGTGGACGGGGGGTTCTGATGACCTGCCACTCGCGCCTTCGCATTCATGTCAGACTGGCGTCACATGCAGATTGCCGCACACCCCTTCCACGATCTTCTTGGCCGCTTCGCCACCTTGGAGATTCGGCGCTTCGGTAGCCCGGGCGCCTTTCTCGTCGAGAAGGGCGCAGCCCTCGATGCACCCACCCTGCTGCTGCTTGGGCCCGAGATTCCCGAGAACGCTCGCGAGGGCGACGAAGTCGCTGTCTTCGTCACGTTGGATTCCGAGGGGCGCCCGCTGGCCACGACCGCCACTCCCAAACTGGGGCTAGGCGAGGTGGCGTTTCTCACGGTGACGGCGTGCACGGATTTTGGCGCGTTCGTGGACTGGGGCTTGCCCAAGGAATTGCTGGTGCCGTTCGCAGAGCAAACCAGGAAGTTGCGCGTCGGTGAACGGCAACCGATTGGCCTGTACATCGACAACACCGGACGACTCGCTGGAACCATGCGGGTCAGCGAGTGGCTGGGCGGAAGCGATACCTTGGCACACGGCGAATGGGTAGAGGGCGAAGCCTGGCGGGACGACCCTGACATCGGTCTGTTCGTGATCGTGCAGCGCCGTTTTGTCGGGCTGGTGCCCAAGCAAGAGCCGCACACCCTGTCGCGCGGTCAAGCGGCGCGTTTTCGCGTGACCCGCGTGTACCCGGACGGCAAGATCGAGTTGTCGTTGCGTGGACATGCGCACGAAGAGCTGGCCGACGATGCGCAGAAGATCCTCGACTTACTCAGACGGCCGGGCGCGCCCAGGCTAGGGGATCGCTCCGACCCCGACCAGATTCGCGCGCTCTTCGGCTTGAGCAAGAAGGCCTTTAAGCGGGGAGTGGGACGCCTGCTGAGAGAGCGCCTGGTCGACATCGACGACCAGGGCTATGTGCGAGTCCTGCCGGCCTCGTCGTAGAGGACACAGCAGGTATACTGCGTGCCGTGGACCTCTTCGCACATGCCGCAGGCAAGGATCGACGCGGCCAGCCGCTGGCTGAGCGCATGCGTCCCATATCGCTGGCCGAGTACGTGGGCCAGGACCACCTGCTTGGCCCGGGGCGCTGGTTGCGGCGGGCGCTCGACAGCAAGGAGCTGACCTCGCTCATTCTGTGGGGGCCGCCGGGCACCGGCAAGACCACCCTGGGGCGCCTGCTGGCTGCGGAAACCAATGCCAGTTTCGTGGCCATGTCAGCGGTGATGGCCGGGGTCAAGGAAGTGCGCGAGGCCGTGGCCGAGGCGGCGCAGCGGCGCGACATGCGCGGGCAGAGAACTCTCCTGTTCATCGACGAGATCCACCGTTTCAACAAGGCCCAGCAGGACGCGCTTCTGCCCCATGTGGAGGCAGGCACGGTCATTCTGGTGGGCGCCACCACGGAGAATCCGTCCTTCGAGGTGAATGCGCCGCTGCTCTCGCGCGCCAAGGTGGTGGTCCTGAAGCCGCTCTCGCAGGAGAACCTGCGCACCATCATCGACCGCGCGCTGGCCGATCCCAGGCGGGGCCTGGGCGCAGAGAACGTCGAGTGTTCCGACGCTACACGCGAACTGGTGGCGGCCGAGGCTGGCGGTGACGCGCGCCGGGCCTTGTCCACGTTGGAGGCAGCCGCAGCTGTCGCGCTGCCCGACGGCGAGGGTCGCAAAGTCATCGACGCCAAGACCATCGAGGAGGCCTTGCAGCGACGCGCGCTGCTCTATGACAAGGCCGGCGACCAGCACTATGAAGTGGTCAGCGCCTTCATCAAGAGCATGCGTGGCAGCGATCCGGACGCGGCCGTGTACTGGATGGCGCGCATGTTGGAAGCGGGCGAGGATCCGCTCTTCGTGGCGCGCCGGATGGTGATCTTTGCGGCCGAGGACATCGGCAACGCGGATCCCAATGCCTTGCGCGTGGCCATGGCCGCCACCGACGCGCTTCGCTTCGTGGGCATGCCCGAAGGGCACCTCCCGCTCACGCAAGCGGCGGTGTATCTCGCGGTCGCGCCCAAGAGCAACACATCGGTCACGACCTACGCTGCCGCCAAGGCCGACGTGGAAGAGCAGGGCGCGCTGCCGGTGCCGCTGCACCTGCGCAACGCCAGCTCGGCGCTGGGCCAGTCCATGGGCTTTGGCAAAGAATACAAGTACCCGCACAACTACGAAGGCCACTTTGTCGTCGAGGACTACCTGCCCGACGAGCTGCAAGGCCGGCATTACTACCAGCCGTCGAACTGCGGCCGCGAGCGCGACATCGCGGAGCGACTGGCGACCCTGCGCAAGCAGAAGAAGTAGGGCACAGCGCTGCCTCGCTCGCAGGACTGTTACAGCCGACTGAGCTTGCGCAGTTCGGGAACTCGCCAGGCCGTGACCGCCACCACCACCAGGGTGATGCAGGCGCCGAGAACTACGCTGGGCACGAGGCCGAACAATCGCGCGGCCACACCCGACTCGAAGGCGCCCAGCTCGTTGCTGCTGCCGATGAAGAACCCGTTGATGGCCTGCACTCGTCCCATCATCTCGGGCGGCGTCTTCATCTGCACCAGCGTAGCGCGCAGAACCACGCTGACGTTGTCAAAGGCACCGCCTGCGGCCAGCAGGAGCCAAGACAGCACGAAGCTCGTCGACCAGGCAAAGCCGATCCAGGTTAACCCGAAGAGCGCCACGCAATAAAGCAGGGTCTTGCCCGTGCCACGCGACTGGGGCCGGTGGGCCAGCACGATAGACATCAGCACCCCGCCCAGCGCAGGCGCCGCACGCAGCAGACCGAGGCCACGCGGACCTACGTGCAAGACATCGCTGGCAAAGGCGGGCAACAGAGCGACGGCGCCGCCGAAAAGCACCGCGAACAGATCGAGCGACAACACCGAGAGAATCACACGGTGCGAGAACACGAAGCGCACTCCTTCAATCAGGCTGCGCGCCAATTGGGTTTCCGCAGTCAGCGGACGAGGCCGTCGCCGGACCCGGCTCAGGGCGAAGAGACTGAACGCCATAAACCCGGCCTCGGTGCCGTAGGCGCACAACGGGCCGGCGAAGCCGTAGAGCAATCCACCCAGGGCGGGCCCGACCACTGTGGCCGAATAGAAGACGGAGCTGCGCCAGGTGGCCGCGTTCTGATAGGCCTCGCGCGGGATGAGTTCCGTGCCCAGGGCGTTGTAGGCCGGTCGGTAGAAGGCGCGCGCCACGCCAGCCAGCCCCTGCACCAGATAGAACGGCCACGCCACGCGTGGCCCCGAGTCCAGGTTGAGCAGCAGCAGAATGATCGCGCCGACCAGCAGCGCTGACATGGAAATCAGAGACAGATTGCGACGCTCCCAGCGATCGGCCGCCCACCCGCCGAAGAGCGACAGGCCCAAAAAGGGCAGGGCTTCAGCCAGACCGATGAGACCCAGCGAAAGCGGGTCATGGGTCATCGAATAGACCTGCCAGCCCATCACCAAACTCTGGATCTGCGCGGCCATGAACAAGGGCGCGCACCCGAGGAGATACCAGCGGTACTCGGGATTGCGAAGGGCTTGATAGGGATCGTGTCTTTCAGTCATGAAACGGCAGCCGCCGCGAAGTGTACTGTGCTCGTCGCGCCTGTCGACTCCGTGTCCTCTCCTCTGCCCTCTGTGTTCTCAGCGAAGGGCCACTATCGAGACGACGCGAAAGTTCTGTCGTTTCCGCGCAATCGAATCAAGGCCACAGACGGCGCAACGTGGACAGATCGAGGCGTGCGGCCCAGCGCTTGGCGGCGTGGGCCAGGATCTTGGCCTTGTCGCGCTTGCCGATGACCGGGCGGTGGGTGAACACGTCGAAGTCGGCCTCCTCGATCTTGTCGAGGATGGCCATGCCGGCCAGCCAGATGAGGGCCAGTTCAAACTTGAAGTCGTGCCCGAGTTTGCCGAGCAGAGGGCGGCCGCGTTCGAACAGGGCGCGCGTGCGCGCCACCTCGAAACGCATGAGATCGCGGATGGGCGTGGCCAGCTTCAGCGCCTTGATGTCGGCCTCGCTGACGCCGAAGAAGTGCAGATCCTCGCCGGGAATGTAGATGTGGTCGCGGGCGGCGTCGGAAGCCACGTCCTGCCAATAGTTGGTCAACTGCATCGCGGTCGCAATCTCGTCGGCGTAGCGAACCAGCTCGGGATCGTGATAGCCGAACAACCCCAGAAGCAGCCGTCCCACCGGCTCGGCCGAACGCGCGGTGTAGGCGCGCAAAGAAGTAAACGTCGCATAGCGCGTGACCTCGAGATCGGCACGAAGCGCAGACAGCAGATCCTCGAAGGGGGGCAGGGTCAAACCGCGCTTCTCGATGGTGTCGTGCAGAGCCACGAACACCGGATGGCGGGGCTCGCCATGGAAGCACCGGTTCAGTTCCTCTTGCCAGGCGTCAAGCGCTTCCCCGCGGCGGCCGTCATACTGGGGCTCGTCGGCAAAATCGTCGGCGGCACGGAAAAAGGCGTAGAGCGCGACCACATGGGGCCGTAGGGCCGACGGCACAAAACGCGAAGCCACCGGGAAATTCTCGTGGTGGACGCGGGCGAACTCCTCGCAGTAGTGGTAGGCGCGCTCCACGGTCCAAGGACCGGGTGGCGGGGTCAACCAGGGCAGGGAGGAGTCCGCCTGGCTGGGCGCGTCCGCATGGCCGCGGACCTTGGCGGCGAGACGCGAACGTCCGCTGCGCAGAATCGCACGGATCACGACCGCGGTCCGTTCCGGGCAGGCGCGAGATCGCCCACCGCTCGTCTGTGCAGGGTCATGTGACCGCGCTGGATGCCTTCGGTGGCCAAGGCGCGCAGGGCAGCCAGGTTTTGTCCCAGGCCCGCGGCCCCGATCACCATGCCCAGCTCCTCGGAAGACGAGACGCGCAGGATGCGCAGAGCGAGTCGCGCTCCGGGGTGCACCTGCAAAGTTCCGCCGACCGTGCCCACCGCCATGGGCATCTCCAGCCGCCCCAGCAAGCTCTCGCCCTCGACCTTCCAGGTGCTGAGCGGCCGATAGCGGCCGTCGCGCGCGGCATAGGCGTGCGCGCCGGCTTCCACGCCGCGCCAGTCGTTGCCAGTAGCCATGACCACCGCATCCACGCCGTTCATGATTCCTTTGTTGTGCGTGGCCGCGCGATAGGGATCGTCCTCGGCGAAACGCGAAGCAGCCGCGATGCCTTCGGCCACCTCACGGCCGGCAGGCGCAGCCCCGTGGGAAGTCAAGGCCGCAAAGGGCACACGGGCACTCACGCGCACCACGCGCCGGTCGGCGAGATTGGAGAGAATGCGCAGACCGACCCGGCCGCCAGAAAGTTCGGCCAGCCGGGGGGCCACGGTTTCGGCCATGGTGTTGACCGAGTTGGCGCCCATGGCGTCGCGACAGTTCACGTGCAGGTGAACCACGAGGCGACTCTGCGTGGAGCCGGTCACGTGTCGTACTTCCAGGTCACGCGCACCACCACCGACGGAGACCAGCACAGCCTGGCAGCTGTCGGCGAGCGCAAGGATCTCGGCCCGGGCGGCCTCGATGCGAGCGCGCGCCGCGGCTGGATCGGCGACATCGCGCAGCTCGATCTGGGCGATCATCACCGGCGGGTCGGCCGTGGCAGAGAAGCCGCCGCCCGCGCGCACCATGCGGGCCGCGTAGGAGGCCGCGGCCACGACCGAAGGTTCCTCCACCGCCATGGGAACCAGGTAGTCGCGCTGGTTGATCTGGAAGTTGAGCGCCACGCCCAGGGGCAGGGCATAGATACCCACGACATTCTCAATCATGCGGGCCGCGTCTGCCGCAGCAAGGCCGCCGGTGTCCAGCAACGCCAGGTCATCACTGGTCAGTTCTGCATGCGCCGCCAACTCGCGGCGCCGATCCGCCAGCGACAAGTGACGAAACTCTGGAATGCGTGAACTATGTTGCTTATCCGACATAAAAGGGTCCCCTTGATTCGACCAGCGGCTCCTCGGCGGAGCGACGGTAGACGCCGGAGCGAGCCAGCGAGACATCCAATACCGAAACGGCGGGCTGGCACGCGCGCACGAACAACGCCGCGGCTTCGGGCGTAGCAAACAGAGCCACGCCCACGTCGCCACCCCCGGCCCCCGAGGGTTTGGCATCGCCGCCCAACTCACGGGCCAGAGCAGCCGCCTGCTCAAAAGCGTCGGTCACGATCTTTACACCCGCGGCCTTGCCCAGTTCGGCCATTTGTCGGCCATAGCGACCCGCAGCCACCACGGCGCCGGTGGCGCGCCCCGCGACCAATTCGTTCACGAAACGCTCGGCCGTGGTGCGCAGCGCCCCCATCAGCATGCGATAGGACGACGGTGCCAGGCGCGCGTAGCTCCGTACTGATTCCACCAGATCGCGCGTGTCAGCCGACTCTCCTGTCCAGAACACAACCAGGTGCAGGCCGGCCGGCACAACAATCGGTTCGACGACAGGGGGACCTTCGGCGGGCCGCACGAACTTGGTGAAGCCACCCCAGACCGCGGCTGCCACGTCGGCGCCCGAGCCCACTCCGTTCTGGGCCGCGCGGTGGGCAGCCTCGGCGATCGAGAAGACCTCATGTTGCATGCCTTCGATGGACAGACCAGCAGTCTCGAACATGGCGCCCACCGTTGCCACAGCGGTCGCCGCGCTAGAGCCCAGCCCAATCTTGACTTTGCCTTGGCAGAACGAGTCTGTGTCCACCAGCACGGACCCGGGCGGCAAGGCGGCCGAGGCTTCGCCAATGGCTGCCAGCGCGCGCTTCACGGCTTCATCGACCACCGCCGACTGTGGTTCGCTTCCTGGCAAGTACTGCGCGACCGCGTAGCGCGACACTGCGGCCAGAACAGCGACGCCGCCCTCGAGCACGGCGTACTCGCCCACCAGAAAGATCTTGCCCGGGGCGGCGACCACCGGCGTGCCCACCAGAGTGGTGCGCGAGCCGGTCATCGCCGCTCCTCGCGCACCACCTCGGCGCCTGGACCGGGCGCCAGCACCAGGGTGCGCAGAACCCCAGGCGTCGCGGCCAGGGCGGGTTCCACCCGCGCGGCGTCGCGTGCCGCGCACAGCACCTTGACGTGCGGCCCGGCGTCGATGGTGAAGAAGGCTTGCGTGCCGGCTGCGCGCAGGCGCCGTACGGTTTCCATCGCGGCCAGGGTAGCGGCGTTCCAGTACAGAATGGGCGGGTCGGCCGCCATGGCACAGGCGTGCATGCGCATGGCACTGCGCTCGGCTACGCTGCCCAACCCGGCCAGATCCTTCGCTGCCACGGCGGCGCGGGCTGCGGCCAGATCCTGCGGCACGGCTTGCACCCAACCCGCATAGTAGGGCGAAGTCTTCGCGGTCAGCTCCATGGCCTCGGTCGATGCAAGGGCCTTGGCTACATCGGAGGTGATCGCCACCACCAGACGAACATCCCATGCGCCCGCCGGCAGCAGCTCCTGTGCGCAGGCATCGCTACCATTGCGCTGCGTGCCCGCGGCCATCTCGACGAAGCCACCAAAGATCGAACGCGCGGCCGAACCCGAGCCCCGGCGGGCCAGGGCGGACAGCTCGGGCGGGGCGAGATTCATGCCAGCGGCGCGCGAGGCGGCCAGCGCCAACGCCGCGAAACCAGCAGCCGAGGAGGCCAGGCCAGCGGCCGTGGGCACGCTGTTGTGGGTGGCGACCTCGGCGGGCAGTCCTACGCGGGCGTCGTGGCGGATCAGATCGAGGAAGCGACTCACCCGTTCGGCGAAGGGCAGGGAAGCGGGCGTTCCGTCGAGGGTGATGCGGTCGCCGCCGTCGGGCGATTCGGCGTCGGGAGCGAAACGCACCGTGGTCTCGCTGCCGAAATTGGCCAGGGTCAGCGACAGGCTACCGGTCGCCGGCAGATTCAAGGTCGCGTCGCGCTTGCCCCAGTACTTGACCAGGGCAATGTTGGTTCCTGCGCGTGCGGTAACTGAGAGAGGCAAACCGAAGATGCTCATTTTCCTACCTGGGTAAGGAAGCCATAGCAGCCCATGGCGCGCCAGCTTTTCAACACTTCTTCGGCGCGATCAGGAGCCAACGCGATCACCGCGCCCCCGCCGCCGGCACCGGTCAGTTTGGCGCCCAGAGCGCCGGCCCCACGCGCGGCGCGAACCAGGGCGTCCAGTTCAGCCGAGGACACGCCCAAACCGGAAAGCAGCCCGTGGGCCATGTTGAACTGGTGTCCGAGCGCTACTTCATCGCCGCTGGCCAGGGCCTCCATTCCAGCACGGGCCACATCTCCCAGGGCGTCGATGAGACGACGCGCAACCGGGACCCGCTGGCATAGTTGGGCCACGCCACTCACCAGATCGCTGGTCTGGCGCACCTGTCCGGAAAGGCCCACGCACAATTCTATGGGACGGCTGACCGGGATGGCCTGCCAGCCTGCGGCCCGGTCGAAGCGGCCCACGCCGCCCCGGCTGGCTGCTGCGGTATCGATTCCCGAGGGATTCTCGTGAAAAACCGCTTCGGCCAGCGCCGCAGCGGCCAGCACGTCGTCTTCGCCTGCGCCGGTGCGCGCTGCCACCGCCCGCGCGATGGCCACGGCCATAGCCGCTGAACTCCCCAGACCAGCGCGCGACGGCACCCCGGCTTCCAGCCAGAAATCCAGGCTGCGGCCAGCAACGCCCAGTCGCTGGCACAGCCGATCGACCGCGGCGCTCACGGGCGAATCGTCGCCCACCTGCACGTCGAGTTGCCAGGCTGGCACGCGCACGCTGCCGGCTCCCGCGCTGGCGTGGGCGCGCACGCCAGCCTGCATGCCCGCTGCCAGGGCTGGCTGACCGTACACCACGGCGTGCTCGCCCAGCAGGATGACCTTGCCGTGGCCGAAGCCTGTGGTGGTTGCGGCGTCCTCGGTCATGCCGGCCTTTGCGCCAACCACTGACCCAGTTCGCCGGTGATCACGCGCGGGGCACGGGCGAGGTCGGCTGCGCTTCGCTGACCCGAAAGCAGGCACACCTGGCGGAGGCCGTCGATGATTCCGGACAGGTAGGCGGTTGCTCCTCGCTCGCCGCCCTTGCAGGCCGCAACCAGGGCAGGCTGGGCCAGCGCCACCGCGCGAGCCCCGAGGGCCAGCGCCCGCGCGGCATCCAGACCTGTGCGTACGCCACCGGAGGCCACGATCTCGGCGCGCAGGCCCGTCGCAGCCAGCCAGCCCACGCAGGCCGCGGTGGGAATGCCCCATTCGCGCAACTCGCGGCCGCGCGTCGCCTGGGCGCCGCGCGCGCGCAGGGCTTCGATGGCGATCCAGGAGGTGCCGCCTGCGCCTGATACGTCGATGGCCGTCACGCCGACGTCTACCAACGCGCGTGCCACCGACGGCGAAATGCCGCAGCCGGTTTCCTTGACCATCAAGGGTCGCCCCAGCTCGGCACACAACCGGCCAATGGTGGCGAGCGCGCCGCGGAAGTCGCGATCGCCGCCCGGCTGGGCCAACTCCTGCCCGGCGTTGAGGTGAACGCAGATGGCGTCGGCCGCCAGGCGATCCATGGCCTGGGCCACCTCGCTGGTTTTCATCTGGCGCAGCTGGGCCACACCCAGGTTGGCAAAGAGAAAGATCGAGGGCGCGACCTTGCGTACCCGAAAGGTGGCCGCAAGCGCGGGATGGTCCAGCATGGGGCGCAAGCTGCCCAGCCCGAACGCGATGCCGAGTTTCTCGGCGCTGGCGGCCAGGATGCGGTTGATGGTTGCGCCTTCCTTGGTGCCGCCGGTCATGCCCGCGATCATGAGTGGGGCAGCCAGTCTCCGACCGAGCAAGGTGGTGGAAAGATCAATCTCGTCGAGAGCCAGCTCGGGCAGCGCTGCGTGGATAAGCTGCACGCACTCCAGCAGGCTCGATCGCGCAAAGCGGCCCGCGCCCGACCTTGCGATGTGCAGATGGTCGGCCTTTCGTCGCGCGATGTCAGTCGAGGCAGGGCGGGTCATGGAGGGCAGCTATTTGACCACAGTCGGCAGACGCTGCACAGAGAATGACGCCGCAATCATCCGCCTCCGTCCCGGCGGCCCCGGCGAATTTCGTTGTTCTTGATCGTCCTTGGTGAATGGCGCAATCATGGATGACCATGGAACGCTTGCTGAAACCAGCCCTAGCCGTCGCCTTGTGCCTGGTGAGCGCGGTGGTCGTCCCTGAACGCATGGGTCAAGCGCAGGAACAAACGGTTCCCGACCCCGACTTGCAGGCAGCCAAGGCGCAGTTCGAGGAAGCCCAGATCCTCTACTTGAGGGAACTGTGGGACGACGCCGCGGCCAAGTTCCTGTCGGCCTACGACAAGAAGCCCTTCAGCTCGTTTCTCTTCAACGCCGCGGTCGCGTTGGAGAAGGCGAAGAAATTGGATCGCGCCGTTGACATGTTCCAGCGCTATCTCGACAAGGATCCGCAAGCCCGCGATGCCGCTGACGTCAAGACTCGCATCGACAGCCTGAAGGCGCTGCTGGCGCCACCGCCTCCGGCGGCGAAAACCGCCGAAAAGGCACCCGCGCCCGCGGCGGTGCTGCCCACCATCGAGACCAAGGGGTTGCTGATCATCGAGTCCAAGCCGACCGGCGCCACCATTTACCTCGATGACAAATCCAAAGGGATCTTCGCCACCACCCCGTGGCAAGGCTCACTGGAGCCCAAGCCGGTGAAGCTGATCTTCGAAGCCCAGGGGTTCAAGTCAGAAGAACGAGAGATCTCCCCTCGTACCGACAAAGTCGTGGAGATCTACATCGCGCTATCCGAACAGCACTTCCTGGGCTGGATCGAGGTCGTCGCCAACGTACCCGGCGCCGACGTGTTCATCGATCGCCAGGAAATCGGCGCCCTCGGCAAGACCCCATACACCGGGCACCTCAAACCAGGCAAGCACATGCTGTGGGTGGCGAGGCCCGGGTACCAGACGAGTCAAAAGGAAATCATCGTCGAGCCGGGAACTGCCACCACGCATACAATCACCCTGGAGACCGTCGACTACGCCGTGCTCAAGGCCGGCGGGAAAGATAGCCAGGGCGCGCAGCTCATGGTCGACGGAATCTTCGCCTGCGCCATGCCCTGCGAGCATCGGCTCGCGCCGGGCGAACATCAGATCGTCGTTCAGCAGGAAGGCATGGAGGCCTACACCGGCAAGCTGACAGCCAAGCGCGCTGATGAGACGACAGTGAACCTGCAGTTTTCGCCCAAGCCTCCGCGCACCAAGGCGTGGGCCTATGCCGTTCTCTCGGCGGCGTCGTTCAGCCTGGGCATCTGGCGGGGCGTTGCGGGCATGGGGGTCAAGGACCAGATCAACAATGACATCGCGAACCCGGCCAGGCTCACCAACAGCAACGATCCGCGCACCCGCACCGGTCAGGTCGACTACATCGAGGCCGACGTGCTGTTCGGGGTGGGGGCGATCACCGGGCTGCTGTCGCTGTGGAATTTCCTCGAATCAGGGCCGCCCAGCACGGCCGCGGTCAACAACATCAACCGGACCACGCCCGAGCCGAAGAAGCTGAGTCTTGTCCCGTTCGGCTTGCCGGACGGTGCCGGGCTCGCCGCCACGGGGAGGTTCTAAGATGCGACGAACAATACTGGCGATTTCTACCCTGGCACTCGCGGGCGGCTGCGATCCCGGAGATTTCAATTCGGCGCTCGACAGGGCACCGGTGCAGTACATCAGCGCGCCCAGTGGCTTCGGATCGAACGTCGGCCGCACGTTGTTGCCGCTGGCCCCGCCCGCAGACAAGCCCAAGATGGCGGCTCGTCTGCTGTTCGCAGGAACCGACAAGCCCAGCCTGGCCGTGGCGGATTTTGACGGCGACGGCAAAGCCCAGGTTCAGACCGCTACCAGCGACGATCTCGGTGCCCTGGGCCTGTCTGCCGACCAGAGTCAGGGCCAGGGCGGCGTCTCCAGCGCGGCATGGCTGAACGGTGCGGGCGCCACCGGCACCATCCTCCTCGGCATTCCGAATTTCGTTTCACCGCAGGGCAACGGTTTGCCTTCCGGTCGCGTCGCATTTCTCAAACTGGTTGGGGATGCCGGCAAGGTGGACTTCGAGAGTGCCCAAATCCCGGCTGACGGACCTGTCACCGAGAACCACTTCGGCCTGGCTGTCGCGAGCGGGCGCGTGACCCAGACCGCAGCCGATGAGGCGATCGTCGTCTCTGACAGCGTCGTGCACGTGCTGGGCGTCACCACGGGCGCAGCGGGTTCAACCACCTGCACCGGCTCTCTGCCGACGCCACTGGATCTGCACCGGTCGCTTGCGGTCGCAGATTTCCTCGCCGGCGGCAACCAAGAAATCGCCGTGGGAATGCCGGTCAAGGGCGGGACCGGTCAGGTGTTCATCGTGCAGTATGGAATCAATCCAGCCACCCCTACGGCGCCGGCCGGGCTGTTTTGCGCCAGCAAGCAAGGGGTGCCCAATCCAGTTGGTAATCCCGCCGTGGGCGGATTCGGCGCGGCGTTGCTGGCGGTGCCTGACATGAACGGCGATGGCCTGGCCGAGTTGGTTGTGGGCGCGCCACCCAATCAAGTCTACCTCCTCTACAGCGATGGCAGTGCTCCCAAGGTGTTTACCAACAAGGTTCAGCTCAACGCCAGCACAGGCAGGCCCGAGCCCGCTAGCAACAACGATTCGGAGTTCGGGCAACGGGTGGCTCTGGTCGACATCGATGGCGACGGGATCAAAGAACTCGCCGTCACAGCCCTGCAGGCTGCCGTGGGCAGCGCGCCGAAGGCGGGCCAAGTACTATTCTACAGGCTATCCGGCCCCTTTGCCGACGGCAACCTGTTGCCCGTCAACAGCCAGGCGCTCGCCATTGTCAACGACAGCAACCCGATCGCGAACACAGGATTCTTCGGCATAGGCCTGGCAGAACTCGAGTTCGACAGCAGCCGCGCGTGCGCCAAGGGCAAGGACGCACATGTCCCAGTGGTGGGCGACGACATGGGCATCTTCACTTTCTTCCGCTTCGCGGGCGCGGCCGACCCGACGAAATCCATCCTGCCTGACCCGCGCTGCTTCGCCCAGTAGCACCCTGCGGCCGCAACTAGACTGGTGAGGTGATTCATCTCATCGGCCACCCATCGCCGAGAACGCAGAGGGGAGAGGGGAGGTCACAGAGTGGCTAGACGGCAGCAATCAAGACAGGAAGGCTAGAGCCAGCCGCGATCGCGCGCGGCGGATATGAGCAAGGAGGCCAGCTCCGCAATGAAAGCCGGATGGCAGCCGACGGCGCGCGCGCGCGCGAAGCCGGTGATTCCTCGGGAAGCGGCCCTTTCGCGGTAGAGGATGTCGATCTCCTGCAGCGTCTCGAGGTGCTCGCCGGTGAAGGAAACCGGGACCACGACCACGGCCCGATGGCCCGCGCCAGCCAGAGAATCGAGTGCTTCTTCCGTCGTGGGCCCTAACCAGCGCTGCTGGCCCACGCGGCTTTGGAAGGCAAGTTGTGCCCGCCTCTCCAGCCCCAGCCGCTGTGTGACCGCAGCCACGGTGGCGCGGACATCGTCCAGATAGGGATCGCCGCGACGGATGTAGGCTTCGGGAAGGCCGTGGGCAGAGAACAGGACCGGTGCTGTGGCCCGTTCTTGTTCCGGCAATTGCCCCGCGGCTTCGGTAAGGCGGCCGCACAGAGCCTGGATGTAGCCCGGGGCCACGGCGTATCCCTCGATGCGGGCCGTGGCGATTGCCTTCCCTTTCAGCGCGGACTCGATGGTGCGAAAGGCTGACCCGCTGGTCGTCCTGGATCGATGGGGATAGAGCGGCAGCAGCAGCGCCTGCGTGATGCCGTCAGCGTGCATGGCTGCCGCAGCTTCGGCGGGAAAGGGGTGCCAATAGCTCATGGCCAGGTACGGCTTGGCCACGACACCCGCTCCGGCCATAGCGCCCACCACGGCTTGAACCTGGGCCATCGACTTTTCGCGGATGGGTGAGCGCCCGCCGATCTGGGCGTACGCGGCTCGCGAGAAAGGCGCACGTCGGCGCGCGATGAAACGCGCCAGAATCGGCTGAAGCGGCCGCGCCCAGCCCAATTGGATGATGTCCGGATCGGCGAACAGGTTGCGCAAGAAAGGCTCCACCGCCGCCGGCGAGTCCGGGCCTCCCATGTTGAGCGCAACGACCGCCAACATCTTTGGCTATTCGCCCCGCACGGCGCGGACCAGGGCTTCCACGTTTTCGATAGGGGTGTCGGGGTATATGCCGTGCCCCAGATTGAAGATGTGACCGCGACCAGCCCCGCGGCGGATCACCGAAGCGGCCTGGCGCCCAATCCGTTCGACCGGGCCCAAGAGAACGGCCGGATCGAGGTTGCCCTGCACGGCCGCGTGCTCGGCTCCGCCGGCGGCGAGCCGCGCCCGCGCTTCGTCAAGCGGCAGGCGCCAATCGATCCCGTAGACATCGGCATCGACGCGCGCCACGCGGTCGAGAATGGTGGTGGCCCCATTGGGGAAGTAGATGACCGGCACGCCAGTCGCCTTCACCGCTGCCACCAGGCTCGCGGTGGGCCCGGCCACGAATTCGTCCCATTCCTCGGGCGAAACCACGCCCAGCCACGAGTCGAAGATCTGGATGGCTTGGGCGCCCGCAGCCACCTGAGCCAGCAAGTACGCGCGCGTGGCGCTTTCAATCAACTCAAGCAGCTGATGCGCCGTCTCCGGCTCGCGGTAGAAGAGCTTCTTGGTCTCGACGAAGTGCCGCGAGGTCTTTCCCTCGATGGCGTAGGTCGCGGTGGTGAAAGGCGCGCCGGCAAAGCCGATGAGCGGCGTCTCGCCGAGCTGCGGGCGCACCAGCCGAATGGCTTCCAAGACGAACGGCGTGCGTTCCCAGGGATCGAACAGCGCGAGCCGGGCCAGATCAGCGGCGCTCCGCACCGGCGGCGCGAGGGTGGGGCCGTCCTCGGTAAAGCTAACCGTCTGCCCCATGGCTTCCAGGGGAATGAGAAGGTCGGAGAACAAGATCGCGGCGTCAAAGCCGAAGCGCCGGATGGGCTGCATGGTCACCTTGGCCGCAAGCAGCGGTGTCTTGCACAGCTCAAGGAAGGTGACATTGTTGCGCACTTCCCGGTACTCGGGCAGGTAGCGGCCTGCCTGGCGCATCAACCAGAGGGGCGGCCGCGGCGTGCGTTCGCCACGGCAGGCGTCGAGAAACAAAGAGCCCATGAGGTAGTTGTACCACTCGTGCCCCGCGGACACAGCGATGGTAGATTTCATGCATGACCGAGGCCATTCGCATCCACAACACGGGCGGCCCGGAAGTCATGTCATGGGAGGAGGTCACGCTGGCTGCACCGGGTCCAGGCGAGGCCCTGGTTCGTCACCACTACGTGGGCGTGAACTTCGTCGACGTTTATCACCGTAGGGGCGTGTACAAGCTGCCGCTTCCCAGCGGCCTGGGAAGCGAAGCCGCCGGCGTGGTGGAAGCGGTCGGCCCTGGGGTCACCGACTTCCAGCCGGGTGATCGCGTGGCCTGTGGCACAGGACCAGTAGGGGCGTACGCAGAAGCACGCGTGGTGTCCGCGGATCGCCTGGTGCGTTTGCCTGACGACATCGATGATCGCACCGCTGCCTGCATCATGCTGAAGGGCCTCACCGCCCAGTACCTGCTGTTGCAGACCACCCAGATTGAGCCTGGCGACACCATTCTGATGCACGCGGCGGCTGGCGGGGTGGGGCAGATCGCCTGCCAGTGGGCCAAGCATCTGGGGGCCACGGTGATCGGCACGGTGGGCAGCGACGAGAAGGTGGCGCTGGCGCGCGCCAACGGCTGTGACCATGTCATCGTGTACACACGCGAGGACTTCGTCGAGCGCGTGCGTGAGATCACGGGCAGGCGCGGGGTGCGCGTGGTCTACGACGGCGTGGGCAAGGATACCTTTGCCGGATCGCTGGATTGTCTGCAGCCGCGCGGCCTCCTGGTCATGTTCGGTCAGTCCTCCGGCGTGGTTCCGCCTTTCGACCTTGGCGCCCTCAGCGTCAAGGGATCGCTCTATCTGACCCGCCCGACCCTGGGCACCTACGCCGCCACGCCCGAAGCCCTGCGCCGCATGGCCGGCGATCTCTTCGGGGTCGTTCGCTCGGGTGCCGTGCGCATCCTGCCGCCGCGGCAGTTCTCTCTGCGCGAAGTCGGTGCAGCTCATGCGGCCCTGGAGGCACGTGCGACGACTGGGTCGATCGTGCTAGTCGCGTAACTTCAAGTATCGCTTGAACTGATTGCCGGAACCCCGCTTGCGGTCAGCCGTGACGGCCGCAAACGCTGCACCGGTTGTTGCTGCCGATCACGCCGATGCAGGCGTCATCGGGGCAAAGCCGGCGGTTGGGGTCAAAGGCTGCTTCTTCAGCGCCAGACATGGTTGGCGCGCCAGACTCGTCACTGATCTCCGGCTCGGGAGTGGGCAGGGCAGGCGAGTTCGCGGCTGGCGTCACCGCGGCCCCGCCAGACCCGGGCGTGCCGCAAATCTTGCACTTCCCGTCACTGCCCAGAAGACCCACGCAAGAACCGTCCGGGCAAAGCCGCCGCTGGCTGGGATCGAAATCGTCGTCCTGTTTCGTCGACATGATGCGCGAGCTGTTGATTGAACTCGGGAGTACACCAAGGCATATAGTGGCGCCAGTCAGATGTCCACTCTTCCCCAAGTTCCCGGTCGATTTGGTCTCTACGGAGGTCGCTACGTCTCCGAGACCCTGATGCCCGCTCTCGAAGAGCTGACGGATGCATGGGAGCACTTCTCGGCCGACCCGACCTTCCGCGCCGAGCTGGACCGGTTGCTGCGCGATTATGTCGGTCGGCCCACGCCGCTGACCGAGGCGGCGCGGCTGGCCGATCACGTGGCCAAGACCCAGGGCCGCCGCCTGCGCGTGTTTCTCAAGCGCGAGGATCTCTGCCACACCGGCTCGCACAAATTGAACAACTGCGTGGGCCAGATTCTGCTGGCCCAGCGCCTCCGCAAGAAGCGCATCATCGCCGAGACTGGGGCTGGGCAGCACGGCGTGGCCACGGCCACGGTGTGCGCCTTGTTCGGGCTGCCCTGCGAGATCTACATGGGCGCCGTCGACGTGGAACGCCAATCGCTCAACGTGTTTCGCATGCGGTTGCTCGGGGCCAAGGTCCACTCGGTCAAGAACGGCACCGCGACCTTGAAAGACGCAATGAACGAAGCCATGCGCGACTGGGTGACCAACGTGGAAACCACGCACTACGTGCTGGGAACCGTGGCTGGCCCGCATCCCTATCCGACCATGGTGGGCGAGTTGCAGTCGGTGATCGGCCGCGAAGCGCGCGTCCAGATCCAGGCTGCCACAGGTCGGCTGCCCGACGCATGCCTGGCTTGCGTGGGCGGCGGGTCCAACGCCATGGGCCTGTTTCGCGGATTCATCGATGATCCCGGGGTACAGCTCTTTGGCGTGGAAGCAGCGGGCGAGGGCGTCGACACCAACCACCACGCCGCCACCCTGGGCAAGGGCCGGCCAGGCGTGCTGCACGGCACGCGTTCCTACGTGCTGTGCGACGACGACGGCCAGATTGCCGAAGCCCACTCCATCTCGGCTGGCCTCGACTACCCCGGCGTCGGACCCGAGCACAGCTTTCTGCGCGACACGGGGCGAGCCGTGTACCTGGCGGCCACGGACCAGGAGGCCCTGGACGCATGTCGCCGGCTGGCCCGCTGCGAGGGCATCATTCCGGCCCTGGAAAGCGCGCACGCGGTGGCAGGACTGCCCCGCGTGGCCGAGCGACTCCCCGACGGTGCCAGCGTCATCATCAACATCTCGGGCCGCGGCGACAAGGACATGGGCACCATTGCCAAGCACTTCGGCGCGGGGGTGTCGTCATGACAACTGCGCCGTCCACCTCGCGCATAGCCGCCGCATTTGCCAAGGCTCGCTCGCAGGGCCGCAAGGCGCTGGTCCTGTACCTGACCGGCTGCGACCCCGATTTCGACACCAGTCGCCGCCTTCTGCTGGCCGCCGCGCGAGCCGGAGCTGACGTGCTCGAACTAGGCGTGCCGTGGAGCGACCCCTCGGCTGACGGGCCGGCGATTCAGGCAGCCATGCGCCGCGCGCTCGCCGCGGGCGGGGGCATGGCCAAGGCGCTCGATTTGTGCCGGGCCGTGCGCACTGACAATCCGGACGTTCCCGTGGTGCTCTTTGGCTACGCAAACCCCATCTTCGTGCGTGGCACTGCGAAGTTTGCTGCCCAAGCTAAGCAGGCTGGCGCCGACGGAGCGCTCTGCGTGGATTGGCCGCCCGATGAAGATCCCGAGCTGGCCCAGGCCCTCGCCCAGCAGGGTCTGGCTTTGGTGCCTCTCATTGCGCCCACGTCGACACCGGCGCGGGTCAAGGCCGCCGCCGCCGTGGCCGGCGGCTTTTTCTATTACGTCTCCCTGACCGGCATCACAGGCAGTCAATTGCCCAATCTGGCCGCTGCATCCGCGGGTGTGCAACAAGTGCGCGAACTGTCCGGCGGCCGCCTGCCCGTTGCTGTGGGATTCGGAATCGCCACGCCGGCGGACGCGCGCGCCGTAGCGGGATTTGCCGACGGCGTGGTGGTTGGCAGCGCCGCAGTCCGCGTGATCGAGCGAGCCGTGAGCGAGGGTCGCGATCCAGTACCCGCGCTGGAAGCATTTGTAGCCGAGCTGCGCGCGGCGCTGGGCTAGTTTCCCCTCTATTCATCGATGGGGCGCATGTCGGCGTAACGCTGGCCCACTGCTTGGCCGGTCTGGTCGAGAACCTGCAAATCGGCGGGTGACAGCTGGACCGAAACCGCGGCGGCGTTCTCTTCGAGATACTTGCGTCGTTTGGTGCCTGGGATGGGCACCACGTCCTCGCCTCGGCCGAGCACCCAGGCCAACGCGACCTGAGCGGGCTTGACGCCTCGGCCGGACGCGACCTTGGCGACCACGTCGGCCACGGCAAGGTTCTTTGCGAAATTCTCGCCCTGAAAGCGAGGGAAGCGCTGGACTCTTGAGTCACCAGGCCCCAGGTCTTCGACCTTGCGAATAGTCCCAGTCAGAATTCCTCGGCCGAGCGGACTGTACGGCACGAACCCGATGCCCAGTTCGCGCAGCGTCGGCAGGATTTCCTTTTCCACGTGGCGCTCGAAGATCGAATACTCGGTTTGCAGCGCCGTGATGGGATGGACCTTGTGCGCGCGCCGGATGGTCGCGGCTGCGGCCTCGGACAGACCGAGAAAGAGCACCTTGCCCGCGCTGACCAAATCAGCCATGGCGCCCACGGTTTCTTCAATGGGCACGTCCTTGTCCACGCGGTGCTGGTAGTAGAGATCGATGTGGTCGATGCCCAGGCGCATGAGCGAGTCGTCGCACGCCTTTTTCACGTAGTCGGGCCGCCCACTGATGCCCAGCCATGCGCCGTCCTGGCCGCGGACGTTGCCGAACTTGGTGGCAATGACCACGTGCTTGCGCCGTCCCGCCAGCGCGCGCCCGACCAAACGCTCGTTGGTGAACGGGCCGTACATGTCGGCGGTGTCGAAGAAATCCACGCCCAACTCGATGGCGCGATGGATGGTCGCGATAGCCTCGGCATCATCGCGCGGACCATAGAACTCGCTCATACCCATGCAGCCCAGGCCGAGCGCCGACACTTGCAACCCTTGCGTCCCCAGTTTTCGTGTTTTCATGGAATCCTTCGTTCGGTTCTATATTGATGCCTAGATCGCCTTCAAGGCCTGATCGATCTCCTTGCGAAGCCCGTCCTTGAATTGCCACTCCTTCTTCGTCCCGTCGGCTTCCTCGCGCGACCACATGCCATCGGGAACGCCGTATCTAAACCCTCCCTTGACGACCACACCGTCCTTGAGCTTGAGAGTGCATGGCCCATCGAGTAGGCCGCCCCTGAACTGGCCAGTGACGCTGGTGCCTGTCAGAAGGAAGAGGGTTCCGGCGCCGTCGTATCTTCCGTTTCTAAAGTCCCCCTTGTAGGTGCCTACTCGTGGCATCACCAGGGTTCCCTTTCCATCGAAGTAGTCGTTGCGGAATTCGCCGACGTACTTCTGCCCATCTCGCGACTCCAAACTGCCATTGCCTTCGCGTTTGCCGTTCCTCAGGTCCCCGACATAGACACTGCCATCGGTGTAGATGCGCTTGCCTTGGCCTTCTTCCCAATCATTTCTGAAACTGCCCTCGTATCTGCTCCTGTCGGCAAATGTGACGACCCCCTTGCCTTCGCGCCTTCCGCCGCGAAATTCCCCTGTGTACACCCCGCCGTCCGCGTAGGTCAGGGTGCCTTTCCCGTCGTACAGGCCATCGACGAACTCCCCCGAGTAGTGCGCGCCATTTCGAAGCTTGTGATCGCCCTTTCCGTGCCACTTTCCTAGCTTGAAATCCCCTGTGTAGGTCGCGCCGTCGGAGAAAGTCACCGTTCCATGTCCGTCATACAGCCCGTTCTTGAACTCGCCCTCGTAGGTCAGGTCGGCTGGCTGGGTAAGCTTTCCTCGGCCATTG
Organism: Myxococcales bacterium; assembly: GCA_003142855.1. GTDB lineage: Bacteria > Myxococcota_A > Polyangia > Fen-1088 > Fen-1088 > Fen-1137. The sequence continues at coordinate 152,185 of PLNW01000073.1, forward strand.
AACAGATTGTCCTTCCATTCTCCATCGTAGTTGCGGCCGTTCTTCAACCTCATCACGCCATGCCCGTTCCTGGTCCCGTTTCTGAATTCACCTTCATAGACATCGCCGTTGGCTTTGGTTTCTGTCCCTCGGCCGTGGGCCAGATTGTCCTTCCATTCTCCTTCGTAGCTGAAGCCATTTCTCGACCTGGTTACGCCATGCCCGTTCCTGTTGCCGTTTGTGAATTCACCTTCATAGACATCGCCGTTGGCTTGGGTTTCTGTCCCTCGGCCATGGAACAGATTGTCCTTCCACTCTCCATCGTAGCTGAAGCCGTTTCTCGACCTCGTCACGCCATGCCCGTTCCTGTTCCCGTTTGTAAATTCGCCTCTATAGACATCGCCGTTGGCTTGGGTTTCCGTCCCTCGGCCATGGAACAGATTGTCCTTCCACTCTCCATCGTAGGCGCGGCCGTTTCTCGACCTGGTTACGCCATGCCCATTCCTGTTGCCGTTTGTGAATTCACCTTCATAGACATCGCCGTTGGCTTGGGTTTCCGTCCCTCGGCCGTCGTGAAAATTGTTCTTCCAACCTCCCACGTATTTTGCGCCGCCGGGACTGGTGAGGGTGCCCTGGCCGTCCATCAGGCCTCCCTTGAAGTCGCCGACGAATTTCGCGCCGTTGCCCCAGACCCTGGTCCCCTTTCCCTCGTACCGGCCACCCTTGAATTCGCCCTCATAGCTGCCGCCGTCGTCGAAGATCTTGATGCCGCGGCCCTCGAACCTCCCATCCTTGAACTGGCCCTCGTAACTGCCCCCGTCCGGGTACACCAGAAGGCCATTGCCATTCACGCAGTTGCCTTTGGCGCAGGTATGCGCGGCCACAACGGCGGGTCTGATCAGCCCCAGGACGGGGAGGGCGACAAGAAGTTGAAGCAAAGCCCTTGGTCCAATGTTTCGCATGGTGACCCTTCCCAGGCCGTCCTGCCTGGTAACGGCGACATGGTAACCCGGCGCGGTTCTGGACGGGGCTTCATGTCGTAGTTCGACGTTTGGCGACAGCAGTGCAGGAGGATTCTATACTCACGGGCCATGCCACACCCGAGGCGATACGCAATCTTGGGCACGGGCGCGCTGGGCGGCTTCTATGGCGCACGCCTGTGTCGGGCTGGTTGCGATGTGCATTTTCTTTTGCACAGCGATTTCGAGCATGTGCGCCAGCACGGTTTGGTCGTGGATTCAAAGGACGGCGACTTCGTGCTGCCGCGCGTGCAGGCCTACCGGGACGTGCGCGACATGCCCCGTTGTGATGTGGTAGCGGTGGCGTTGAAGGCCACGAACAATCACTTGTTGCCGTCGTTGCTGCCGCCGGTGCTAGCCGAGGGTGGGGTGGTGCTGCTGATGCAGAATGGGCTAGGCGGTGAAGAGGAGGCGGCGCGGGCCGCGCCCGGCCATACCGTGCTGGCGGGTCTGTGTTTTCTCTGCTCCAACAGGGTCGGCCCGGGCCACATCTGCCATTCCGACTACGGTGCAGTTCGCTTTGCGCAGTACGCGGCTAATCGCGCTGTGGCTGGTGTCAGCGACAGCATGCGCGCCATCGGCCAGGACTTCGCGGCTGCAGGCATCGAGGTCGACCTGTTGGAGGATTTGCTGCTGGCGCGCTGGCAGAAGCTGGTGTGGAACGTGCCGATAAGCGGCCTGTCGGTGGTGTTGAACGCGGACACGCGGGAGCTGATGGCCGATCCGCACACGCGCGACCTGGCCGAGGACATCATGCGCGAGGTGGTGGCAGGGGCGCGGTCCTGCGGCCGGCACATCGACGACAGCTTCGTGCGGAAGATGCTCGACATGACCGTGGCGATGAAGCCCTACCGGGCGAGCCTGAAGGTCGATTTCGACGACCACCGACCCATGGAGGTGGAGGCCATCTACGGCAACCCTCTGCGCGCCGCCCAGCAAGCCGGTGCGCACATGCCTCTCGTCGAAACCCTGTACCGGCAGCTCAAGTTTCTCGACGCGCGGAACTGCGGAATGCGCGCGTAGGGACGGTTCCCAATGAAGAAGATTGTCGTCACTTTCGCCGTTCTCCGGCTCACGAGCGCGCATCCAGCGGACCCACGCGGGTGCGCAGGTCCGTGACCGTCCCGGGATCCACCAGCGGCTGCATGCGCGTCAGGATCTCCCGCTTGAGCAGGGTGATCTGGTGGGCCAGCGCGGAACTCGACACGCGTACGAAGAGCGTGCCTTCGTGCAGACGCTCGGCCCTGGTGTGCTGGCGCAAGGGACCGCCCACGGCTTGCTCGTAGGCAGCGAAGATGCGGTGCTCGCGGGCCCGGTGCTCACCGCCGATGCTCGCCACCACGGCCGACATCAGGGATGCCGCGGTCTCGGGTTCGGCATTCCGGCGCCGCGGCCGCCTGGCAGATCTCACCTTCAAAAGGTACTGCCGCCAGGGTTGGCTTGGCAACATGGCATCTGCGAAAATGTGCCCTGGCCGCGTCCCTTGCTATCATCGGACAATGACTCGCGAGATCGTCTCCACCTCGTCTGCCCCGCGCGCAATCGGCCCGTATTCCCAGGCCGTGATCGTACAGGGCGCTCGCAGCATCTACTGTTCTGGCCAGATTCCGCTCGATCCAGAAACCGGCGAGCTGGTGGGCAATGGCGACGTGGAAAAAGAAACCCACCGCGTGATGCAGAACTTGGCGGGCGTGCTCAAGGCTGCTGGTGTGTCCTTGGACGCTGTGGTCAAGACGACCATCTATCTGACCGACCTGGCGAGCTTTGCTGCCGTGAACGCGGTCTACGCCACGTACTTCGCAAGCACGCCACCGGCGCGCGCCACCGTGCAAGTCGCAGCCCTACCTCGGGGCGCGCAGGTCGAAATTGATGCCGTGGCCGTGGCGGCCTGAAGCCAAACGTGAAATGCGGCGCAACCCGAGGCTACGGAGCCTTCGCGACGAAACCGGAACGGATGCAACGGGTGCAGACGCGCACGCGCTTTCGCGAGCCCTCTATCACCACATGCACATTCTGCAGGTTCGGCCGCTGCAGGCTCTTGGTCCTGATGTTCGAGTGGCTCACGGTGTTGGCCACTTTCCTTTGTTTACCGCAAATTGCACACTGCGCAGGCATGGTTTCTCCGAGAGGGCGTACCATTAGCACCGACTGATGCCCATCGCAAGCACTGACAGACAAGCCGGCATCGCCACTGTGCTCATGGCGGCGCACATCCTCGTGGCTGCCGGCGGGCTGGCTTGCCGGGGATCCAAGCCAAAGCGCGACGCGGCGGTCGACGCAAGATCGGTGGCCGCGCCAAACCTGGGCCCGCCCGTCGACCTCGTGGGCACGGTGCAGGACAGCCGCGGTACGCCCCTGCCGGACGCCTTGGTCATCGCTTGGCCCAAGGACAAGCACTCCGGTTCCGTGGTGCAGGCGCGCTCGAATCCCGACGGACACTTTGTCTTGCCTCGCTTGCTGCCGGGAACATGGACGCTGCTTGCCGAGGCTGCCGGCTTCGGCACGTTGGAACTCGATCGAGCCGTGCCAGACTCGGAATCGGTCGTGCTGGCGCTCGAAGGAGAGGGGCGCAGCCTCAGCGGCCTCGTGCTCAGCAGCCCAACCCGCGCCGACCCAGAAGCGCATGTGGTGCTGGGCGGGCCAGGCCTGCGCTGGCCGCGTGAGACGGTGGCAGACGCGCATGGCGCTTTTTCGTTCGCGGGTTTGGGTCTGGGCCGGTTCGCGGTTCGCGCCACGCATGGCAAGCTGGTGTCAGCGACGGCAAGTCAGGTGATCGAAGAAAACACAGGACACTTGGCACCGGTGCGGTTGCTGTTGGGCCCGGGCGCCTTCGTGGAGGGCCGCGTGCGCGACGACATGGGCCGAACCCTTCCGGGGGCCGCAGTCGACGTGCTGACCATGCCATCCGACGACTTGCCCGTGGGCTGCCAGTCGGATGAGGAGGGCAAGTTCACCGTCGGGCCGATGCGGCCCGGTCGCTACCAGGTTCTCGCCCGGCTGGACGGCCACATCCTGTTGGATGCGCCGGAAATCTCGCTTGCCGGCGGAAACAAAGTCCAAGTAGCCCCCAGGCTCGCGCGGGCGGCTCTCGTGTCGGGCCGAGTGCTTGACCAGGACGGCTCTCCGCTGCGCGCAGTGCCCGTCTCGGTGGTCGGGCTAGTGGGCGGACAGGACGAGGTGATCGTTCTGCCCGGCGCCTTGCCCACGGCGGCCGAGGCGGCCGAGCTGCCGCCGGGCTCGCTGGCGCGTCAGGGGAGCATTCGCACGGCGCTTTCCGATGCGCAGGGACACTTCGAGGTCAGGGGATTGGCTCCGGGGCGTGCGCGGCTTGAGGTTTCACCGCCTGACAAACTGCCTCTGCGACGCGAGCCACTCTTGCTTGCGCCAGGCGATGCCCGCGATCTGGGCGATGTGGTCGTGGCAACCGGTGTGGTGATTTCTGGCCGCGTCCTGGACCAGGGCGGCCAGGTTCTGGAGGGTGCTCAGGTGGAAGCCCGTGCCGCCGGAAAGCCCGTGCGCCCCGCCATTCGGGTCACATCCGACCCGCAAGGCCAATTCTTGATCCGCCTCCCTGTGGGCGAATATGCGGTCGCGGTCCAAGCCAAAGACCATGCGTCGCAGACCATCCCCATAGTGCGCGCCATGGGGCAGCCCGATCCTTTGGAATTCCGGCTGGCGCCCCGTGCGGCTAGCGCCGACGGCGGGCCACCGTCGCCATCAGCAGGAGCACCAGCACACACGCAATAGAGTCACGTCTCGGTCGCGCCGGGTAGGAACAGCCACCGCCGCCGGTTGCCAGATAGGCTCCCGACGGAGGGAGGCACACGAAGTTCGGCTCGACATGGTAGATATCGCACACGGCCTGCACGTCATCGAGCGACAGACTGCGCAGATCAACCTCCGCGCCGGGCGAAGCAACCGAGACGTACATCGTCGCCTGCGTGATGACGGTCGGCAGGTCGTCGTCGCTGCAATCAGGCACCGGGTTGCCCAGGTTATCCAGGGGCCGCGGAATCACCTTGCCGTCGGCAAAAGTCGCCCCTGGGTTGAAGCACGTGTGGTCTAGACCGATGACGTGCCCGAACTCATGGGTGATCGCCCCCTGGAAGTCTTGGGTGTTGGTCTGGAACAGCTCGGGATGGGTCACGAAGTCGCCCCAGGTGAAGTTGTAGGCATTGACCTCCAAGTCAGCATCCAAGATCTCGCCGCTGTTCTTGAGCTGGAACACGGAAGTGATGGCCAACGCGTGCTCGTCATAGCAAGGGGGGTCGTTGGGATCATCTCCACTAGGCGGAGGTTCGCGACACCACTTGTCCTGGCGGAAGATCAATCGATTGTGGTAGTCCATGCCCACTGGGCCGGCGACATCGGGGACCGACACCACGGTGAAGATCACGTTGGTGCATCGATTGACCCCATCGAGCGCCGCTTGACTCCAGGCCGCGCCCGCTGCGCTAGCCGCCTCAAAATAGCCTTGAGAATCCGACACGGGCGGAGGGGCGCCCAGGGAAAACTCCATGGTTGGGCAAGGGGTTTTCCAACGTGATAGCGCGCCCGCCTCGGTTACCGTGCGGACGTAGGCTGCGGCAGGCAAGGGCAGGGCAAACAACGCTGCCACAACAAGCGGCACGACTAGCATGGCTCGGGTGCTCATGGAAGTTGTCCCGGATCTCCTACGGCCTGAGCAGCGCGCGCACTCGCTGGCGAAACTCATCCAGCCCCGTGGCAGGTTCGGCCGGGGCCGGTTGCAGCCGGCCCTGCGAATCGCGGCGCACAACCGCAGAATGCTCCGCGCCTTTCGCGACCCAGCGCTTGGCCGTGCTGTCCCAAGCCAAAGAGCGCTTGCCCTGACTCATTCCCACCACGCGAGGCGCGGCTTGGCCGGCAAGAAACAGCACCGTCTTCTCGCCAGGCGCAAAGCTGGGCATGCCGTGCACGCGCATTTCGATATTGCCCACGCTGCCGCCCGGCTGAACGATGACGATGGTCTCGCCGGGAGCGACCGCCCCTTTCCAAGCCTCCTCGACCTTGATCTCGGTGCGCGTGCGAATGGTCCGGTGGGAGGGATCCCAATCGCTCCTGGTTGACACGACCTGCGCGACCACAATGCGCTCGGCCTGGGCGGTCAGCTCCGCCAGGTCCAAGGCTTGGACCAACGAGCCCGCTGCCAGCGACGGCACCAGCAGGGATGCCAGGCACAAAGTCACACTTCGCAAGAGATTCATGACGACAAGAGTAGCACTACCCCATGTCAACGCCCCGCAGACTCCTTGTCGAGTTTGCGCAGCGCCGGCTTGGTTCCGTGGGACGCGGCAAGTTCCTCGGCCGTGAGACGGCCGCTGCGCCTCATCATGGCAAGCAGATCATGGAGTCTCTGCAGCCAACCGTCGTCCACGTGGCCATCGCGAAATCGTCGCGCCAGCACATGCGGGTTGGGCGCCAGCGCCGCCAGATAGGCGGACTCGATGGGGAGGAGATGGCGAAGTTCCTTGCCAAAGTAGACGCGCGCAGCCTGGCGCACGCCGCGAATTCCCGGCCCCAAGTCGATCACATTCAAGTAGAGCTCAAGAACACGGTCCTTCCCGAGGAGATTGTGCAGGCGCCACGCCAGCACGGTTTCCTCTAGTTTCCGGGCCAGGGTTCGATGGGGACTCAAGAACAAGTTTTTGGCCAGTTGCTGCGTGATGGTGCTGGCCCCGCGTCCGAAAGTCCGAGTCTCGAGATCCTGCACCAGAGCATGGCGAATCATCTCGATGTCAAAGCCATTGTGCCCGAAGAAGCGGCTATCCTCGGAGGTGAGAAAGGCCGCCGGCAGGTGACTCGGCATTTCCGCCAGCGAGGCGAAATCCGGGTGGTACTTGCCCAAAGGGAGGTTGGGCGCCTGCGGGCCGGTGGGCGTCTGCCGAAGCAGAGCGGGTGTCAGATTGGCCAGCAGCTGCGGTTCCGTCTTGACGGTGCAGCGCGGATCGACACGGACGTCGAGGGTCGAGGTTTCCCAGGCCGCGGCGTCGAAAGAAAAGGCAACCGCCACCCCCAATTTGCCGCCCAGGGTGAGCCCCGCCAAGGTCTGCCGAACCGGCTGTGCCTGTGCCGCGAGCAGCGAGCTGCACGGCAAGGGTGCCGCGCGTGGCGTGCTGATGGTGAATTCCCCACGGGGCGTTCCCAGCAACTCGGCCCAGCCCTTGACGTCGAGATGCGCGCCCAACGCGCGCACCTCGGCTGATTCGATGTCGACTCGGCCGGCCGCGGTTGCCACCTGGCCACTCACGTGGACTTCCATGCCCAGGTCGCGCCAGGGGGTCCGGTCAACCGCCGGATGGTGTACCTCGAGACCGCGCAATTGGCCGTCCACCTGAAAAGGAACGAGCCGACGTTCCATGTCCAAGGACGCCACGAGGTGCAGGTCGGCGCGCGCATCGTCCAATCCTACCCCGCGCGGTTCCGCCATCACGCCCAGTGCGCGCAGCGGCCAATCATGTGCATCCACCTGAAGCTCAGCCACATCACCCGCTGTCCGGCCGGAGATGAGCAGGCCGGGAGATGCACCGTGCGAGTCATCCCGGCGCAGTTCGATGGACACGCCCTGACCAGCGAAGCGTGCCTCGACCGTCGCGCCTTCCGCCAGAACGCCGCCGCCAGGGATCACCAGGCTGGCACCCCGGCCCGTCGCGGCCACCGGGATGCCGCGCAAACTCTCGATCGCAACCTCGGATACGCGCAAGGTCGCGGCGCTCCCCACTTCGAGGACCAAGTCGCGCAGAGACGCCGACGGCTGGCCTTGAGCTGGGCGCTGAAAATTGGCATCGGGCGCACGAAAATCGATGCGTACCCCGCCCGGCAGAACCACCACGCCGTGCACGCGCGCTCTTCGGGCTGCAAGCGCAACCGGCATCTCGCGCAAAAAACGCCGGCTGCCCGACGTCAGCGACGGAACCGCTACCGATGGCGGGCCGAAGAGATTGTCGGCGGTTCCGGTGCGCAGATATTCCACGTCAAGACCGTCTGCCGTCACCTCGGCAGGTTCCCAGAATCCATGCCCCGGCCCGCCCAGTCGCACGACGATGCGCTCCGCGCGTACGATCGGCTCTGCATCAAATGGGGGCGCCCCGAAGATCTCCACGCCACGCGCGACCAGGACGCGCCAACCGCCGATTGCAAGGCTGTCCATCCGCACCTGACGCCCGATCGCCCGTTCCAGGCGTGCTCGAAACCAGGGCACCACGCCTCGGCTCCACAGTCCGATGCCGACTGGCACCAAGATGGAGATGGCCAGGGCTGTGGTCCCGAAAAAAGCAAAACGGCGGGCTGTACGAGGCAAAGCGGCACCATGGTACCGCAGGACCGGGTACCGCCTCTCGAAAAGTCGTAGTTGGTTTTTGAGCACCGAACGGTTTGCCTCCCGTCGTGAAATCGCGGATTTGCGTCGCGTCCCTTCGTTGCTCCTCGGTCAAATACGTCGAGTATTCTCCCTCGTCGCGCCTCGGGCCGCTCGCAACTGCGCAATTTCACTCGGTCCGGCAAACCGTTCGGTGCTCTAGTTGTCGGTTGCGGGGCCGGGACCGACAGCCGGCTCCGAATCCGGCACTGGTCCACGGATGCGTTTCCGGCCTCGGCCCACCGGCCTCCGGATCAGTGGGCCGCCAGAGCCGCCGTCGCCCGGCGGTCCGGACCTTCGAAGGTCCTGTGATCCGTGCGTCGATTGCGGCGAATTCCGTGGGCGCGTAGCCGTGCGCCGGCCAAGATTTCCTCGATCAGATCATCGAAGCCAACCCCGGCTTCGTGCGCCACGCGGGGCAGTGGGGCTCCGGGCAAGAGCAACGGCGCGGAATCCACATCCACGATGATCTCGTTGAACCGTTCGCTGACCACCATCTCGACGCAAGCGGGACCGTCGCAGCCCAGCGCCTCGTAGGCCTGGGTCGCCAGGCGCAATACCGAAGCTTCTCGGGCAGACGCCAGGCGCGCGGGGGCACAAACTTCATGGCCTCGTGCGCCCGACAACCGTCCTACAGCCCAAGATCCGGTTCGGGATACCTCCATCACGCCAAGCGCCTGGCCGTCGAGAATCGGCACGGAGATGGGTCTCCCCTGCACGAAGCGCTCAACCAGGGCCTCGTCATCCAGGGCAAACGCGCTCTCCAGCGCGCTTTCCAGTTCCATTTCGTCGTGCACCAGGGTGCCCCCGAAAAGCAGCGTGGCACCCACCGACCTCACGACCGCGGGGAACCCGAAAGCGCCGTGAACTTCGCTGATGTTGTCCTGTTGCCGGGAGCGAATCAGGTAGGCAGGCGCAGTGGGCAGATTGTGCAAGCGCAAGACGTCCTTGGTTTTTGCGCGGTTCATGGCTAGCCCGCAGGCCAATACGCCCGAACCGGTATACGGGATCGCAAGCATCTCCAGCAGGCCCTGAAGGCACCCATCCGCGCCATACCGGCCGCGCACGGCCAAGAAAGCCACGTCTATCCCGGACTGGCGCAGGGCCATATCGACGTGACGATCGACAAAAAGGGTATGGACATCATGGCCCCCTCGGCGTAGGGCAGCGACGATGGCCTCGCCGGCCCGGGCGGAAGCATCTCGTTCCAACGACAATCCGCCGAGAAGCACTCCAATCTTGCGCGCACAACTCATCCCTCACGGGTAACGCCTCCGGGGGGTGTCGTCAAAAAAGCGCACGCTTCTTGCTGACCACGAAGAGCTCACCGCCACGCATGCGCAGTTTGTGGTAGAGACGGGGTCGTCATGACCTTTCTGGAAGCAGCCCTCGAGATTCTGAAACGGGAGCGCCGGCCTCTTCACTTCAAGGAACTCACCGAGAAGGCCACTGAGCGCAAGTTGTTGACTTTTGTGGGTCGAACCCCCGAAGTCACCATGCAAACCCAGCTCACTGCCGCCGTGAAGAAAGCCCCGGGTAGTCCCTTCGTGCGGGTCAAGCCAGGCGTCTTCGGGTTGCTGCGCTATCCGGAGGCTCCGGTCGAGCCCGCGCCGGCGCCCGAAACCGCGGCCGCACCAGGGAAACCGGAAAAGAGCGACAGCCGGCCGGCTGCGGGCGAGGCACGCGGTGGGCGACGACGCCGGCGGGGAGGGCGAGGGCGTCGCCGCGGACGTGGCGATGCGCCGGGCGATTCCGTGGCGACCAGCGTCGCCTTGGCGGAGACGCCCAGCGAGAATGCCAGTCCGAGCGAAGGCGCGGAAGAACGCGAGAGTGCTGAAACTCCTGAAGAGCCCGAAAGTGGTTCGCTGTCCCCTGAAGCGCGCGCGGCAGCGTTGGCTGAGAGTGGCGTGCTGGAAGGCGACGGAGAGGACCGGGATACGGAGGAGCCGGATGAAGAAGGACGACCGCTTGGCAACGACAGAAATGCGGGCGCGGCCCTCAAGGACGAGAGCGCCGGACGCGACGACGAGGAGCAGACCAAGCCGGAAGGAACCGACGGTGGCAGATACCAATCCCTCGCCTCCTCGGGCGAAGCGGCTGCCAGGGGAGAACGGCCTGGCGTCCCCAGCCCGCCACCCGGCCCCGGCGAGAGCGCGGCGCAGGCGAGCTCGCCTGCAGGCGAAGGTACCGCGGAAACGCCGGTTCAGCAGGGCCGCAAGATCACCTCGCCCACCGACGCGGCCATCGAGATCTTGAAAGGCCAGGCCCCTGGCCGCGGCTTGCATGTGCGCCAGATTGCGGATGCAGCGGTCCGTCGGCGGCTGATCCACGGAGAGCCCAACGAAGCATGGCGGGTGATGCGAGCGGCGCTTGCGACCGAGGGCAAAGAGCGGTTGCGCGCTGGCCAGCGCCCGCGCGTGCGACCCGCGGGCAGCGGGCTTTATGCCCTGGCTCGCCGACCGCCAGACAGTGATCTCGAACGAGCCGAGTTCGTGCTGGGCGAGGCTAGGCGTGCCTTGCGCGAGCGAACGCTGGCCGCTCTGGAGCAGCGCCTGGCGGACCTGAGTCCGGCTGCCTTCGAGGCCGTGGGGCGAGTTCTCCTGCAGCGTGAGGGCTTCGGCCCGGCAACCTTCGTCAAGCGGGTCGAAGGCACCATCTATCTTGAGGCCTTGAGGGGACGAGGCTTCCGTCCCTCGCGCTGCCTCATCGCCTTGCGGCCAGGCGCCGCCGCCGCGGGCCGCCGCGCCCTAGGCGAGCTGCGTGCCGGCATCCGTGCCCGCAATCAGGACGAAGGGGTGCTCATGCTGGCCGGCCGGTTGGCCGACGACGCCGTCGCGGAATGGAAACAGTCAGGCGCGCCGGTGGAGGTGGTGGATGGTCCCGCCCTGGCCGAGACCTGCGTCCGCCACGGAGTTGGCGTTATCTGTGGCGTGGTCAACGTCGAGTTTGTCGACGCGGACTTCTTCGCCGAGATGTCCGAGGGCTAGCGACTGTGAGCAGCGGCGGCCGTCCCGAAACGGGTGCCGTGGCCGAATGGATGTGGCTGGGTCGGATCGCCTACCAGCCAGCCCTTGAACTGCAGGAGCAAATCCGCGACGAGATTCTGGCTGGGCGCAGACGGGAAACACTGCTTTTGCTCGAGCACCCTGCCGTGATCACGCTGGGCCGCTATGCTGACCCGGCCCACGTGTTGCTTCCCATGCCGGCTCTGCGCACCCGGGGCATCGAGGTGTGCCGGACGTCGCGGGGAGGGGACGTGACCTTCCATGGACCGGGCCAGCTTGTGGGTTACCCGATCTTTAGGCTGCGCCGGGGCGTGCGCACGCACATACAGGCCATGGCTGCGAGCATCGTCGAGTGGCTCACCGGCCTCGGACTTGCGGCCGAGTGGCGCGAGTCGACCCCTGGGGTGTGGGTGGGAAGCAACAAGATCTGTGCCTTCGGGGTGCACGTTCGCCATGGCATCGCCACGCACGGTTTCGCTCTCAACCTGGCCACCGACCTCGACGGGTTCTCGACCATCATCCCTTGTGGTCTGCAAACCGCGGGCGTCACGTCGTTGCATCGACAAATCGGGAACGCGCCTCCTCCGGAAGCGGTCGCCCGATCTCTCATCCGCTTGTTTGAGAAGAACTTTGGTGTACAACTAATAGAAGTGCGTGTTCCCGGTTGCAATCGGACAGCGCCACTCACTAGAATCATGGAAGCATCGTGAAGGCACGGACCAGGCCGCGGATCGTAGTCCTCTGCAATCGCGACTTCGAGGGAGCCGAAGAGGATCCCGAGAACAAGGCGCGCGAGGATGTGAAGGAAATTGCGGACCACATCGTTCGCATCCTGAGTGCGAACGGCTATGAGGCCTCCGGGTTGGGGGTGACCAGCGACGTGGCGGGCGCGCTGAGCGAGCTGCGTGCGCGCAAGCCGGCCGCGGTATTCAATCTCTGCGAATCGATCCATGGCGACAACCGCTTCGAGAGCTTGCTGCCGCTGCTGCTGGAGCTGGAGAGAATCCCTTACACGGGCTCAGAGCCATTTGCCCTGTCTCTGGCGCTGCGCAAGGAGAAGGTGAAGGAGATCTTGCGCGCCCGCGGGGTTCCGGTGCCGTCCGGTTGTCTGGTTTCGGCACAGAGCGAGTTGCCCGCTGTGAACTTGTGCTTTCCCGTGATTGTCAAGCCGGCGCGCGAAGACGCCTCGGTTGGGATCACCCGGGCCTCGGTGGTCAACGATCGGGCGGCGCTCGACGCGCGTGTTCTCCATATCCTCGACCACTACCATCAGCCTGCCCTGGTCGAGGAGTACATCGAGGGGCGCGAGATCTACGTGTCCCTGCTGGGCCAGGTTGGCGGCGAACTCCAGGTTTTCCCGTTCTTCGAGATCGACTTCTCGGCCATGCCGCCCGACCGACCCAAGATCGTTTCGTTCGAAGGCAAGTGGGTGGAGGATTCAGTAGAGTACAAGGGCACCCGACCGATCCGCTGCGAGGGGCTGTCACCGGAACTGCGCGACAAGGTGGCGCAGACGGCCCTCGACGCCTTTCGCTGCATAGGTCTGCGGGATTACGGCCGCATGGACATCCGCCTGCACGCCGATGGCACGCCCTACATCATCGACGTGAACCCCAACTGTGACCTTTCCGATTTGGCGGGCGGGTTCTCCCGTGCGGCGAAGACAGGCGGCCTCTCCTACAAGGACGTAATTCTGCGCCTGATCTCGCTGGCCCTCGCCAGGCGGGTGGATGAGACCCCGATTCCCCTGGCCGAGCCACCCAGTGAATCTGACCTCGATGCAGAGAGCGAATCCCTGCCTTCGGGAAGAGGCTTCGCCCCGGCCGGCGTTCGTCGGGGCGGCGCACATTCGACCTAGGGGACGTCCATGAGTTTCTCGAGGTGGCGGGTGATTGCGATCCCGTGCGCCGTGTCGGCCATGCTTTCGTTAGCAGGGGACGCTTGCAAGCGGCCAAGCGCGACAAGCCAACCGTCGCTGTGGCTCGGACCTGTGGCCGTCACGGCGACGGCAGGCGCAGGTGACGACGCTTCTCTGGTCGACCGGGAGGCTCTGGCGGAGAAGGCACGCTCGCAGCTCTTGCAGGCGGGAATCTTCGACGGCGAAGCCGTGCAAAGCACCCGACCGGGCGCAGCCGTGGCGCGGATTCGCATCACCGTGTCCACGGAACTTGTCCGGGCCGACGGCAAGGCTGCCGCGCGCGCCGGCGTGGGGCTGAACGTGTCGACTCGACCTGAGGGTGCGGCGCCTTCGCACTTTGGCGAGGACGTCCAGGCGAGCGCCGAGATGCCGTACGACCCGAATGCACAGCCGGACAAGAAACGGGTGCTGCAGCTGCTGGCGGAACGCGCAGTGGGCGATTTGCTGGCCACCTATGTCGCGCGCCAGAAGTTGTGGTCGGCCAAGCCCCAGGCCCTGCACGCGGTCCTGGCCGCTCCCGGCGAGCTGCGTCTGGAAGCCATTCGCGTGGCAGAGGCCCGCAAACTGCGCGATGAGGTTCCCACCTTGGTCGCGCTCCTGTCCGACGATGAAGAGACCGTACGCGATGCTGCGCTCGGCGCGCTGGTCGAGCTGCGCGATCCGCGAGCGGTCCCGGCGCTCACCAAGACCAAGTCGATGAGGGACCGCCGTGAGATGCGCAAGATCGTGGACGCTCTTGCTGCGCTCGGGGGACAAGAAGCTGCTGACTACCTGAGCTTCGTGGCCGATGCCCACGAGGATGAGGAGATCAGAAACATGGCGAGTGCAGCGCTTGTGCGCCTGAGAGGCAGGAGTTCCGCCAAGTTGCCAACCCCCTGATTGGCGCACGAAGCCACGCCCGCTGCGGCAGATCTGACAACAAGATAGGCCGGCTTCCAAAACTCTTTGGAAATCGTATAATGAGCCTCTGTGGTAGCGGTCAATGAAGTTGGCACTTCGACTGGGGCGGGTGATCGCCCCTGGCCCATCGTCGCGAATCGCTACCGGCTAGGAAGACGGCTGGGGGGGGGAGCCAGTGGCGACGTCTACGCCGCCGACGACCTGGCCGACCATACAGCCTGTGCCGTGAAGCTCTTTCCTGCTGGATTGGAAACAGCGGCCGTCAGCCGCCTGCTTGATGAGTTCGGTCGTCTCAGTGAACTCGACCACCGTGGCATCGTCAGGGTTCGGGACACCGGACGTATCGCCGAAGGCCCATTGGCTGGCCGACTCTTTCTGGTAACCGACCAACTGGCAGGGCCCCATCTGCTGACGCATTTGGCCGCCGGCCGTGGCGAGGATCGCTTCCGGCGCTTCGCCGCTGCGGCAGACGCCCTGACTGACGCCTTGGCTTACCTTCACGGCCGAGGCTTGGTCCACGGTGACATCAGCCCGGGCAATATTCGCTGCGACCATGAAGGTCGTCCGGTGCTCATTGATTTCGGACTGTGTGCACGGGTGCTTCCGGTTCCAGAAACCCACGACGGCTTGGGTGCGGTCGCGGGAGGTGCCTCAGGCACCTTGGGTTTCATCGCGCCTGAGGCTCTGGTCGGTGAGCGCGGCCCGGCGACTGACCTATTCAGCTTGGGAGCAACCCTGTATGCGGCGTGGACAGAGGTGCCGCCGTTCGGTGTGGGCATGGAGGCCGTTCGCCGTCTCATGGAAGGCCCGCCGCCAGCACCTTCCTCTCTTCGTCCGGGGCTGCCGGCGGAGTGGGACGCCCTCCTGGGCCGGTTGATGGCCCTTGCGGCCGAACACCGACCTGCGAGCGCACGCGAACTGCTGCGGGAGATCCGTCGCATTCTTCCGGACGGTGTCGCTCCCGTCGAACTGGACCTGTCCGTGCCACACCCCGCTGGCGATCCGCTGGCGGGGCTCCTGGTCGGCCGTGAAAAGGAGGAGCAAGCGCTGTGGGCGCTGGTGGAACGACTCGCGGAAGGGAATGCCCCATGTGTCGCGGTCACAGTTTCCGGTCCACCTGGGTCCGGCCGCCGCACGTTGATTCGGCGGGTTCTGCGCGATGTGCGGTTGGCCCTCCTTTCCCAAACGCTGCCGCCCTTCACTGTGGATGGGCGAGGGCTGGCTGCACTGCAAGCTGACCTGTCCGTCCCTCCTGCAGAGCCAGTGCCATCTTGGGACGAGCCCGCCCGATCGCTGCAGGCGCGCACGGTCGCCTTAGTCGATGCGCTGGAAGCGCGCGCACGGCAACAGCCTCTCTGCCTGTTGCTTGGACTCGGCCGCGAAGAAGAACTGCTCGCAGAGGCGGTCGCAGGCGGATCACCCAGTGGTCGTCTGCTCGTCATCGTGCCCACTGAGCAAGCCTTGCGCAGCGTCGGGGCCGTCGATCTTCAGCTTGGGCCGTTGCGGGCCGAGGACCTGCGCGCGCTCGCCAGTCGCGCGGCAGGGATCGAGCCTACACCCCAGGTGGTTGAGCAAATCGTAGGTGCCTCAGCCGGGCTGGCGGCTTCGGCCGCATTGCTCGTGCGCCGTTGGGTGCAGCAAGTTCGCGAAGGCCGGCCCGAGAATTTCCGGGTCGACGAAGATGACGCTGACTTCGGCCGTCTTCTTGATGCGACGTTCGCCGGCCTCAACCGCAACACGCGCGCCTGGATCACGGCCCTGGTGCTTTCGCAGTCGCCCAAGCTGGCCACTGACTTGGCCACGTGGGGCCAGTTGGACATCCCCGCAGCGACTCGCGAAGCCCAGACCGCAGGTTGGATGGACGAATCGGAGTTGACGGTTCCCACGGAATCGCATGCTGCCGCGGTTTTTCGCGCCATCAAACGCGATGAGACCCTGCATCCTCTCGTGCAACGGGCAATCCATCCTTTGTCCGAGTCAAGTCCTCGGCGTGCGGAGGCGCACCTGGCGCTGGGACAGCCGGAAAAAGCTGCCACGTGTTTTCGGGCCGCCGCGCGCGCCGCGGGCGAAGTGGGTCGATTGGGGGAGGTGGCGCGGTTCGCGATGCGCGCCAGGGACGTCGATCCTGCGGCTGGAACGTCGGCCGAGCACATCGCCTGGGCCACGGCTTTGGGGGTTGTGGGCCGGTACGACGACGCCCTTGCCGTTCTGGACATCCCCCCGCGCGAGGGATCGATGGAGGTCAAGATCGAGCTGGCAGAACGGCGCGCCTGGCTGCTGGGACGGCGCGGAGATCCCGTCGCCGCCCGGCATGTCCTCGAGACCGCGCTAGAGGAGGTGGGCCGGTCAGGAGGGCCGCGGTCTTCCCAGATCCTGCGCTTGCGTGCGCGGCTGGCCCGCCTGTTGGTGTCCTGCGGCCTATTCTCGGAGGCACTGCAGGCGGCCGAGCCAGCCCTGCGGGAGGCATCCGATGCGGGACTTTTTGCACAGGAGGCGGCTGCTCTGGCGCTGACGTATGCCGGGAGGCTGTCGGAGGCAGATTTCCTCATTGCGGACCTGGAAAAGGCGGCCGAGTCTTCCCCTGACAGGCCGCTGGCTGCCCGCGTGCCGGCTCTGCGCGGCCTGTATTGGCAACTGGCTGGCCAACCCGTGCCTGCCGCCCAAGCCTATAAGGAGGCTGCGCGACGCTGTGATGAACTTCGCGACATTCACGGTCAGGCAGCCGCTGTCTTCAACCTTGGCTGTGTCTTGGCTGACGCCGGTCAGTTCGGCGAGGCACTCGATGCCTTCCGGCGCGCGCTCCGCGATCTCGGCCGCCTGGGCATCGTCACCGATTTGGCCCTGGCTCTCTACAACACAGGACTGCTCTTCCTTCAGCTCGGCGACCTGGAGGCTGCAAGTCGCACAGCCCATCGTCTGCGCGATGAAACAGGCGCGACCAAGGCGGAAGCCTTTCTGGCTTTTGCATCATCCCTAGATGCCGATATCGCGCGCCGGCAGGGCGCGCCCCGCACAGCCTTGCCCCTCTACCTCGCAGCCAGCGAGGCTTTTGCGCTTGCGGGGAATCAACCCATGGCTGTGGCCAGTGCGCTCGCCCGTGCCGAAGTGCTGGCCGAGGCCGGACAGGCTGCGGAAGCCCTCGTCGCCTGGGACCGGATTCGCTCGACCCCTGCGAGCCCGTGCGCTTCCTTGGCCGACGCGGCCCTCGGCGACGAAATGTTTGCTCTGGCCAAGAGTCGCATCGTCCTAGCGCTGCCACGGGGAGACGCTGAGAACGACCGGGAACTCGGTCGTCGTCTATCGACTTTGGCCGACGCGGCCCTTGCGCAGGGACGCAAGCCCGCCGCTTGGCGGGCGGCGCAGTTGGCAGCGCGGCTTTTCACTCGGGTGAGCGATGCCCACGCTTCGGAAGAACAGGCCCGCGCCGCGCACATCTTCGAGGAGGTCAAGATGAACACGCCTGTGCAGTATCGTTCTGGCCTCGACCATGATCCCGAGGCGCCCTCGCTCAGCATGGCATCCAGCGACGCGCGAACCACGACGGCACTCATCATCGAACGAGCGACGAGGGCCGAGGAACGTCTGCGCCGGCTCCAGCGCATCAACAAGCGCCTCAACAGCGATCTGCGCCTGGCGAGAGTGCTCGAAGCCGTCATCGATACCGCAATCGAAATGACCGACGCAGAACGGGGGTTCCTCCTGCTCAAGGACGGATCGGGTGAGTTGGTGGTGAAGGTGGCGCGCAACATCGACCAGACCACCCTGGACGCGCCCGACTTCGTGCTCTCTCGCTCCATCGCGAAACAGGCGGCCGAGAGCGGACAACCGGTGGTCACGGTGGATGCCGCGGGAGATCGACGTTTTCGAGAAGCAGCCTCAGTGAGCGATCTGCATCTTCGCTCGGTGCTGGCCGTGCCCCTGTCGGTCAAGGGAAACGTGGTCGGGACGATCTACGTGGACCATCGTCTGCGCAAAGGCGTGTTCGATGACCAGGCCCAGGCTATGGTCATCGATTTCGCCGAGCAGGGCGCCATCGCAATCGAGAATGCGCGGTTGCTGGCAGAGCTTCGCCGCCGAGAAAACCAAGTCCAGGCCTTGAACCGGCGTCTGGAACAAGAACTGCGAGTCCAGGAGCAGACCCTGCAAGGGGTTCGCGAGGAGCTGAAAGAAAGTCGCCAGGCAGCGGCCCTGCGCTACGACTATCGGGAAATCGTGGGGCAAACCCCGCGTATGCTTGACTTGTTTCACCTGCTCGATCGGGTGACCGACACAGCCCTGCCCGTGGTCATTGAGGGTGAGAGCGGGACCGGCAAGGAACTCGTCGCCCGGGCTATCCATTTCAATGGTCCTCGCCGAGACCGGCCCTTTGTCTCCGAGAACTGTGCGGCGATTCCGGAAACCTTGCTGGAGTCCACGCTCTTTGGCCATGTGAAGGGCGCCTTCACCGGTGCGGACCGAGAGGCACGAGGGCTGTTTGCTGTGGCGGACGGTGGAACCCTGTTTCTCGACGAAGTCGCAGAGATGTCGCCCGCTATGCAGGGCAAGCTCCTGCGCGTGCTCCAAGACGGTGAGTTCCACCGCGTGGGAGGCGAGCGTCCGCAGAAGGTGAACGTCCGCGTCCTGGTGGCGACCAACAAAGACCTGGAACGTCTGATGGAGCAGGGCAAGTTTCGGCAGGATCTCTACTTCCGAGTCTCCGTCGTGCGCCTGGTGTTGCCTCCGCTGCGGGACAGAAGCGAAGACATCCCCCTGCTTGTGCAGCACTTCATGCAAAAGGCCGCTGCGACGTCCGGCACCGCTGCCAAATCGGTCGACGCGTCGGCGTTGACCAAGCTCTGTAGCTATCGCTGGCCTGGAAACGTGCGCGAGCTGGAGAATGAAGTCACGCGCGCGGCGGCCTTTTCTGGCCCGGTCGTGACCGTGGCTGACCTGTCGCCCCAGGTACGAGCCGGAGCCGATCCCGCTGCTGCACTTGCCGACGACCGAGATGGGATTCGCCTGCGACCTCGGGTGGAACGCCTGGAGCGGACTTTGATTCGTGAAGCCATGACAAAATGTGGGGGGAACCAGACCAAGGCAGCCAAGGCGCTTGGCCTCTCGCGGTTTGGCTTGCAGAAGAAACTGCGTCGCTACCGCATCGCCACGTGACAACCTAGTTGCCAACGTATGCACGGCGGTTGGCGCAACCCGGGCAAAATATGGCAAGATTCCGTAAGAAGGGGTTGGCGCGTCGCCTGCATACCAGACATCCGGACATGAGACATTTGCTCCGCAAGAGATTCATCCTGCGCTTGGTAGCGGCCCTCATGTTGCCGCTCGTGCTGACGGTGGGCTCCTCCTGCAACGCGCCCGCCATCGGATCGTACTACATTCCCATTCCTCCCCCGGATCCAACCTTCGGCCCGCCGACTGCCGAGACCGACAGTGATGGGATCGCCCACACCTATTGGAAAGTGACTAGCCCGCCCAGTTCGCCCTTGAGCGAGTCCTGGGTGTATCTAACGAACATCGACATGGGCCGCGGCGTGAGCGTGCAGGCAGCTCAGGATGGCTCCTACAGCACCCAACTAGAAGGCCAGCAAGGCGACCAGATCATCATCTCCGTCCAAGCGCCAGGGCTCGAAACCATCTGCAGGCCCTTGCGTGAAGGTCTGGCCAACGTAGCCTGCCAATAGCGCCAGCCCGCGCGCGGCGGGCGGCAGATATGGGAACCCTGAAAGGGTTCGCTCCGCCCTTCGGCTCCCCACCCGCCACCGCCTCCCCGCTCGCTTCGCTCGGCCTCGCCATGCCCTCCCACGATGGTGCGCCGCCGGCGA
>PLNW01000049.1 GCA_003142855.1 Myxococcales bacterium
CGTATGAACTTTTCTTTGGCCATAAAGTCCTCCTACCGACGAGACTGATCAAGAACCCCGGGATCGCGTGGACAGCGCCTCCCGTACCGGGAGAGGTACGGGTGCGTAGCGCAAGAACTGCATGGTGAACGTGGCACGTCCCTGCGTGAGCGAACGAACATCTGTTGAATAACCGAACATGGTAGCGAGTGGCACCTCGGCAAAGATCTCCTGGACCCCGCCGCGGGCGTCCATGCCTAGCACACGTCCCCGCCGGGCGGAAAGATTTCCGAGCACCCCGCCTACGAATTCATCCGGAGCCTGAACATCGAGCCGCATGATGGGCTCCAACAGGACCGGGTTGGCGCAACGCGCTGCCTGGGATGCCGCCTGCGCAGCCGCAATTTGAAAAGCCATCTCGTTGGAGTCGAGGGGGTGGTACTTGCCGTCGAGCAAAGTCACCCGCACATCGGAGAGGCCGTAGCCGCCCAGGACTCCGCGCTCGAGCGCGGTTCGTGCGCCTCTCTCGACCGCTGCAACGAAATCGCGCGGCACCGCGCTGGACGAAGCCTGGTTCACGAACAGGATGCCGCGAGCGTCGGGCCAAGGCTCAACCCTGAGCTTCACCCGTGCGAACAATCCCCGCCCGCCCACCTGATGAATGCAAGACCCCTCGGCCTCGGCCATCTCCGCGATCATTTCGCGGTAGGCAACCTGAGGACGTCCCACCTTGGCCTCGACCTCGAACTGGCGCACCAGCCGGTCGACGATGATCTCGAGGTGAAGTTCTCCCATGCCCGAGATGAGCGTCTGTCCCGTCTCGGCTTCGGTGCGCACGGAGAAGGTCGGATCCTCAACCGCCAGCTGCGACAACGCTTGCGTCAGCAGTTGCTGCTGGGTCTCGGAACGGGCCTCGATGGCAACCGAGCAAGTCGGACGCGGAAAATCGATCAATTCCAGCACAATGGGCGCCCGCACATCGCACAAGGTGTCCCCCGTGGTCGTCGTGCGCAAGCCCACGGCCGCGGCAATGTTTCCGCAAGAGACACGGCGGATTTCTTCGCGATGATTGGCGTGCATGCGCAGCAGCCGCCCTACCCGCTCGCGCTTGCCCTTGGTCGCGTTGAACACCGTGCCGCCCGCTTCCACATGCCCCGAGTAGACCCGGAAGTAGGTCAGCGGCTCGGTGACCACGTCACTCATGATCTTGAACGCCAGCGCCGAGAAAGGCTCTTCGTCAGAGGCGGCTCGCAAACAGGGAACCCCGTCGGGCGCATGACCAGCCACCGGCGGCATGTCGGCTGGCGAGGGAAGGTAGTCGACCACGGCATCGAGCAGAGGCTGCACGCCCTTGTTCTTGAAAGCCGCGCCCAGCAAGACCGGCACAGCCTTGCCCGCGATGGTGGCGCGGCGAAGGCCGGCACGAATCCGGGCTGGCGAGATTTCGGCCCCCTCCACGTAGAGAGCGAAAACCTCATCGTCGACTTCGCCCAAAGCCTCAATCATCCCCACCCGCGCATCCTTGGCCGGCGTGACCAGCGACGCGGGAATCTCACGATCCAAGAAAGCCGCCCCGGTCGTATCCCCGACCCATTCAATGGCCCGCATGGTAACCAGATCGATGACACCGGCGAACGAGTCTTCCAGCCCCATGGGGATCTGGGTCACCACCGGATGGGCTTTGATTCGGGCGCGCATCTGTTCCACGCAGCGCCCCGGATCCGCCCCACGGCGGTCACACTTGTTGATGAAGGCGATGCGCGGGACCCGGTACTTGTCGGCCTGGCGCCACACCGTCTCCGACTGGGCCTCCACCCCCCCCACGGCGCAGAAAACCGCCACGGCCCCATCCAGCACGCGCAGACAGCGCTCGACCTCGACGGTAAAATCCACGTGGCCCGGCGTATCGATAATGTTGACCCGGTGTTCGCGCCAAAAACAGGTTGTGGCAGCCGCGGTAATGCTGATGCCGCGTTCCTGCTCCTGCTCCATCCAATCCATCACCGCGGTCCCGTCATGGACTTCACCCATGGTTTGCGACACGCCGGTGTAGAACAGGATGCGCTCGGTGGTCGTGGTTTTCCCCGCATCGATATGCGCCATGATCCCGATGTTCCGGGTCTGAGTGATGGGGAATTGCCGAACCACGAGCAACTTGAGCCTCCGCGCGCATGCAGATCATCCAACAGGCTGTCTGGCCTTCGAACGACTGCAAGGTCCGCAGTTTGAAGGGTCGAACGGTCGAGAACTGGTCCGGACTGACTCGGTCGGCTGGAAGGATGCCCCGAAGCACCACGCTTCGGCCCACCCCTTCAACCCCCTACGAGCCCGAATCTTCTCTTCCTTATGTCTTTTTAGCTAACGAACTGTCTACTTTCTCCTCATCTGGCGTTGACCCTACCAACGGTAGTGGGCAAACGCCTTGTTCGCTTCAGCCATCTTGTGCGTATCTTCGCGCTTCTTGACCGCGGCGCCCTTGTTGGCCGAGGCATCCAGCAACTCGGCGGCCAACTTCTCGCGCATGGTGCGTCCGTCGGATCGCTCGCGCGCCGAGTGGATGAGCCAGCGCATGCCCAAGGCCAAGGCCCGGTCCGGGCGCACATCGACTGGAACTTGGTAGGTCGCGCCACCCACGCGGCGGGACTTCACTTCGATCTTGGGCTGCACGTTGGCCATCGCCTTGTCCCACACCTTCACTGGATCATCGCCCGCCTTCTCGGCCACCAGATCGAACGCCCCGTACACGATCCCCTCAGCGACGGATTTCTTGCCCGAGCTCATCACCGTGTTGACGAACTTGGTAATACGGCGACGCATGTCCGGCGTCTGATCCGTGAACTTCGGATCCGGCAGCAGCTTTCGTTTGGGAACTTCACCTTTGCGTGGCATCTGTAGACGACCCCAATTGCGACCCTACTTGGGCCTCTTGGCTCCGTACTTTGAGCGGCCCTGGCGGCGGTTGGTCACCCCCGATGTATCCAGGCTTCCGCGGATGATGTGATAGCGAACACCGGGCAAGTCCTTGACGCGACCACCGCGAATCAGGACCACCGAGTGCTCCTGCAGGTTGTGGCCCTCGCCCGGGATATAGGTCGTCACTTCCATCCCGTTGGTGAGCCGGACGCGCGCGACCTTGCGCAGCGCCGAGTTCGGCTTCTTGGGAGTCGTGGTGTAAACGCGAACGCAGACCCCCCGTCGCTGCGGGCAGCCTTTGAGGGCAGGCGAATCCGTCTTCCGCCGCATGACATCGCGGCCATTCCTTACAAGCTGACTAATGGTGGGCATGTTTGATTCGTTTCTCGCCAAAACCAGACCACGCTCACACGGGCCAGGATCCTACTGGCAGTCCCGGGCCCGAGGAGGGGTGCATTATAGGAATCGAGATCGCAAAGTCAACGACGACCGTACGCTTTTTTCATGACCTATCGCCGAGCCCGCTTGCCGCGTACAGGCGCGCGCCACGGCGCACAGGGAACACCCCTGGTCCGGCTCCGCGGATCTCATGGGGCCCACAACCGCTATTCGCCTGCGCCCGTCGCGGTGGGTGGAACCGGAGGTGCTTCCGGGGAACCGGCCGGTGCCTCAACCGGCGTCGGCTCGTCGATCTTGAGCGTCAGCCGCTTGTAGGCCCCCAAACCCGTGCCAGCCGGAATGAGGCGGCCCATGATGACGTTTTCTTTGAGTCCGCGCAGATAGTCGACCTTGCCGCATACCGCCGCCTCGGTCAGAACCTTGGTGGTCTCCTGGAACGATGAGGCGGAGATGAAGCTCTCGGTGGAGAGCGACGCCTTGGTAATACCGAGCAAGAGCGGCTCGCCCTGGGCCGGGCGCCCGTTGCGTGCCGACACGCGATCATTCTCTTCCTCGTAGATGTACTTCTCCACGTGCTCGTCGACCAGGAAGCCGGTGTCACCGACATCGATGACGCGTACGCGACGAAGCATCTGCCGCACGATGGTCTCGATGTGTTTGTCGTTGATCTTGACGCCCTGAAGCCGGTACACCTCCTGCACTTCGTCCACCAAGTACTTGGCCAGGGCCTTCTCGCCCAGCACGCGCAGGATGTCGTGCGGGTTGGCCGCCCCATCCATAAGCGGCTCACCCGCGTGCATGGGATCGCCTTCGCGCACCGACAGGTGCTTGCTCTTGGAGATGAGGTACTCCCGGGCTTCGCCCTTGTCAGGCGTCACCACCACCTTGCGCTTGCCCTTGGTGTCTTTGCCGAAGCTGACCACGCCGTCGATCTCGGAGATGACTGCGTGCTCCTTGGGCTTGCGCGACTCGAACAGCTCCGCCACCCGCGGCAAACCGCCCGTGATGTCCTTGGTCTTGGTGGTTTCACGCGGGATACGCGCCACGATGTCGCCGGCCTCCACTCGATCACCTTCGGACACGGCGATGGTCGCGCCCACGGGCAAGAAGTAGCGAGCCTCATTCTCCGAGTTGGGAATGCGTAGGGTCTTGCCGGCCTCGTCCTTAAGCGAAATACGCGGCCGCAAGTCAGCGTCCTTGGACTCGCTGATGCTCTTGCGTGACAGACCGGTCACTTCGTCGATGTGCTCGGCCATGGTGACGCCCTCGATGACGTCGCCGAACTTCACCACGCCAGTCACTTCGGTGAGGATGGGTACCGAGAACGGATCCCATTCCGAAAGAAGCTCACCCTGCTTGACCCGAGCCCCGTCGGCAAAGTGCAGGCGGGCACCATAGGTCAGTCCGTAGCGTTCGCGCTCGCGCCCGGTTTCGTCTTGAATGACGATCTCGCCGTGGCGGTTCATGACGATATAGTGCTTCTCGCGCTTGGTCAGCTCCACGTTCTCCAGCTTGACCACGCCGCTGTAGCGCGCCTCGAGCTGTGATTGCTCCGTTCGCACTTGGCCGACGCCGCCGATGTGGAAGGTACGCATGGTGAGCTGAGTGCCCGGCTCACCAATGGACTGGGCGGCAATCACACCCACCGCCTCGCCGATGTTGACCATGTGGCCACGCGCCAAATCGCGGCCGTAGCACAGGACGCAGATCCCCCGCCGAGTCTCGCAGGTGAGCACGGACCGGATCTTTACGTGGTCGATGCCGGCGTCCTCGACGATGCGCACCTTGTCTTCGGTGATCTCCTCGTTGGCCTGCACCAGCACTTCGCCCGTGTACGGGTCGAAGAGATCCTCGGCCGACACCCGGCCGAGGATGCGGTCACCCAGCTTCTCGATGATCTCACCGCCTTCGACCAGAGGAGTAATCTCAATGCCCTCCAAGGTGCCACAGTCGTGTTCGGCGATGATGCAATCCTGCGCCACGTCGACGAGACGGCGGGTGAGATACCCCGAGTTTGCGGTCTTGAGCGCGGTGTCGGCCAAGCCCTTGCGCGCGCCGTGGGTAGAGATGAAGTACTGCAGAACCGACAAGCCTTCGCGGAAGTTCGTCGTGATCGGGGTCTCGATGATCTCGCCTGACGGCTTGGCCATAAGTCCGCGCATTCCGGCCAGCTGCCGAATTTGCTGGGCCGAGCCACGCGCCCCAGAGTCCGCCATGATGAAGATCGGGTTGAAGGAAGGCACCCGCTTCTTCTCGCCGGTCTCCTCGTTGGTCACGTTCTCCGCGCCGATCTCGCTCATCATCTCTTCAGCGATCTGCTCGGAGACCTGTGCCCAGATGTCGACCACCTTGTTGTAGCGTTCACCGTCGGTGATGAGGCCCTCGGTGTACTGCTCCTCGATCTCCTGCACGTCCTTCTGAGCCTGTTCCAGCAGCTCACCCTTGCGTTTCGGAATGAGGAGGTCGTCCACGCAGATGGAGATACCCGCCTTGGTGGCATAGGCGTACCCAAGGTGGCGCAAACGGTCGGCCAACAGCACGGTCTCCTTCTGGCCGAAAACACGGTAGCAACTGTCGATGAGGTCACCCAGTTGCTTCTTGCCCATCACGCGGTTGACCAGCTTGAAGGGCAACTTCTTGGGGACGATTTCGTAGAGCAAGGCGCGTCCCACCGTGGTCAACACCAACTCGCCGCCGATACGAACCTTGATGGCCGCCTGCAGGTCCAGCTCGCCGTGGTCGTACGCCATGCGCACTTCTTCCACCGTCGAGTACACACCGCGAACCGCCGCCGCGCCCTTGCCGTCGCGGAACTCGCCGCGGGCAAATGTTCGCTCGCGGGTCATCCAGTAAAGACCCAGCACGATGTCCTGCGAGGGCAGAATGATCGGCCGTCCATTGGCGGGGCTCAAGATGTTGTTGGTCGACATCATGAGCACGCGCGCTTCCATCTGGGCTTCCAGCGACAACGGCACGTGCACCGCCATCTGGTCACCGTCGAAGTCTGCATTGAACGCCGCACACACCAGCGGGTGCAGCTGAATGGCCTTGCCCTCGATGAGCAGGGGCTCGAAGGCCTGAATGCCCAAGCGGTGCAGGGTGGGCGCGCGGTTGAGCAGGATGGGATGCTCCTTGATGACCTCTTCCAGGATGTCCCACACCTCGGGGCGCTCGCGCTCCACCAACTTCTTGGCGCTCTTGATGGTGGTGACCAGCCCGCGTTCTTCTAGCTTGTTGTAGATGAAGGGCTTGAACAGCTNNCGGAAGCGCCCCTGCTTGCCCTTCAGCATGTCAGAGAGCGACTTGAGCGGCCGCTTGTTGGGGCCGGTGATGGTCTTGCCGCGACGGCCGTTGTCGAACAGGGCGTCGACCGCCTCCTGCAGCATCCGCTTCTCGTTACGGATGATGATCTCGGGTGCGTTCAGTTCCTGTAGACGCTTGAGGCGGTTGTTGCGGTTGATGACCCGGCGGTAGAGATCGTTGAGATCCGACGTGGCAAACCGGCCACCGTCGAGCGGAACCAGCGGGCGCAGGTCGGGAGGAATCACCGGGATTACCTCCAGCATCATCCACTCCGGGCGATTGGACGACTCGCGGAAGGCATCCACCACCTTGAGTCGCTTGGAGATCTTCTTGCGCTTGGCCTCCGAAGTCGCTTCCTTCATTTCCTGTCGCAGCTGCTCCGACAGCTTGTGTATGTCGATCGCCTTGAGCAGATCGCGAACCGCCTCGGCACCCATGCCGGCGACGAAGCCGTCCTCGCCCACCTCTTCCACCAATTTCAGATAGCGCTCCTCGGTGAGCAACTCGCCGCGCTGCAGTCCGCTCTCCTTGGGGTCCACCACCACGAAGGCTTCCGAGTAGAGAACCTTCTCCAGGTCCTTGAGCGCAATGTCGAGCAGGTTGCCGATGCGCGAAGGCAGCGATTTCAGGAACCAGATGTGCGCCACCGGCGTCGCCAGGTTGATGTGGCCCAATCGTTCGCGGCGGACCTTGGACTGGATGACCTCGACGCCACACTTCTCGCACACCACCCCTCGGTGCTTCATGCGCTTGTACTTGCCGCAGTTGCACTCGTAGTCCTTCACAGGCCCAAAGATCTTGGCGCAGAAGAGGCCGTCGCGCTCTGGTTTGAAGGTGCGGTAGTTGATNNGGCTTGAAGGTGCGGTAGTTGATGGTCTCGGGCTTCTTCACCTCGCCGTGCGACCACTCCCGGATTTTCTCTGGCGACGCCAATGAGATCCGAATCGCGGAAAACGAGAGTGGATCCTTCGGCTTCTCGAAGAAGTTGAAAATATCCTTCATCGTCATAGTTCGCTACTCCCCTGCGCGCAGATCGTCATTGCATTTACTCCGAAGCGGCCGCGGCTGGCGGAGCGCCCGCTCCCGCCTTGGCTGCCACCTCTCGGGCCATGAGTTCGATCGTCGATTCCTGCTTGCGAGGCGCATTGGGATCTTCGATCAGCTCCACATTCAAGCACAACGACTGCAGCTCTTTGAGCAAGACGTTGAACGATTCGGGCAGGCCCGACTCAAGGGTTTGCTCGCCCTTGACGATGGCCTCGTACATACGGGTTCGACCGATCACGTCGTCAGACTTCACGGTCAGGAACTCCTGCAGGCCATAGGCCGCCCCATACGCCTCCATGGCCCACACTTCCATTTCACCCAGGCGCTGCCCACCGAACTGAGCCTTGCCGCCCAACGGCTGCTGGGTGACCAACGAGTAGGGGCCGATGGAGCGGGCGTGAATCTTGTCGTCGACCAGGTGGTGAAGCTTGAGCATGTACATCACACCCACCGTCACGTCGTGGTCAAACGGGTCGCCGGTCTTTCCGTCGAACAGGGTCGTCTGTCCCGTGGGCGGCAGCTCGGCCAACGCCAGGGCCGCACGAATGTCGACCTCTTTGGCTCCGTCGAACACGGGGGTGGCCAGGTGCACGCCTTGCCGCACACCTTGAGCAAAGCGGCGCAAGCCATCCTCGTTGAGGCCATCGATGAACTTCTGGTGATGCTCCTCGGTGAAGACCTTCTTCAACTTGCTGCGCAGAGCTTCGCCTTTCCATTCCTTCTGAATCATGCCCTCAATCTGTCGGCCCAGCTGCAAAGCCGCCCAGCCGAGGTGGGTCTCGAGAATCTGACCCACGTTCATACGCGACGGCACGCCCAGCGGGTTGAGCACGATGTCGACCGGGGTGCCGTCCATCATGTAGGGCATGTCCTCTTCGGGCAAGATGCGCGAAACCACGCCCTTGTTGCCGTGGCGGCCAGCCATCTTGTCGCCTACCGACAGCTTGCGCTTGATGGCCACGTACACCTTGACCATCTTGATCACGCCGGGTGGCAGTTCGTCGCCCTTGGTGAGCTTCGAGATCTTGTCTCGGTACAGCTCATCGATCACCCGCAGCTCCTGCTCGAGCTGGGCCGCGAGTTGCTCGACCCGGTTGTCGCCCTTTCCTGCCTCGATCTGAATCTCCGGCCAGTGACGGCTGGGGATCTCGTCGAGCATGGCGTTGTCGATCTTCTGGCCCTTGGCGCAGAGAACCTTGCCCTTGTCGTCTACCAGGCGCACGGCCGTGGTCTTGCCCAACAGCCACTTGCGCATCTTGTTGTAGTACGACTCGGAGATGATACGGGTCTCGTCGCGCTGGTCGGCGAGCAGCTTCTCCTTCTCCTGATCCTCGATTTGCTTTGAACGCTCGTCCTTCTCGGTGCCCTTGCGCGAGAAGACCTTGGCGCCGATGACAATTCCCTGTACTCCCGGCGGCACGCGCAGCGAACTGTCGCGCACGTCACCGGCCTTCTCGCCGAAGATAGCGCGCAGCAGTTTCTCTTCCGGCGAGAGCTGGGTCTCGCCCTTGGGCGTGATCTTGCCCACCAGCACGTCTTGCGGCTTGACTTCGGCGCCGATGCGCACGATGCCCGATTCGTCGAGATCCTTGAGCGCCTCGTCGCCCACGTTGGGGATGTCGCAGGTGATCTCCTCTTTGCCGAGTTTTGTGTCGCGGGCCACGCACTCGAATTCCTCGATGTGAATCGAGGTGAAGTGGTCGTCCTTGCTCAAACGCTCGGAGATGAGGATGGAGTCCTCGAAGTTGTAACCACCCCAGGGCATGAACGCGACCAGGATGTTCTCGCCCAGGGCCAACTCGCCCTTTTCGGTGGCAGGACCGTCGGCGATGACGTCGCCCGGCTTCACATGATCGCCCGGCTCGACGATGGGACGCTGGTTGATGCAGGTGTTCTGATTGGATCGCTGGAACTTGACCAGGTTGTAGATGTCGGGCTTGGCGGAAGCCAAGTCGTCGGACTCCGACGTGGTTCGCACCACGATGCGGGCCGCATCGACCGATTCGACCACGCCCTCGCGTCGGGCCACCACCGTGACGCCCGAGTCGCGCGCCACGATGCCTTCCATGCCCGTGCCAATCAGAGGTGAACGGGTCCGGATGACCGGCACCGCTTGCCGTTGCATGTTGGAACCCATGAGGGCGCGGTTGGCGTCGTCATTTTCCAAGAAGGGAATCAGCGAGGCGGCCACCGACACCAACTGGTTGGGTAGCACGTCCATCAGAGTGACTTCTTCTGGCTTGCACATGACGTTTTCGCCGTTGTGCCGGCACAGAATCATTTCGGCCGTGAACTTGCCCTTCTTGTCGATAGGCGAGTTCGACTGGGCGATGAAGTGCCCTTCCTCTTGCAGGGCCGAGTAGAAGCCGACCTCGTCGGTGGCGCGACCCTCGGTGACTTTGCGGTAGGGCGTCTCGATGAAGCCGAACTCATTGACCCGCGCATAGGTCGACAACGAGGCGATGAGTCCGATGTTCGGACCTTCCGGCGTCTCAATCGGGCAGATGCGCCCGTAGTGCGTGGTGTGCACGTCGCGCACTTCGAAGCCAGCCCGCTCACGTGTCAGACCGCCCGGGCCCAAAGCCGACAGTCGCCGCTTGTGCGTGACCTCGGACAGCGGGTTGGTCTGGTCCATGAANNGAGAGCGGGTTGGTCTGGTCCATGAACTGCGACAGCTGCGAGGAGCCGAAGTACTCCTTGACCACCGCCGAGACTGGCTTGGCATTGATCAAGTCGTGCGGCATGAGCGTCTCGATCTCTTGCGACATGCTCATGCGCTCTTTGATGGCGCGCTCCATGCGCACCAAACCGATGCGGTACTGGTTCTCCATCAACTCGCCCACCGCGCGCACGCGCCGGTTGCCCAAATGGTCGATGTCGTCGATCTGGCCCTTGCCGTTCTTGAGATCGATGAGGTAGCGGACGCTCTCGAGAATGTCCCGCTTGGTGAGAACCGTGTTGTCCAGCGACTCGTCCAGCTTGAACT
This sequence comes from Myxococcales bacterium, assembly GCA_003142855.1. Taxonomy (GTDB): domain Bacteria; phylum Myxococcota_A; class Polyangia; order Fen-1088; family Fen-1088; genus Fen-1137. The sequence goes on from PLNW01000049.1 coordinate 10,628, forward strand.
TGTAGTTCAACTTGAGGCGACCGACCTTGGACAGGTCGTAGCGCTCGGGGTTGAAGAACAAGTTCCTGAACAGGTTCTGCGCGGTCTCCACCGTGGGCGGATCACCGGGCCGCAGGCGCCGGTAGATCTCCATGATGGCTTCGTCCGGGCTCTGCAACTTGTCGGCGATCAGGGTGTCGCGCAAGAACGACCCGACGTTGAGGTTGTCGATGAACAGCACGGTGAAGTGGTTGATGCCGTGCTCGCGCAGTTCGTCCAGCTTGGACTCGGTCACTTCCTCGTTGCACTGGAGAATGACTTCGCCCGTGGTCTCGTCGATGACGTCCGTCGCCGCCACCTTGCCCACCAGCTCCGACACCTCCACCGGCAGCCGCTCGATGTTCGAATCCTTCAGCTTCTTGATGGCCAGCTTGGTGAACTTGCGGTTCTTCTTGACCAGGATCTCGCGCGACTCGGGGTGGCGCACGTCGCGCGTCGCTCGCTGCCCCGGCAACAAGTCGTACTCGACCGACTTCGAGTACTTCTTGCCCGGCTCCAAGAACACCTGCTCGGTGTCGTAGTAGTAGTTGAGCAATTCCTCGGTGGAATAGCCGAGGGCACGCAGCAACACCGTCGCGTGCAGCTTGCGCCGCCGGTCGATGCGAACATAGAGCAGATCCTTGGGATCGAACTCGAAGTCGAGCCAAGAGCCGCGGTAGGGGATGACGCGCGCGCTGTACAGCAGCTTGCCCGAGGAGTGCGTCTTGCCCTTGTCATGATCGTAGAAAACGCCGGGGCTGCGGTGCAGCTGGCTCACCACCACGCGTTCGGTGCCGTTGATGATGAAGGTCCCGTTGTCGGTCATGAGCGGGATTTCGCCGAAGAACACCTCCTGCTCCTTGACGTCGCGAATCGACTGGGAGCCGGTCTCTTCGTTGGTGTCCCACACGACCAGGCGCACCGTCACCTTGATGGGTGCGGCGAAGGTCATGCCCCGCTGTCGGCACTCGTCCACGTCGTACTTGGGCTTGTCCAGCGTGTAGCTGACGAACTCGATAGACGACGTTTCCGAGAAGTCCTTGATGGGAAAGACGCTCTTGAACACGCCTTGCAACCCGACATCTTCCCGCTGTTCCGCGGGGATATCCTTTTGCAGAAACTTCTCGTAACTCTGCTTTTGGATGTCGATGAGGTTGGGGATATCGATGATCTTCGCGATCTTCGCGTAGCTCTTGCGTGCTCGGAAATTATTCTGGATCTGGGACGCCATGCGTTCTCCCCTGTCCGTTCGTCAATCGCGGACTCTGCACAGTCGAATACCCGGAGGCGCCCATGCACCCCCGGTAACCAAATGCTTTTGCTTGCCGACCGATGGTCGACCGTAGATTGTCAACTGCCGTCGTGCCTACTTGATTTCGACCTTCGCACCGGCCTCTTCGAGCTTCTTCTTCATGGTGTCGGCGTCGGCCTTTGACACGCCTTCTTTGACGTTCTTGGGGGCGCCGTCCACGAGATCCTTGGCCTCTTTGAGACCGAGCTGGGTCAGCTCGCGCACCACTTTGATGACCTCGATCTTCTTTGCGCCCACCTCCTTGAGGATGACAGTGAACTCGGTCTGCTCAGCAGCAGGCGCGGCAGCGGCAGCACCAGCCGGAGCACCCGAGGCCGCAACGGCCACGGGGGCTGCCTTGACGCCCCACTTGTCCTCGAGCTCTTTGGTCAGAGCAGCCAAGTCCATGACGGACATCTTGGACAGAAAGTCAACTACTTGCTCCTTGCTCACATCGGCCATTTCCGAATCTCCTTGTTCGTTTTCAAATCGTTCTTCTCGAAACTCTGGCCACGACAGTCGCGGCTAGCTACTTCTTCTCAGTCTCCTTCAACGCTTCCTCGCGCGCTGAAAGCAGATACGCGAAATTCTGCGGCGCCGCCTGCAGCAGGCGGAGGAAATTCTGCGGGACGGCCAGCAGTGTGGCCAGGAACATAGCCCGCATCTCGGGTTTGCCCGGCAGCGCTGAAAGGCTTTCCACGCCCTTCGCGTCCAAGAGGCGGCCATCAAGGCATCCGCCCTTTATGACGAATTTCTTCTCGCCCTTGGCCACCTTGGTCGCCACTTTGGCCGGCGCCGAGGGATCCTCGAACGAATAGGCGATGGCGGTGGGTCCGGCCAACAAGGGCTCAAGCACCTCCATGGGCGTTCCCTTGGCGGCCTGGCCCAAGAGCGTATTCTTTACCACCCGGTATTCACAACCGGCGGCACGGAATTCCCGCCGCAACTTGGTGTCGCTCTCGACCGACAAGCCGCGAAAATCCGCCAGGATCAGGCTCTGCGCACGCGCGAGCTTGTCCTTGAGTGTGCTGATGTTTTCTTTCTTCTCTGTGGTATTCACGACGGGTCTCCTCGCGACTTACTTGGCAGCGAATTCGGCGACCAGCGGGGCGACATCCACCTTGATGCCCGGGCCCATCGTCGTGGACAGCGTGACCGACTTCATGTAGGTGCCCTTGGCCGAGGCCGGCTTGAGCTTGAGCAGCGTCTCGACCATGACGCGGGCATTGTCCAGCAGCTTCTCGCCGCCAAAAGACGCCTTGCCGATGCGGGCGTGCACGATGCCGGCCTTCTCGACGCGGAACTCGACACGACCGGCCTTGAGCTCGCGCACGGCCTTGGCCACGTCCGCCGTCACCGTGCCCACCTTGGGATTGGGCATGAGACCCTTGGGTCCCAGCACGCGGCCCAGCCGTCCCACCAGACCCATCATGTCCGGGGTCGCGACCATGGAGTCGAAGTCGGTCCAACTTTCCTTCTGAATCTTCTCGACCAGATCCTCGGCACCCACGAAATCCGCACCCGCATCCTGGGCTTCCTTGGCCTTGTCGCCCTTGGCCACCACCGCGACCTTGAGGGTCTTGCCGGTTCCGTGGGGAAGAACAATAGCGCCACGGACCATCTGATCCGCGTGCTTGGGATCGACCCCCAAGCGTACGGCAATGTCTACGCTCTCGTCGAACTTGGCTACCTTGGTCTCGGGCAACAGTTTGCACGCGTCGGCCAATGGGTAGCGTTTCGTGCGGTCCACCTTGGACGCCGCTTTTGTGTACTTCTTTCCGCTGTTGGGCATGCTCTCCTGCTTTCGGCTGTATTCAGCCTTCCACCTCTACGCCCATGGCGCGTGCGGTCCCGGCGATGGTCCGCATGGCAGCCTCGACGTCGGTGGTGTTGAGATCCGGAAGCTTCGTCGTGGCGATCTCCCGGAGTTGTTTTTTGGAAAGCTTAGCGACTTTCACCTTGTTGGGTTCCTTGGAACCCGAGCCCGGCTTCTTCTGCGTGGCCAGTCCCACCGCCTTCTTGATGAGGATGGCCGCCGGCGGCGTCTTGGTGATGAAAGCGAACGAGCGATCCGAGAACACCGTGATCAACACGGGAATGGTCACGTCGTCCTTGGCCTGCGCCTGAGTCCGGGCGTTGAACTGCTTGCAGAAGTCCATGATGTTCACGCCGTGCTGGCCCAACGCGGGGCCGACGGGCGGCGCCGGATTGGCCTTGCCGGCGGGAATCTGCAGCTTGATGTAACCAGTGACTTTCTTCATGGATCTGCCTTAACCACTCAGACCTTCTCGACCTGAGCAAAATCTAGCTCGACCGGGGTGGCCCGACCGAAGATGGAGAGGTTCACGCGCACCTTCTGCTTCTCCGCCTTCACCTCGACCACCACACCGGTGAAGTTGGCAAACGGTCCCTCGATAACCCGGACGTTGTCGCTTTCCTTGAAACTCTCGCGCGGGCGCGGGCGCGAAGCGCCCTCGGTCATGGCGGTGTTGATGTTCTGAATCTCGGTTTCCTTGACCGGCTGGGGATTCATCCCGCCCAAGAATCCCGTGATGCGCGGCGTGTTCTTGACCAGATGGAAGGTTTCCTGGTCGAGATCCATTTGCACGAACATGTAGCCGGGGAAGAACTTCCGCGTGGTGGACCGCTTCTGGCCCTTCACCAGTTCCACCACGGTGTCGGTCGGGATCAGCACCTCGCCGAACTTCGCCACCAAGCCGGCCTGTCGTACCCGGTCGAGCAACGACAGACGAGCTTTGTTCTCGTGTCCCGAGTATGTGTGCACTACGTACCATTTCATCGCCATGGGTCAGATCCCGTGGTCCGTCACTTGATAACCTTGCCGGCCAAGAACGCCCAAATGGCGTCGAATGTCGACAGGATGACCGTCGAGATGAAGACGGTGACAATCACGACGATGGTCGCGTAATAGGTTTCTTTGCGGGTGGGCCAGGCGACCTTCTCCAGCTCCCGGGTCACGTCCACGACGACCGTGTAGATTCGTTCGTTGCGATAGGCCACTAGGCCAGCCACCACAGCCGCCACCAAGCCCAAAGCCTGCAGCAGCGGCTCATTCGGTTTGGCAAAGTAGCTCCAGATCCAGTCCCCGGTCTTGAAGAGCAGAAACGCGGCCAACAGGATTGCCACCGCGAACGCCAGATGTATGTATTTGTTGGGGCCCATGGCTGGCCGCTACGCTCCTCGTTCCAGACCGTGGACAGCAGCAGGGCAGGCGGGACTCGAACCCACAACACGCGGTTTTGGAGACCGCTGCTCTACCATTGGAGCTACTGCCCTCCACAAGAAACTCGTCACTTCGTCTCCTTATGCTCCGTGTGCTTTCTGCATCGACCGCAGTACTTCGACAACTTCAGCTTCTCTGCGTTGGCGCGCTTGTTCTTGGTCGTGGAGTAGTTGCGCTCGCGGCAGACTGCACATTCTAGTGTGATGATGACTCGGGCGGATGCTGCCACGGGGTTTCTCCTAGTTCACGTACGGTGAGTTTGCTTATTCAAGGATCTTGGTCACGACCCCGGAGC
>PLNW01000072.1 GCA_003142855.1 Myxococcales bacterium
TTGAATCAGTAGTGTTAGCCGCGATGTACGTCATATCCACCGGGACCAATCCAGCGAGAGAGCCCCCTGGGTTCGTGTTGGTACACACGCTCTTCTGGTTGAAGGCTCCCAGCATCCATCCGGGAGTGAAGAAGTCTAACTGAGCAACCAGCGCGCCGCTGGCTCTGGTCGTACCGAAGTGGAATCGGCACTGGCTGAAAATATTCCCCGGGGCTGCCGTGCCGCCGTCCGTGCCGCTTGTCGCACCACCTGTCCCAGTCGCACCTCCAGTGCCCGTTACGCCGCCGGTCGCCCCGCCCGAACTGCTCGCATCGCGCGGCGGCCCCGCATCGCGGTTTCCGCCAGGCGCGCTCGTTCCGCCCGTGGGCGACGCATCGCGATCCGGGCCTGCATCGTTGCTGCCGCCAGACCCGCTCGTCGTCCCACCGGTTGCCAGACTTCCGCCAGTTCCGGGCGATCCCCCGGTGCCAGAGGTGCCGCCGGTCGCCGGAGTCCCGCCGGTTTCGACCGGGCTACCGCCAGCTCCGCCTGGGCTAGTGCCGCCGTTGCTATTCTTGGCGCAGCCAGCAGCGACCAGGCAGGCAGAGAGTAACAATGTAGCCAAGCGGCCGGTCCGACGGGATCTCGTTGAACGCATTGATCACCCCATGTCTCTTCAGGGCCGAAACCTTCTATCAAATCAGTGCCGGCACCCCTCGAAAGGGGGGCATCATGGCATGGGCAAAACTCTCCCCCAATCTGGTCGCCTCACAAGCTCGCCTGCGTCACAAAGCTGTCTATCCTGTCGCCCGTCCGCCCATGGCTATGGACCAGGGGCTACTCCCTGCCCTCAGTCTAGTGATCCCGATCCTTGAATGCGGCGATCTCGTTGCCACAGACGAGGGCCAAGCAGTCGGTCGTCGTGCACTGCGGATTTGCGCCCACACAGTCTATGAGCGCGGTGTACTGGGCGATTGCCGTGTCGCTTGCTTGGACGCCGCAGGCGTCAATGCAGGTCTGGTCGGTACATCTCCGGACAAATCTGGACGAGGTGCAGCAGCGAGAAAATCGGGCTTGTCTTCCCTATGGTCACGCTATCCCTTCTTCTTGTGCGCGGCCGCTTCGTCCTCGGCTTTCACGGCTTCCATTGTCGCGCGTAGGTTGCCGCCGGTGTCGTTGGCTCGCACGCCGGCGGGCCGCTCCCAGGGGATGTCGTGCAGAAGCTGGCCGGCGGTGGTCTCCGAGAGAAAGCGCGCGGCCATGGGCACAGTCAGCATGAAGGCGGCGTCCTTGAATCCGAGCGGGCGCTCGCGGCGGTCGTCGCCGATCCAGGTGGTGATCATCGAGCGCGAGGTGTAGCCGACGAACCAGGTGTCCATGGTGGCGCTCGATGTGCCGGTCTTGCCCGCGACCAGAAGGCCCGAGCTGCGCAGCGACGGGGCGTGGCCCCTGGTTACCACCCGGCGCAGAAGTTGCGACATCAGCCAGGCCGCGCGCGGCGGGATCACGATCTTCACCGACTGACCGGCCAGGGCCACCATGCGATCGAGGCGCGCATCAGGCGGCCCCATGGGGTCGGACACGGCCGTGTTGTCTTCCACGATGTTGCCCGCGCGGTCGCGCACCCGGCGCACATACACCGGCTCTTCCAGCGAGCCATTGCGGGCAAAGGCGGAAAAGGCGCGCGTCAGCTCGTCGATGCGCGTGCAGGACGCGCCCAGAGCCAGCGCCTGGTCAGCGATGATGGGTGTGGTGATTTCCAGCCGGCGCGCCCAGGCTTCCACGTCCTTGGCCCCCACCAGCTTGAACAGCTGCACTGAAGGCACGTTCTTGGACCAGACCAGCGCGTATTCCAGATTCACCTGGTACTCGACTGTGTTGTTGAGGTTCTTCGGAATCCACACCTCGCCGGTGATCGGATCGACTTCTGCGCGCGGAATATCATTGAGCAGCGAGCCGTAGCCATAGCCCCGGTCGAGCGCCAGCGAGTAATAGACTGGCTTGTAGGTCGAGCCTGGCTGGCGGCAGGCTTGCACCGCGCGGTTGAATTCCGAGCGGTCGAATTCCAGGCCACCCACCATGGCGGTCACGTAGCCGCTCTGGTGATCATAGGAGAAGATCGTGCCCTGCACGCGCGGGGTTTGTTCCAGGCGCAACTGTGGCGGCCCGGGCGGCGGCTTGCGATTGTCAAAGCCGGCCAGCCACTGCACTTCGCCCGCGCCATCGTAGGTCCAGTCCGAGTAACGGCGCTGACGCGAGCGATGCGCATTGGCCACCCAGATGACATCGCCGTGCTTGAGGACGCCCACAGTTGACTGTAAGACGCGGCCATTGCTGGAATCGACCAGACTGAAAGGAGTTGCCCACTGCATGCCCGCCGAGGGCAGGGGATAGATCTTTTCGCCCACGCGCACTTGTACACCTGAACTCGTGGACGATTCGACCAGACCCAAGTACAGGCGATTTTCGACTGGTGGCTCGGCCCCATAGCGCTGGGCGGCCCGGCGCCGGAATTCATCCGCGGCCGCGCCCGTCAACCGCGCCACTGGTCCGCGCCAGCCTTGGCGTTTGTCGAGCTTGCGCAGAGAAAAGTCGACATTTTCCTGGGCCGCTTCGTCGACCCACGGAACCAGCGTGGTCTCCACTTGCAGCCCGCCCTCCCACAGCGCCTTTTCCCCATAATGCTTGCCAATCGTGCGGCGAACATGCTCGGCGAAGTAGGGCGAGCGATCGCGGAAGAAGTCAGGCGGCGGTCGCACGGCCAGCGGCTTGGCCGACGCGGCCTGGGCGTCGTCCGCGGCGATGAAACCCGAGGCAGCCATGGCGGAGAGAACTTGATCGCGGCGGGCGCGCGTCAGTTCGGGCTCGACCAGAGGCGAATAGCGACTGGGCGCTTGCGCGATTCCGGCCAGGGTGGCCGTCTCGGCCAGATCCAGATCGCCGACCGCTTTGTCGAAATAGCGGCGCGCAGCCGCGGCCACGCCGTACGACTGATGACCGAGGAAGATTTGGTTGAGATACAGGGTGAGGATCTGGTCCTTGCTGTAGCGGGTCTCTAGCCGGCGCGCCAGGATGGCCTCGCGGATCTTTCGCTGCATGGTCTGCTGGGACGTGCGCAGCAGCGCGCGCGCCACCTGTTGCGTGATGGTCGAGCCCCCTTGCACCACGCGACCGGCGCGCAGGTTGGCCAGCGCCGCGCGCAGCATGCCGCGGTAATCGAGGCCGGTGTGTTCGTAGAAGCGGCGATCCTCAATGGCCACGAAGGCTTGTACCAGGCGCTTGGGGAAGGCCTCAAAGGGAAGGATCTCGCGCCGCTCGCTGGCGAATTCCGCCAGCGGCGTGCCGTCCCAGCCGCGCACCACGGTGGATTCCGCCGAGTCCTGGCGGAACTGAGTGAAGCTGGGCAGGCCGGGCAGGGTGGAGGCGAAGTACACGTACACGCCGATGACGCCCAGGATGAGCAGGCCCGCCAAACAGCAGGCGGCAAAGGCGTAGAGTTTGAACAGCCAGTACCAGAAGCCCCCGTCGTGAGGGTTACTCACCTCGACGCGGTCGAAACGGGCGCTGGTCTTTGGTGGTCGGCGAAACACGGGCCGAATTTACGCGAACACCAGCAAATCGCCAGCCCGTCGGCGACCAGGCGCGCGATTGGGGAGACTTCCAAGTCACGCGATCCTGCTTGCGCGGAAAAATAACATCTGTTATCTAACTGGCGTTACGTCATGAGCCCGCGCAAACTGACCCTCGACAAAGATCGCGTGCTCGCCGCCAGCTTGCAGTTGGTGCGGCGGGAAGGCCTGGCCGCTTTGTCGGCGCGCGCGGTTGCCGATCAACTGGGAGCCTCGGTGGCGCCCATCTACCGTGCCTATGCCTCGATGGATGAACTCAGCAAAGCCGTGCTGGATGCGGCCCTGCAGCAGCTCGACGAGTACGTCGCCCGTCCCTACACCGACTTTCCTTTCCGCAGCGCCGGCGTGGGGCTGGTCATGTTCGCACGCGACGAACCACGCCTGTTCCGCGCCCTGTTCATCGACCAACCGAACGCGGGCGAGACGGTGACTCGCATGCGCGCCTGTCTGCGCCAGATCGTGGATCAGTCGCCCAAGCTTCGCCGCCTGAGCCCGGCTGTGCGCGACGAGCTGATCATGGATCTATGGATCTACACCCATGGTCTGGCCAGCATGGTCATCGCCAATCTGCTGCCCCGGCCCGAGCCCGATGTGGTGGACCGCAAACTGGAACGAGTGGGCGCCATCGTGATCGGCGCAGCCATGGCCTCGGGCTTGGAGCCCGCGCCCATGCTGTCTGCCACCGTGAAGTGCAAAGCAAGGAGGAAGACATGAACGCCCTGCTCATGAATGGGAATCCGAACCCGGCCGACCCGCGCTTCGACGCCTATTTGCAAAGCCTGGCTCAAGTGCTGACCGTGCGAGGGCACGGCGTGAACACGCTTGAGCTGCGTTCCATGGACCTGCGCCAGTGCAGCGGCTGTTTCGGTTGTTGGTTGAAGACGCCCGGAGTCTGTGCGACCCAGGATCAGCACGGCCAACTCATTCGGGCCTACCTGGACGCGGACGTGGCGGTTCTCGCCTCGCCCCTGGTCTTGGGCTTCAGCTCGGGGCTGCTCAAGCGGGCGGCGGACAAGCTCATCCCCATCCTTCTGCCCTACATCGACGCTTCGACGGGAGAGTGCCGGCACTTTCCCCGCTACCCCAAACTGCCGCGACTGGCGGTGTTGTATCAGGACGAGCCCGACACCGTCGACGAGGATCGAGCCATCACGCGCGAAATCTGGAGCCGGATGGCCCGCAACGCCAACACCTCGCTGATTGCTTGCCTGTCCACGACGATGGCCACCACGGAGGTCGCCCATGCGATTGCTCGCGCTTAATGGTTCGCCCCGCGGACCCAAGTCCAACTCGCGATTTCTCACTGACGAATTTCTGCGCGGCTTCGCGGTCACGCCGGCGAATCAAGCTGAAACCCTGGATATCGCGCGGCCGAGCGATCGGGAAAAGGCGCTCGCGGCTTTTTGGAACAGCGATGCCGTGCTACTCGGCTTTCCACTGTACACGGACGCCATGCCCGGCCTGGTGAAAGAATTTTTGGAACAGGTCGCGACGCTGCCGCGACCGGATCGCCGGCCTACGCTGGTGTTTCTCGTGCAGTCCGGATTTCCCGAGGCCACGCACACGGCACCCGTGGCGCGTTATCTGGAACGGCTGGCCGGCCGGCTGGGCTGCGCCTTCGCCGGAGTCGTGCGCCGGGGCAACATCGAGGGCATTCGCACGCAACCCGCGTGGATGGTCCGGGGCATCCTCGGGCGCTTCCGCGGGCTGGGCGAAAGCTTTGGCCGCACCGGCCAACTGGACCCGCAAGCACTGCGAGAGTTGGCCGGACGGGAGCGCATCCCGCGTTTTGCCCTTCGCCTGGTCTGCTGGTGGAGCCGGGTGATGTTCTGGGATCGGGAGCTCAAGGCCAACCAAGCCTACGACAAGCGCCTCGACGCTCCCTATTTCTCTGTTCAGTAGATCGCCAGTCCGCCGGTGATCTGCGCGCTGTCGGACCAGCTTGTGCCGTCGGGCGCGGTGCGGGCGGTGGTCCAATCGCCGCGCGCCATGAGAGTCAGGCGCGTGGTGAGAGAGATCTCCAGAATTGCGCCGCCGCCGAAAGCCGGTCCGGTGCGCCAGCCGGGAGACAGATCCTTGGCGTATTGCACGCCCCCGTGACCAAAGGCGCCCAGATGAAAGCGCCACAGGTCGAGCGGAAACCACTGCACCTCGCCCGCGACCGAGTGACGCTGAAAGGTGTGGCCCAGCGGATCGGATCCGCCGCCCAGCGAGAGGTTGGCCAGCAAGCCGAGGCGGTGGTGGGGAAAATAGCCGAACTGGATGTTCGAGCCGAAGCCCGCGGCCGAGTAGCAGGCGCACAGCGACCGCAACGAGCCCACCTCCACCTTGAAGGCAAAGCCCTTGCGGTCCAGCGGCCGGCGATTGAGGAAGCGCAGCCCCCAACCCTCGTCGTCCATCACCTCAGCGCTGACCGATTGCGCGGCATCGGCGGGCACGAGATCGCCGAGCGCCACCACCCGTTCCGCGCCGGCGACATCGGTCAAATGCACCGGCTGGCCCACGAACATCTGGACCGCGCCGTCGTAGCGCAGGCCCTCAGTGACCGCCAGGCCCGCGGCGGCCAGCACCGCGACCGCTACGATGATGATCGCGATGACCACGATCTCGTCTTTGCCGCCGCCACCGCCACCGCCTCCACCCAGCGAGGGAAAAGGGCCACCCCCTCCCGTCGATGGCCGTGCAGCGGTGGCAGGGCGAGGCGGAGGCGGGTAGCGCGGGGTTCCCGGGACGGAGCCGCCAGCCGATTTCACGCCGGCGGCACCTGGCGGTCGGCCATGTCCGGGATGCGGCCCAGGCAGACCATCCGGCCCGAGCACGATGCCTACGCCGACCTGGACCCCCGGGTCTTCCTCAGCAGGAGGCGCCTCCGGGTAGGCATCGCTCGGTGGGGCCTGCGCTGGGTCCACCCAAGTATCCGTATTGGGAGGAGAAGGATAGGGCTGGGGCGGCGGGACGGTGGCGGCCGGGGCGGCGGGCGGCGCAGGATCGAGCGCCTCCCCGCGACGATCGCCCAAGGCCTGCACAATGAAAACCTTGTCACCGCGGGTTTGCGGAGGAAGTTGCGCCAGGCGCGCCAGCTCTTGCGGCGGGATGAGGTAGCGGTTGGAGAGGCAGCCTGACGAGGCGTATGAGAAGAATGTCCCCAGCACGGCCAGCACCAGGCCAGGCGAGGCCTTGCAGCGAGGCATGAGCAATGCTCGACGCCGAGAGGTCGTCATGGCTGTTTCTCCAGCAGATCTCGTGCCACAAGACCGAGTTCGCAGGTGCCGTCTTTCTCTGCCTCGCTGTCATCCCGCCGTCGCCAATTTGCGACGCCGCGGCGCCCACTGTTGCCGGGACGCCACAGGGCAGGCTTCCGGCCTCGACCAAAGCGGGAGCGGTACTGTGCCGCCATACTGTGCCGCCGGCGCTTGACACTCCCGTCAGCCAGGGATAGTGCCCGGGGGATGAGAGAGGCTCCTTCTGGTCGGATCTACGTGATTGAGAAACTGCGCCATCTCGACTCCCTTTTGGTCGGGACAAGAAGCTGGTGGTGCGTGGAGCCGACTGCCACGCCGGGACAGCTTTGTGCTCTCTACCTGAAGAAGCAGGGGATCGCGCTCTTGTTCCGCTTTCTGGCGTTCGCGCGGGCACCTGAGCCATTCTGCCGACTTCACGGAATGGAAACCGGGGACATCGAGATCCTCGCGCGCGCTCCGGTCCCGGTTTCAGCCGAAGCCCTGCGGAAACATCCGACGTTGAAGAGTCTCCCGGCGATTCGGCGGAGTTTCCAGCGCCGCAGCTTTCGCCTCGACGAGCCCTATCTGGCCGCACTCAGCGAGTTGCTCGGCTGGGTGCCCTGACCGCCGTAGATCGGGACAGTCGTTTATTGCCAAAGACTTTCGGGCGCATGAAGGCGATCCATGCCGATCAAACCGCATGTGCGAGGGACAAAGACGCCCGACGAATCGGAACTTGCTTCGCCGGGGCGTGTCGGCGGAGTTGACGTCCGCGCGACGCGCTACTTGGGCCCGATCATGAGCCGCGTCTTGATCGACATCTTGGCTTCCAGTGCAGCGACGATCACGTCCATATCGACATGTGCGCTCACCTGAAGTCCGAGCGCCATGGCGATCCCCGCCACGTCCGTGCTCCGCCGGCCGAACAAGTCAAGCCGGTTACTGGCGGGCGCCTGGATCAGGCTGTACGAGTGGAAGTGCATCGGATCGCCGAGTCGGGCTGGGTTGGCGAGATGGGCAAAGGAGAACTCCCTCGTCATGTAGTCCAGCAGGTGATCCTGAACGATCAGGACGAGACGCTTGCCCAGGTGTTCAAGCGTTTCCACCTTGTGGTGAAGCTGCATCAAGATCGTCTTGGCCGTCATCTTCCAGTTCATCCCGAATGGCTTGGCGGAATCTAGGTCCTTGTGTTCCGCCGGGAGTCTCACGCTCTTTATGAACCGCTGTCGCTCCGGCCAAACTGTCCCAGTGCTGTCCAAGGTCTGAAGCTCGATTCCGACGAAGTCCTTGACATTGCCTTCCCGGGCCGAGACGAGCACGAAGTCTAGGCTACCGCCCGGAATGGCGATTTCAGGGATCGCGTGGACTTCGTTTCCGGGCTCGTGCAGCGTCAGGAGGTGCATGCAGTCGAGGAAGATTTGGTGCCGGTCGCGGAGGCGGATCGGGCAGATGATGATGGGCTTGTTGCTGTGGGTGACGGTGCAGGTGCCGATGGACACGTCGGGGTCGCTCTTGCGGACCTTGATGCACTTGTGCCCCGTGTAGGGGCAGGTCTGGCTGTTCACTATGGCGCGCCAATTGGTGCCCCGCTTGGTGGTTGGAACTCCAAACAACTCTACGATCTTGGAGGTAACCGAAGAACTCCGCTTTCGAGAGAGCAAACGCGTTTGGTACGTCAAAAAAGGAATCCTTCGCAACGGCGGGTGGCGGAGTCCAGGTAGTCTCCGGCCAAGTCGATCCCGACGGATTGGCGTCCGAGGTTTCGTGCGACGAGGCAGGTCGTCCCTGTCCCGGCAAAGGGATCAAGCGCGATCCCACCCGGCGGGCAGGTCGCCAGAATCGGAAGGCGGCAGAGATCCTCCGGGTAGGGAGCGAAGTGACCGTCCCGTTTCTGCGTGTCTTCGGGGAGGATGTCCCAAACGTCGCCCAGTTTGCTGCCGTCAGGGTGGTACTTGAGAAAGTAAAACCCTCGCTCATTCAGCTCCCGGGCGCGACCCGAGACCGAGGCGGAGTCCGAGTGTGTAGCCCGCTGCTGCTTGCGGATCACCATCCGGAAGTCACCGATCCTCCCCATGGCACAGTCGCCCAGGAGTCTTTCGAGGGCGCCGAACGCAGCCTGCTTCTCGTCCGCAGAGAGCGCGGTGGAAAGTTCAATCTGGCGGCGGTAGCGAACGCCACTGACTCCCGTGGCTGATACTACGGCTCCGTTGACCACCCGGGCCTGCTTGGGCTGAGTTCGCACTGCACGGTCGTCGTAATAATAACCCTTGTGCTGCTTGACGAAATGGAAAATGTGCTCGTGCACGTTCCGCAGCTTGTCCTTGGCGTTGTCCGGGCCGCCTTTGACCTTGTGCCAGATCACGTCGTTGCGCAGAATCCAGTCCTGCTCGTCGGTCATGGCGAGGGCAACCCGCCACGGCAGCCCAACGAGGTTCTTCTGGTCATAGGCGTCCCCAATGTTGAGCCAGAACGAGCCGGTGGACTTCAGCACCCGTTGAACTTCGGCGAACACCGCGAGCAGAGCCCGGACGTACTCCTGGTACGTGGGTTCAAGCCCAATGCCGCCGCCCGAGTATTCGCGCATGCCCCAATACGGTGGGGATGTCATGGCGAAGTCGATCGACTGCTCCGGGAACTCGCGGAGCACCTCAAGGGAGTCGCCCTGCAGAAAGAGGGGGGTCGTCTTCTTGCGTGCCCTGTACACCTCGAACCGGTCGCGGAACGAGGTCGTTCGCGCGGCACAATACGTCATCGCAACAGTGGACATCTCGCTCCTCAACTTCCGTGCGGAAGCCTACCACGTCAGGCGTAGCGGAGACAGGCAGTGCATAGGCTTTCCTGCTACCAGCGGCGCACTGTTGGATCAGTGATGCCACGCCCACACTGGCTAGGGCGGAGCGCCGATACTCGCAGAATCTATGCGGGCATCAGCAAGGCGTCAGACCGCCGGTGATCTCGAAGCAATCGGCCCCTTCTTGCGCTCGTCGTCGGACATCCGTATAGTGAAGATATAGTCCAGCTTGCGCACCGTCGAGGTTGGGAGGACAAATGGGAATCGACCTTCGAGTAGAGAGCGAGTCTGGTGAGGTCCAGGACGAGCTCCTGGATGACAACAACCTGACTGAAAAACTGCTGCCAGAACACGACGACGCGACATCGCCGTGCCTGCGCTATGTGGACCACGACGGCGACACGGTCTTCAACCAGTTACAGCTTCCGGTTTTGTTGCAAGAGCTGGAGACGCGGCTGCGCGCGGCCCGCAAGCTGGACCTCAAGAATCACGGCACCGCGCTGCTGAATCTGATCAAGTCGGCGCAGGGCCAAGATCACACCTACGTACGCTTCTCGGGAGAGTAGAAAGGTCGCACCTGCTTCGATTCCGTCGCGCAATTGCCGCGCCAACTGCGCCTGCCATTCTGATCCTAGCCCGGCGGCAATCTGAATGTAGAATCCGGCTTATGGCCACGCGGCGTGCGCTCCTGCTCCTTTCCCTGCTTGTGCTTGGCGGTTGCTTTCAGCAGAGCGGCGCCAGCACAAGCAAGCTCCTGCCGTCTGACTATCAGACGAGCTACCAGCTGGCGCGAACCTGCCAGCTCAGCGTCGCGCACAACTCGAACCACATGGTTGTGTACGCCAACGCCCTGGCAGAATCGGACTATCTCGGCGGGACCTACCCACTTCCCCAGGGCAGCACCATTGTGACCGCGGAAACCGACCAGGCCGACTGCACGGGAGTCACAGGCTACACCCTCATGTTCAAGGAGGCGCTGGGCTACAATCCCACAGCGGGCGACTGGCACTGGCAGAAGCTGGATGGCCAGCGCGATGTTTTGCAGGATGGGCGTGTCCAGGATTGCATCACCTGCCACGCCTCGTGCGGTCCGTACGACTACACCTGCGCGCACTGATTGCATGGATCTCTTCGACCGATCCGCTGGCCAGCGACCCGGCAACGCGCAGGAAGAGATTCTGGAAGGCACCATCGAGCGCATCGTGTTCTCGGGAGGCGGCGGTGAGTTCACGGTGGCGCGCCTCGCGCGTGAGGGCGTCGCTGAGCCTACCACCGTGGTGGGCACCCTGCTGGGCCTGCCCACGGGCGCGCGTCTGCGCCTGCGCGGCTACTACGAAAGCAACCCGCGTTTTGGCCGTCAGTTTCGCGTGCAAAGCTACACCGAGCTGTCGCCCGAGACTCTGGCCGGGATTCGCCGCTACCTGGGCGCGGGGCTGGTCAAGGGCATTGGGCCAGAATTCGCCAGCCGCATCGTCGAGCGTTTCGGCATCCGCACCTTGGAGATTCTGGACGCGCAGCCGGAACGGATCCGCGAGGTGCCAGGTATCGGCCCGTCGCGCGCCCAGGCCATTCAGCAAGCCTGGGCTGGGCAGCGTCGTTTGCGCGAGGTCATGGTCTTTCTGCAGGGTTACGGCGTTTCTCCCGCCTTTGCCGCCCGCATCTACAAACGCTACGGCGCGGCCGCCATCGCGCGTGTGCGCGAGAATCCCTTCCGCTTGGCCTCCGACGTGTGGGGCATCGGCTTTCTCTCTGCGGATCGTCTGGCCACGGCGCTGGGCATTGCGCGCGATTCGGATGTGCGCGTGGAGGCGGGCGTGCAGCACGCGCTCGACGAGGCGGGCGGGCTGGGCCATGTATTTCTGCCGCGCGGCCTGCTGGTGCAAGGGGCGGCCAAGCTGCTGGAGGTGGAAGCCCCGCTGGTGGAAGCGGCCGTGGACCGCCTGGGCCGCGCCGGCGATCTGGCCATCGAGAGCGCGCCCGAGGGCGCGGCGGTGTTCGAGGTGGGACTGTTTCGCGCCGAGGTGGCCGCAGCCACGGGTCTGCTGCGTCTACTGCGCGGCCGGATCACGCCGTTGCGCCTCGACGCTGACCGGGCCATTGCCCGCTACCAGGCCGAAGCCCGCATCACGCTCGCGCCTCAGCAGGCCGAGGCTGTGCGTCGCGCTCTGGCCGAGCCAGTGTTGGTGATCACGGGCGGTCCAGGCGTGGGCAAGACCACCATCGTGCGCGGGATCGTCAACACGTTGGTGCGAGAGGGGCTGACCGTGGCTTTGGCAGCGCCCACGGGCCGGGCGGCCAAGCGACTGCAAGAGGCCACCGGCCAGCCAGCGGCCACATTGCACCGTTTGCTGGAATGGCGTCCTGCCGACGGCGTGTTCGGTCGCAACGTGACCCGGCCGCTGCAAGCGGATCTGCTGGTGGTGGACGAGGCTTCCATGATCGACATTCGCCTGATGGCCGATCTGCTGGCGGCGCTGGCCGACGGCACGCGCCTGGTGCTGGTGGGCGATGTCGATCAACTTCCCTCGGTCGGGCCAGGAATGGTCCTGCGCGACGTGATTGCCTCTGGCCGCGTGCCCACGGTGCGACTGACTGAGATTTTTCGTCAGGCCGCGGCCAGCCTGATCGTGACCAACGCCCACCGCATCCACGACGGGGTGGAGCCCGAGCTGGGCGCGCCGCCCGCGCAGGGACCGGCCGCGGACCGGCGCGACTTCTTCTTCATCGAGGACGACGATCCGGCGCATGCGGCCGAGACCATCCGCGATCTGGTGACCACCCGTCTGCCGCGGCGCTATGGCTTTTCTTCGAGCGACATTCAGGTGCTGACGCCCATGCACCGGGGCGAGCTGGGCACCACCACCCTCAACCACCTCTTGCAAGAGGCGATCACGCCGGGCCGGCCTGAATTGCGCAGCGGTGGCCGCGTGTTTCGCGTCGGCGATCGCGTGATGCAGATTCGCAACAACTACGACCGCGACGTGTTCAACGGCGACGTGGGCGAGGTGCTGCGCGTGGCCGGCCGGTCGGACGAGGCGGGTGAAAGCCAGGCCGTGGTCGGTTTCGACGAGCGCGAGGTGAGTTACGCGGCCGATGACTTGGACGAGTTGACCCTGGCCTACGCCGCGACGGTGCACAAGTCGCAAGGCTCGGAGTATCCGGCTGTGATCGTGCCGGTGCACACGCAACACTACGTGATGCTCCAGCGCAGCCTTCTGTACACCGCGGTCACGCGCGGCAAGAAACTGGTGGTGCTGATTGGCTCGCGCAAGGCCCTGCGCATCGCCGTGGCAAATGCTGAAGTGGCCGCCCGCTGCTCGCGTTTGGCGGCACGACTGGCGGCGGGTTGAGTCCAGCATGATGCGATTTCTTCTCATTGCGTCGCTTGTGCTCGCGTCCGCGTCGGTGAGCGCGGCCGAGTCCGTGGCGCCGCAACGTCTGCACGTGCTGATGATCAACGGGGGCGGGGATCGCGAGAACAACTTTGCCTCGCACCTTTCGCACCTGCGCCAGCTCGCCGACGTGCTCGAGCGCGCCCATGTTCCGCGCGATCATGTCTTCATCCTGGCCAGCGACGGCAGCAACCCGGCGCCCGATTTGGCGGTGCGTGAGCCCGAGCCCGAGGGAACCTGGCTGCTGGAAGGAACGGCGGTAGGCGAGCTTCTGCACCACACCACAACCTTCGAGAACTCGATCCTCGCTGGGTACAACCTGCGGCCTGCCACCCGGGCCGAGCTGCGTCGCACCTTCGTCGAGTTGAAGACCCGGCTGCAGCCAGGCGACACCCTGCTGGTCTTCGTCACCGATCACGGCACCGCCAATCCGCGCGATGCGCTCGACAACCGCATCTCGCTCTGGGGAGCGCATGAGTCTCTGTCGGTGCGCGATCTGCGCGCGCTGCTCGCACGCCTGCCCGCGCAGGTGCGCGTGGTGACGCTCATGTCCCAGTGTTTTTCGGGCGGCTTCGCCTATCTCTACGATCTGCGCGCGCGCGGCCAGCTCCCGTCAGGCGCGGCTTGCGGCTACTTTTCATCCACCGCCGACCGTCCTGCCTATGGCTGCTATCCCGAGGTGCGCGGGGCCGAAGCCGTGGGGCACGCCTTCGAGTTCTTGCAAGCCTTCTCCCAGGACGGTCGCTTTTCCGGCGCCCATGCCAGCGTTGTGCTTTCCGATCAAAGCCCTGACGTGCCTTTGCGCAGCTCGGAGGTGTTTCTCGACGAGATCCTGTTGCGCGCGGCGCGCACCCAGCGGGCAGACGAGAGCAAGTTCGTCGACGAAGTCCTGGGCAAGGCGTGGGCAGGCAAAGGCTTTGCGGCCGAGCGCGATCGGGCCGATCGGCTGGCGGATGAATTCGGTCTGCCGCGCCTGCGCGCGTACACCCTGGCCGAGATCAACCAGCGTGGCGACGAGCTGGCGGCGTTTCTCGACGGGCTGGAGGCGCACGCCAAGGCCTGGGCAACCGCGCTGGGCGATCTCAATCAGGCGCGCCTAGATGGTTTTCTGGCGGCGCGGCCGGCCTGGGCTGCGCGCCTGGCTTTACCGGCCTTGCGCAAGCTGGGACCGGCCGAGCGGCGCAGCCTGGGCGTCGAGCTTCTGCGCGAGTTCGTGCCTCTGACCGAGGCGGACAGCAAGCAGAGTCCTCGTCTGCAGCGCCTCATCGAGGCCACGGCTGGCCTGGACGAGATCGCCTACCGGGCCGAGGTGCGCCTGGCTGCGCTTCTGCGCATGCGCACCCTCTTGCTTGATGTGGCCGGCCGTTTCTACTTGCAGACCCAGGGCAAGCCCAAGGAAGTGGCTGCCTCGGCCGCCCTGGAGAAGTGCGAGGCCCTCGACCTTGCGCTCGCGCCGGCGGCAGGTTCTGCCAGACCCACGCTCAAGCCCGCTCTGGCCGCGCTGGACAGCGACCGCCAGGCAGCGGCTCGCGCGCAGCCGGCCTGGCTGGGCTTCGTGTTCGCGCCAGTGGCTCCGGCTCGTCGCAAGCGCCTGGGGCTTCCCGACGGAGCGGTTCGCGTGGTGTCGGTCGTCGCGAATTCACCGGCCAGCCGCGCCGGGCTGCGGCCAGGCGACATCTTGCTCGGCGCCGCTGGCGAGTCGTTCACCAGCCAGAATCCCGTGCGACCAGCCGTGGTGATGGCTTCGATCGGCGTGCAGTGGCCGCTCGACCTGCAGCGCGGATCGACAAGACTGGTGTTGCGGGTGCGGCCCGAACCTGCGCCTCCAAAGGAACGCGACTAGGGGAAGATGTAGGCGACGCCGCCGCCGATGAAGAGGACGAGCAGGTCGAAGAGGCCGGCGTCGATGCGGAACTCGAGACCAGGGGCTTGCGGGATGCGAAAGTCGACCCCCGTGAGTAGAGTCAGGGCGGGAATCGCGCCCGGCACCGAGCCTTCCCTAAAGCGGTGAGCACCACCGGGCCCGGACCCGGTGTCGGGTGGTCCCTGACTGTTTTTCAACTCGGTTTCTGTGCAGCCTGCGGCCAATGACGTGCAGACTCTCGGCCGGCACACGCTGGTGTCGCCGAGGTTGGCGTCTGTGCAGACACTGGACGACGACGTGCGCAGGATGTCGCCCTGGACGATGGTCAGGCCCAGTCCAGCGCCATAGTGAATGCCGAAAACGTCGTTAAAGAACTGGCGTTGGATGAAAGAGAAATCGATTGTCCAGAAACCGAAGTTCTTGAATTGGACCCAATCAGTGTCGACGTTCGCGGCGTGGCCGTTGCCCAGCCAGTTCCCGTCGGGCGGGCTCATGTCTTGGTATCCCACGCCGAGTGAGATCTCCCAGTACCGATTCGGATTCTCCTTGTCTTGCTTGCGTCTGAAGCCCTCAAGACCAACGCCCCATGACGACAGCGGCCGACTGGCTTTGAGGAACATGCCCAGGAACGCGCTGGGTAGCGAGATGTAGCGCGCGTGGAAACCCAGGCCAAACTGTGGGGCGTTGGATGAGGTTGTCTCGGCTGTTTTTTCTGCGGCCGCCGCCTCTTCTGTTCCCGGTTGGGCCTGGGCCTCTGCTGGTTGGTTGGCAGCGGCCTCGTTCTGCGCGCGGGCCGCAGGGCTGAGACCGAGAAGAAACATCGGGGCGAAAGCTACGATCGTCAGGCAACGAGCCATCACGTCCTCCGGGTGCTGGGCGGTGGGTCAAGTCCACCGCTGGCGGCCACTATAACCCAAGCCGTGCTAACGTTGGGCAATGCTCGCTTTTTGCCTGAGCGCAGCTATCAGCGTCCTGGTGGCCGGGCCTGCTGCCCCTACAGCTCGGCCTGACCGAGCCGCGGTCGAGGCCCGTCTGCGGGCGAACACCATGCCGCGTTCGGCTGCCGAATGGGCGGCACTCGGACCAGGGATCGACGCGATCCTGATTGCCGTCGCAGGAGACGCCAAGGCTGAGCTGCAGCTACGCGCGCACGCGGTCAGCGCCCTGGGCGTGATGTCCACGCGACCTGGCCGGGCATTCTTGGAAACGGTGGTGAAACAGAAAGCCGCCTCGGCCGATGCGGGCGACAAGCTCCTCTTGCGCAAGGCGGCTTTGGCGCTCGGTTGGGCAGGGGGCAACGCGGTCCCGACCCAGCTCGGCCCGCTGCTGGACCACCCCGACCCTGACGTGAGGATCGACGTCGCCATCGGGCTGGGGCTCACGCGATCCGAGGAAGCGGCCGATTTCTTGCGCAAGCGCTTCGACGTCGAGACCGTGCCCAAGGTGCGCAACCAGATCGGCCGGCAGCTCCGGCTGATCGAAGACGCTGCCGCTGCGGTGAAACGACCTTCGCCTGCGCCGCAGTAGCGGCACTCAAGGTGTCCAGAAATTGGTATTCAGGGCTGGGGTTCGAATGGGTGACGACCCGTGGCCGCGAGACGACGGCCAGTGCCACGGAGGAGGAATTAATCCTCACCCCCGGCCCCTCTCCCGGAGGGAGAGGGGTGAGGAAGTGCCGGTAATCACTAGCCAAATACGTCCCTCTCCCGAAGGGAGAGGGGCCACGGGGTGAGGGTGATTCTCCCCCTCCGTGGCAGTGGGCATCGCGTTCTCGCGGATGGTCGGGACCCATCCTCGTCGCCTCGGACCGCCCCGATTTCTGGACACCTCTTCTGTACGACACTGGCTACTGATACAGGTCCGCGCTTGCCAGGATCGAAGCGCCATCGAATCCGCCGGCCACCAGGACTTTCCCGTCGGACAACAGCGTCTCCGTGTGGTACTGCCTTGGCACCGTCATGTCGGTGGTGGCGGTGAACGTCCCGGTCTTTGGGTCGTAGAGATCCGCGCCGGCGAGCACCCAGGCGCCGTTGTATCCGCCGACGACGAGGACCTGTCCGTTGGGCAACAACGTCGCCGTGTGATTGCCCCTGGGCGCGGTCATGGCACCCGTGGCCGTGAACGTCCCAGTGAGCGGGTCGAACACTTCCGCTCTCGCGGAATATCCGTCACCACCGCCTCCGCCGGCGATGAGGACCGTGCCGTCTTGGAGCAACGTCGCCGTGGCAGAGGCCCTGGCCACGGCCATGCTGCCGGTGGCGGTGAACGTCCCGGTGGCTGGGTCGTAGAGCTCGGCGCTGGCCAGATACCCGCCGGCATTGACCCCGCCGGCGATGAGGACCCTCCCATCGGGCAACAGAGTTGCCGTGCACGACATCCTGGGCACGGTCATGTTGCCGGTGGCCGTGAACGCCCCTGTGCCCGGGTCGAATAGCTCCGCACTCGTGAGATAGTCGACAGCCAGCGATGATGGAGCATCCCATCCGCCGGCGATGAGGACGAGTTTGCTGGGCAACAACGTGGCCGTGTGCAGCCCGCGGGCCGTGGTCATGGTTCCGGTAGCGGTGAAGGTCGCACTCCCTGGGTCGAACAGCTCTGCGCTCGCAAGATTGCTGAGACCACCGCTCCAGCCACCGGCGATGAGCACCATCCCGCCAGGCAGCACCGTCGCTGTGTGGGAGCTCCTGGCTGTGGCCATGGTTGCGGTGGGGGTGAAAATCGCAGCCCCTGGGTCGAACAGCTCCGCGCTCGCCAGAGCCTGGCCGCCGGCGACGAGCACCATTCCATCGCGCAACAAGGTCGCCGTGTGCATGTCTCTTGCCACGGTCATGCTGGCCGTCGGCGCGAAACCTTCCTTCAGGGACGTCTTGGTGCCACAGGCCAACGATAGGGCTGTGCCCAGGCCAACAATGGTGAACAAGTTTCGCATCAGGGAACTCCTTGCGCTGAGGTTGCTTGCTGCGCCCGATCCAATCACGAACCGGAGCGCAATGCTATCACCGCTCTGCCGAATCAGAACGCGACGAACGGTCCCGCCCCTGCCGGAGTGGATTGACCTTCAACGGCGGTGAAGACATTCCTGCCGAAGTGGAAAGGCAACCCCCAGTCAAAAGCCCCACCCACCGCGGAGGTTCCGCCCAGATTGTCATAGGCCACGTTGTCTACATGCGAAAACAACGTCACAGCGTTGGCGATGCTGAAGTTCACAGTCACTGTGGCCAAGCCGCCGGCATCCTGAATTGTGGCCGACAAGTTCTGAGTGGAACTGGGACAGTAGAAACCGGAGTTCGGCTTTGCGCAGGTCGTGATGCGCGTGCTGCCGCTGGTCGCGAAGAAGAAAGCGTTGGAACCACTGTCAATGAAGGCAGAAGAAGTCTTGCCGGTGGTGGGATACTTGGTCAGTAACTCGCCAAAGCTATCGAGCTGGAGCGCGGTTGCCTGGCCCAACCCATTATTGTCACGGGTGCCGATGCCGAATACCAAGGCTCCCGTCACGCTGGGTGCTCCATCGGCGGAAATCGTGGGCAACTCGATAATGGTGCCGTTGTTGTCTTGGCTGAAGACCGAGACGGGATTTAGCAATTGTTTGGCAGTCGGCACAGCCGCCACCACGCAACCACCCTTCTTCGCCGAAGAGCATGCGTAGTACATTCCGGGATTGGCCGAGGTGCGGCCCGGGGTTGCCGCGCAATACGACCCGCAGTCTTGCAAGAGCGCGCTAATACCAATGATGCCGTTGGCTTCCAGCGTCTTGGCCGTGCTGTTGTCAGTGCCCGTACAACCGCTTGGCACGGGATAGGTTGACTCTTCGATGACTTGCATGGCGAGACCGCTGGCCTGCTCGCCCGCGATCTTGAGGTCGGCACTGCGCAGGGGGCCCCAGGTGTAGCCACTGACGAACTGGAAGCACTCCGCCAGCGCGACCCCGCTGTCGTTGGTCCAGGCCGGCAGCGAAAGTGTCAGGACTGACTTGAGCACGCGCAGACCGGTGGATCCGGTGTCGACCAGCACATGGTCGACAGTCTGGCATTGGCTGGTTCCCGGGATGCAGATGGTTACGGTGAGAAATAGGCCGTTGAGGTAGCTGATGTTGGGCAGCCCGATGTCCACCGAGACCTCGGCCACGTTGTCCGCAGACGTGGCAATACCGGTCGAACCCCCGCCACCGGACAAGCCAGCGGTGCCCGAGGAGCCAGCGCTAGCGGTCTTGCCTGCAGTGCCAGACGAGCCAGCGCTGCCCGAGGAGCCTGCGGTGGTGGTTTTCCCTGCGCTGCCGGAGGTACCCGCGGCACTGGTGATACCCGCGCTGCTGGTCGTGCCTGCGGCGCTGGTTGTTCCCGCGATGCCAGCTCCGCCTGTGCCGCCTGTGGCGACGGACCCACCAGGGGGACTCGTTCCGCCCTTGGCCGGGGGGCCGTCGCTTCCCTCCGCACCGCCGGCTGCAGCGAGCGCGTCGCTGCCAGCCGCACCCCCTGAGCCCCCTGTGCCCACCACAATTCTGCCGCCGGTGCTGCTCACGTCGGCGGCGGTGCCCGCATCAACGCCAGAGGCCTTCACGTCGCCGACAGAGTCTGGGCCATACGCCGTGTCGTTTTTCGCGCCAGCCACGCCATCGCCCTTGGCCGCGCTATCGGACATGCCGCCGCTGTCACGATCCGCGTTGGTCGTGGGGTGCGAACTGGCGCCACAAGCCGTCGTCAGGGCTGTGACGGAAAGGCCAACAATGGCGAACAGGTTACGCATCAGGACGCTCCTTGCACCGAAGCTCCCACCCCCTCCAACCATCGGCTAGTGTTTGATGATACTACAACCGCGCCCGCGCCGTCCGCGAATGCCGCGCGTCCCTGACGCAGCCCTGACTTTGGGGCCGGTGCTGTTGTGCGGACTAGAAGGTGCAGATACCGGTGGGGCAGTTCGCGCCGGTGGGCATGCCGCTGTTCCCGACGCCACCCGGAGCGCTGCCGCAGGTGGCGTCGACGACGGTGGGCGTTCCTCCTGGGCAGGTGACCATCTCGAGGTTCGTGGTGGTGTTTTCGGCAATTGTGGCCACAGTCGTCCCAGAGCTGTTCTCGACGACGATGGTCATGACATTGCCGAGAAGACCGCTTGCCACTATCGAGTAGCAAACTGAGTTGCCACTCTTGACCGTCATGGTCATCGACGCCATGTCCATGCCCATTCGGACCTGCGTCTTCACGCCGTTGGAGTAGCAGTCATTCATGACGATCGAGGTCCCCATCGTCATCGATTGTGTGCAGGTGTCGGTGGCGCCAGTCTGGCAGGTTGCCATCAGGTCGGCCAGGGGGTTCAAGCAGGTCAGATTCGCGCAGGCGCCGACGAGGGGTATCGAACTCCCGCCGCTACCGCCACCGCTGCTTCCGCCCTCGGGCAAGGTGCCGCCCATGGGAGGAATGCCGCCCGTGGGCGATGTGTCGCCCGTCGTGGGAGTCCCGCCCTCGACGGCGCCGCCTGCGGAGTCGGTCGTGCTTATCGGGATGCTGCTGGCGCCTCCGACGGAGGGTGCGCCTGCGATGGAGCTGGTCGTCCCTCCGGGGGAGCTGGGTGAGCCACCAGCGCTGTCACTGACGAACGCGCCGGCCTGGCCGCCTGTGTCGCCGCCGCTGTAGGAATTCAAAGCTGACCTACTACAGGCGGCGGTCAGGGCAATGAAGAACAAGCCCACCATGACTAAGCTTCGCATGAAGATGCTCCTTCCACTGGAACTTGCGCGCGTTCCAGCAATCGACGAAGTGCAAAGCATACACCAACCGCGCCCACGTGGTCCGCGAATGCCACGCGTTCTCAGTAGCTTGCAGCCCCAAGCCCGCACTATGCTAGGGTGCGCCCGCGCCCAGCGAACAGCAGCAAGGAGTTGTTCAACGTGTCAAGGGAGAAGCTTGCAATCCTAGTCGGAGGCGGTCCCGCACCCGGCATCAATAGCGTGATCAGCGCCGCCACCATTCGTGCGCTCCTGCAGGGCGTGGAAGTGCTGGGTATCCGCGACGGGTTTGACCGCTTGATGAAGGGCCGGCTGGAAGACCTCCGGCCGCTGCAGATTGGAGACGTCAGCCGCATCCACTTTTCGGGCGGGTCCATCCTGGGCACCTCGCGTGCCAACCCCACCAAGAAGGACGAGGACATCGGGACAGTGGTGGATTCGTTGCACCGGCTGGGCGTGACCCAGCTCATCACCATCGGCGGCGACGACACCGCGTTTTCGGCGATGAAGGTCTCGGAGCGCGCGGCCGGCAAGATCCGCGTGGTTCACGTGCCCAAGACCATCGACAACGATCTCGACCTCGACCCCATGGTCGATACCTTCGGCTACCAGACCGCGCGCCACATCGGCGTGGAGCTGGTGAAGAACCTGATGGCCGACGCCAAGACCACGTCGCGCTGGTATTTCGTGGTGGCCATGGGGCGCAAGGCCGGGCACCTGGCCCTGGGCATCGGCAAGGCGACCGGCGCCACCATGACCGTGATCCCCGAGGAGTTCCCGCGCTGCAAGACCACGCTCAGGACGTTGGTCGACATCCTGGCGGGCGCGGTCATCAAACGTCTGGCCGAAGGACGGCGCTATGGCGTGGCGGTGCTGGCCGAGGGACTGGCCGAAAGTATTCCCGAGGATGATCTCAAGAAGCTGGGGCCCATCGAGCGCGACGACGCCGGCCACATCCGCCTGTCCGAGTTGAACCTGGGCGACGGGCTGAAAAAGGCCACCAGCAAGCGGCTCATCGATCTGGGCGTGAACAAGCCCATCCTGGTGTCCAAGGACATCGGCTACGAGCTGCGCTGCGCGGATCCCATTCCTTTTGACATGGAGTACACGCGCGATTTGGGCTACTGCGCGGCCAAGTTCCTTTTTTCGGGCGGCAACGCGGCCATGGTGTCGCTGCAGGCGGGCAACTTCGTGCCCATCCCCTTTGCCCAGATGCTGGATCCCGGGACCGGCCGCACGCGCCTGCGCATGGTGGACACGCGCTCCACCCGCTACGCCATCGCCCGGCGCTACATGATCCGGCTGCGGCGCGATGACTTCGATGAACCGGCTGTGTTGACCAAGTTTGGAGGGGTGTGCAACCCCAGGCTGTCTGCCGAGGAGTTCAGGCGGCAGTTCGCCTACGTGGTCGAGAACGAGGCGCCGTCACTCGACCTTCTGCACGCGCGCGATCGCACGCCCGCTGTGCGCTGAGAGCAGGCGCCGTTCATCAGGTCAATGCCCCTCACCCTGCGCGACCTTGACCTGCCTGCCATGACCGCCGCGCTGGCGGGCTATGGAATCGAGGCCGCCAAGGCGGCGCGGGTGTTTGCGGCCGTGCAGCGGGATGGCGCGGCCAGCGTCGACGGAATGGATTGGCTTTCGCTGACCATCCGCCGGGCACTGGCCGCGGACGTCGTCTTTCCTGAGCTGGAGATTGTGGAACGCAGGCGGGCCGCGGACGGCTTCGTGAAATACTTGTTTGGGTTGCCCGAGGGCGGTTTGATCGAGGCGGTGCGCATCCCGTTGCCTGATCCCGACGATGCGCGGGCGCTCAAGCAGCGCCGCCGGCAAGGCGAGGCGACCGGATTGGTGGCGCTGCCCACGGCGAAATACACCTTGTGCATCAGCTCGCAGTCGGGCTGTACCTTGGCGTGTGACTTCTGCGCCACGGGCCGATTGCGACCAGCCGGCGGCGTGCGCAACTTGGCGGTGTGGGAAATGCTGGCCCAGGTGCGGGCCATGCGCACCGAGGCTGATCACCCGGTGGCTGGCGTGCTCTTTCTCGGCATGGGCGAGCCCCTGCTCAACTACGACAACGTGATCCGCGCGGCGCAGATCCTGTCGCACCCTGCCGGCCCGGCCATTGCGGGCGAATCCATTTCCATTTCAACTGTGGGCGTGGCCCCGGCCATCCGGCGCTTCGCAGCCGAGGGACATCGCTTCCGCTTGATCATTTCACTGGCCGCGGCCACGGGCGAGGCGCGCCTGCCGCTCATGCCGGCGGAAAAACGCTGGCCGCTAGCCGAGGTGATGGTGGCTGCGCGCGAGTACGCCGCTTTCTGCGGCGGCCGGGTGACCTTCGCCTACGTCGGGATCTCCGGCGTAAACATGGAACGCGAAGATGCGCACCGGTTGACGGAACTGTTGTCCGGCCTGCGCGCCAAGGTCACGCTCATCGACGTCAACGACGATTCCGGCCGCTATAAGCCGCCCACTGAAGAAGAAGTCCGGGAATTTCGCGACGAGCTTCTCGCCCATCACATTCCCGTGTCCCGTCGCTACGCCGGCGGCCGCGAAATCGGCGCCGCCTGCGGGACGCTGGCCGCGACACGAACCGGAGGCGAGGTCTTCTGAGTCGGCGCACGGCCGTGGGGCGACCGCAGGTCGCCCCTACCCGGAACGAGGTGCTGGCGGTGCGCACACGGCCGTAGGGGCGACTCTGCGGTCGCTCCGCATGCGGCTGCTTGCTACCACCTCCGCCACAGTCGGCGAAGCGGGGTCGTGCTTGCGCGACCACCGCTTGTCGGCTTAGCTTTGGGCGGACAGGAGATGGCTTCAATAAAAACTACTGTTTCACTTCGCGAAGTCGTAGACGCGCTCGACATTGAGTCGGATGAAATGTCCAGCTACGTGAATCGTTCGACGGGACAAGTGACTACGTTAACCCATGAGGACCTGCGGCTGGCGGAGGACGACCCGGACGCCGACATGCCTGATTGGCAGCGGGAGGTCGTAGTCGAAGCCAGGAAGGTGCTGGAATCCAAGGATTGGCTCGAGCTGCCCAGCAAGTTCGACATTCACGAATGGGAGATCATGGATGGATTCGGCCGCTCGCTGTCCAAGGCAGCGGAGCGTGCCGAGATTGCTGAAGCGATTCATGGCAAGGGCGCCTTTCGCAATTTCAAGGGCACCATTCGGCGACTCGGGATCGAGGAGGCGTGGTACGCATACAAGCAGCGCGCGCTCGAAGACATCGCGCGGGAATGGCTTGCCGAACACGGGCTGGAAGTGGACGAAAGCCGCCCAACCAGTGGCGTTACACCGCACAGCGCTTGCCCGCCCGTCGCTGAGCAGCCGATCAGCCCTGTAAACGAAGTGGGCAAGAGGCTTGTGCGCGACGATGAGAAGGGGAGGGTATGATGGTGCTGGCGAGACCATCGTGAACCCGGACTTACCACCCGATCAAACGGACGAAGCTGCGGGCTGGGCCGGGCGGGCATTCCTCTGGGTCGCGCTCGCCCTGGCCGTGGTCTACCTGCCGATGTTCTTCGGGCGCATCGTCTTTTTTCGCGACATTGCCCACTGGATCTTCCCGGCTCGGATCTTCGTGCGCGACTCCCTGCTGCGTGGCGAGCTGCCGGCGTGGAACCCCTTGCAGGGGCTAGGATTCGCCGCGTTTTCCAATCCGCTTTACGGCGTGTTCTATCCTCCCAACTGGCTGTTCCTGCTGGTGGGCCGCGATTGGGTCGGCGCAATGATTACCTGGCAGGACTTCGCGCACCTCCTGTGGGGCAGCGCGGGCGTGTTCTGGCTGGCGCGGCGATTTCGCGCAACGTCCGTGTCGGCGATCATAGCGGCGCTGGCTTGGGCGCTGTCGGGCTACCTGACCTCGCAGTGGACAGCGGGCCTGCGCTTGCACGCGGCCGCGTGGATTCCCTGGGCAGGGGTGGGGCAACTGGCGCTGCTCGATTGTCTGCGCGCTGGCGGCCGTCGTTGGCGGCTGGGCGTGGTCAAAGCCGCGCTGCCCACGGCATTCGCTTTTCTGATGGGCGAGTTGTTCCTGGCCATGATGGGCGTGGGTTTCGCCCTGGCGTTGCTGGCCACGGCGCAGATCTTCGAACGGCGGGCCGATTGTGTGTCGTCCAAATTTTCTCGTCGCTGGGCTGCTGCGATTGCGCTGGCCTTGCTGCTCGCTAGCGGCGCGGGCGCCGTGGTGCTGCTTCCCGCGCGTGCGCACATGTCGGCGAGCGATCGGGCGGCGCCGCTCTCGCGAGCAGAGGCCGAAGTGCATTCGTTGCACCCGCTGCGCTTCATCGAGTTCGCCGCGCCTGGCTCCATGGGCGATGCCTACGGCGAGTATCCGGCCGGCCGCTGGGTGGGTGAGGCGAGCGCCGACGGCTTGCCGCTTTCGTACAGCGTGTACATGGGCGCCAGTGTGTTGGCCCTGGCTCTGGCTGCTTTCCGGCGCAAGCGCCCCGTGGTTTTCGTCCTGGCCGGCCTAAGCGGCTTTGCGCTGTTGCTCGCATTGGGCAAGCACTTGCCGGTGCACGCCGTATTCCGGCGGGTGGTGTTTCCCCTCTCATTCATGCGCTCGCCGGAGAAGTACACGATCCTGGCCGTGCTCGGGCTGGCGCTGCTGGCCGGCCAAGGTAGCCGGCGCATTCTGTCTGGACCGAATCAACCCTGGCGGCGGACCGCGATCCTTCTCGCGCTCATGGTCGCCTTCGGGATCGCTTCGCCCTTCATCTTTCCGTTTCCCTGGTCCGGGTACATGGTGCATGGCCTGCGCCACGGGGACGTGGCTGTGCTCGCTGTGCTCGGGGTCCAGGTGCTGGCGGCGCGCGGTTCGCGCCTGGCGCCGGTATTGCTCGTGCTGACAGTGGCGCTGGACCTCGCGGCGGCCTGCTGGCCTTTGCAGGGTTTCGTGCCGCGCGCGCTCGCTGCGGACCAGCCTGCCGCCGCGCGGATCGTCTTGGCCGATTACGCCGGCCACGCCGAGCCGCCCCGGCTGTTCAGATCCGAGACGGTGACCAGCACCGTGATGAAGTGGACCGAAGCGTCGAACCAAGCGCAGGGTGAATCGCGCTTGCTGCAGACCCTGGTCACCAACACGGCCAACGCCTGGGGCATCGCCATGGTGCCAGGCTACGACGCGGCCATTCCCAGTCGACTAGAGGGCGCGTGGGCTGCGGGCCAGGCCGATCGACTGGCGGCCTTGCGGCTCTTTGGCGTGGACTACGCGATGCTGCCGGTGCGCGATCCGCGTGCGCCCGGGGACCAACGCAACAACTTGCAGCCGCTGGCTGACCCCTTGCCCGGCGCGCGCCTGTATCGCGTGCCCGGCAGCCTGCCGCGCGTGTTTCTGGCTGCCCGCGCCGAGATCGTGCCCGACTCGACCGCGCTCAATCGGCTGTACGAGCCCGCCATCGTCGCTGGCGAAAGCGTGTGGCTCGCGCCCGATGCAAACGCGCGTGAATTGCCTGCCGGGCCGGGCCGGGCCGGCCAGTGCCGACTGGACTCTTTCAGCAATCTACGTTTGGAAGCCCAATGTGCGGGTGGGCAGCCGGGGCTGGCGGTGTTCAACGAGCAGTACGACCAAGGCTGGAGCGCGACGGTGGACGGCCAGCCGGCGCCGATCTTGCGCGCGAACCTGAACATGCGGGCAATCGCGCTTGCACCGGGTGCGCATCACATCGTCATGCAGTACAGCCCGCCGGGCTTGCGTGCCGGGGCTGCTGTCACTCTTGTGTCGCTGCTGGCCCTCCTGGGATTGGCCTTTTCCCATGGGCGCAGACGGAGATCTTCGTGACCGCGGCGTCGAACAATGGTGACTCCACGGCGCCGGCGTGGCGTCTGCTGCTTTTGACTGTGGGTATCCTGTGCGTGGTCTATTTCCCTGTTTGGTTGGGGCGCATTGTCTTTGGCAGCGACGTCGCCCACTGGATGTTCCCGGCGCGCTGGTTTGTGCGCGCGTCGCTGTTGCGCGGTGAAATCCCTGGCTGGAATCCTTTTCAAGGAATTGGCTTTGCCATTTTCGCCAATCCGCTCTATGGCGTTTTCTATCCGCCCAACTGGCTCACGCTGGTCGTGCCGCCGGACTGGGTGGCCAGCCTGCTGACCTGGCTGGATTTTTTCCACCTGGTGTGGGGTGGAGTGGGGATGTTTTTCCTGGCGCGCCGGCTGAAGGGATCGCCAGTCGCGGCTTGTGTGGCTGCCTTGGCCTGGTCTTTGGCGGGCTACAACACCAGCCAGTGGACTGCGGGGCTGCGCATGGTCGCGGGCGCGTGGATCCCCTGGGCTGCCGTCGGCCATCTCGCCCTGCTCGACAGTCTGCGCTTGGGCCGTCGGCGATGGCTCCTGGGCGTGGTCAAGGCGGCGCTGCCGACCGTGTTTGGCCTGCTGGTCGGCGAAGTCTTTGTGGCCATGATGGGCGTGGGCTTTGCTTGGGCGACGACGATCGCTGTCGCTGTGTGGGAACGCCGTCGCGAGCCGGATGGAACGGGGCGACCGCAGGTCGCGCCTACACGCGTTCAGCGCCGCTGGCTCGCAGTCTTTGCACTCGCTCCCGCGCTGGCCGCGGGGGCGGCCGCGATCACCCTGGTGCCGGCAAACGCGCTCAGGGGTTCGAGCGAACGTGCCGCTCGGTTTTCCCGGGCCGATGCCGAGGGCTGCTCGCTTCATCCGGCCCGCCTGGTTGAGCTTGTGGCCCCGGATAGCATGGGCAACAGCGAAGGCTTCCAGCCCGCGGCGCAATGGATCGGGGAGCCGGGACTAGAGCATCTTCCCCTGTCGCACAGCCTCTATATGGGCGCCAGCGTGATGGCTCTGGCCTTGGCGGGGTTTGGCCGACGCCGGACCCTGGCGTCTGTGCTGGGTGCGCTAGGCGGCGGCGCACTCGTGCTGGCGCTGGGCAAGTACTTGCCCGTGCACGCCCTGTTTCGGCTGGTGGTGTTTCCCTTCGCGTATATGCGCTTTCCGGAAAAGTACACCATCCTGCTGGTCGGCTGGCTGGCCCTGTTGGCCGCACTGGGGGCGGCACGCGTGCTCAAAGCGGAGCGACAGCCATGGCGGCGGGTGGCTGTTTTGCTTGGCCTATTGCTTGTGCTCGCTGCCACCGCGCGGTTTTTCTTCCCAGGGCATTGGGCTGCGCAGGTCACCCGCGGCGCTTTGGCCGGCGGCCTGGCGGCGGCTGGCGTGCTGACTGTGCAATTTCTCGCGCTCCGGCGCTCCCGGCTGGCCCCAATTCTGCTCATTGCGATTGTGGGCCTCGATTTGGCCGCGGCCACCTGGCCGTTACAGAGCTTTGCGGCGCGCGGGCTTGCGGCAGTGTCAGCTTCCGCAACGCGGGTGGTGTTGGCGGACAGTTCTGGCCGCGGCGAGCCGCCGCGACTGTATCGCGCCAACAATGTCTTGCAACACGTGAGCGCAGCGGCGCTTCCGCCGGAGTTGGGCGAATTGTGGCTATTGCAGACCTTCATTACCAATACCGCGAATATCTGGGGCATTGCCACTTTGCCCGGGTACGACGCGGCCATTCCCGCGGCGCTCGATAGCATCTGGAAATCCGGGTTGGGCCAGGGCCAATCGGTGTTGCGCTTGCTCGGGGCGCGCTACGTGCTTCTGCCCGTCGACGATCCGCGGGATTTCCAGCGCAGCGGGATCGAGCCCCTGCTCGATCCTTTGCCCGGCACGCGGCTCTACCGTGTGCCAGGCACACTGCCGCGTGTGTTCTTGGTGGGACAAGCCCAGGTGGCGGACGATGCGGTCGCGCTGCGCAGGATTCTCGATCCAGCCGTCATTGCCGGCAGGACTGCCTGGCTCGCGCCTGAGTCAGGTGTGAAGTCGTTGGTCGGTCCCGCCGATTCGCCTGCCGGCACCTGCGTGCTCGATTCCTATTCCAACAACCGCCTGCAGGCAACCTGTCAGGTTCAGCGACCGGCCCTGGCGGTGTTCGTCGAGCAATACCACAAGGGCTGGCATGCCACAGTGGACGGCCAACCAGTGCCCATTCTTAGAGCAAATCTCATCATGCGCGCGGTGGCTCTGCAACCCGGCGAGCACAGAATTGCGATGGAATTCACAACGCCGGGTTTGCGGCTCGGGGCGCTGCTGACGTTGTTGTCGTTGACGATTTTGATGGTTCTTGGGGCAGCAAACCGGCTCATTGGCCGTGTGGCACGGAAAGGCAGCGGACGCCGGCTGGTGGCGTGAATTCCACGGGCAGCCCGCGGCGTGCGTATAGGCGCGAGTCATAGCCGGTGAAGTAGGACCCGAGTCGACAGACGCCCAACGGACGGTAGTTCCGACGCAGAGCGATCTGCCACTCTGGTCGCGCGGGCAAAGGCCAGGTTTCCACCACAAGAGTGTAGCGAGCTTGCTCAAGCCGAGTGAGCACGTCCAGGGCTCCGGGTGCGCCACTGTCCACGAGATGGGAGAAGCTGGTTCCCTCGATCTCGGTTTGTTCCCCAACCAGGAAGTAGACCAGGTCAGGCGAGCTGGTCAGGAACGGTCCGCCGACCTTGCGATGAAAGTCCTGCACGAAGCCGTACAGGGTCCGAGCGGCGGCTTCGTCGAATGTCGTGGGCAATGGAAAGACTTGTGTGGTGGCGAGCGCCAGGGATAGCGCCGCAATCATAGCCGGCACAACCGGCTGCCAGTTTCTGGCTGCCACGGCCCGCGCCGCCCAGCAGGCGGCGGCCACCACCAGAGCTGCGTAGAGGGGCAGCAGATAGTTCCAAAGCGCTCCAGCCTTGCTGGCCATGGGCAGGATGAGCAGTCCACCGACGAGCATGAGACAGGCCGGCTCTCGATGGGGTCGGGCCTTGGCCAGGCCAGCGGCCAGAGCCGACACCACGGCCAGCAACAGGACCGGCCAACTGCGCAGAGAAAAATCGGTGAGGATCTTGGTGAGCAGGCCAGGCTCGCGGCCGTGCAGTCGCCAACCCATCATGGCCTCGACGAACCCGCCGCCGGTGGCAGCCTGCAACAGCGCGAGGATGGCCAGGCCTGACACGGCCAGCGCGGCGGTCAGCCGCCAGGCACTGCGACGATCGACGCAGAACCATCCCAGCAGCAGCGGCAGGCCATGCACTACGGCCGTGGGCTTGACCAGGGCGGCCGCCAGGAGAAGCGCCGTTCCCCCTGCGATCCGCCTCCGTGAAAGCTGGTCCGCGCCGGCGCGCAGCTCGTGCGGCAGCAGCACGACAGCGGACCACAGCCACAGCGCGATGAGGGGACTGTCCATCCTCGCCAGCATGAAATAGGACGCGATATCGAAGATGGAGAGGTACAGAGCTGCCCCCGCTGCCGCCCACACCCAGCCAGCCCGACGACGAATGAGGGTCGCAACCGCAAGTGCGCCCAGGAGAGTGCACAGCAAGGCCAACACGCGCGCCGCTGCGAGCGGGTGGGCGAGCCGAATCACCGGGGCCAGCAGCGCCGGGTAGAGCGGGCCGTACATCGCCGGGACCGGGACGCCGCGATCATTGTATAGAGTCCCGGGCGCATCGAGCAGGCGGCGGGCAAAGTCGAGATACAGCCCTTCGTCTGGGCTCCAGTCCCAAGGGTAGACCACCAAGTTCCAGGCGCAGGCGAGGTAGATCGCGACGACCAGAAGCGAGGCGGTTGCGACGAAAACCGCCTCGGCCAGCCGTAGGGGGAGCCGGGTTGGGGTGGACGCGAGGAATTCGGTGGCTGTGTTCATGGAGGCTGCCCGCCGGAGCAAGGTGATGGGACCGACGGGAAGCGCACCTACTTCGCGGTCTCGGCCATCTTCGCCCAGGAATCGCGCAGGGGCACGATGCGGTTGAACACGGGCTGGCCGGGCCTGGAATCCACGGTGTCCACGCAGAAGTAGCCCAGTCGCTCGAACTGGAAGCGGGTGCCGGGCGCGGCCTCGGCTAGCGCCGGCTCGATTTGGGCGTCGGACACCACCTGCAATGAATTGGGATTGAGACAGGTGCGAAAATCCGCGCCGCCTTCGCCGGGATTGGCTTTGGTGAAAAGGCGATCATACAGGCGCACGGTCGCCGTTTTGGCGTGCGCGGCCGAGACCCAGTGCGAGGTGCCCTTGACCCGCCGGCCGTCGGGCGCATCGCCCCCGCGCGAGTTCGGGTCCCAGGTGCAGTGCACTTCCACGATCTCGCCCGCGGCGTTCTTGACCACGCTCACGCACTTGATCAGGCAGGCCCAGCGCAGGCGAATCTCGGCGCCGGGCGAAAGCCGGAACCACTTCTTGGGCGGCACCTCGGCAAAGTCGTCGCGCTCGATGTACACGACTTTGGAGAAAGGAATCTTCCGCCTTCCCATCGCGGGATCGTCGGGATGGTTGGCGGCCTCGAACCAATCCACCTGGCCCTCGGGGTAGTTGTCGATGACCACCTTCAGCGGCCGCAGCACCGCCATGGCCCGCGGCGCGCGCTTTTCCAGATCCTCGCGAATGGCGAATTCCAGCAGGCCCACGTCCACGATGCTGTCGTTCTTGGCCACGCCGATGCGCTCGGCAAAGGCGCGAATGGCCTCGGGGGTGTAGCCGCGGCGGCGGAGACCACTCAGGCTGGGCATGCGCGGATCGCTCCAACCCGAAACCAGCTTCTCCTCGACCAGCTGAAGCAGCTTGCGCTTGCTCATCAAGGTGTAGGTCAGATTGAGCCGCGCAAACTCGATCTGGCGCGGCCGGTAGGTGAGCGGCAGGTTCTCGATGGTCCAGTCGTAGAGCGGGCGGTGATCCTCGAATTCCAGGGTGCAGATGGAATGCGTGATCCCCTCCAGCGCGTCGGAGATGGGATGGGCATAGTCGTACATCGGGTAGAGGCACCACTTGTCGCCGGTGCGGTGGTGGTTCGCCCGCTTGATGCGGTAAAGCGGCGGGTCGCGCATGTTGAGGTTGGCGTGGCGCATGTCGATCTTGGCGCGCAGCACGCGCGAGCCGTCGGCAAATTCGCCGGCGCGCATGCGACGGAAGAGGTCGAGATTCTCGGCCACGGCGCGGTTGCGGAAGGGGCTGTCCTGGCCGGGCTTGTAGAAGTTGCCGCGGTACTCGCTGATCTGCTCGGCAGACAGATCGTCGACGTAGGCCTTGCCGTTCTCGATCAGGATCTCGGTCAGCCGGTAGATCTCGTCGAAGTAATCCGAGGCGTAGAGCGGCTGACCGTTCCAGCGGAAGCCCAGCCACGCCACGTCCTCCTCGATGGACTCGACGTATTCCACGTCCTCGGTGCTGGGGTTGGTGTCGTCGTAGCGCAGGTTGCACTTGCCCGCGTACTTGGCGGCCAGGCCGAAGTTGAGGCAGATGGACTTGGCGTGGCCGATGTGCAGGTAGCCGTTGGGCTCGGGCGG
>PLNW01000045.1 GCA_003142855.1 Myxococcales bacterium
GCACGGAGTATTTGCGGCGGACACGTCCTTTCGGACAGCAGCGAAGTAGCACGGACTGCGCACGCCATGTCCGATCCGTCTGCTTGGGAGAAACGGACCAGCAAGACCTCTTTGCCAAGGCGATCGATCAAGCCGAGGCGGAACTTGAGCGACTGACCCGCGCTCAGGCAGAGGCGCGCGCGAAGGTTGCGGCCCTAACCATGCCTGTCTCATGGAAGGGCACGCTGATCCAGTACGCAGGGCGATTGCACCGCCTGCATTCAGCCAAGCGTGAGGTCCGCATCTATGACTACGTCGACGTCCAGGTGCCCGTGCTATCCCGCATGTTCGCCAAGCGCCTGCGTGGCTACCGTTCACTCGGCTATGCCCAAGGCGAGGCCCCAGCCGGTTTCGGAGAAATCGACGACGACTTCATTCTCGGCCGCGACTGGGCGGAAATTGACGGCGAAGACGATGGGACGGAGTAGTACCAGTGGGCTCCACGAACTCACTTTTGCGGCGTGAACCAGTCGACGACGGTGAGCGCGGGAATTGGAGCGGACAGCAGGTCGTCGTCGTGAGTGACCAGCGTGGCGCCCAATTCCAGCGCGGTAGCCGCTATCATCAGGTCGACTCGCGGAGGGGTCTTGCCTCGGGCCGCAAGGTCGGTCATGAGACGGGCGAAATGCTCGGCGGTCGCGAACGTGAAAGGAACGATCTGGAATCGCTCGATCCCCCTGAGAACCACTTTTCGATTCTCTTCGGGGCGCGAAGATCGCCCCGCTCCGTAGAGGAGTTCGGCGACCACGATGGAGCTGGTGGCCAAGCGGTTGCGCAAGGCGGCGTCGTTCACCCGCTCGCGAACCCCGCCCTGACGGTTCAGCGCGTACACGAGGGTATTGGTGTCGAGCAGATAGATCACAGGCGCGGGGGTTCTCGACCATCATCCCGACGGAATTCCTGCATGACCCGCAAGATCTCCTCCGTGCTTTCGCCCACCCACGGGCCAGCGCCGCCCAGAGCGTCCTCGGCGGCCCCTGGGCGCTCGTCCGCCGCCACCACACGCAACTCCACCTCAAGACCATCGACGCGCGCATGGACAGAATGCAGCGGGTCGCGGCGCAACTCGGCGACTGCTTCGTCCAAGGTCATTGGCGGGTTATGCTGCGGAAGTGCCACGGTCCCTCCACCACAACCGTACCATGGCCCCGGGACAGAATCATCCCTTGGCGGGAAGCGCCGCAGCGCATCGGCCATCCCCATCGGCGCTCCCATGCCCGCTCCGAGAGCCGTCCAACCCAGAGCCGACGTGGACACTGATGGCCAGCCGCTGCCCACTGGACGAAACGGCCTCCACTCCGCCGTCGATTTCATTCCCGAGCGTGACCTCACGTCCACCTGGGACGCCGGAGATAGTCCTTGCCCTGGGTGCGCCAATGGCGTAGTGTTGGTCCCGTGGCTGACCGCTGGATCTCAGTCATTGAAACCCGGAGCTACCAAACTCGTGCGGCGAAACTGCTGACCCGGGATGAGCAGGATCGCGTTGTGGAAATGATCGCCAGGGATCCGATGTGCGGCGTGGTGTTGAAGGAAACGGGTGGCATTCGCAAGGTTCGGGTCGCCGCTGGCGAACGGGGCAAGTCCGGTGGCGTCCGTGTCGTCTACTACGTTCACAGTGATGTCATGCCCGTTTTCTTGCTGACACTGTTTGCCAAGAACGAGAAGGACAACCTCTCGAAGTCGGAGCGGAACAGCCTTGCCGCACTGGTTGGTGAACTGGCAAGGCATTTCAAGAGGTGAAGCATGGGCAGGAAAGCATTTCAGGCAATTGCAGAGGGGCTCGAGGACGCGCTCGCCTTCACGAGAGGCGAGAAGGCACGCGGCCATGCCCATAGGGTCCGAGCACGCGATGTCGACGTGGTAGCCACAAGAGAGAGACTTGGGCTGTCCCAGGCGGAGTTTGCCACGGCGTTCGGAGTCAGCGTCAGCACGGTCCGCAACTGGGAGCAGGGACGGCGGACGCCAGAAGGCCCGGCGTTGGTGCTTCTCACCGTGATCGAAAAAGCGCCTCGCACGGTACTGCGAGCCATCTGGACGGGGCCGATGAAAAGAAAGGCGGCGGCCTGACAATGGAGGAAGCTGATTGAATGAGGAACGTCCCTCATATGGCGGCCGCGTCCCTCATTGTGGCAAAACACCACAATACGCACTGTTTGGCCCCCAATGAGGAACGTCCCTCATTGCCGGGAATGAGGAACGAATGAGGAACGGAATTTGTCTGCTCCTGTCTGCTCCTGTCCTCTCCTGTCCGCTCAATTCAATTGCAACTTGCCGAGATTGTTGAAATCATTGGGCCCGGATTGCGCAGTCATGGCCCTCATAACCCGAAGGTCCCAAGTTCAAATCTTGGCCCCGCTACGACCGACACATAGGCAGTCCGGGACCAAGTGCCCGGATTGCCTGTGTTTCCTAACGCATCAGAGGCATCGATCATGCCCTCGGCCACGTACGTCTTGTTGCCGTTCTGCACCATCGGTCGCATGGTGATCGATCCTACGTAGTGGCGCAGAGCCTCTCGGGCGGCAGGCACATCCAGGTTCAATGCCTCGGTGAGATTCTCGATCATGTTCAGCGCCGCGTTGGGGTGCAGGACAATGTCCGCTGGCTTGGGCGTGGCCTGCACCCTGACAAGTTCGTCGCGCAGTTCATCCCGCTTGGCCTCGGCGCCTTTGAGCGCCTCGGCCACGCTGCTGGCATCAATGCCGCCAGCGATGGCGCGCACGAAGTTGCCGATCTCATTGTCCACCTTGGCCAGGGCATCACGGACCTCGCCTTCCTGGTCTGGGATCTCCTTCAGCGCGGCAGCCAGTTCTTCGCGCATGATTTCGGCCGCCTCTTCCAGCTTCTGCGGGGTGGCCAGACGCTCGCGGATCTCGGTCGCAATCACCTCATCGGCCACCGTGGTCTTGATGCTCATGCTGTTCGCGCAGACCGCCGGGCCTTTGCTGGCGTGCTGGGAACAGGCGTAGCGGCGGCCGTCCTTGCCGTTCTTGTCGCCGCCCGTGACCGACATGCTCCCGCCACACACGCCGCAGCGAAGCAGGCCAGATAGCAAATAGCGAGAACCGGCGGCGGCCCGATTCGCAGGCTTCACGAAGCGGCCCTTGGTGCGCTCACCGAATGACTCCTTGACGTGCTTGATTCGATCCTGCGTTTTTGCCCACAGGACCGGATCGATGATCGCAAGGTGAGGCAGCTCAGCGGTCCTCCATTCGGATACCGGCCGCGCGACGCAGCGTCGCTTTTTCTCTCCCGGCACCTTCTTCCACTGCGTCTTGTTCCACACGAAGTGGCCGACGTAGCGTTCATTCCGCAGGATCGCGCGGATGGTGGTGTGGCTCCATCCGCCGTGCCTGTGCTTCGAGCCGGCGCGAGGACTTGGAACGCCCTCTGCGTTCAAGCGGATGGCGATTCGGTGCAAGCCCAGGCCATCCTCGGCGAACAGGTGGAATATCCGCACCACGATCTTCACCTCGTCCGGATCGATCACGTAGTCGTACCCGACTGGAATCGGCACTCCGTGCGCATCAACACGATCACCGAGAATCGCCTGAGTTTGGTAGCCAAGCACCCTGCCGCCGGTAGCCCGGCCCATGAGTGCCTGGCCCGTCAGCCCCCGATGCGTCTTGTACCGGATCTCACGAAGCAGACGCGAATCCATCATCGCGTGCATCACAAAGAAGTCCTCTGCGTCGTCGCGTGAAGAGTCGAGGTTCTGCGCTACGGCATAGACATGAACACCGTGAAACTCTAGCTCTCTTATGGTGTCGAGCGACACGACCACATCGCGCGCAAGGCGCGACGTATCGTCGACTACGACGTAGTCAAAAGGCGGAGCATCCACGAGGGCACACTTGAGCAGCGCTTGGAACCCATCACGGTCACGAGCGGTGCCGGTCACGGCCTCGTCGCTGAACATGTACTGGTCGAGAATCTGCCA
Source organism: Myxococcales bacterium (assembly GCA_003142855.1). Classification (GTDB taxonomy): domain Bacteria; phylum Myxococcota_A; class Polyangia; order Fen-1088; family Fen-1088; genus Fen-1137. Next base: position 3,980 of record PLNW01000045.1, read on the forward strand.
ACCTCTCGACACCACACCCTCGCGGCAGTTGCGGACCTGGTCGTCGATCGAGGCCAGACGCTGCTGATCGCTCGAATACCGAGCGTACGTCGCGCAGCGGACCGTGGCCTGGGGCTGTCCCTTCGTCATGATCGTTTCCTCCTGTCACTCTTGGAGAGCCCATCATCTTCTTTCCGGCGCATGAGTTCGGCCAAACCGTGCAGAAAGCTGGCGGTCTGCGAGAACGAGATGCCCACGTTCTTGCATAACACTACTGATTCAAAAAG
>PLNW01000119.1 GCA_003142855.1 Myxococcales bacterium
CACCCCTCATCACGCGGCAGCCGTCGAGGGGATACAGCTTGTCTAAGCTCGTCGGCGTGCTGGCCGACGTCCACGGCGACATTGTCGCCCTCGACACCGCCCTGGCCCGTCTCCACCAGATGGGCTGCGACCCGATCCTCTGCACCGGAGATTTGATCGAGATGGAGCCGTTTGGCGAGGAGGTGATCCAGAGGCTCAAATCCGAGAAGGGCCTGATCTGCATTCGCGGAAATCACGAAAAATGGGCGTTGGAGCGCCGCCGTCGCCGGAAGGACGTGCGCAGCTTCTTCGAGCCTTGCAACATCGCCGACTATGTCGGCGGCGGCATCGACCTTTCGCGCGAGGCACTCGCCTGGCTGGCCACCCTGCACACACATTGGGAAGCGGAGCTGGAGGGCGTCCGCGTGGCGATGTGGCACGCCCGGCCGGGCTCGGACATGGAGGGCATCGAGAAGGAGAGGACCGGCCCGGACCTGCGGCGCCGCCTGCTGGAGCAGGCCCATGCCGATGTTCTCATAGTGGGCCACTCGCACGTCGAATTCGAGCTGCTGGTGGACGCCCCGCCTGGCAAAATTCTGAACCCGGGGGCTTGCTGCTCGAAGGCATACATCTACAAGCATGCCGGCCCGCTCATCGTGCCCGATGCGTTCCGGCCGGCGACGTTCGGCGTGCTAGATTTGCCCTCGATGAAGTTCAAGGTGTTCCGCGCCCTCGACGGCGGGCGCGTGTTCGGGACAACGCCGGACAGGCCCTGCTTCCGGACCCCCCGGAAGCAAGGCGGCTGATGCTGCCCCATTCGACGAGGACGGAGGAAGCCCGGCCCGGCCTCGGCGATGACAGGGTCGCTGAGATCCGGATGCCCGGCCGCACCCTCTTCGCCGTCGCCGACGGCGCCGGCGGCGCCGCGGGAGGAGCCTCCGCCGCGGAAGCCATCTGCGATGCCGCCAGAGCCTACGAGGACTGGCGCATGCCCTCGGACTGGGCCGGGTGGCTCGCCCACGTCGACCGCGAGATGTCCCGCTCGCGAGTCGGCCATGCCTCCGCCGTCGTCATCGAGATAGCGGACGACGGCCGCATCGTCGGGGCGAGCGTCGGCGACTGCGAAGCCTGGATGTTCGGCGGCGGCGCGGCATCGAGGAGTTTCACGGCTGGGCAGTCCCGCAAGCCTCTCCTGGGCGAGGGCACGGCCCAGCCCGTCGGGTTCCAGGCTCGCCTCGGCCGGGGGACGCTCCTGATGGCGACGGACGGCCTCTGGAAATACATGGATCGCGCACGGATAGCCGAAGCGGTGCTCCTTGTACGGCCGCTTGAAGCGGCGTGCGCCGCGCTCGTCGACGGGGCCAGGCTCAGGAACGGGACATTGCAGGACGACGTCGCCATCGTGGTGGCCGAGCTGGCCTGACTGAGGCGTCCCGGCGTTCCGGCGGCTGAGCGGCCCAGCGGCCCAGCGGCCGGCCGGCCAGCGTTTGCGGGCAGGCTCTTCCCATCCCTCCGAGGTGAGCGCCGCCTCCAGCTCTCCCGCGTCCGCCAGGCGCCACGTGAACCTCTCTATCTGAGCCCAGTTCTCCTCCACGGCCCGCCTGGCGAGCCGGCGGCGCCTGCGAACAAAAGCCCATTTCCTGTTAGTATCGTGCCCCGTAGCAAATCGAACGATGCCAGACAAGACTAGAACCTTTCTTTCTCCCCCAAAGCCAGCCAACAAGGCAGCCGAGGGGGATGCACTCCTCGACGGACGGTATCGAATCGTGCGCCTGCTGGGCGAGGGCGGCATGGGTGCCGTCTACCTGGCGTCCCACGTCGGGTTGGGCCGGGACGTGGCCATCAAGTTCATGCACGCCGAGTTCATCAGCCGTGAGGACGTCGTAGGACGTTTTCGTCGCGAAGCGCAGGCTGCGGCAGCCATCCGTCACAAGAACATCATCGAGGTGTTCGATGTCGGGGTGTCCCCACAGGGCGAGCCGTTTCTGGTCATGGAGTACCTGGAAGGCGAGAGTCTGGCGGGTCTGCTCAAGCGNNGACCTCAAGCCGGACAACATCTTCCTGGCCTACCAGGAGGGTGAGCCGCCGGTGGTCAAGATCATAGACTTCGGAATCTCGAAGTTCACGCAGAGCGACCCGGACAAGTGGCGCACGAGGACCGGCGCGGTCATGGGAACGCCAGCCTACATGTCACCCGAGCAGGCGCGTGGCAGCGCCAGCCTTGACCATCGAACCGACCTGTACTCGATGGGGACGATTCTTTTCGAGATGCTGACCGGCGCGCTTCCTTATGCCGGGACCAATTTTGCCGAGTACCTGTCCGCGATGCTGGTCGACGACCCAAGGGCGCCGCAATCCGTGTACGCGGATTTTCCCGTCGAGGCAGAGCCCATGGTGCTCAAGGCCCTGGACAAGAATCCCGACCAGCGCTTTCAGAGCGCGACCGAGATGCTGGAAGCCCTCACGGCTTTACCCAGTTACGACGCCGGCAAGGAGCGGCTGTCCTTGCTCGCATCGACTCTTGAGGTCCGTGGTTTCGCCGCTGGTGATCTGGGACAGGCGCTTTCTAAGCCCGGCAGATCGACCGGTGACAAGGCCACCCCATCAGGACTTCGTGGTGTCTCCACGGCTTTGGTGGCGGCGGGGCGCTGGCGCTGGGTCGTTGCCGTGGGTGTGTTGGTCGCGCTGGTCGCGGCAGTCGCCGTTTGGTTGCGGAAGCCGACCAAGGCTCATGAGTCCAGTCTGCCGATTGCCTCCCAACCTGCACCCACCCTGCCGGTCGCATCCCCGCCTGCGCCCAATCCGCAACCTACCTCCTTGCCCATTCCGCAGCCGACTCTCCCGAGCGAGCCAGCACCTGTGCCGCGTGCCGCGAGCGTGCCAACAGACAACAACGTCAAGCCATCGGTGGCAAGCGAGAAGAGATCCAAGAAGAAGGCACGGCTTGGGATTGCAGGACAGCCGGTAACCGGCGCCCTTCCTCCAGGGGCAGCCACCCCAGCCGCAGTCGACCCGAACGCCGGCAAGCGTGGGGACAAGAAGCTGCGCAAGGGCGCCCGAGGCACCGAGATGTCCGAGGAGTTTGAATAGGGAGATCTAATGAAGAGACAGTTGTGCGCACTTTGTGTGGCAGTCTTGATGGCTTGCGCCTCGTGGACGGCCGTCGCGGGTGACAAGGAAGAAGCCAAGCAGCTCTTCGACGCTGGGCTGAAACTCATGCATCTCGACGACTTCGCTGGGGCAAGTGCCAACTTTGAACGCTCGGTTGCGCTCTACCCGACGCAAAATAGCCTCTTCAACCTGGCCAATTGCTACAAGGCCCTGCAGCGCTATGGCGACGCGCTTGCCGTGATCGAACGCCTCAAACGAGATTTTGCTGGCAAGCTGAAACCTGAGATCAAAGAAGCCGTCGAACGCCAGCAGCAGGACATCCAGTCGCTGGTGGCACGCCTGACCCTTCGCACGGTGCCAGCAGATGCCACCATCAAGATCGACGGTAAGGACGTGGGACAAGGGCCGACGCTGGGTCCCTTGCTGCTGGGGCCTGGTGAGCGCGAAATCGAGGCCGCACGGCCAGGCTATCGCAGCGAGCGTCGAACCGTGAAACTGGTCTCAGGTAAAGACCGAAGCGAGGAGTTCGTGCTGGAGGTCGAGAGGGGCCAGGTGGTCGTGCTGGTGAACCTTGCGGGTGCGTCGGTGTACGTGGACAACAGGCAAGTCGGCACGACTCCCTTGACCGAGGCCCTTTCGCTACCGCCGGGCAGACATGCGCTGATCGTGCGTGCTGCCGACCACGAGGAAGCCGAGCGCGATTTCGAGGTGCAGGCCGGCGCCAAGCAGGTTCTCGATATCGTGTTGAGTGCGAAGCCAGCACCGATGCCAGTGGCCGGAACGGCAGCAACGCCGTCTACCCCGGAGTCCGAGATGTCGTTGTCCGCAAGAGCAAGTGGGACGCCCAAGTCCAAGTCGAGCACGCTGACGGTGGTGACCTGGACATCGCTCGCCGGGGCAGTCGTCGCAGGCGTTGTCGCTGGAACATTTCTCATTGTCAGAAACAGCGAATACAATGACTTCCAGAAATACAACGGCCTATACCGTACCTCTGGAAGTTCGGACGACGATCAGAAGCGAAGGGCTGACCTCAGCGACATGAACCGCTCGAAGTGGATCGCAGTCGGCTGTGGAATCGGGGCAGGCGCGCTGGCAGTGACCGCGCTTGTGACGTATCTCTTGAACTCCGGCGCCGAGGAGAACAAGAGCAACGCGACGGTGTCCCTGTCGCCCCTTGGGTTGGGCGTAAAGTTCTGAGGTGAGCCATGCGGAAATACTCTGTGCGTTGGTTTCTCTCCCTGGCCGCTGCTGGGCTATTGGCAGGCTGTTACAATCTGACCCTGACGCAATATGCGGGTGACGGCGGAGGCCAGGATGCGGGGGCGAGTTCCGGCAACGCTGGCACTGGCGGCACTGGTGGCGGCGGCACGACGAGCAGCGGTGGCGCCGCGAGCACTGGGGGAATCAGCGGCGCCGGCGGGGCCAGTGGTGGCTTGGGCGGCAGTGATGTCGGGGTTCGAGATGCCCCCGTTGCTCAGCCGGATGCCACTATGGGCGGCATTGGTGGCGGCGGCACGACGAGCAGCGGTGGCGCCGCGAGCACTGGGGGAATCAGCGGCGCCGGCGGGGCCAGTGGTGGCTTGGGCGGCAGTGATGCTGGGGTTCGAGATGTCCCTGTTGCTCAGCCGGATGTCGCTATGGGCGGCATTGGTGGCGGCGGCACGACGAGCAGCGGTGGCGCCGCGAGCACTGGGGGAATCAGCGGCGCCGGCGGGGCCAGTGGTGGCTTGGGCGGCAGTGATGCCGGGGTTCGAGATGCCTCTGTTGCTCAGCCGGATGTCGCTCTGGGGGGCACGGGCGGCAGTTCAGGCGGAATCGGCGGAGGCGGGGGCGCGACCAGTGCCGGTGGGTCCACGACAACAGGGGGAACGACAGGGAGCGGCGGTGCCAGCAGCATTGGCGGCACTTGGGCCGGAACGGCACCAAGCTGTAGCGGGCTGGCCGCGACCTGCGGGCCGTCGAGCGAGAGTTGCTGCACCAGCTTGCTGGTCCCCGGAAATCAATCCGGAGAAATATTTTATCGGAGCTACGACGGTGTCGTCAATACATACAAGAGCTACCCGGCGACGGTGAATGACTTCTACCTCGACAAGTACGAGATCACGGTGGGTCGGTTCCGGCAGTTCGTGAACGCGGGGATGGGCACGCAGGCCAGCCCGCCAGCATCTGGTGCGGGCGCCCAGCCGCTGATCACGGGCTCGGGCTGGGACTCGACATGGAACACCAATCTGCCTCTGAAGACGACCGCGCTCGAATCGGCGATGAAGTGCAGTGCGACCTATCAGACTTGGACCGACACGGCGGGGAGCAACGAGAACCAGCCACAGAACTGCCTCGACTGGTATGAAGCTTTCGCCTTCTGCGCGTGGGACGGCGGGCGGCTGGCGACCGAGGCGGAGTGGAACTACGCGGCAGCCGGGGGCAGCGACCAGCGGTACTATCCCTGGTCGAGCCCGCCAACATCTACGACGATAGATGACAGTTACGCGGTCTACTGCATAAGCCCATGCGGCAGCACGCAGAACGTCGGCTCGAAGTCGCCGAAAGGCGACGGGAAATGGGGGCACGCCGATTTGGGCGGCAACGTGTGGGAGTGGACGTTAGATTGGTATTCAACATACCAAACTGCTTGCAATAACTGCGCAGATCTTACAGCCGCCATCTTCCGGCTGATCCGTGGCGGTGGCTTCCAAAGCGCCGCCAATCTCCTCCTGTCGTCCCACCGCGGCTACACCTATCCGGATCAACCTGACTACGTCATTGGGTCTCGTTGCGCCAGGACCAGTTTGTAATTGGCGGTATGAATGTTGCGTAAAGCGGAAATGCCGTAACCCTTGAACCTTGACTCTTGAACCCTTGACCTCCGACGAAAGTCAGAACGATGCCAGGCCCGCTACAGCGAATGTTGCCGGCCAACCGGAACGTGCGGCGGGCCGCCGGCCGCCACCGGCCGCGCCGGTAATCGCGATGCGCATGGAGGGTCTGCTCACCTGGACAGCGGAGCGCGTGGCCAAGTTTCCCCCGCGACCACAAATTCACCGTCGGCGACCGACTCTTGGAAACTTGCCTCGACGTGATGGCCGCACTCACCGACGCCGCCTTTCGCCGCGACAAGCATGAGGTCCTGGCGGCTGCCTCGCGCGGCCTGGTGCGCGCGCGAATTCTGGCGCGCCTCGCTCGCGTCCTGCTCTGTCTGTCAGAGGCCCAGCACCTGCACTTCGTGCGCGAGAGCGACGAAGTCGGACGAATGCTCGGGGGCTGGATCCGGTCGGGCGCTTCAAGGTAAGCTGCGCTTGTCCGGCGCCCGCATGGGCCGGATGGCGGAGCGCGGGACGCCTCCAACCGGGTGATCCGGGGCGGCAACTTCAACAACAACGCCTCGAACCTCCGGTCGGCCAACCGCAACAACGACAACCCCGATGACCACAACAACAACATCGGGGCGCGTTGCGCCAAGACGGTGGGACATCCTGGCCGCCAGGACGTCGAGAGCCGGCGAGATCACGGTCCCGCCGGGAGTGACGATCCACAGTCCACCCGCATTCCGCCGCGCCGCCAGCCGGGGGCGCGAACAGTGCCTGCGGCCCAAGCGCTGCTGGCCCCTCCCGAGGCCGAGCCGGATTCCGGCCGGCCCGGGAGGACTTTTATGAATCGTCCAGCGGGGAGCGGGCGAACGCGAAATCCCGGAGCATGCGGCGACAAAGCGTGCGGGTGTGGCCGTGGCGGGCATGGGCGAGCCATGCGCGGATCCGGTCGCCGACATCATCAGGACCAATCGCCCCGCAGGCGTACAACTGCTGCATAAACCGCACGCGCGCCCGGAAGCGCCGCAGATTCTCGGTGCGCAGCCTCACGACGATGGCGTCGCCCCGTCGGCGGAGCACGAAACCGAGGAACGCGACTGACTCCGTTGTCTGGTGCAGGCGGCACTTGGACGGATGCAGGCGCAGGCGAAGGGCGTCGCAGCGCGCCTCTATTGCCTGCCAGGCCGCGCGCAGGCGGCCGGGGTCGTTGTCGAAGACGAGAATGTCGTCGCAGTAGCGAACGAATGTTCCCAGACCCAGGTGCGAGCCGATGAGGTGATCGACCGGGGTCAGCATCATGTTCGCCCAGATTTGGGACGTCAGGTTGCCGATGGGCAGGCCACGAGGACGCCCAAGCGGCGTTAGCAGATCGTCGCCGGGGAAGCGGAACATCGTGGGTTCAACATGGGCGGGTGCCGACACGATTCTTCGGGTGACGGCCCACCACGGATCTGGCGTGAAGCGGCGGAGCAGATCGAGCAAGACGGCGTGGTCGATGGACGGGAAGAACTTCGCGATATCCAGACGCAACACCCAGCGATGGCGCCTCGTTAGATCGGTTGCAGCGCGCAGGCAGCGGTGCGTGCCGAAACCCGTGCGGCACGCGAAGGACTGCGGCGCGGACCAGCGATCGATCCGGGGCAGGGTTGCCGCAACCAGCAGGTGCTGCACGACTCGGTCGCGGAAAGGCAGCGCCGAGATGAGCCGGGGCTTCGGTTCGCGGATCCAGAACCCGCGCGGCTGCGCCGGGTACCAGATGCCCGCCTCCAGCTCGCGGGCCAGCGCCAATGCACACCGCTCGGCATCCAGCATGAAGGCGGCCACGTCCGCGCTGCGGCGCTTGCCGCGCGCGGCCCGCTGCCCGGCGACGAGGATCTCGGGGAGTGTCAGGACAGGGAACACGTCGAGGCAGTTCTGTTCAGCGACGCCTTGGAGGGCGTCCGCAAGCCTCACTCCTGGGGGTCTCGCAGCAGGCTGTCGTAGGCCCCCCGCTCGAATTGCCTCTCGAATTCTTCCCGCCACCTCCAGGCGGCCGTCAGCCGGGCTGAGAACACGAACGTGCTGTCCCATTCGCGCGGGTCGTGGCCGCGCTCGCGCAGGTATGCACGCGCCCCCTGCTCGGCCAGGCCCATGAAGGCGTCTATCGCTCGCTCCCTGTCGTAAGCGCCAGTGGATTTCTCGCGGGCGAGGCTGGCCTAGTTCAGGGAGAGAGCCCGCCTGATGCGCAGGGCGCTGGCCCTGGGCCGGCGGCAGATCTTGCACTTCCCATCCTTCGCGAGCCGGGCCGTGTCCTCCACCGCGAACTTCCCCTCGAACTCGTCGAGCCAATCCCTCGCGGCTCTCGCCCGTGACAAGCGTGGGATCGGCGCCTGCTCGGCCAGCCACAAGAATCCGTCGAACGCGCACCCGCTGCAATACTTGCCCTCGGCCTGAGCCTCGATCAATCGCCAGTGGAGGTCCGACATGTCCACGGTGCGCGCGGCCATGTCGGTCATGCCTGCCAGCGGCTGCATGCAGGCCTGTCCCAGCTCGCCGACGTGAGCGTCGCCTCCAGCTCACGCCCCCCCAGCTCTCCGGCATCGGCCAGGCGCCGCCCGAACCGGGCGATCAGATCCCAGTCCTGCTCGACGCGGTGAGCGCACAGATTCTGGCGCCGTCGAAATCGGCGCTCGCCCCGGGTCGGTTCGCCTTCCCGGTGCGGCGCCGTTTTGCCTTGGACCCGGCCAAGGGTGCCTCCTTTCAAAGCCCCGGCCACTTCGCCGGCCTTGTCCACCAGGTTGACGACAGAGTCGGCGACGATGGGCAGGCTGTCAGAAATCGAGTCATTACCTCGGCACGCGGCGAGCCATCGCCAGATAGCTCAAGGGGTGCCGCGTGGCGAGCGCGGCGACGGGATCTGCCGCAGCAGCTTCCGCAGGGCTCCAACAGTCAGGCCGCGCGTGCGATCGATGAGCTTCTGTCTCGGGTCCGCATCTGGCTCTGTGAGTAGATCGAGCGGTAGGACGTCGAGGCGTTCGGCCAGCACGCGGAGCGTCGTCACGGTCGGAAGCGCCAAGCCATGCTCGATGTCCGACAGGTAACCCTTGGAGCCGAGATCGCTCTCGTAGGCCAGTTTCTCCTGGGTAAGCTCGGCCTCGCATCGGAGCGCTCGTATTCGGCGCCCGATGGCCTTCGCGTCAGGGTCTGGTGAGTGCCGTCGTGGCATCCGGGATGCATTGACCCTATGCGGTCCTGGTGGTTCAATAGTTCGTCCCGGACGAACATCATGCGGACATGCGATGGTTGGAATGTGCCTCGGACTGTGAACCTGAGAAGGTGCAGCGGGAAGCCACTCGTGTCGCGCACAACAACCAGGCGCCTTGAAGTGGACCCACCCAGCGCTGAGGATGCGCCCCGGGACGGGGCAGCGCCCCGCGCTGAGATCCACCTTTTTGGCGTGCGCCGTCGTCAGAAGGATGCCTTCGCCGTGAGGAAGAGCAGCGATGAGCAGGCCTGAATTGTGCGAGACCAACCTGGTCGGTGTCGTTCTGGAGGGCGCGTACCGCATCACGCGGCTGCTCGGCGAGGGCGGCATGGGCGCGGTGTACGAGGCGGTGCAGCTTCGGCTCAACAAGCGGGTGGCCATCAAGCTCATGGCTCGCGATCTGGCCGCCAATCGTGAGGCCCTGGCGCGGTTCCACCGTGAAGCCGAAATCACCTCACATCTCGGACACCCACACTTGGTGATCGTTTTCGATTTCGGCCAGGCAGAATCTGGCGAGCCCTACCTGGTGATGGAGTACCTGGAAGGGGAAGATCTCGACCACCGCCTGCGCCGCGTGGGTCGCCTGCCGATCGAAATCACTGTCCACGTGGTCCGGCAGGTTGCCTCAGCGCTGAATGCTGCCCACGACCAGGGCGTCGTTCATCGCGATCTCAAACCCGGAAACGTGTTCTTGGTGCAAGTCCCGGGCGAGCCAGATTTTGTGAAGGTACTCGATTTCGGCATTTCCAAGATGAAGGCGGCGCGCACGCAACTGACGAGCGCATCGGCAGTGATGGGCACGCCGAATTACATGTCTCCCGAGCAGGCCACCGGAATGCTCGACGACATCGATCACCACGCTGATCAGTGGGCGCTAGCCTGCATCGCGTGGGAAATGCTGCTCGGCCGATGCCCGTTCGTCGCTGACGAGGCGGCTGCACTTTTGTACCAGATCATCAATCTGGACCCACACCCGCTCGCGACACGGGTGCCGGGCCTGCCGTCGGCCGTGGAGACGGTGTTGCGGCGGGCACTGCGCAAGAAGCCGGCCGAGCGGTTCTCGTCGATGCGAGAATTCTCGCGCGAGCTTGAAGCCGCCGCGTTCGGCCGGCCCGCCGACGTCACGCCAGCGCCGGTGATGGTGTCATCAATCGCGCCGCCGACAAACGCGACCATCGGATACGGTGCGACGCAAGTTCCGCTGACACCCGTGCGCATCCAACCCGCCGGCTCATCGCCACGGGATGCACGCAAGCTTGAAGTCGGTGCGTCGCAACCAAGCCGTGGCTCAGCTCAAGCCATCGTCGCTAGCGTGAGAGGGTGGGTGCGGTCAGCGATGGGGCAACTGGGTCCGATCAAGCCGATCTACGCCATCGTCGCAGCGGCTGGGGTGCTTCTGCTGCTCGGAACGTTCTTGTTGCTCCGTTTGAGCCACGCACCCAAGCCGGCGGCCACCAGCGCAGCCCCACCCGTCGTCACACCGCTACCGCAGCCGCCAGCGCCTCCCGTGGTTGCGTCGGAACCAACAGAAGCCAAGGCAGCCCAACCGACGCACAAATCAGCCCGCCCGAAGCACCAGAAGTGGGTGGACCCATTCGCCGACGGACAGTCCACCAAGCCCAATCCCTTCACCGACGGGGCGGCCAACAAGCCCAGGCAACCCACTACTCCCCGACGCAAGGCCCCGAAAAAACTGTACGAGGAGCTGTGACCATGCACGCAACCTGCCTCATCCTGCTCGCGATTCTCGCGCAAGCCACGCCGCCGACTGGAGATCCACAAACCAAGGCACAGGCGCAGGCACTGCTTGGCCAGGGCACAAAGCTCTACCAGCAAGGCGACGTCGCTGATGCACTGGAAAAGTTTCAAGCGGCCTATGCCGCGTTTCCCAGCCCCAAGTTGATGTTCAACATAGGCCAAGCCAATCGCGATCTCAGCCGGCCCGTCGAGGCTTTGGAGGCTTTCGAGAAATTCCTGGTGGGCGCCGCCGATGCGTCGCCTGAGATGATCGCTGACGCGCGCAAGTCGGTGGCTCAGCTCCAGAAGAAGCTGGGACGCATCCAGATCGACTGCGAGACGGCTGGCGCGGAGGTTAGCGTCGACGGCAGGAGAGTGGGCCTGACTCCGCTGCCAGAGCTGATCTGGGTCACCCCTGGCCGCCACCAAATCACAGCCAAGCATGCGAGCGCGGCGCCTGCGATCGAGGATGCGGACGTGACGGCGGGTTCGGTGACCACCGTGACGATGAGGCCGCGTCCCATGGCGGCTTCCGTGGCCTCCCCGGCGCCCAAGGCTGCTCCAGACTTCGACGTGCAAGCCGCGTTGCCGCCCAGCGGCGGCAGCGATGGCTGGTGGTTGGGCCGGAAATGGACATGGGTTGCCGCTGGCTCGACGGTGCTACTGGCTGCGGGTGCAATCACCGCCGGGGCGTTGATGCAGTCCAAGTTCGACAGCCTGAGAGGCGCATGCGGCGCCGGAAATCCGGCCCGACCTGGATGTAGCCAGAGTGACATCGACTCTGTCAGTTCGCGCAGGACCACGGCCAACGTCTTCTGGGGATTGGCCGGCGCTGCCGCAGTGACTACTGGCGTGCTGTTCTACTTTGAGGGCCGACCGGTCACCGTCGTGCCGATGGCGGGCGGGGCGACGGGATTCACCGCAAGCGTAAGGTACTAACCGTGAAATCGCCATACCTCGTGGCGTGGGGTTTTGCATCGGCGCTCGTCGGGAGCGGCTGTACGTTCGATTCCAGCCAACTCCGGGCGCTGGGGCCTGACGGCTCGGCTGGCGCGACTGCGGACGCTGGCGGCATGGGCGGCCAGGGTGGCATGAGCGTCTCGCCCGGCGATGCTGGAGCTGCTGGAGACGTCGCGAGCGGGAGTGAAGCTGGAGGTGCGGGGCTCAGCGCTGGCCAGACCAGCGTGGGTGGAACGGGCGGCACTGGGGCTGTCGGAGGTTCGGGTGCCGCCGATGCCGGTGCGGCCGTTACCGATGCATTTCCAGATGCGCCGGTCGACGCCGGAGGCAGCGGCGGCCGTGCTGATGCCGGGGCGGCGGACACTCCCGGCGGTCAGCCGGATGTCCCCGTCGGCAGTGCGGACAGTGCCGTCGACGGCACAGGCTTGACTTGTAGCGGAGGCGCGAACACGACGATAAGCGGCGTCGTCTACGATCCAGCGGGCATGAACCCTCTCTACAACGTGATCGTGTCCATCCCGAGCGTGGCGCTGGACCCGTTCCCCACAGGAGTGAGCTGCGTCTTTTGCGAGAACCAGGTATCAGGCCAGCCAATCGCCACCGCGATGACCGATGCCAAGGGGCACTTCGTCATCGGCAACGTGCCGTGGGGCACGTCTTTTCCACTGGTCATGCAGCTCGGCAAGTGGCGTCGTCAGATCACCATCCCTGCTTCGATGGTTACCAGGCAGTGTGCGGACAATCCGATTGCGGACACCTGGACAAGTACCACGCCGGCGACCCTGCTGCGACTTCCGAGAAACATCACCGACGGCGACAACAACGGGCAGTACACCAGCATACCCAAGATCGCCATAGCGGCTGGACATGCGCAAAGTTCCGACCTGAGCGTTACCGAGCGCCTGCAATGCCTGCTTCGTCGCATAGGCGTCGATGCATCTGAATTCACTTTGCCCAGCAGCACCACAGGCTCGGTTCGCCTGTACAACCAGTCGAAGAGCGCAGACGCCTGCAACCAAGTGTCGGGGATAACGGGAACATTTCCCGACGCGACGACGAGCCTCTGGAATAGCGCGACTGACTTGAACAAGTACGACGTAATTCTGCTCAACTGTGGCGGCACGCAGGTCGACCCAACCTCAACGGGGGGACAGGCCTTCATTCCAAACCCGGCTGCAGCCAATCTGCTGAAGGCCTATTTGAACGCTGGCGGGCGCGTGTTCGCCGAGCACTATCACTGGGCGTGGATCCGCTCGTTCACAGGCTATCCGTCCACATTCGGCGACGTTGCAACTTGGAATGCAGGCACCGGCGTGATCGGAACGACTGCAAGGGACACCCTCATCGACCAATCATTCCCAAAGGGTATTGCGTTCGCCAGCTGGCTGTACAATGTCGGCGCATCCACAAGCCTCGGGCACCTGACGCTGTCAAGTAGCACGAAATACACCGCCATCGACCAGATCAACCCGCCGTCACAGCGATGGATCTTCGAGCCCATGCCCACGGATGCAGGTGTGCCGCCTCCGGACGCAGGTGTCGCTGGTGCGCCGGCACAATATGCACACGCCTTCTCTTTCAACACTCCGGTGGGTGCGGCCGAATCAGCCCAGTGCGGGAAGTTTGTCTACACCGCTTTGCACGTGAGCGATTCCGCATCGACTGGCTTCCCAGGAGATCCATCCACGGGCACGGGCAGCACGGTATTCCCCACGTGCTGTGCCACTCGAACCGCACTTTCGCCGCAAGAGAAGGCCATGGAGTTCATGATTTTTGACATGTCGGCCTGCCCGACCCCGGGCAGCGGCACGATCGACGCAGGCGGCGCCTCCGCCGGGGACGGCAGCACAAGCACCATCCCCACCGGCACCACCGTGACCTTCGCCAACGGACAGGCCCAGGGTGCCATGACCGGCCTTGGTTGGGTTAGTCACGGCGCGCAGGACTCTATCACTAGCCCAACCTGTGGCGGCGCAGTAGTCACAATCACCTCGAAGAACTGTACCGATACGACCTGGAATTCTACCACTGCGCTCTGTATCACGGGCTCGACCGCCCCGGTGAATCCGGAGTACACCGGCAACTGGGGTGTCTTGGTTGGCGTGAACTCCACCGCTCCGGCCGGTTCGGGCCTCGGTCAGTCGTTCACAAGCATCACGATCACAGTCACTGGCTCGCCGACCTCTGGACTGAGCGCCGTAGTTCACAGAAAGAGCGATCCGGATGGGATAAACTACTACGCCGCCCTGACTTCGGGAACAGCCATCAGCCTAACCGACTTCACCCCAGTAGCCCTCACAAATGAGGACGTGCCAAACATCGACATGATCGGTGTACAGGTGACGTCGACCACCACGCCGATCACCGTCACGAACCTCTGCATCACCGGCATCACGTTCGCGATGTGAGGTACTGATCGTGAAAACGACCTCTCGACAGTGGACACCATTTCTCGTGGCGTGCGGTCTCGCATCAACGATCGTCACGGGCGGTTGCACCTTCGATTCTAGCCAACTCCGGGCGCTCCCTGAAGCGGGCGGTGTTGCTGGGAGCGACGGCCCAACTGCAACGGGCGGTGTGGCGGGCGGTGACGCGGCGGCTGCCACGCAAGATGCGGGCGCTGATGGAGCCGTTGTTGTCGAACCTGCAGATGTGGGAGGGTTCGACGGCGGCGCGATCGACATCCCCAACCCGTTTCCCGACGCGCCCCAATCCGCGCAGACGGACTCCAGTGCTGACACTGGCGTCGACAGCAGGACGCCTGACAGCGGGGGAGCCATAATAGCATGCAACGGCAGCCCTCTTCCGACAGCCACAGGAAGTATGACTGTCGGGGCAGACAGCTACGCAGTCCAGGGTCCGCTACACGGGTATTGGGGTTCCTGGGTTTGGCAAACATCCATTGTACCGGCCACGTGCATCACCCCCTCGTCAAACCTCGGGCCTCAAACCGCCCTGTGCGTAGGCGGAACCGTAGCCCAGGACGCCACATTTGCGTCGGCTGCTGGCCTAATTTTCGACGTAAATCAAGCTCAAAGCACGGCGAGCAGCAACCCTCTCGACGCCATTCCCGCACCGACGAGCGTCACCGTCACCCTCGTCAATCCCGGAGGGTCACCAATACGTGTCCAGTTGTCCAACTCGTCAGATATCAGCTCACCTGCGTACTGCGTCGACAGTGACCACTTCCAGAGCGGTCAGCCGATACCAATCACCAGCTTCAACACAAAGTGTTGGGACAATAGCGGAACCTTTCTAGGCGCGGGCACGCCTATCAACACAATTGCAATGTATGCATACGGCAGCAGTACGGCTCCCACACCCTTCTCATTCTGCCTGACCGGGGTGACAATGGCTGGCCTCGCTATCCCGGATGGCGGCGCTGGTGGAACTGGCGGAACCAGTGGTAGCGACGCAAGTACTGGCGGCTCAGGCGGCAGCGGAGGCACCCTCACCACTCTCGCATCAGGGCAGAACAGCCCCTACTTCATTGCCGTTGACTCCGTGGGCGTCTACTGGACGAACTGGGGCACCACCGTCCCAGACGGCTCGTTGATGAAGGTGCCCATCGGTGGCGGTACCCCCATTGCGTTGGCCTCAGGACAGAACAACCCCATGGGCATCGCCGTCGACGCCAGGAACGTCTACTGGACGAACAATGCTGGCCACTCGGTGGTGAAGGTACCTGTCGGCGGTGGCACTCCCACAATACTTGCCTCAGGCCAGGGCTATCCCCACTGCATCACCGTCGATGCCACAAGCGTCTACTGGGTGAACAACGGCGGCGCGGTGATGAGGGTGCTCATCGGTGGCGGTGCCCCCATTACGTTGGCCTCAGGACAGAACAACCCCATGGGCATCGCCGTCGACGCCACGAGCGTCTACTGGACGAACAACGCCGGCGGCGCGGTGATGAAGGTGCCCATCGGCGGTGGTACCCCCACTACGCTCGCTACAGCCCAGACCACTCCTTGGGAAATCACCGTTGACGCCACCAGTGCGTACTGGGTGAACGAGGGCACGAGCGCAAATTCCTACAGCGACGGCGCAGTGATGAAAATGCCCATCGGCGGCGGCACTCCCACTACGCTCGCCTCAGGCCAGTCCGCCCCCCACGGCATCGCAGTGGACGCCACGAGCGTCTATTGGGCGAACAACGGCGGCGGCACGGTGATGAAGGTGCCCATCAGCGGCGGCACCCCTACTACTCTCGCCTCAGGCCAGACTACGCCCTGGGGGATCGCCGTTGACGCCACGAGTGTTTACTGGACGAACTACGGCGGCGGCACGGTGATGAAACTGACACCAAAGTAGAGCGTACTCCGGCCATCATGAACCCCGTGAGATACTCACAATGAAAGTGCCCTCCTTCTCTCCACGTCCCGATATCCTCGGTCTTTGCCTCATTGCCACGCTGGTTACGGCGTGTTCCTTCGACGCCAGCCAGCTACGGGCGCTCTCTGGCGCAGGCGGTGTCGCTGGAAGCGACGGCGCAACTGCACCGGGCGGCGCGAAGGACAGTGACGCGGCGGCTACCATAGGCGCAGATGGACCCTCTGTTGCCGGAACGGCCGATGTGGTAAATGTGGACGGCGTCGCGAACGACCTGGTCACCCCACTTCCCGACGCGCCCCAAACCGGCCAACCAGACTCCTCGCAAGGCACGGGGAAAGATGGAGTCACTGCTGCTGGTGGTGCGGATGCGGGGAATCCGGACGGCTCTAGTGATTGCGGCAATGGGATGCTGGACCCGGGTGAGCAGTGTGATGACAGGAGCAACCAAGGCGGCGACGGCTGCTCGTCGACCTGCCAGATCGA
>PLNW01000055.1 GCA_003142855.1 Myxococcales bacterium
GCCTGAGCTGCGCTGAATGACCGGCAAGGCGTTGGACAAGCGGGGCCGCGACTTGGGACGGGGGAGTTCTGGCGGCGAAGGCCATCGTCTCTCGGCTGCAATTGTGTTCCCGCCCGCCGGCGATCTCTGCGGTTTGTTGCGGCGGCCGTCTTGCTTCTGCACCGAAGGCGGGTGGCATCGATCGCGGGAGTTGCCGAGAAGGAGCAACGACTCCGCCGCATCGACCTCGGTGGGCGGGCGGCGCGCTGGCCACGAGCGGCGTGGCTTTGCGTTCGCGATCATCTCTCGGCCGACCGATCTCAATGGCTACGCTCAGCAGCAGCGCAGCGGCCGCCGCTCCCGCGCGGACCTGGGCAACGATCAAGGCCCCTCGACGAACTCGTTCAGCTCTCCGGCGGTGATGCGGCCGTGGCGCGGGTGCAACTTGGCCTCGGCGACCGGCGAGGCTTGATAGGGCGGTCCCGTTGTCCAACCCGCCGTTGCACCGGACGAAGCCCGCGAGCATCTGCGCAGAACACAAAGGCTCACGGGGGACTCGGGCGCCAGTGTATTATCCACTTGCCGTTCAGGGCTTCGCCGGTGAACGGCAAAACGTTCGGCAGACGATGTTGTTGGGGACTCGTAGTCGAATTTGGCGCCATCTTCGCATGCCATCGCCGGGCTCGGATGACGTCTCTTCTGTCAATTACGGCACTCTGTGCCCAAGCACATGCGCACGCTGGCCGGACCCGTGATCCTGGACAGTCTCTGCAGTAAGCTTCGTCTTGCCGAAAGGGATGGCCGGCGTCAGAATCACTGAAGCCTTTGCCAGTAGCCTATCCAACGGAAGGACCCAATGATCAAGTCTAGGTCGATCTTCATAGCAGTCGGTGCCTTGGCTTTGCTGACCATCGGTGGTTGCGGCTCGAGTCAGTCGGACAACACCATGAAGGAATCAGGGCTGGAGGACGCCTCGACCTCTATCGATGCCGTGGCGTGTACCTGGCCGACCAGCTTGAACCCGCAAGATGCGTCGGATGGGCAGTGCATTGCCGCTCGTACATTTCTCACTTGCACGAATGCGAACTGCATCAGTGATGACCTAACCCGGTGCTCAAACCCGCTGGTCACATCCGCGGGCACCTGCCAAAACCGGTGCTCGTCGACCGAGTATGGAGCACAATGTGGGAAGGTTGGGCCCAGCACCGTCGATGTGCCAGATGGATGCAGACTGATAACTGCCCTCCCGGCCGGGATCGGGTTCTATTGCTGCCCCTGCGGCGGCTAGGCACGAGGCCGCGCGCCCAATCCTGATCCAACGATGTTGCCCGCGCGATGCCTCTATGGTGCGGGAACCAGGGTGGGGCGATCGCGGTGAAGCAGAACGCAGGCACACGATCGATGCGCTGTCGAACAAGCCGTTGCAGCGGATGTGGTCGCCGCAGGGACATCGTGTAGACTCGCGGGGCCGGCTTGGCGGCGCCCACACCGCTGAACGGCAAAGCGTTCGGCGGACGCTGCGCTGGACGATGTTGTGAACATCGTTCATACTGAACGCATGACGAAGCGTCTGCAGGCAATCGGAAACAGTGCCGGGATCATCATCGATCGGCCCATCCTCGACCTGCTCGGGATAACGCAGGATACTGACCTCGACCTCAAAACCGACGGGAGGCGACTGATCATCACCCCGCTGGAGGGCGAGCGCTCACGAGCAGGAAGGCTGGCAAAGGTACAGACGCGTGCACTGCGAAGGCATGCTGGGACATTCCGGAAGCTCGCGAAGTGAAGGCTGATACTGTCTTCCTGACGGTCAGCGAGGTGCTGGGCTTGCACTCCGACCAGATCCGCGAATTTGGTGGAGCTGCGGGGATTCGGGACCAAGGACTCCTGGAGTCCGCAGTGGCCCAGGCGAGCTCGACCTATGATGGCGAGTACCTGCACAACGGCCTGTTTGAAATGGCGGCGGCGTACGCATTCCATATTGCAGAGAATCAGCCATTTCTCGACGGAAACAAGCGGACTGCCTTGAACGCCGCCATCGTCTTCCTGGGGCTCAACGGTTTTGATGTTGTAGATGACGAGGGCATGCTGTACGCCGCCATGATCGGCCTTAGCACCGGCGAATGGTCCAAGGGACGAATGGCAGCGCTGCTCGAACGTTTGTCGGAGCCGTGGAAAGACGATGTCTGACGAAACGCCGCCGAACAAGCCGTTGCAGCGGACGATCCCGCCGCAGGGAAATCGGAGTAACATCAACGAACCGCTCGAGCGGCGGGCTCGCCGCTGAACGGCAAGGCGTTCGGCGGACAGAAAGAGAGAACATGCCTATGACCCAGTGGAAGACCCCTCATTCTTGGCCCTCGATAATGACGCCGTTTACGCTGACAGCGGCGGCTCTTCTTTGTATGTCCGCCGCTGACCCGGCCGCGGTCGGTGCGACGCCGCGAAGCGGGACTTCGAACCGCCCCGCTCCACCGATTCAAAATGCGATGACGCTGAAATGCCAGGTGACCTCACTGGCGCTCATGACCGGTGATTCCGATACTATCAAAGTCAAGGTCCCGACGACGTCCAGTTTCCTGGCGCTCGACGTTGTCCATGGGGAACTACTCACTGCAGCCCCCGAGCGAGCGAGACTACGCCTGTTGAGCACCGAAATGTCTGGTGCCTCAATGTTCTTCGAGCAGCTGATGGGTACGGGCAACGTTGCGTTGTGGTCGTTCCATGCGCTGAAGAACGGGCGCATCCTCTTCAGCCACCAAATGAGCGCGGACGCCAGCGGACCGAATCAGGAGAAGATCGTGCTTGCGAGTCCGTAATTGATTTGAGCCG
>PLNW01000003.1 GCA_003142855.1 Myxococcales bacterium
CCATAGATTCTGTTGAGGAGGCTCTTTCTCGGCCGTCTATCTCCTGACAGCGGCCGGCTCACCTACGTGAATGCCGGCCACAATCGGCCGCTGCTGGTCGGCGCCGATGGTCACTTCGAAACACTGGGCGAAGGAGGCACGGCGTTCGGCACCTTTGCCGAGTCGAGCTACCAAGAGGCCGAGGTGGCCATGCGACCGAACGACACGCTGGTGGTGTACTCGGACGGCATCAGCGACGCTTGGCCCGAACCCGGAGCCGCCGACCGCGAGTTGGCCCACATCGCCTGGAATGCCAACAACGGCAGCGCGAACCAGATCCAGGACGCCATCTTCGAGGCTGCGGACCGGCGCACCCCCGAGCTGCCCCGCGATGACCGAACCCTGGTGGTCGTGCGCCGATTGGCTGCGTAGCAACGGGGCTATTCATGAGTACGCCCGATGACAAGACTCCACCCGACCTGTCGCTCGGAATTCCAAGCGGCGACCTGGTTGAAGGCAAGCCCCTGGTCGGCAAGCTGGCAGACGATCTCGTCCTGCTGGTTCGCGAGCGTGGACGAGCGTTCGCCGTGGGCGCCAGCTGCACTCACTACGGCGGCGCGCTCGCCCGAGGCGTCGTGGCCCACGGACAGATCTGCTGTCCTTTGCACCACGCCCGCTTCGCGCTCGCCACCGGCGAGACCACGCGCGCGCCTGCCTTGAACCCGCTGGCTTGCTGGAATGTCGAAGAGGTCGAGGGGAAGATCCATCTGCGCGGGCAGCGACCGGCCGTGACCGCGCGACCAACACCTGCCGACAGCCCAGCCTCGGTGGTGATCGTGGGTGGCGGAGCCGCCGGCCATGCCGCCGCAGAGACGCTGCGCCAGGAAGGCTACACCGGGCCGGTCACCTTGGTGAGCGCCGACCAATCAGAGCCATACGATCGCCCCAACCTCTCCAAAGACTACCTGGCCGGTACGGCGCCCGAGGAGTGGATCCCTCTGCGACCAGCCGATCACTACCGCAACCTTGACATCAACCTTCTCGTCGACACGCCGGCGGTGAAGGTCCACGTCGACTCGCGGTCGGTGGAACTCGGCGACGGCCGCTCGCTGCCCTTTGCTGCCCTGCTTCTGGCAACCGGAACGCAACCCATCAGCCTTGACGTGCCTGGCGCTGACGGTCCCTCGGTTCTCTGCCTGCGCACCTGGGCCGACAGCAAGAAGATCCGAGAGGCCGCACGCGTGGCACGAGATGCCGTCGTGCTGGGTGCCAGCTTCATTGGCTTGGAAGTTGCGGCCGCCCTTCGCACCCTGGGAATCCGGGTCACTGTGGTGACGCCCGCGGCTCGTCCCATGGGGCGCCTCTTTGGTCCGGCCGTGGCTGACTTCATTCGACGCCTCCACGAACAACACGGTGTCATGTTCCGTTTTGGCAGCTCTCCCCGGCGCATAGGTCACAAGACTGTGACCTTGAGCAGCGGCGAAAATGTCCCGGCGGATCTGGTGATAGTGGGGATAGGAGTAGGGCCCGTCACTGACTTGGCCCAGCAGGCGGGCCTTGAGGTCGACGATGGGATTCTGGTCAATGACCAGCTCGAGACCAGCGCGCCCGGGATCTTCGCGGCCGGCGATGTCGCGCGCTTTCCCCATCCCGTGTCCGGTGAACGCATCCGCATCGAGCACTGGGCGGTAGCGCAGAGACAGGGGGCCTTGGCAGCCCAGAACATGCTCGGTCGAGAGAAACGCCTGGCGATTGTGCCCTTCTTCTGGAGCCAACACTACGACGTGACGCTGAGGTATGTGGGCTACGCCGCGGACTGGGACGAACTGCGTGTGGACGGCACTATCGATGGTCTGGACGCGCGCATCGACTACCTCGCCGCCGGGAAACGCCTGGCCGTGGCCACCATCAACCGCGATCGGGAAAGCCTCGAGGCAGAACTGGCCTTCGAACGCCAGTGGGCGGACGCGACGTCGCAATAGAGCCAGCGCATCGGTGGAGATACTGAAGTGGATCTTCCCTTCCGCTCATCGCGACCCCAATTTCCCGGGGATTTTGTTCGCCGGGGTGGCACTCTGCGCGGACTCTTCTCCCTTCCGCGAGGCCGCCGTTCGCTGCAGCTCCTCGAGTGGGAACCTGCGGAACCGCGTGCGCGCTGGGAACCCTGGATCCGGGCCGGCTACGTGGTGTTTGCCATTGCCTTCTCGCTCACCGTCGTCGTCGATGCGTTCGCCCATGAAACCGTCATGCTCGGCCTCGGGCTGGTGGACGAAGCGGGCGGTGCCCTGACACGCCTCGAAAGCCAACTCGCCGGCCTGTCGCTCCGCTGGCTGGTCGTGATGGTTCCCCTGTCTGCGTTCGTGCTCGCCTGGAACGGCGTCATGCTCTATCGCGGCTTCTCGCTTGCTGAAGGGTTGCCGCGGCGACAGATCATTTCCTTCTTTCTGCTCACCATGACCGTTTCGCTGATGCTGTATGTGGGCCTGGCGCTCGCCGGGGCTGCCAGCGCTGCCATGGGGCATGGCTTCTTCTTCGGTTTCTCTCTTGTCCGCCACTACACAGTCTGGTGCAGGGCCTTGGTGGCCCGCGTGCCGACCCTGGTGAACCTGCCCTACCCGCTTCCGCTTTTCGCAAGCATGGCGCTGGTCGATCTCTTTCATTACTGGTTCCACCGTCTGGGCCACACCTGGCGGCCGTTCTGGCTGCTCTGGCATCGCCCGCACCACATGCCTCCCTTTCTGACCATCCCAACCACACAACCGGTGTTTGCCGCCTTTCCACTGTTTATCCTCCTGAGCGTGCCTTTTCAGCTCGGCGTCGGCATCTGCGCCAAGCTCTTCTACTCAGATACAATGATTGCGGAAGCACTGCTCGTGCGCATGATCGGCCAAATTGTTCTGATTGGTTCGCACAACACCGCTCTGTACTCGACCTTTTGGAAAAGCCGCACGTTGCACGTGCTCAGCGCATTCTTCGGCGAGGGCCCCTACCACTACATGCACCACTCGGCCCTGCCGGGCCAATCGCTCATTAACCTGGGCGGCCCTCCATTCATGCTCTGGGACCGCGTCTTCGGCACCTATGTCCCGCCCACCGCGACGCCTCCGCCGGTGGGGCTGACAGGCTCGCCTCGCCTGCACTTGAATCCGCTCCGGCTCGGGCTAGCTGGCTTGCTCCAGCTTGGCTACGAATTGCGCCGCAACCGCGGCATTGTCGCGCGCCTGCGCGTTCTCTTCAGCAGCTCGAACTATGTCCCGGCCCAGACCAAGGACTATGTGTTTCCGTGGCCGGAACGACCGTCCTTGCCATTGAACCAGGCTGCTGGGAGGCTTGACCAGTGAACTGTGGTGTGCAGGAAGGATGAATCACCGCTGAGCCCCGAAGGCGCAACAATCGCGCATCCTGGGGAAGCTGCACTTCGCGCCAAGCTGGGGATTCCGCCCGAAGCGAAGCGTGTGCTGGTGCTCGGCGAAACCAGTCACTGGGATCCGAATTGGCTGCACACCACCGAGGAATACTACCAACTCTGCATTCCACGCATCTTCGAGCGAGTCTTGCTGGCGCTCGAACAGGAGCCGCGCCGGGTTTTCTCCATTGAGAGCCTTTTCTTTCTGCAACGCCACTGGCAGTCCTACCCGGCCCAGCACGAACGACTACGCAGCCTGATCAACCAGCACCAACTGCGTCTGACCGGCACTGGCATTACCACGCCCGACACCGTGCTGCCCGACACCGAGGCGATTCTGCGCGACTACGCCGACGGACAGCACTGGCTCAAAGACAATGGCATGACAGTGGAGCCGCGGCTGGCCTACCTGCCCGACGACTTCGGCCATTCGCCGGCGCTGCCGACAATGTTGGTCGCGTTGGGCTTCGATATGGCAGCCATCACGCGCATCGATGGCATGTACTTTATCGGCTGCGACTATCGCGGTCCGTCGGCTTTTCCCCTGCCCGGATCGAGCGCCGAGTTGCTCGCGAAAAAACTCAAGACCGCTGATTTCGTATGGTGTGGCCCGGATGGCTCGCAGGTCCTGTGCCACTGGAATCCCTTCACCTATTTCCAGGGCGATCTTCTTGCTCACGTGGGCGTGGTGCGCTGGATGGACCGGATCTATGGGTTCCCGTGGCGCACTGAAGCCCATGTCGCCCGCCGCATCCAGCGCTACGTCCGCGACCTGGCGCCGCTCGCCCGCACGCCCTACCTCTATTGCCCAATTGGTGGCGACTTCAACGGTCCCATCGCGGACCTGTGGGGACTGCTCGACCGCTACAACCGCACCCGCTACCCATCGAGTGGAGTCTGGGCGCTCAACGCCGGTTTGGATGACTACCTGGCGCTGGTCGACTGCCATCGTGCGGCTCTGCCGGTGCTGTCACTGGACCCGAATCCCTACTGGATGGGGTTCTATGCCAGCCGCCCGGAGGCCAAACGGCGCGCCAACCGCATCGTGCGCCAGCTGGTCGTCGCGGAGAAGCTGACGGTACTGCCGGCGCGGACGGCGTCAGGCGTGTCCCCCGAGCACGTTCTCGTCGAGTCCGAGATTGCGCGCGACTTGCGCCGCGCCTGGGATCTGGTGGTGTTGAGCAATCACCACGACTTCATCACCGGAACGTCGCCCGATCGCATCTGGCAGGAGGAGCAACAGCCCTGGCTCGAGCAAGCCGAAGACATGGCCAACCGCGCGCTCGCCCGCATTCGCACCATCCGACCCCCGGCGCGCGCGTTTCCGCCCAGCCCGCCGCCGCTCTTCAGCCTCGACTCAGGGAAGCTGGTGGTGCAGACCGACGCCTATCGGATTGAACTGAGCGAGCAGCAAGGAGGTGCCATCACCAGTTTCCGCCTGAGCGGTTCAGGTGAAGAGTTGCTCGCTGATCCCGCCAACGATCTGGTGAGCTATCGTGACAGCGGTGGCTTGTGGCGCATGGGCCACGAATTTCGTGGTGGGTTCTTTGTCGAGCACGCACGCGCCAGTCAGCAACCGGCTCGCATCAAGGCGCATGTACGAAATGACGTGCTCGAGGTGCGCATCGACTCGGAGTTCGACGAGCGTCGCTTCGTTCGCCGGCTGTGGATGCGCAAGAACGTGCCAGTCTTGCGCATGCGTCTGGAAGGCTCGGCCCAGCGCGGCCGGACCATCACCTGCCGTTTTCCCACGCGCTTGGCCTCGCCGGGACTCACCATGGACGTGCCGGGTGGAATCGTCGAACGCCCAGCGCACAAGCTGTACCGGCCCACTTTCTGGCCCGCGCGTTCCTTCGTGCACCTGCGCGACGGGAAAAGCGACATCGGCCTGGCGGCTTTCCTGGGCGGACCTGCGGCGGTCGCCAGCGACGGCGCGGGCGCTCTGGAGTGGATCGCTCTGCGCCATGCGCCCCGCGAGACGGCCTTCCACTTGCTGCCGCTGCTCGCGCACCCGGCGTCAGGAACTGATCCGCGCGAGGGACAGCTCGACTACGCCGTGTGGTTCACCGCCGGGGGTGATGCCAGGAGCAACCGCCTGCCTCACCACGTGCGGCGAGCCCTGCGCGCCGCCCTGTTCGGCCCGAACGAGCCGGACCTGGACGACCTGGCTAATTCTGTGATGCTGGTCGACCGCGACGACGTGCAGGTCATTGCGCTCAAGCCGGCCTTCCAGGGCGACGCCGTGGTGGTTCGTCTCGCGAGCTTCGCGCCCGCCGCGGTCGAGGTGCGCCTGTCCTGCCCCAGCCGTCCCATCCGAAAGGCCACGCTGTGCGATGCGCGCGAGCGCGAGCTTTGCGACCTCGAAGTACGCAGCGATGGCGTGATGGTGCCGATGCCCTACGCGCTGGCCAGCGTGATGGTTTGGCTGTGACCCGACATCCGCCGCGCTCGCCCGGCGTGGCGGGTGGCGAAGATCGGGCCAGTGACGACTGGCTCAACTGACGGCACCATGGACACCGTGATGTCTATCCAGTAGCATCAAGATGTGCGAACGACACTGACTCTCGACGAGGACATTGCTGCCAAGCTGAAAGCCGAGTCGCGCAAGACCGGCCGGCCGTTCCGGGACACCGTGAATGCGTGTCTGAGGGCCGGTCTCACCCTGCGGAAGCAGGGCGACTCGGCACGGCCGTTCCGTGTCAAGGCGCGCGACCTGGGACTGCGCCCAGGGATCAACATCGACAAGGTGAGTGCCCTGCTTGACGAGCTGGAAGGGCACGAGCACAAGTGAACCTTCCAGACGCCAACATCCTGCTGTACGCCTATGACCGTTCTTCACCCCACTGCGCAGACGCGCGGCGCTGGCTGGAAGAGGCGCTATCCGGGTCTACCCCGGTGGCCTTCTGTTGGCCGACTATTCTTGCCTTCATCCGCATCGCGACAAATGGGAAGGCCATGGCCAGACCGCTAGCTGTGAACGACGCACGCCAGATTGTGGAGTCGTGGCTTGAGCAGCCCATCTCTACGATCGTGTTGCCGACGGATCGGCACTGGGCTCTTCTCTCCAGTCTGCTGACGTCTGGTCAGGCCAGTGGGCCGCTCGTCTCGGACGCCCACCTCGCCGCCCTGGCCATCGAGCATGGTGCCACTCTTGTCACAAATGACCGCGACTTTGCGAGGTTCCCGGGCCTGGACGTCGAGTATCCTCTGATGGGTGCCTGATGCGGCGTTCTGGCGCTGGACATGGGGCATCGACGTCGAGGCGCTGGCGCTGGTCGACTGCCATCGCGGGGCTCTGCCGGCGCTGGCGCTGGACCCGAACCCCTATTGGATGGGGTTCTATGCCAGCCGCCCGGAGGCCAAACGGCGCGCCAACCGCATCGTGCGCCAGTTGGTCGTCGCGGAAAAGCTGACGGTGCTGCCGGCGCGGACGGCGTCAGGCGTGTCCCCCGAGCACGCCCCCGTCGAGTCCGAGATTGCGCGCGACCTGCGCCGCGCCTGGGATCTGGTGGTGTTGAGCAATCACCACGACTTCATCACCGGGACATCGCCCGATCGCATCTGGCAGGAGGAGCAACAGCCCTGGCTCGAGCAAGCCGAAGACATGGCCAACCACGCACTCGCCCGCATTCGCACCATCCGACCCGCAGCGCACGAGTTTCCGCCCAGCCCGCCGCCGCTCTTCAGCCTCGACTCAGGCAGGCTGGTGGTGCAGACCGACGCCTATCGGATTGAACTGAGCGAGCAGCAAGGAGGTGCCATCACCAGTTTCCGCCTCAACGGGTCAGGTGAAGAGTTGCTCGCTGGTCCCGCCAACGATCTGGTGAGCTATCGTGACAGCGGCGGCTTGTGGCGCATGGGCCACGAATTCCGTGGTGGGTTCTTTGTCGAGCACGCACGAGCCAGTCAGCAACCGGCTCGCATCAAGGCGCATGTACGAAATGACGTGCTCGAGGTGCGCATCGACTCGGAATTCGACGAGCGTCGCTTTGTTCGCCGACTGTGGATGCGCAAGAACGCGCCAGTTTTGCGCATGCGTCTGCAGGGTTCGGCCCAGCGGGGCCGGACCATCACCTGCCGCTTCCCCACGCGACTGGTTTCGCCGGGACTCACCATGGACGTGCCGGGCGGGATCGTCGAACGCCCGGCGCACAAGCTTGGTTGCATCCTGCCCGCCCACCGCCTCGCTCGCCCGGCGTCGCGGGTGGCGAAGATCGGGCCAGTGACGACTGGCTCAACTGACGGCAGCCTTCGCGACGCCGCAATGGGGTACACTGCGCCTCGTGGTTCAGACAGAATTCTCAGCGTGCAGATCGAGGGCCGAAAAGGGCCCTGCCGGGGCGTCCAGGCACGCACGAGGGTGCGCCGGTGCGGGAAGAAAGGTGTTTCCGGATCGGAAATGCCCCCATCGATTCGCTTATGCGCGTAGAGATCAGGGACTTCGACCGGGCTGCGACGGCGATCCCTGCCCGCTGTGCATGAGGCGCGCTAGCAGTTGCTCGGCCGACTCGCCCTCGGCCAGCGAGCGAAGCGTATCCACGGCAGCATCGTGGTCGCCGACGGCTTGGAGTGCCAAAGCGAGCAGCACGCGCGTGCGCTTGTCTTCCGGCACACGGGCTACGGCCTGGGCCAGCGCCCGGCGCGCTTCGACCAGTCGGCCTTGGCTGGCCAAGAAGCTCCCGAGTCGCACCCAGAGATACGCCAGGTCAGGCGCCAGTCTTGTGGCCTCACGCAGGTCAACCTCTGCGCCCCCAAGATCGCCCTGAGTCGCGCGCGCCTGGGCGCGCAGCACGCGCAGGACGATGGTGGCCCCTGACTGAGCGATGGCGCGGTCCAGTTCAGCAAGCCGATCAGACGCTGCAGAGGCTGCACGCGGGTCGGCCCCCGCGGTTGCCTCTGGGCTGCCGCCGAGTTGCCGATACGCCAGACGTTCAGCCAACGCAGCGTTGGGTCCCGTGCGCCTGACATACACATGCGCCACATCGTCGATGAAGATCAACGTCCAGTCAGGGTCGTGGGCCAGCGTGCGACTGGTGCGGCCTGGCGCCACCACGGCGACTTCGACGCCGTAGCGCAAGAACAGAGGTCGCCATGCCTTCGCTGGATCTGGTGCACGCTCGATGCTCACGTTTTCGATGAAGAAATCGTCGTCGTAGACCATGCGGGTGCGGCCGTCGATGAAGACTGGCAGGTCAGGTACCTCGTGCATGAGATAGCCGCCGAAGTGAAAGGAATTGAATAGGGGCCCTTGCACGCGCTCTTGCCGGAGAAATGCCGCTGCAGCGATGGGCAGGATGCGCGCCGACCACTCGGAACGCGGCCACTGCGCTTGCCCCAGCCACGCGTTCGGCCGCTCGAAAAGAAAGGCCGTGGCAAAGACTGCGAGCAACAGGATTGCAGCGGCCAGCCCGTCTAGCCACGCCCAGGCGGTCAGCCGGAATGCCCGAACTGAGAAGGCCGCCAAGAGATGACGATAGCCAATGGGAGCAGCGACAAAGGCTGCCAGCGGCGTCATGCGCACGTGGCGCGAAATCAGCCAGCCACTGGCGAGTACCAGCAACAGCTCCCAGGGCTGGACGCGCGCGCGATCGAACGCAATTCCGAGTATCACGAGCAACCCGATGGCGCCCAGCGGTCCCAGCAGTGCGCTCGCCTCGGTGGGCTGCCATTCGCTGATGAGGGCCAGCGACCGGCTGGCACCGAGCCCACTCACCGCCGCCAGTCGGCCCAAAGGATTGGGCGAGACAAACATCGCGATGATAGCCAGCAGCCCCACGATGGACAAACGCGCAGCCACACGCTGCCAGCCCGGTTGGCGTTCCCAAGCGCCGCGCAGCAACGTCCCCAACACGAACAGGAGGAAGAGAGCCACGCCCAGCGACACCGACGAGCTGAGGTTCGACCAAAGCACGAGCAAGGCCGGCAGCGCGAGCAAGCGGCCCCAACTCGGCTGCT
Source organism: Myxococcales bacterium (assembly GCA_003142855.1). Classification (GTDB taxonomy): domain Bacteria; phylum Myxococcota_A; class Polyangia; order Fen-1088; family Fen-1088; genus Fen-1137. The sequence continues at coordinate 9,341 of PLNW01000003.1, forward strand.
CGTCGATACGCACCACCAGCAACATCTCGAGAGCGGCGAGCACCCACGCGAACGTCTGCGGTCGCGGCGTGAAAAAGGCCGCCGAGGCCGCGTAGCTCAACAGCAGTCCCACGGCCAGAGGAGACCACGGGACGCACGCATCCCGCCGGCGCAGCGAGGTCAGCGCGACCAGCACCATGGCCAACGCCGCCAGAACCGCACCAAGGGCTTCCAACCCGCTGAGCCCGGCCTTGCTGTAGATCGCAGCGAGCACCACGTCGCCACCCCAGTCCACGAAGAGCCAGGGCTTGCCAGCATAGGTATGGGAAAACGGGTCGACGCGAGGGAGCGACCCATGTTCAAGGATCCATTCGCCGGTGCGCAGGTGCCAGGGCGCGTCCGGGTCAAAGACCGGCCGGATGCTGCCCAGGGCTGCAAAAAGCGCTACCGCCGCGATCACGCCAAACAGAAACAGCCGCTGGGCGCTGCCCGTCGCTGCCGTAGGCTTGCTGGCGGGACTGGACTCTGTGATGGGCACGCAGTCGAGAATGGCTGGGATCGACCGTGGCGTCTACCTCGTCGCGCTTTGTTCACTTCCCTGGGCTGAAGACGACGATTCTTCATGCCGCTGGCCAGCATCACGGTGATGGCGCTCCTCGAAGGATATGGCAAGAGAAGACACTCGCGTGAGCATAGTCGGAACAAGCGCTGCTCGAGGTGCGCATCGACTCGGAATTCGACGAGCGTCGCTTTGTTCGCCGGCTGTGGATGCGCAAGAACGCGCCGGTCTTGCGCATGCGTCTGCAGGGTTCGGCCCAGCGCGGCCGGACTATCACCTGCCGCTTCCCCACGCGACTGGCCTCGCCGGGACTCACCATGGACGTGCCGGGTGGAATCGTCGAACGCCCAGCGCACAAGCTAGGTTGCATCCTGCCCGCCCACCGCCTCGCTCGCCCGGCGTGGCGGGTGGCGAAGATCGGGCCAGCGACGACTGGCTCAACTGACGGCAGCCTTCGCGACGATTGACCAGAACCTAGAGACCCTCGCTGACTCGGAGCCTTTTCGCGCCATGGCCGCGGACGTTGACCTCTTTGGCCACGAAGTAGTCGAATCCGAGCAGAGTCTCGCCGTCGCAACCGCAAGCGAACGCCACTCCCGCGTCCTGGTCCGAACTACCACAGACCGGGTGCACCTCGGCACCACAACCGGGGTTCTGATAGCGCCACACATTGGGGGTCTGGCAAGACCCGCCATCGCCGCTGGACGGCCCGTCGCTAGACGTCCCGTCGCTAGACGTCCCGTCGATGGACGCCCCGTCGCTGGACGCCCCATCGCTGGACGCCCGGTCGATAGCGCCGTCGAGGGGGGCCTGATCCAACCCGCCGTCCAAGGGCCATCCGAAAAGCCAGCCTGTGCGATCTCGCGCTCAAGGCCGATGGGCGTGCGCGGGTTCCGGTCGGTGCAACTTGGAACGGGCATCCAGCTGGTAGGTGCGTCCTCGCCAGGTCACGGCCGGCCTGAGAATCGCACTAAGCAGAAGCAGCGGCCCTGCCAACAAGACTGCAGCCGGAACCCAGGCGTGGCGCCAGCCGATGGCCGCGCCGCCCAGAGCGCGGTGCAGACGGACAATGCTGGCGCTCACCGCCACCACGGTGGCAGCGGCGGTAATCGCGGCAACGTACTGACCATAAGAGAGTGCCAGCACCGTCATGAGGAATCCCAGCCAGAACTCTACGCCGCGCAGCCACACCGGCAGCTTGAACGACCAGGTTGGCAAACCCGAGCGCGAGAATATCAGCCACCGACGGAACATGCCAATGAACTCGGCGAGTCCCAGCCCGCGGACCACGATGGGAAGGGTGTCGGCCGAGACGACATTGCGATACCCGGCAGCCACCACGTCCATCCCCATTCGCATGTCGTCGACCAGCTCGCCGCTCACGCTCTTCAGGTCGCGCAAGGCCTCGAGGGTCTCGCGCCGAAAGACCATGAGCTGTCCCATGATGAAAGGCATTTCCCCGCTCTTGCGCACGGTGCGGGCCACGGCTGGACCATAGAGTCCGTTGAGCATGAGCGCGACGCCCACGTCGCCAGCAGTCTGCGGCGCTTCGGTGGCCAGCACCGGCACGAACACGGCTCCCGCCCGGGGGGTAGTGAGCAGCTTCTCGACCGCCAGGCGCAGCGAATAGGGATGCGGCCGCGTATCCGAGTCGCCGAAGGCGATCAACTCGCCCGTAGCCTGGCCCAGACCCGCTATCATGGCGTGCAGTTTCCCGGTCATGGTCGGAGGCGGTTGTCCCGCCACCATGATCGTGGCCGTGCCGCGTACACCGGCCGCAACATGTGCCGCAATGGCCTTGCGAACCGTGGCAAAGCCGGGATCGAGATCGTCGTCAAACACGAATATGGTTTCAACGTCGCCGGGATAGTCGTTGTCCAGCGCAGCGGCGAGGTTCTTGGCGGCGTCCACGTCGAGTCCCCGTACCGGCCTCACCACAGTGATGGAGGGCAACCACTGTCCCGCAAGCTTCCCCGCAATAGCTTCGGCAAACCTGGGAGAGGCGACTGAATGGTGCCTTACCAGGCCGCGACGGAGCCGAAAATGGTCCCAGATCGTCGCAAAAAGAAGCAGCAATCCCAGCAAGATAGTTAGAGATTCCACATTCCCCTCCTTGGACGGCCCGACCGGGAAATGGTCACCGGCCCGTCCGATCAAACCACCTATTCCTATCTTGTTAGATGCTGGTCGCGCGCGGAGGTTCCCTCCTTCGTCCAGCGACGAGGGCGGCACGCGCCGGCTCGCGCAGCGTCACAGACGACAGGCTCAGAAATTGTCAGGCGGTGGCACGCCTGGGCATCCGAAGAAGACCTGGACGACCTTGTACGTTCCGGCCTTGATCCCGTCGCAGTAGCTGCCATGGAGCGTGACGGTCAGGTTGTCCGCGGCCAACGAATAGCCCTCTGCCGGGTCAACCGGCACCTTGGTTGTGCTATCCAAATAGACGCCGAGGTTGTCGGGCTGGGGCGGAACTTCGGCCATCGTGAACACGCAACTCGCCACAGTGCCAGCGATGGTACTTAGCGCGGTGGTCAGCTGGTCCGCGGATTCCGCGGGGAAATAGTTTCCCGTTCCGCCGGCCGCGGCAAAGGCGTCCAGGTTGCCAGACGATGGTCCGATGCCGATGACGTAGGTTTTGATCTTGCTGCTGGTATTGGCGGTTCCGATGACGCCCGCGGTGTCCATGACCGATGCGTCCGTTACATTGGAGCTTGTCCCTGGGTCGCAGTTTGGTTCGCCGTCGGTGGCCAGGAGAATGTAGTGGGGCAGGCCATCATTCAGCGTGTTGAAATACGCGACAGCTGCCTTGATGGCGGCCATGGTCGGCGTCTGATTTCCCGGAGAAGTGCCGGTAATCGCTGCCTGAATCTGAGCAGCCGTGCTTGGCCCCACTCCCACTTCCACTCCCGCGTTCACGGTGCAGCTGCTGCCGCCTGGAGACGTGAAGAACTTCAAGCCCCACTGCACGCTCGCTGGCGAAGCGACGAGAACCTGGGCGAGGGATGTCGTAAGCGTGGGCCACCGCGCTTGGCAGCCGGCACGACTGCCGCAGGTCGCATCCGACGCGATATCGTCGCTCATCGATCCCGAACGATCCAGAACCAACAAGAGATCCACTGGCTGCACACTCGGGTTCTGGGTCTGGACCCCGCAGTTGGCGTCGGCCGAGGCGATGACCGGCTGGACGTCCTGGACGTTGGCGTCCACGTTGCTTCCGCCCGACGGCATCGTGCCGATAATGGAAGTCTGGCCAGCGGCGCCGTTGCCACCGTTTTCCGCTGCGCCACCGTTACCGCCGTTGCCGCCGTTTCCCGCGACTCCGCCGTTACCGCCGCTGCCCCCTGGCAAGCTAATTGGCGGCAAGTCCGATACGCAGTCCATTTGGGCTGCTCCGACAAACAGACCCGCTGTGATCCCGATTAGGATCTTGCCAACCTTCGTGCTTCTCATTGTGCCTCCCTAGCTGAGTTTCCGCAGAAACGCGAGCCCCTCGCCACCCACCAAGTGAGTCTGATGCACATTATCAGAGCCGTCAACGGATAGCGACGGGCCGATTCTGCAAGCGGAGATCCCTGCACCCGTACGCATCCGCGGATGAACCAACGTCGGGCGCATTCCGACGCCGCCTTTCTCCGTGGCCAGGTGCGCTGCGATTCGATTCCTGGTGCGAGTCTGCACCCGATCAGATAGCGTGGCCTTGGCCCACGGCGCCCAGCAGACGCAGTCCCATGGCAGTCTGTCTGCCGGCCCTACTTTGTCTGCGAAGTACCTCCATGCATCATCCCTGTTTTCACGGTCCCATCACCCTTTCCATGAGTTTGTCGTTCGTTCTGCTGGGCTGCGGGCTCGCGCCTCCCGCTCCATCGCAGCAGCTTGCTGGCGGCAGCGGCGCTAGCGGTACGGCCGGCGCTGGATCTGGACCAGGCAATTTCCAATGGCATTACTGGCCAAGCCACAGATGGCAGCGGCATCCAATCGACCAGCGGCACCTCCTGCGGGGAGGACTGGCGCTGGGTGGAACAGTGGTTGCCTCATTCCGCCTGGTACATGGTCGCGATCACGGCCTTGGCGCACTAGACATCAAGGGAAGGTGCCGTGACGTTGCCGCTATGTGACCGGTTTCCTGGGACCAAGAATCTCGCCCATGTGACGCTTGGGTGCTTCCCCACGCCGGTCGAGTCCGTGCCGGAGTTGGCTCGGCTGCTTGGCATCTCGTCCTTCTTCGTCAAGCGGGACGATATTTCAGGCCGCGCCTACGGCGGGAACAAGGTCCGCAAGCTGGAATTCCTGTTGGGCCAAGCGCTGGCCGAAAACCGACGCGCGCTGATCACCTTTGGAGCGGTCGGTTCCAATCACGTGCGCGCAACCGCCGTCTACGGCCGGCAAGTCGGGCTGCAAGTCCACGCCGTGCTCGCGCCGCAGCCGCACACGCCCTATCTGGACGCGAACCTGGTCGCCGACCGGGCCGCCGGGGCCACCTTGCACTTCGTCGAGTCCTATTCGCTGGCCCTGGCTCGCGGTACCGAGCTGCGCGACCAAATCACATCGCGCGACGGTGTTGAGCCGTTGGTCATTCCCTTTGGCGGAACCAACGCGCGAGGGATCATCGGATTTGTCAACGCGGCCTGCGAGTTGGCCGGCCAGGTTGCAGCCGGCGCCCTGCCAGAGCCTGACCTGATCTATGTCCCCTACGGCTCGGCGGGAACCGCCAGCGGCCTGGCCATGGGACTGGCGGCCGTTGGGTTGCGAACTTGCGTGATCGGCGTGCGCGTGGTGCCAGCAGAGTCCACCAACCCTGTGCGCACGAGGCGTGTCATGGAAGAAGCCGTCACCTTGCTGCGCGAGCTTGATGGCAGTTTCCCGATGATCAGGCCGGAGAGCGTGGCGCTCGAAGTGCGCGATGGCTTTCTCGGCGAGGAGTACGCGGCGGCCACGCCGGAGAGTCTGGAAGCCGTTGCCCTGGCGGCGGCCCACAACATCCACCTCGAGACGACCTACACGGGCAAGGCCCTGGCCGCTCTGGTCGCTGATGCACGAGCCGGAAAGCTCGCCGGCAAGACCGTGCTGTTCTGGAACACCTACAGCTCGACATCCGGCCCACGAAAGCCGGTCTATGGGCTATAAAGGCGGCCATGCTGAGGCTGGCGCAGCTCGTGCGTCGCTGGCGCGAATCCGCGCTGGGCCGCGATCTGGGCAGAGCGCTGCTGCTCTTCCTGTTGTGGCGAGGGGTTCTCTTCGCCTTCGCCTTCGTGGCAGGGTCCATCACCACCGACCGTTTTCCTCATGGAATCAACCACGATTGGAATGGCGGATGGTTCTGGAATGGGTGGGCACGCTGGGACGCGGGTTGGTATCGCGACGTCGTCAGATACGGCTACTACGTCGTTCCCGGCTACGGCGAAAGCACCGTGGCCTTCTTTCCCCTGTACGCCTACCTCACCAAGGTCCTTTTCTATCTGACCCGGAATCTCCTGGCCGCGGGCCTCATCGTCTCGAACCTGTCCCTGGTTTTCTCTCTGTTCTATCTCTTGCGTATCGGCCGCCGGTACTTCGACGAGGAGACCGTGCAGCGCGGGCTGGTCTACTTGCTGGTGTTCCCCACGTCTTTCTTCTTCTCGGCCTTCTACGCCGAGGCCCTGTTCCTGCTGACCACCACCGCGGCCTTCTACTACTTCCTGGACGAGCGGTACTTCTGGTGCGGAATCTGGGGAATGCTGGCGTGTCTGACCCGCTCGTCGGGCGTGGCCCTCTTCTTGGCCATGGCGGCGGGCTATTTCTGGAATCGACGCGCGCACCTGAGCCAAATGCGCCTCGGCGCCCTGTGGCTGCTGCTCATTCCCTGTGGATTGCTCATCTTCATGTTGATCCTCAAGCTGACCGTGGGTGACCCGCTGGCGTTCAGCAAGGTTCAGGCCGCGTGGGGCCGCCATCTCAAGTTTCCGCTGGTCACGCTGTGGGACGAAGGACGCAAGCTGAATTTCGCCGTCCCCCGCAATGCCAAGAACATGGACATCCTCGGGGGCCAGGTCGTCTCCGTCCTCTTCCTGATCGTGCCGCTGTTTCTCATCGGCAAGGTCGACGTGTCCCTCATCCTCTATTCCCTGTTGCTCGTCCTCATTCCACTGTCGACCGGCCGTGTTCTCTCCATTCCCCGATTCGCGGCCCCGATCTTCCCTGCGTTCTTCGCGCTCGCCTACCGGGTGAAGTCGCGCCGCTTCGAACAGCTCTTCATCACCGCCTCGGCGCTGCTGCTGGGTTTCTACACCGTGCAGTACTTCAATCAGTACTGGGCGAACTAGAGCGCAAGAGGACGCTATACTATCGCCACCTTGACCCAAGTTCCCGACCGCCTGGCTGTTCTCGTCGTAGATGACGAGAAGAACATCCGCACGACGCTGACCGTGTGCCTGGAGCAGCTGTCGCACCAGGTGGTGTCCGTGCCCAGCGCCGAGGGAGCCCTGGCCGCGCTGGCCAAGCAGCCCTTCGATCTGGCTCTGGTCGATCTCAAGCTGGGCATGGACAGCGGACTTGAGCTGATACCGCGCTTGCTGGCGGATCGTCCCGAATTGCTGGTCGTCATCATCACCGCCTACGCCACGGTGGAGACGGCGGTCGAAGCCATTCACCGCGGCGCCTGGGACTATTTGCCCAAACCCTTCACCCCCGCGCAGATCCGTCACCTTGTCGATCGGGCTTGCGAACGACGCCGGCTCACTTGGCGAGTCGGGAACCTGGAAAACACCCTCTCCAGTGCGCTTCCCGACGTGGATCTGGACTCCCAGTCGCCGCGCATGCGCTCGGTGCAGGACACGGTCACCCGCGCGGCCGCCTCCGACGTGCCGGTCCTGCTGCGCGGGGAAACCGGCACGGGAAAGACCGTGGTGGCGCGCGCCCTGCACGCCCGCAGTCCAAGGCGCGAGCATCCCTTTGTCGTGGTTAACTGCCCGACCCTGTCGGAGGAACTTCTCACCAGCGAGCTGTTCGGCCATGCGCGCGGATCGTTCACCGGCGCGGTGAGAGACCAGCCGGGACGGGTCGAGGCCGCGCACGGCGGGACGCTGTTTCTCGACGAAATTGGCGAAATCCCGCCCACCTTGCAGGCCAAGCTGTTGCGTTTCCTGCAGGACAAGGAGTTCGAGCGAGTGGGCGAGAGCCGCACCCGCCAGGTGGACGTGCGCGTGGTTGCGGCCACCAACCGAGATCTGGAAACCGACGTGCAGCAGGGGCGTTTTCGCGAGGACCTGCTCTACCGGCTCAACGTCATCGAGATTGTCGTTCCGGCGCTGCGCGACCGGGCCGAAGACATTCTGGTTCTCGCCCGTCGCTTCCTGAATTTCTACGCGCGCGCGGTCGGCCGCCCGATTCCCACGCTGTCACCACCCGCCGAGCAGGCTCTGGTGCAATACGGATGGCCCGGAAACGTGCGCGAGCTGCGCAACACCATCGAACGGGCCCTTATCCTGTGGCCCGCGTCGCTCATCGAGCCGGAAGCGTTTCCGGCCAAGCTGCAAGTGTCGACCAGCCCGGCCGGGCCGCAGTTGGGAGGCGATGTCACGCTGGCCGAGATCGAGGCCGAGCACATCCGTCGCGTGGTCGCCCGCGCCGCCAGCCAGGATGCCGCCGCCGCTACGCTGGGCATCGATGTCTCGACTCTGTGGCGCAAACGCAAGCGGCAACAGGACTGACTACGTCGATAGCTCAGGCGCTGCCGGCACTGTGAACCAGAAGGTCGCGCCCTTGCCGATCTCGCTGACCACGCCAATGCGGCCGGCATGCGCTTGCACGATGCCGCGAGCGATGAACAGGCCCAGGCCTGATCCACCCGGGGGACTGCCGGGAACGCGGTAGAACTTCTCGAACAATTCGGCCTGGTACTGCTGGGGAATGCCCGGTCCCTGGTCGCTGACCTCGAAGCGGATCCAGTGGCCCGCACTCGCGTCAGGCTCACCGGCCGGCGCGCTGGCGATTTCGGGCATGGCGCGCACGACGATCTCGCTCTCGGGCGATGAGTAGCGGATGGCATTGCCCAGCAGGTTGCTGAATACCAAATCCAGGCGATCCGGATCGGCAAAGGCCTCTGGGCACCCGGGCGCCACCTCAGAGCGCAGGGTGATCTGCCGTGCCTCCGCGGCGGAGCGGTGCGCGTCGCGAGCCAGGTTCACCAGCGTCTCGGGCGTGACCCGCCGTTTGTGCAGGTCGATGTTGCCGGATTCGATGCGCGAAAGATTGAGCAAATCGTCAACGATGGTCTGCAATCGTTCGCAGTCCTCGCGGGCCGCAAACAACAGATCAGCCTGCTTGTCGGTCAGCGAGCCCACGGCGCCCTCGGTGCACAGGTGAATCGCCATGCGCAGCGAGGTCAACGGCGTCCGGAATTCATGCGCCACCGTGGCCACCAGGTTGCTTTTCAGCTCGTCGAAATGGAAAAGCTTGGTCACGTCCTGCAGAACGATGGCCACACCTGTGACCTCGCCAGCGTCGCCATAGATGGGCGCGGCGCGCGGCAAGAAGATGTGATCCCCGACGGGCAACGCTTCTTCGAATCCCTTGGGAACGTAGGCGCCCCGGCCGCCGACCACGTGGACACGAACACGCTCGAGCAGCGAGCGCACCGCGGGGTCGAGGCTGGCCAGCGGATCCTTGGGCCGAAGATCGGCATCCATGCCGAGCAAGCGGCTCGACGCCGAGTTGATGGCCTGCACGTGGCCCGCGGCATCCAGCATCACCACCGGATCGGGCAAGCCGTCCATGGCCGCCTGGGCCGCCTGCTGGGTTTGCAGCAACTCGCCCAGCGAGCTGGCCCGGTAGCGCTCCAGGTGATCGGCCATGGTGTTGAACTCGCCCGCCAGTTGCGCGACCTCGTCCCGGCCTTGCAGTCGGGCTCGCGCGTGCAGATCTCCCTGGCCAAAGCGCCGAACCGCCGCGCCCACCACGCCCAGCGGGCGCAGCAGACGGGTGGTCAAGGAAATCGAAACCAGGAGTCCACCCAGCAAGGCTGCCGCCACGGCAATGATGACCAGCTGTTGGAATCGCTGCGCGCTCCGCTCGGCCTGCTCGCTCTTGCGCACAATCGCGTCCTGGTTCATGTCGAGAATCCGATCGGCAGCCTGCTTCGTCTCGGCAAAAGCAGGCGACAGGGCTTCGAAGTACAAACGATCCCAAGCCTCCAGTGTGGTGGCGGCCAGAAATTCATCGAGCGCTTGCTGGTACCGTGTCCAGCTCTTGCGCAATGCTGCGGCCGCCTCGCCTTCGCCCGGTTCGGTGATGTTGTTCTCCTCCACGCGCAATTCATTCTCGAAAACGCTGCGGTGTTGGGAGATGCCAACCGCGGACTTGGCTCCGTGCCCCGCCAGCACGAAAAGGGGGAAACTGCCGATTCGCTCGAGCGACTCTTTCATCCTTTCCGCCGCACGCACGCTGCGGTAGTTGTCCACGAAGATTCTGCCCGTTTCCTCGCCCAGCCGGGTGGTTACCGTCGCCGAGATCCCACCCACCAGGGCCAATGCGATGGCCAAGGGCACCTGGGCCAAAATCAGCTTGGCCTTGAAGGTCACGGCCGCTGCTCCTCGTCCTCGGCCAGCGACACGATGTGGATGTCGAATCCCGCACCCTCCTTGACCAGGCGCAGGGGCACCGATCGTCCCAGCATCTGCTTCCACCACGCCACATGCGATCGCCCCACGATGATGTGCCCGACGCTGTGTGAGCGCGCGAAGTCGAGGATCCCATCCACCGGATCCTCGGCGCGCAGCCGCACCACCTCCGCGCCCAGTTCGCGCGCCTTCTCGATGTTGGCCAGCAGGTGCCGCTGGACCTCCGCATCGATGCGCTCGGGAGACTCGTTGGGGGTTTCCACGAACACCACGAACCAGTCGGTGTTGTAACGCCCGGCCAGCCGCGAAGCCCGGCGCAGCAACATGGCCGCACGGGGTGGATTGGACGACATGCACGCCATCACGCGGCTGTTGGTGGCGGCTGCTCGCTCGCGCGGCTGAGCCAATGGCGTGCGGGCGAAGCTGCTGCGTTCCACGCTCTCGGCGACCTCGCGCAAGGCCAGCTCGCGCAGGTGGGTCAGGTTCTCCTCGGTGAAGAAGTGCTCCAGCGCCCACGGGACCTTGTCAGCCGCGTAGATCTTGCCGGTGCGCAGACGTTCCTGCAGGTCTTCGACCGCTAGGTCCAGGTTGACCACCTGGTCGGCCCGCTTGAGAAAGCTGTCCGGCACCGTCTCGCGAACCACCACGCCGGTCACGCGTCCGACCAGATCGTTGAGGCTGTCCAGGTGCTGCACGTTGAGCGCGGCAATGACGTTGATGCCGGCGTCGAGCAGCTCGAGCACATCCTGGTAGCGCTTTTTGTTGTGACTGCCCGGCACATTGGTGTGGGCCAACTCGTCGACCAGAGCCACCGCCGGGTTGCGCTTCAGTATCTTGTTGAGACTCATCTCCTCGACCACCACGCCCCGGTACTCGACCTGGCGCCGCGGAATCACCTCCAAGCCCTCGACCAGGGCCTCGGTTTCCGCGCGGCCGTGCGACTCGACGAAGCCGACCACCACGTCCACGCCACGCTTGCGCAGACTATGCGCCTCTTCCAGCATGCGATAGGTCTTGCCCACGCCAGCGGCAAAGCCGATGTAGAGCTTGAGTCGACCGCGCTTACCCTTCTGGACAAGTTCCAGAAAGTCCTCGGGACGCGGGCGAAGAAGGTCCGGGGTCATGGATGGTGGGCGCGCGGCGGCTGGACCGCCATTTTGTGCAATTGCTGAGCCATTTGCGAGCGCCGAATACTGATGATAGCCCGTCGGCTGCCGCGAGGGCACCTGCCGGCTGCCGTGCAGAATGCAATTCGCGGGCAGCGCCGGTTGCACAATGCAAGCTGCGGCCGCGTCCGAGGCGCCCTTTGCGCCAGGAATCGCTGCCAGGAATCCTGGCATGCGGGATGCGTAGCCTTCATCCAAAAGAGAGACGACGCCATGACCGACGCCATTTTCCTGTTCACCACCTTGGCCTTCTTCGCGCTGGCCTTGGCCTACGCGCGCGCCTGCGCGTGGCTGTGACCCTTCGAGGAGATCATCATGTTGCTCGATTACCTTTTGGGCGGAGCCGTTTCTATCGGAATCGGCTTCTATCTCGTCTACGCCTTGCTCCGTCCGGAGCGCTTCTAGGGGGTTGCTGTGACTTTCAACGGCTGGTTGCAAATCCTGGCTCTCTTTCTGGTCTTGCTGGCCATCACCAAGCCGCTCGGCCATTACATGTACCGCGTTTTCGAAGGCGCCGAGCGCCCCTCGCGACGGGTCTTGGCACCTATCGAGCGCTGGCTGCTTCGCCTGTGTGGCGCGTCCCCCAACGACGAACAGACCTGGATCGAGTACGCCATCTCGCTGCTGATCTTCAGCGCCATTGGCGTTGTAGTCACCTACGCCATCCAACGCTTGCAGCACCACTTGCCGCTCAATCCGCAAGGGCTGGGGCCGGTGGCTCCCGACCTGGCCTTCAACACAGCGGTCAGTTTCACCACCAACACCAACTGGCAATCCTACGGCGGCGAGACGACCATGAGCTATCTGACCCAGATGGCGGGCCTGGCCTGGCACAACTTCGTGTCTGCTGGCGCCGGCCTCTCCGTAGCGCTGGTGCTGGCGCGCGGGCTGACGCGTAGGCCAAGCGAAGGACACCCGGTGCAACTGGGAAACTTCACGGTCGACCTCATACGCTCAGTCGTGTACCTGCTCTTGCCGATCAGTATCGTCTTCAGTCTGGTGCTGATCTCCCAGGGGGTCATCCAGAACTTCAGCGCCTACCTGCACATCACCGGCTTGGAAGGGGCCGGGCAGATCATCCCCATGGGACCCACGGGCTCGCAGGAAGTGATCAAGGAACTCGGGACCAACGGCGGTGGCTTCTTCAACGCGAACAGCGCGCACCCGTTCGAAAATCCCAACGGGGTGACCAATTTCCTGGAAATCCTGCTGATTCTCTGCATCCCCGCCGGGCTGACCTACACCTTTGGCCGCATGGCGGGCAAACAGCGGCAGGGATGGTCGATATTCGGGGCGATGGCCATCCTGTTCCTGGCCGGGGTTCTCGCCGCCTACGCTGCCGAGACCCGCCCAAATCCGGCCCTGGCCGGCCTGCCGCTCGACCAGAGCGTCGGCAACCTGGAGGGCAAGGAGGTGCGCTTCGGGGTGGTCAACTCCGCCCTCTTTGCTACCGCGACCACGGGCACATCGTGCGGCGCTGTCAACTCCATGCACGACAGCTTCAACCCGCTGGGCGGCCTGGTTCCCCTGGTCAACCTGAAGCTGGGCGAGGTCGTGTTCGGCGGCGTGGGCGCGGGGCTATATGGCATCCTGATCTTCGTTCTGCTCTCGGTGTTCATCGCGGGCCTGATGGTGGGGCGCACACCCGAGTACCTGGGCAAGAAGATCGAGGGCCGCGAGATGAAGGCCGTGATGCTCTACGTCCTCGTGTTTCCGCTCATCATCCTGGGTTTCTCGGCCTGGGCGGCGGTCAGCCCCTACGGAGTCAGTTCGCTCAACAACGCCGGCCCCCATGGCCTCTCCGAGATTCTCTACGCATACACCAGCGCCACGGCCAACAACGGTTCGGCCTTCGCGGGCCTGAACACCAACACGCACTTCTGGAATACCACCATGGGCCTGGCCATGCTGGGCGGCCGTTTCCTGATGATGGTGCCGGTGCTGGCCATCGCCGGCTTCATGGCCAAGAAGCGCATTGCACCGGCCGGGCCGGGTACGTTTCCGACGGATGGTCCGCTCTTCACCGGCCTGCTCATTTCGGTAGTTCTGATTGTCGGCGCGCTGACGTTCTTCCCCGCTCTCTGCCTCGGCCCCGTGGTCGAGCATTTCCTGGCCGCGCACGGGAGGTTGTTCTGATGAAATCGCACAGCAAGGCGCCGTCGCTATTCGATCGGGCCATCATCCGGCAGGCAGTCTGGGACAGTCTGCGTAAGCTTTCGCCGGCTGCGGTGGCGCACAACCCGGTAATGTTCGTAGTCGAGGTGGGCAGCGTACTCACCACGCTCACGGTCGTGCGGGACTTGATCGCGAGGCCGGCCGGAGCGGCCCCGCTGTGGTTCACGGCCTGGATCAGTGTCTGGTTGTGGATCACGGTGGTGTTTGCCAACTTCGCCGAGGCGGTGGCCGAGGGTCGTGGCAAGGCGCAGGCCGATTCACTACGCAAGATGCGCACGCAGACTCCGGCCCGACGCTTGCGTGAGGGCGGCGGCGAGGACACCGTGGCCTCGACTGACTTGCGCGCCGGGGATCGTGTGGTGGTGGAGGCTGGTCAACTCATCCCCGGCGATGGCGAGGTGATCGAAGGCGTAGCGTCGGTGGACGAGTCGGCCATCACGGGCGAGTCAGCTCCGGTGATCCGCGAGGCGGGCGGCGATCGCTCGTCGGTCACCGGCGGTACCAAGGTGCTCTCGGATCGCATCGTGATACGAATCATGTCCAACCCCGGCGAGACCTTTCTCGACCGAATGATTGCCCTGGTCGAAGGGGCGTCCCGACAGAAGACGCCCAACGAGATCGCCCTGCACATTCTCCTGGTCGGACTGACCCTGGTGTTCTTGTTCGCCTGCGTGACACTGGTTCCGCTGGCGCTCTACGCCGGCATCCGGCTCTCGCCCACGGTGATCGTCGCCTTGCTGGTGTGCTTGATTCCCACCACCATCGGCGGCCTGGTTTCGGCCATCGGCATCGCGGGCATGGATCGCTTGATCCGCAAGAACGTGATCGCCATGAGCGGCCGGGCCATCGAGGCTGCCGGCGACGTGGACGTCTTGCTGCTCGACAAGACCGGCACCATCACCATGGGGAACCGCATGGCCACGGCCTTTTTGCCCATCGGAGACGTTTCGGCAGAGGCTCTGGCCGACGCGGCGCAACTGGCCAGCCTGGCCGACGAAACGCCCGAGGGTCGATCCATCGTGGTGCTGGCCAAGCAGGAGTTCCGGCTGCGGGGACGCGAACTCAGCGAGCTGAAGGCACACTTCGTTCCCTTCTCGGCCCACACGCGCATGAGCGGGTGCGATCTCGACGGACGCGAGCTACGCAAAGGGGCGGTGGAAGCAATACGACGCTGGGTCGAAGCCAAGGGCAGCAGCGTGCCCCCTGATCTCGAACGCATCGCCGCCGACATCGCGAACCAGGGCGGCACGCCCCTGGCTGTGGCCGAGGGAGCCAAGGTGCTCGGCGTGGTGCGACTCACCGACGTGGTCAAGGGAGGCATCCGCGAACGTTTCGCGCGCTTTCGCGCCATGGGCGTGCGCACGGTCATGATCACGGGCGACAACCCGCGCACCGCTGCCGCCATCGCCAAGGAAGCCGGTGTGGACGACTACCTGGCCGAGGCCACCCCTGAGGCCAAGATGCGCCTGATCAAGGACGAGCAAGCCAAGGGCAAGTTGGTCGCCATGACCGGCGATGGCACCAACGACGCCCCAGCGCTCGCGCAGGCCGATGTGGGCGTGGCCATGAACACCGGCACCCAGGCCGCCAAGGAGGCCGGCAACATGGTCGACCTCGACTCGAACCCCACCAAGCTGCTGGAAGTAATCGAGGTCGGCAAGCAGCTGCTCATGACCCGGGGCGCGCTCACAACCTTTTCGGTCGCCAACGACGTGGCTAAGTACTTCGCCATCCTGCCCGCGCTGTTTGCCGGCGTGTATCCCGAGATCGGACCGCTGAACGTCATGCACCTGGCCTCACCGTCGAGCGCCATCCTGTCTGCGGTCATCTTCAACGCCATCATCATCGTTCTGCTCATCCCGCTGGCCTTGCGAGGCGTGAAGTACCGGCCGCTCGGTGCCGCGGCGCTGTTCCGGCGCTCCATGCTCATCTACGGGCTGGGCGGGATCGTGGCGCCATTTATTGGCATCAAGCTCGTCGACATGATTCTCGCAGCATTCGGCCGCATTTGAAGGAGCCCGTCATGAAGACATTCCTCGTTGCTCTCCGTGCCACCGCGGTCACCCTGGTACTCACCGGCCTCTGCTATCCGCTGGTGATGACCGGCCTGGGCCAGCTCCTGTTCCCCAGCGCCGCCAAGGGCAGCGTGGTTCGCAATGCCAACGGAAATCCAGTTGGGTCTGCTTTGATCGGTCAGTCATTCACCAAGCCCTGGTATTTCCAAGGCCGTCCCTCGGCCGCGGGAAACGGCTACGACCCGCTGGCCTCCGGCGGATCGAATCTCGGCCCGAGCTCGGCCAAGCTGCGCGAGCGCGTGCAGGCCGACGCCGCTCGGCTGGCGCGGGAGAACCCGCAGGCTGCTGGCCCCGTCCCGGTCGAGCTGGTGACCGCCTCCGGCAGCGGCCTTGACCCCCACATCTCGCCTCACGCCGCCTACTGGCAGCTTCCTCGCGTAGCGCGGGCGCGCGGGGTTGCACCCGAACGGGTGAAGCAGGTGGTCGACGACCATAGCGAAGGACGTGACCTTGGATTACTGGGCGAGCCGCGCGTGAACGTGCTGCTTCTCAACCTGGCGCTGGACCGCCAGTTCGGCGCGACTGGCCCGACCCCGTGAGAACCCCCGCACTATGCCACCTGCATTGAAGGCCAAGCCCGGTCAGACCCTCGATGGCCGATTCCTGCTCGGCGAGGAGATCGGACACGGGGGAATGTCGACAATCTTCAAAGCCCTGGATCTGCAGAACCCCGGCGAGACAGTGGTGGTCAAGGTCCGACTCCCCGCCTTTTCCAGCGGCGTGGGCGCCTGGTCCATGTTCGAACGCGAAGAAGCGATTGGCCGCCAGCTCGACCATCCCTTGATCTTGAAGTTTCTTCCGCTCGCCCAGGACAAAAGGCGGTCCTACGTGGTCACGGAGCACGTCCCTGGTCGCACCCTGGCCGATCGGCTTGGCGAACAACGACCTCTGCCGGAATCCGAGGCATTGTCCATTGCCAGCCAGATCTGCACAGCGCTTGATTACATTCACGAGCACGGGTTTGTGCACTACGACCTGAATCCAGCCAACGTGATGTTGTGTCCTGACGGGGGAATCCGTCTCATCGATTTCGGATTGGCCCACGCCGCGGAAACAGCCCGCTTCACGTTGTCCGGTGCTCCACCTGCGATCGGGTCATCGGATTACCTGGCGCCCGAGCAGATCAAGCGCAAACGCGGGCGCAAAAGCGCGGACATTTATGGCGTCGGCGCCATGCTCTACGAAATGCTCACCGGACAACCACCATTTCCTGGAGACGATCCGTTGGCCGTGGCCAGTGCGCGACTACTTGGCGATCCGCCAGCGCCACGCAGCCTGAACCCAGGTATCTCACGTCAAGCCGAAGACATCGTGCTACGGGCCTTGCGGCGCCATCCAAACGAACGCTACGCCAGCGCGGGCGCGATGAAAGCGGACCTCGAACATCCCGAACGAATTGCTCTGTCCGGCCTGTGTGACCGCCTGCAGCCGGTCACGCGCCGGCGCCGCAGCCTACGCATCGCTCGCTACATTGCGGCAACCTTCATCTTGCCGGTGGCCTCGCAGGTCGCCCTATTCCTGCTCCTGTGGCACCATCTCGCACGGAAGTGAGGAATATTGTGAAATTCAAGTTGGCCTTCGTAGACCTGCTTCGCATGGGGGCAGGGGCGGCCGTGATGCTTTTCCTGGTTCTGTTGGTTTTTCATTACCAACGCGAACGCAGCCCCGCCCAGCAAATCGAGCTTAAAGCGCGAAAGGCCGATATGGTTGGGCGCATGCGCTACGCCTTGGCCGCGGCCTCCGAGGCAGAAAAGAGCGCGGTTCTGGCTGTGACGGATCAGGATTCGCAGACCTTTGCCGATCAGGCGCGCGCTGCCACCGCCGAGGTCGAGAGTCTGCGCCAAGCGCTGGGCGAGAGCTTCGCTGCCAGCGCCAGCCAGAAGGAGAAGGACCTGCTCGCGACCTTCTCCCGGGGGTTCGCCAACCTTCTGCGCATCGACCGCGATCTGTTGGCCCTGACAGGCAAGAATACCAACATCAAGGCCTTCGCTCTGGCGTTCGGTCCGGCGGCCCAGGCGGCGCAAGAAACCGACTCGGCCCTGTCGCGCTTTCTGGCCAAGCATGCGACCTCGGCACAGAAGACCCTGCTGCTCGCGGCCGGCGCCCAGGCGGGGCTTCTTCGCCTCGAGACGCGCCTGCCGCCGCACATCGCAGAGCTGAGCGACCCAAGGATGGACGAGATGGAGGCGCTGATGGACAAGGATGATCGCCAGGTGCGCGCGGGTCTTGACGGGCTGGCCGCACAGCCCGATCTCCGCGCCGACTCCGATGTGGCGAGCGCCCGCGCAGGCTACGCACGATTCAGTGAACTGCGTACGCAGATCCTCGCGCTCTCGCGCCAGAACACCAACGTGCGCTCGCTCGCCATGTCCCTGGACCAGAAGCGCAAGGCGATGTTCACCTGCCAAGACGCCCTGCACGCCTTGCAGCAGCAGATCGCAGGAGAGCCGATACCAGAGGCTCCCAGCAATCCGCGAAGACTGAGCGCCGGGCCGCATACCGGCCATTGACGGTCGCCGATCGCATCCTCCGCCAGGTTACTGGGCCGCCGCCCCGAACTCCCGCGAAGACGCGGATTCGGGCCGGCTAAACCTTGGTAACACCCGATCTTCCGACGCGTATGCTCTCGCTCACTGCAATTTGCGGGCAGGCCGATCGTGCTTCCCGCAAATTGCAATGCCCGTTGGGCGACTATCTTCACAGGAAGCGGCTTCAGCGAGCCACATGGCGAGTCTGGCAGGATGGAGCGGTTCTTGCTTTACCGGTTGAAGAGCGGAGACGGCGATGGGAGCCATCCTGATAGTCGACGACGAGAAGAACATTCGCGAAAGCCTGGCCATGTACATTCAGAGTCTGGGGCATACAGTGGAGACGGCCGTGGACGCCGAGACGGCCTTGCAAGCCGTCCACCGCCGGGACTTCGATCTGGTGCTGTCGGACGTCCGCATGGAGGGCCTGGGCGGTCTCGGATTGTTGAGGCAGCTTCGAGAGCAGCAAAGTGCCACGGCCGTAGTGCTCATGACCGCGTACGCGACCGTGCCACAGGCCGTCGAGGCGATGCATTTGGGAGCGTACGAATTCCTGATGAAGCCATTCTCTCCGGATGATGTGCGTCTGCTGATCAATCATGTGCTCGATGCCCGAACATCTCATCGGGACCATGCAACCGTTCGGCGCGAGGTCGACCATGCAAGTGAGCCGTCCACGGTTGCGACTGAATCCGCGACCGAGGAGGAGCTGTCGCTCAAGGATCTCGAACGCCGCCGGATCGAGGAGGTCATGGCGGGGTCACCGACGCTTGATGCCGCCGCCGCCCGGCTCGGTATCGATCCGGTGACCCTGTGGCGGAAGCGGAAACGGTACGGAATGGGGTGATCATGAACCTGCAACGTACCGACTCAAACAACACAGGAGGTTAGAAGATATGAGTCTTGTAATTTGGCTACCAGCAATGTTTTTCTTGGGGCTCGGATCGATGGGCCTGTTCTACGCCTTCATTACGGCGTGCGAGAAGATCTAAGAGGAGCGGCTATGATCTACCTGACAGGCGCAGTGGCACTCTTCTTGTTCACCTATCTGTTTGCGGCGCTCATTCGTCCGGAATGGTTCTAGGACGATTGGCGCTTCAAGGAGGATTATCTCATGTGGCTTCTACCGCTGTTGTTGCTGGCCGCGATGGTCGGCCTTTCGATTCCGCTCAGCAAATACGCGGCCCGGATCATGGAGGGGCACTACAAGGCTCCGCGCGTGTTGCGCTGGTTTGAAGAGCGACTCGATAGCGGTCCTCAGAACTGGAAGCAGTACACGGCCGCGCTGCTGGTCTTCAATGCCATCCTGTTTGTCTACGGCTTTATTGTCTTGGCCATACAGCCACTAGCGCCGTTGAACCCACGCGGGCTCGGCATGCTGGGGCCGACCACCATTTTCAATACGGTCGCCTCCTTCATGACCAACACCAACCTGCAGCACTACTCGGGTGACGTGCATTTCTCCAACTTCAGCCAGATCTTCTTTGTCATCGCCAACATGTTCATCTCGGCCGCGGTGGGCTTCTGTGCCCTGGCCGCAATCATCCGGCTGTTCCGCGGCGAGAAGACCGTAGGCAACTTCTTCGTCGATATGTGGCGCGTGGTGGTCTACATGTTCGTGCCGGTGTGTCTCCTGTGGGGCATTCTCTTCATGCAACAGGGCATGCCGATGACCTTCAAGAGCACCGTGCAGGCTTCCACGCTGGAGCCCGGTGCGATGGGGACAACGGACGACGGCCAGGTCAAGCAGCAGACCATCGTCATGGGTCCGGTCGCCGCGATGATCCCGATCAAACAGGTGGGTACCAACGGTGGGGGATTTTTCGGCGCCAACGCCGCCCATCCGTTCGAAAATCCGTCTGCATGGACCAACTTTCTGACCTGCCTCGGCATGATGCTGTTTCCCTCAACCCTGGTCCTGATGTTCGGCCGGATGCTGCGCAAGATGCGCCATGCGGTGGTCATCTATGGCGTGATGGGGGTGCTGTTGATCGGCATGATCGGCTGGGCCGTACATTGGGACGCGCTCCATCCCAATCCGGGGATTACCGCGCATGCGGCGGACGACAGCTATTCGGTGCCCAGTGCGACTGCGAAGGATGGAAAACGCGCTGTTCCTTTCCCAGCCGTGGCTGGGCTGCCGGTCAATCAGGAGTTGGGCAATCTTGAGGGCGCCGAGCTGCGTTTCGGCACCTCTGCCGGAGCGACCTTCGCGGCGGTGACGACGGCGTTTACCTGCGGGGCGGTCAACCGCGCGCACGACAGCCTGCATCCGCTGGCCGGCCTATCCCCGATGGTCGGCATGTGGCTCAATTGCGTATTCGGCGGCAAGGGAGTGGGCATGATCAACCTGCTCCTGTTCCTTATCGTCGGTGTGTTTATCGCGGGCCAGATGGTTGGCCGTACGCCCGAATACCTGGGCCGGAAGGTGGGCGCCAAGGAGATGAAGCTCGCGATGATCGCGTTGCTCGTGCACCCGATCATGATTCTCGGCCCAACCGGTCTGTTTTCCGCCACGGCATGGGGCACAAAGGCGGAGAGCAATCCGGGGGCGCATGGGTTTAGCGAGATTATGTATGAGTTTTCGTCGGCTTCGGCCAACAACGGTTCCGGTTTCGAAGGACTGGGCGACACGTGGGGTTTCAATAACAACCCGACGCCCGCGCCAACCAGCCGACCGTGGGATATTGCGGCCGGTCTGGTCATGCTGTTCAGCCGATACCTGCCTATCGTCGCGCCCATTGCGATGGCGGCGAGTTTGGGAGGGAAGAAGAAGAGCCCGTTTACGCTCGGTACCATGCGTGACGATACGTTGACCTTCGCCATGTTGCTGCTCGGGACCATCGTGATCATTGGCGCGTTGCTGTTCCTGCCAGTGGCCGCGCTGGGACCGATCGCCGATTACTTGGGTCCCTTGCCGTTCGGCGGCTAGGTACTCGGCACAGGAATCAATCAAATTCGACAGATTGAGGAGTTCCTATGATGACATCTGGAAATCTCGCGACCGCGCAACCCTCTGTACCGCCTCCCCTACCCCTGGAACGGCCGCCGCGGCGCAGTCGGAGAGAGGGCTTGCTGGCACCGGAATTGGTGCGGGCTGCACTCAAGCAGTCGTTCATCATGTTGCGGCCTGACATCCAGTGGAAAAACCCCGTCATGTTCGTGGTCGAGGTCGGGGCCTTCTTGACGTTACTCTTTACGGTGAAGGGCATTGTGGCGGGTTCCTCTAGCCAGGTGCCGGTGAACTACTTCATCGCGCTCGACGCATGGCTCTTCTTGACTGTGTTGTTTGCCAACTTCGCCACGGCGCTGGCTGAGGCGCGCGGGAAGGCGCAGGCGGAGTCATTGCGCCGCACGCGCCGCGATACGCCCGCCCGTCGGCTAGCGCCGAATGGCGCCATTGAAGAGATCTCCTCGGCCGCCTTGAGAATGGGTGACCGTGTGGTGGTCGAGACTGGGCAGGTCATTCCGGGCGACGGTGAGATTATCGAAGGCATCGCTTCGGTGGACGAATCGTCGATCACGGGTGAGTCGGCTCCCGTCATCCGCGAAGCCGGTGGTGATCGCTCCGGTGTCACCGGCGGGACGCTCGTGCTCTCCGATCGCATTGTTGTGCGCATTACCGCGTCCAGTGGCGATTCGTTTCTCGATCGTATGATCGCACTGGTCGAGGGCGCCATTCGGCAACGCACGCCGAACGAGATCGCGCTTACACTGGTGCTCTCTGCCTTTACCTTGATCTTCCTTATTGTGGTCGTGCCGCTCTGGCCCATGGCCTGGAACGCGGAACAGTACATGATGGGGTACCTGGGCATCACCGAGCCGCTGAAGAGCTTGGGGACCGATGTGCCGACTCTAGTGGCACTCCTGGTGTGCCTGATCCCCACGACCATCGGTGCCCTGTTGGCGGCCATCGGCATCGCGGGTATGGACCGTGCGCTACAGGCCAACATCATTGCCAAGAGCGGCAAGGCAGTCGAAACCGCCGGCGATGTCGATGTTGTGCTGCTTGACAAGACCGGCACGATTACGATCGGGAATCGACGTGCCACCAAGTTCATGCCGCTGGGGAAGTACAACGAGGCTCATCTGGCGCGATTGGCAGCATTGGCCTCGGTGGCGGACGAAACTCCGGAAGGTAAGTCGATCGTGAAACTGGCGCTTCAAGTGGACCACGCTGGCGGGCCCCCGATCGCGCCCGCCAAGAGTGAGTTCGTGGCGTTCAGTGCGCAGACCCGCATGAGCGGCATCGATGTGCCCGGCGGCCGAGCGATCCGCAAGGGTGCGCCGGATGCGGTGATCCGTTTCGTACGGGGGCAGAAGGGGCAAGTACCTGGCGGCCTGGAAGAGTCGGTGAAAGAGGTCGCCTCCAGGGGGGCAACTCCGCTGGTTGTGGCCGAGGGCAACGAGATCGCCGGGTTGGTAGTGCTGGAAGACATTTTGAAACTTGGCATTCAAGACCGCTTCGCGCGGCTGCGTAGGATGGGCTTGCGCACGGTGATGATCACTGGGGACAATCCGCTAACGGCAGCCGCGATTGCCAAGCAGGCCGGCGTGGATGACTTCGTTGCCGAGGCTACGCCGGAGGCGAAGCTTGCCTATATCCGGAAGGAGCAGGCTGAGGGAAAGATAGTGGCGATGATGGGTGACGGCACCAACGACGCGCCGGCCCTCGCCCAAGCGGACGTCGGCTTGGCAATGAATTCCGGCACCCAGGCTGCGAAAGAAGCCGGCAACATGGTCGACCTCGACAGCGATCCAACCAAGCTGCTCGAAGTCGTCGAGGTAGGCAAGCAGTTGTTGATGACCCGTGGTGCTTTGACGACGTTCTCGATCGCCAATGACGTCGCCAAGTATTTCGCCATCGTCCCAGCGCTCTTCGCCGGCACGTTGCCCTGGCTCAAGCACATGGACGTGATGCAGTTGCACTCGCCCACATCGGCAATTCTATCAGCGGTCATCTTCAACGCGATCATAATCCCGCTGCTCATTCCGATTGCGCTGAGGGGCGTCCGCTATCGGCCCGTCGGCGCCGATGCACTGCTGCGACGCAATCTGCTGATTTGGGGGTTGGGCGGCGTCATTGTTCCGTTCGTGGGCATCAAGCTCATCGACATCTTCATGGTCGCCCTGCATCTGGCAGCCTGACGTAGTCGGAGTAGAAATCATGGTCA
>PLNW01000166.1:0-71202 GCA_003142855.1 Myxococcales bacterium
CTTTTTGAATCAGTAGTGGTAGTCCTCGTCGTCCATGCCGAACTCTGCAGCAAAGTCGCTGGCCTCCTCGCAGTAGCAGGTCATCAGCTCGACGAGCCCCTGTGTGTCTCCGCTGGCCTTGCGATAGTCCGAGATCGCCTTCTTGGCCTTTGCAACAGAGACATCCTGGTGCTTGAAGACGTCTGGGTACACCCAGCGAGTGACCACATCCTTGTACGCCTTGACAGGGTCCTCACCCAGGGCAAAGCGGGTGTGGAGGAATGCTCGATTGTCGCTGCTGGCGGCGTACAGATCGGCAATCAACCGGACCAAGCCGTCACGGTCGATGTCGCCAAGGCAGGTCTTGAGATTGCCCCAAGTCGGTCCTGTCTTTCGCTTGCTGGGACTTGCCATCGGCTTGTTTCACCCCATTCCTACTACGTGGATTGCCGGGCAGGATACATCCAGACCCAGAGGACGGACTCTTCCATTTGCCGCCCGTCACCCGACAAAGCACCATGCGCTGGCCCCTCCTTGACCCATCCGAGCGCCTGAGCGCCTGGCCATTTGAGCGTGCCAAGCATCGACGGGTAGCGAGGACGAGTGGACACGGCCGTGATTCCGCGCAACGATGCTGGTCATGCCACTCTTTGCCGTTCGTGGCCGAGGTGAAACAACGTGAGCCAGATCAGGAAAGAGCAGAAGCCGGGGCTCTTCGTTCCGATGATCGACCGCACCAAGTGCGAGGGCGGGTACCACCACGCTTGCGCTGACGCCAAGTGCCCCTGCGTCCCGGCTTGCCCGTACTCCGTCCTGGAGATTCGCTCTTTGACCACCGCAGATAAGCGGCTCCTATCGCTTGGAGACCGGTTCAGGGCATGGGTCCACCGCAACAGGCAGGCATACGTGGTCAAGGCAGATGCTTGCACGGCTTGCGCCCGATGCGTCCAGGAATGCCCGGTTCCGAACGTCATCAAGTTGAGGCGGCAGACCCAGGCGTGAAGCACCACCTGCTGGCCGTCTTGGCCACTCGAGTTCGCTTCTTCGGCCTGCCTGGTCCCGGCCTCTTGCTCCGTGGTCGCTGAAACAGGGCTTTCACCTAACGGGGTGTGAGTTGCGCTGGGTGGTGTAGATCCAAATCTCCAGCTCCAGGGACATGGAACCGCTGGATATGAGACTTGTTGCCTTATGCACAAAAAGGAGGACGCACGCAAGCGAGCGTGGACATCCACCCCCCAGGGTGTAGCGTGCGTTCCAGCCAAGGGCTCCAACAACCGAGGTGGCTCATGTTGATCTCCAAACGACTACTAGGCGTGTCCATTATTGTTCTGGCAGCAGCCCTTGCTACTGCGGCCATGGCCCAGGAGAAGCACTACTCCTGGCAGAAAGATCCTGGCCCCATCGCTGGCCTCTGGTCCCTGACCTGCCAGGACATGGCAGGAATGGTTGTCGAGTTCAAAGTAGACGACAAGAAAGCCACAGGAAGCATCTCTCAGGTGGGCAAGGCGGCTGCCATGGGCTACTCGTTTGGTGAGGAAATCTTCCGGCTGGAAGCCGACGACTTCGGTGATTGGGTGGGACAGCTCCTCTGGAAGGGAGCGGACGGCAGGAAACGTTGGGACCCAATTCGATTTGTGGCTACGTCCACACACCTGGATGCCAGCACGGGCATGGACAGCTGCTACAAGAGGATGCCCAGGACCAGATGAGTCGCCCGGTGGACTGCACTCTCCACTTCCCAATTCTTGATGAGCTGAATGGAACCGAATAGCCTGTAGCAACTCAGACCACTCTGGTTGCCTTGGGCTCTTCCGCTACCCCAGACCCCTTCGTGTACCTTCCAGCACTAGCTTCAGCATGAATGTCGACCGGCGTCACGCAATTCTACAGCCCCACGTGCGCGTACCACCCAGGGTTGTAGGCTGCCCGCAAACAGTAGCTCTGTAGCTTACCCAGATGCGCTCAGAGCTGCGTTTCTCTGCTTCTGGCTCGTAGACCCCTTCTCCTCCGCCAGACAAGCCCTACGGTAAGCTCTGAGGGCTGGACGACCTACTTGGGTTCTCCATCTTGCCCGCGACCACACTGTTTGTTCCCAGTACAACAGGTGCAAGCATTTCCTACATCCCACTTTCCCGTTTTCCACAAAGAGAAACTTGCGCCTGGTGCCACAGGGGCATTTGAGCCAACGGCGGCCATGTGAATCTTTGACCAAATCGACCTTGGTGGTGAAGGTGGTGTTGTCGACCTCAGCTGTGATCGTAGTTGTGTATTTCTTTCGGCGACCTATTGAATCGCGGACAGCCGCAACACCAAAGCTGGGGACCTCTTCCACAATCCTGCTGCTCATCTTGTCACCTAAAGCGGTCAGGCTCGGGTCACGGACAACACGTTCACGGTGGGTCTGACAGGTGGGCTGGCCAAACGATGAAGTAGCTCTGCGGACTTCAAGAACTCGCTCTGTCGCTGGCGATGAAGGGCTGCCATGCGCTCGAGCAATGACAGGACAGCAGCTGGGGATGCTGAGAAATTTGATCCCTGGGTAAGAAACAGTTGATTCATTTGCTCTACTTGTCCGGCCATCTTGTTAACTGCTGCAGCTTCAGAGGCAACCACTTCCGCAACAATGGCGGTCACATCTTGTGGATGGACATCACCGAGGCCCTGTGCCGCTAGTTGTAGTCGGTCCAGTGGGGTCACAGGATGGAGTATGGGGTCATGGCCAAGCAGATCGATTGGAGCAACCTGCTTGTTGTGTCTCTTCGGCATCTGTGTAGCTATATTGGTATTGAGCATCGTGGGCTAATTGTAGCACCTGTGTGGTCACGGTGGAAACAGCCTACAACCTGGCCGCAAATGGGATTCAAGGGTGCAACAGACAGATCAAATTGCGGAAGAATCTCTCACCAAGATGATGCGGCGCAATTAGACTCAGTCTAATTGCATTGCATCAATAGCAATGAGTTTTAGGTGTAATTTGATCAATAGCGTATGGGAGTTTTGATTGTGCGGGTACACACGCTGTGTGTACCGGGGATACTGTGGAGACTGGGGAATTGATTAGGTTGCTACTGAACACCACCTGCATCAGGGGTCCGGACAGCACGGAAAGGGGAACGGTCGTGAGTTAGAGATTCATTAGGTTTTCGGCAGGATTTTCCACAAACCCAAAGAAGTCTTCTTCTTTTGCCGCACAGCAAGAGCGCCCTATGGCTAATATATATATGTCCAATAGGGTCCTTTTGTTCCCCGCTCCTGTACTTTGAAGGTGCGGAGAGAATTAGACTTCTTGGGGTTTGTGGAAAGTGCTACCGCTCCCTGATGGTCAGAGAGGCTAGTATCTTGCCCACGAACCTTCTGCCGACACCCACCACTTTGGCTATCTGGTCCTGGGTGGGTTCTTTACCCAGCTGAATACGAAGTCGTTTCTGAGCAAGCAGAACCAGCTGTGTGATGGGAGGTTCCTTGATTCCCAGTCTAGCTTCCAGATCGTTCATGCTCATCAGCTCGGTCGGCGGCAACCCCTGAAGCGGCAGATTGGAAAGCACCACGATGAGCTTGTGTGGTCCTTCAAGTGGGCGGATACGAAAAGCTGCCTGGGTCATTTCACCTTCGCGCAGCCGTTCGTAGAATGCCTTCAGGTCTGGGTCCGCATATGACTTAACCCTTGCTGCCCAGCTCTTGCCGGGTGTGCTGGTGAGGTAGTACGGCCTGGTTTGCTCAATTGGAGTTCGGGGAATCTCCCTACCGAAAAGCAAATCCGCCTGAAGACCAACATCAACAAAATCTGGTTCAGCCGCGCCCACAAGCACCAAGGTGTGGCAGCCTTCAAAGGCCCTACTTCCACGCACCTTCCAGTAGTATCCGGGTATGATCTGTGTTGGCAGCTTGAGCGCTTTGACCACATCCTCGCGGCCAATGACAGCAAATTTGTCAGCACCCATGCTGGCTCTGCTCTTGTAGAGCGCCTCGATGATGGTCTTCACCTGGTCTGTCTTGGTCCCGGAAAGGAAACTCCGGTTCGGCAGCTTCTCATCAAAGATTTGCCAGACCTGGGCCACCATTTGAGCATTGGCTTCATCTACTTCAATCTGGCGGCGCGGGAAGATGGGGCGATACAGCCTTTCTGGACCAGTGGCATCCAGAACAACTACAGGCAGGTTGCTCGTGAACTTGTGTAGCTTCCGCCATGTCAGGACATCCCGGCCTACGACCAGCATCTGGGTCAGCTTGTTGGGCTTCTCTTTCAGTGCTGACAGGATATTGATCAGCGGCAAAGAAGGAAGGGTCTCAGGCGGCAGGGCTCCCACAACCTCGTAGTAGCGTTGCTGGAAGGTCTTGAGATTGATGGACCGGGCAAGGGCAGCCGCTCGCGGGTTCTTGAAAGCAGTGACCGTGTCCTGCAGGGTTGCCTTTGCCAGTGCTTCCAGTATCGGTTCAAGCTGGCCTGCGTATTCGGTAAGCTGATGCCGCACGAATCCGATGGCGTCCTGGAGGTTCTGATGGCCTATGGTGACCCGCTCGAAAACATGGTCCAGGAAGTCCTCGTCGATGATGACCACCTTGGCTTGGTGAAGGAGATGGGGCAGCTGGGGAAGGTGAAGCCAGGCGGAAGCGGCCACGATGGTGGTGTGGGGCTGGGGATTGAACTGTCGATAGTACTGGCAACTATCAAAGCGATTCGTGTACCGGGGACACTTGATGCACACCCGTGACTCCACCAGACCTGCGGGTCCACTCTCCCCCAATTTCTCGATGTCCACCTTGCAACCTGGCTCCTCACACGCCTTCTTCCTTGGATGGATTTCAACCAGCTCTGGTCGTTTGTATGGTTGCTCTACACCGGCCTGGGCTGCAATTCGCTCAGCATCAGCCAGCTCTTGCGGCGACAGGTCTGCTTGCAGGTCCGAAAGAAGTTTCGAGAATTCCTTACGTCTTGTTGTGAAAACGGCGGCGGGAACAAGGGCAAATTGACGAAGGATGCGGTAGGTCTTTCCTATGCCTGGAGCACCAGCAGACTGGAAAACCAGATCAGGGTTCCCCAGAGTTCTGGCAAGGTGCACCCCGGTGAAGTGAGTCAGGTCCTCACGAGCACCATTCAACTGGGGACCGACGGTTGTAAGAAAACCACCATCACGTCGCTTGGAATCTTTCCAGCTCACCTCCTCTAATGCAGATGTGCGACCGAGCTGAATGGCAAGGTCAACATCGCAGTTTCCAGAACATGGGCACGACTGCAAGATGTCGCGCACGAACTTGTGTGACGGGACCACCTTGGCGTACTTGGGGTCGTGCAGCTTCTCCTGCAGACCATCCAGGATTCGATCTGTTTTGTCGGGGTCAGGCCCGCCTGAAAAGACCATCTTGCCCCAGCTTCGCAGGGTGGTCTCTATTTCGTCCCACGACCAACCATCCCGGTCCATCTTGTGTGCCAGGTAAAAGGCTGCATGGGAACGCTTTCCCCTTGCCGGCTTCGTGTGGAGGATTTCTTGATAGCCAGTACACCAGTCGGTGATGCGTTCATCAAGGGGACCCAGGTTGCCGATTTCGATCTTCTCAGCAGGTCCCTGTTGGACCGGTGGTTGCCATGCGTGCAGATGTTCTGCAAGGGTGGTGCACACACCACCTTGATGAAGGAGCCGTCGTGGACGCCATATGGACTCATCCCATTTCGTGTTCACTGTACCAGCAAGACCAATGAACTTGGACCGTCCAGGCAGCTCCAGCTCGGCCTTCCCTGCAATGGCCGGATTGGAGAAATACCGTACCTTCAGCTCACCACAGAATGCCTTCACCGCATCCCAGTCGTAGTCTCCTGCTGGAAGGCGAACGAGGACATAGGCACCATGACCTGAATCAATGAGCGATGCCTCTGCCAGCAGCGGCTCAGTGTCCAGGATGTTGTTGGCCACCGTCAGGACCGCTTCCCTCTCCTCACTGCTCGATTCGTTCCGCTCGCTGACCGGATCGATATCGAGAACCATGTTCGTGGTGGTGATGACGTCAGGCTCTTTCGGGTGAACGCTACTCACCACGAACCTGTTGGGGGCAAACTCAAGAGCTGACTCGAACAGTGCGTTGAACCCGACGAAGAACGACAGGGTCGGATGCTGTCTGTTCAGCTCACGCATCTGCTCGATTGCGAGCTGGTACTTGGTGGGTTCGAAGACACCGATGTACCGCAGCCCTTCCTGTGGCTTTGCACGGAAGGCTGAAATCTTTGTGACACCCACGCCTTGATGACCAAGGAGCTGAAGGTGGGCCAGGGCCTCATCCCAGTCGTACTTGATGGTGGTGGGGTTGCTCATGCGTGCAGCTCAAAAGCTTCACGATGAAGATACTCGATCTGCCGTGAGCACCATCGTGCTGCTTTTCTGAACGAGGCGGCGGGAAGAAGGGAATCCAAAGTCTCCAGAACCAGTGATTTTGCTCCTACACCTGGAGTACCTGGCACACCTGGATCATCAGCCTCAAGTGCCACACCCGCCACACGTGCGCCGTGACCATGTTGCTGATGCTGCTGACCAAGAGCGGGCGGCGGAGAGAAGAGGGGGGAATCCATCTCCGGCACGGGTGAAGATGCTCTGTTGCATCCGCCACATCTGCCACAGCCGCCACCTTGACCATGTTGTTGATGATGATGCTGACCAAAGTGGCGGCCGGAAAAAGGGGGAGGGGAATCCGTCCAGTACCACCTTGCCCATCACCTTTACTGGCTGCTGCAGCTCAAATGCTGCTGCTTGTCCTGGTGCATCTTCTTGGGATCCAGGGTGATGACCAACTGCGGCTAGGCCCCCTGGTTCTGCCCTGACGTTTGGCATCAAGGTGGCCTACTTGATCTTGGTACACCACCGAATCATGCTTCGTAGAGGTTGACTCATTTCCTTAACCGTAGTTCCGGTTTTCTGATGACGCCGGAGACCAGTCTATTTAATAGACTGAGGTGGCGTCATCGGGCCGACTTGCCCATTCGGGTGAGCCTTGGCCCTCCCACGATCTGCTGACCAGCATCCTGCTGGGGGGCCTCTGGCTGCTGCTCTGGCAGCCGTAGCTGCTGTGGCCAATGATCCGGAGGCCCTTGCCCGAGTCACCAAAGCCCTTGCTTCTGGTGACCAAGGCGGGGACGCTTCCAGAGCTACCTCGCTCCCTGACAACTTCAGAGTCGACGGCGATTGCAGCGTCGTGCCAAACCCGAAAGGCACCGACGCTATGAAGACATTTGGACCATATCCCCATCGGGGACGATGGCGGGTAGTTACCCGCCAAGCAGGAGAACAACGGGTCTACTCCTTCTCCACTGAGAAGGAAGCACAGATAGAAATCAACCGGCTGCGACTTGCGGCCGCACGACAAGTGGGAATCTCCACCGAAAAGGCGATAGCAGAATACGAATCGATTTTGACCACGAATGGGCTACGTCCCAGGTCAGTGCAGACCACGGGCTATAGGTTGCGCAAGCTCTTCCAGTCCGTCCTTCCTGTGCCACTGGCTACCATCACTCCAGCCAAGGCACGAGAGTTGGTCACGGCCCTCGCAGGTTCGGTGGACAGCAGAAAGAACATCGTGGCAGAAGCCAAAACCTTCTGCACCAGGGCGAAAGAGAGAGGTTGGATCGACACGCAGCTTCTACAAGATGTCAGGGCAGAGGGTAAGAGACGTTGTGGAAAAACCAAGCTGACCGTGGACGAGAGCAAGAAGTTTCTGGCTGCCTGCCTGCAGCTTGCTGCCAGCTCCAACCCCAAGAAGAAGACAGCAGGTGTTGGGTCAGCCATGGCATTGGTGTTCGGGTTGAGGGCGAGCGAGATTACGGGACTGCAGGTGAAGAACTTGGACGCCGACGGGACCATCATCAGAATCACCACGGCGAAGAGCCGAGCTGGTATCCGTTCCTTGGCAGTTCCAACTTGGTTCAAGCCCTTCTTGGCTGAGCTGGCTGATGGCAAGCAACCAGGAGACTTGCTGGTTGGTCATGACCGCACCTGGCTTCACAGGAGCGTCCGTGCCATCTGCAAACAGGCAGGTGTTACGGAAGCCCCACCTCATGGTCTACGCGGTACACACGGTGACCTTGCCCTCGTGGGTGCAGCTACTCCGGCTGCAGTCTCACGAGCCTTGGGCCACGAGAGCCAAGAGGTCACTTTCCGACACTATGCAGACCGTGGTCTGGCGGACCAGCAGCAGCACATGCAGGCCATGGAAACGCTGGTCCCCCACCCCATCAACTAGCCCAGAATCCTGCTTTCAGAGTTACCCAAGAGTTACCCAGGCAGTTACCCACGCCCGGATCAAGAAAAAACACCAGACCCTCAAAAGCAAAAACCCCCAGAATATCCGGGGGTTCCTGGTGCGGTCGGGGAGATTTGAACTCCCACAGCATTTCTACCACCAGAACCTGAATCTGGCGCGTCTACCAGTTCCGCCACGACCGCGAAGAGTGAGGAACTTAGTGGACGGGACAGCCCAGGTCAAGGTGTCGGCCTCGCCTCTCCGTGCCTCGTCTCTCCGTGGGCTGTCAGGTCTTCCCTGACGGGTTTCCCGCGCCCCCGCGCGCCGCGCGCAAGCGCACGACCTCCTTCTCAAGCGTGCGCAGGGCGACCTGCCGTTTTTCGAGCTCGCGAGAGGCATCCGCGACTTGCCGGGTCACCACCGCCAGATTCCGTCTCAGATCATCGCGTTCCATGGTGATCAGCTCGCGTGCGGCCGCGTCGTCGCTGATCTGGCGCAAGAAGCGTTCGACGTCCTTGCGCAAAGCCGCGACCGTGCGCTCCAGTCGATCGGCGCGGTCCCGCAGGGTCATGGCTCCCTCGCGTGCGCCATCGCGCTCGCGACTCAACTCTGCCGAGCGCGCTTCGAGCCGCGCCACCTCGCCTTGCCAGGCAGCCAATTCCCCTGCCGCGACACCGGGAGCGCCCGCATCGGCGGACGCGCCCGCATCGGTGGGGACTAGAAGGCTCTCGCTCAGGTTCCACGGCCGCTCCGCACAGTCAGTGCACAGAGCAACGAAGTGGCTGGACGCGCCTGACAGCCTGGTCAAGGACTCGTTGACCGCCAGATCCTCCGTGCCTGGCACATGGAACGACACGCCGCCGAACTGCGTCTCCTCGACAATGTCCACGTTCGCGAAATGGCCGAGCAAGAGGTCGGCGCAGGCGGTACGCGTGCCCGCGCCTGCCTGCGCACGGTCCCGAAAAACCACGGTAGGCAGGCGCAATACACAGAAGCCACCCGAACACAGCACGCGCCGGATCTCGGCCAGCCAGATACCGCGCTCTTCGTCCGACCCGACCGCGGGCAGGCCGCACAGCACGATGTCCACCCCCGCGTCGGGCACTGCCAGTGACGGCCTCTCCGGCACGAACGAAATCACATCTGCCGCGCCAGCGCGTCGCAGGCACTCGGCACCCGGTCCGCCCACCCGGGTTGTGACGTCGAGCACCTTCTTGCCCGGCACCATCGGCTCGACCAGCAAGTAGACAGGTACCGGCAGGGACTCCACGACCGGCATGGGCGGACATCCATCCGGACTGTCACCAGCTGGAGAAACAGGGGAAGGGCCCGTGGCGGTCATGAGTGCCTATCTTTCAGTTTCGCTTCCCGGCCCGAATAACACAAGACAGGACGCATGCGCCCCGAGCCGGCGCCGAGAATTCGTGCGATAGTGGGCGGACATGCGCAAGCAGCTCGGCCGAATCCTGCCGTGGGCCGTCACCCTCGTGCTCCTCTTCTATGTCTTCCGCATGATCTCGTTCAGGGATATGGGTAAGGCGCTCGTCCAGGCCCCGTACTGGACCGTCCCTGCATTCATTGTTCTCGTCCTAGGCGTGTATCTGGGTGACTGCTTCGCCATCTGGAAGACCTTCGGTTGGTTCGTGGCCCGGCTTTCCTTTCGTGAAGTCCTAGTGGTTCGCGGGGCCACCTATCTGCTCGCTCTGGTCAACTACACGGTGGGCCAGGGGGCCATCGTCTACTTCGTGAACCGTTCACGAGGAATTCCCCTACTGCGCGGGACAGCGGCGGTGCTGCTGATCATGGGGACCAACATTCTCTTGCTGCTCATTTTCGCCTCCATCGGGCTGGTGGTGGCCCCGGACATGCCCGCGGTCCTGCGCAAGATTGTGTTTGCGGCGTACGCTGCTCTGGCCGTCTATTCTGTCCTGCTCCTGCTCAGGCCGCGCTGGCTGACATCACGGCCCATCTTCGATGTTCTCTTCGCCGCGGGCGTGGCCGGACACCTTCGGACCGTGCTCGTGCGGGTTCCTCACCTCGGGATTCTCATGGTATTCACCTACACGTCGCTGCGCGCTTTTGGGGTGGAGGTGCCGGTGTCGCACGCCATTCTGTATCTGCCTATGATCTACTTCATCGGCGTATTGCCTATCGCGGTCATGGGACTGGGAACCACGCAGTTCATGATGATCCTGCTCCTCTCCCGCTACGTGCCCGGCGCCGCGCACGACCCGGCCAAAGCCGCTGCCGCCATCACGGCCGCCAGCCTGGGTGGCCAAGCCGTGGCCCTTGCAATCCAGGCTACGCTTGGCGTGTTCTGCATGCGCAACCAGCTCGCCCGCGACCTGCGACAACCTGCATCAACGGCCTAGCGAAGCCATGGCGACTAGGTACAAGAAGCCCCGGTCGATCAACACGGTCTCCGTTGGCCTTCTGGTGCTACTCGGCATCGCGGTATACCTGGCCATCTACACCTGGCCGGTCTACACGCTTTCTTCGCGCGCCAAGGGCGTGCTGCTGGACGCGATCCCCATGCTCTATCGCGCCAATCTGCGCCCCACAGACGTTGCTTTGGCCATGATCAACGACCTAAAGAAATCGGTTCCCAAGGCCTTGCGCAAGGAAGGCGTGAGGGATCCAAACCTGGAGCTCGTCTTTGCCCGCAGCAAGGAAGAGGTATCGATCGAAGCGCACTTCGTGGCCACTGCCTTCTTCCCGGTGATCAACAAGACCGTGGAATTCCATCTCTCGCCACGGGCGGTGACAGACACCGCCCGCATCGAATGGTGACGTGATACAATCGGCCGCCTTCAGGGCAGCGCATGGCAAAGCTGATCGTTCAAGCAAGCAACGCACGACGTGAATACGAGTTGGGCGCGATGACCACCATCGGGCGCCATCCGCACAACATCATCCAGATCCTCGACCGCATCGTTTCCAAGGAACATGCGCAGGTCATCCGCCAGCCTGACGGCCACTTCCTTTACCGCGATCTTGGCAGTCTGAACGGCTCGTTCTTCAAGAACGAGCGCGTGGGTGAACACATCCTCGCCGAAGGCGACGAAATCGTGCTGGGAGGGACGCAGCTCATTTTCCAGGAACAATCCAGCCAAGCCTCGCAGGCCGCCCAGCGGGTCAGCATCCAGCAGGCCGCGCTGGCGGTTCACCAGAAAGTCCAGGCGGTGAGCGCCGCCGAATTCCTGCCCGAGCGCCAGATCTCCGATCCCGAAACCCTGCGACGCGACTACGAGAAGCTGCGTCTGGCCTACGAGCTCGGCCGCTCCATCGGGCTTGAGGTCGACATCGACCTCTTGCTCGAGAAAATCATCATGAAGGCGTTCGATCTGATCCCGGCCGATCGCGGGGTCATCCTTCTGATGGAAGACGGCGTTCCCCAACCTCGCGTCGCCAAGGCACGGGACGGCCGCACCGAGCAGATCGTTCTTTCCCGGTCCATCCTGAACGAAGTGGTCCAGCAGAAGGCCGCCGTGCTCTCCTCCGACGCCAGCATGGACAGCCGGTTTCAGGGTGCGCGTTCCATCATCATGCAAGGCATTCGTTCCACCATGACCGTGCCGCTCATCCACCACGACGAGCTGCTGGGGATCATGCACCTGGATTCCATGGTGGCGACCAATGCCTTTGGCGAGAAGGATCTGCAGATCTTCGCCGGGGTCGGCAACCAGGCCGCCGCCGCCATTCACAACTCGATGTTGGCGCGCAAGATCGAGCAGGAAGCGAAGACCCGCGCCCAATTCCAACGTTTGCTCTCGCCCAACCTGGTCGAACAGGTGGTGTCCGGCAAGCTGCAGCTGGAAAAGGGCGGCGCCCTGTCGGAAGTGACGCTGTTGTTCTCGGACATCCGTGGTTTCACCGCCATGAGCGAGAAGAGCCAGCCACCGGAAATCGTGCGCATGCTCAACGAGTATTTCGAGCTGATGGTGGACGTCATCTTCAATCACGAGGGAACCCTGGACAAGTTCGTGGGCGACGAGATCATCGCCCTGTTCGGAGCGCCGGTGGCCATCCCCAACGCGGAGAAGAAAGCGGTCGAGTGCGCGCTCGACATGATGCAGGTCTTGTCCGAATTCAACCGCACCCGCGCGTCGGAAGGTCAGGAACAGATCCGCATCGGCATCGGCATCAACACGGGCACGGTGGTCACGGGCGCCATCGGCAGCTCGCGCGCGCTCCAGTACACGGCCATCGGCGACGCCGTGAACACGGCCTCGCGCCTGTGCAGCGTGGCCAAGCCAGGAGAGGTGCTGGTGTCTGAGGCGACCTTTGGCAAGGTCGGGAGTGTGGTGTCGGCAACCGCGCTGCCACCAGTGCGCGTGAAGGGAAAGGCCGAGGCTCTGCGCGTGTGGAACATCACCGGCCTGCGTGCGCCTGGCTGGCAGGGCGAATCGACCAAGCCTTTTTAGCTCCCTGATTAGCAACCCAGACCGGGTGGCCGGCATCATAGGAGGGGGTTAGAATTAGCCCGAGAGGAGTTGTCCCATGCCTGCTGCCAGCGAAAAGACCGCCGAAACATCTGGTGAAGCGCCTGCAACTCCGGTCACGCTTACGGTGCGCGCCGCAGAGAAGGTGAAGGAGATCCGCGTCGAAGAGAAGATCCAGGATGGCTATGCGCTGCGACTCAAGGTGTTGGGGGGTGGCTGTTCGGGATTCGCATACGACCTGTACTTCGACCAGCCACAGGACATCGACCATGCCTTCGAATCGAATGGCGTGAAGATGCTGTGTGACCAGATGAGCCTGATGTATTTGATGGGAACCGAGATTGACTTCGTCGAGAGCCTGCAGGGCTCGGGCTTCAAGTTCAGCAACCCGAACGTGAAGTCTACGTGTGGCTGCGGCAGTTCGTTCTCAGTTTAGCCCCCGCTCAGCGCACGGTGACGCCGTCTTCTTCTTTCAGACGGTTGATCTTGGTGAGGCACTGGTCGCGTATGGTGCTGCGCATGGCAGGGCTTTGATCCTGCACGGATTCGCGGAACACGCCCTCGTAGCTGGCACACTTGCCCGGATCGACGGCGTGGTGACAGTAGTGGTCGCGCACGCGCTCGCAGGGATTGCGTCCGGCGACCGCCATCGTGATGGCCAGCCAGCACACGCCCGCCCCAGCCGCGAAGATGAGGACGCTGATCAGCCATCGTCGGTGCCGGCGGTACCGGTAGGGATCGATCTCGGCAGCCTCGCGGCGGATCTGCTCGAGTTCCTCGGGCGTTTCGTCCATAGCGGACGGATTAGACCCTGTCCCCTCTGAGTCCGCAAGCGGCGTCTCCGATGGCTGCTCATGCTAGATCCCCGACATGCCCCGATCCAAGCCAGCCCCCCGATCCACGCACAGGACAACGAAGGGATCCCCGCCCTGGCCACCTGAGCGCAAGCGCGTGACCGCCATTTTGCGTGGCCTCGACCGTTTGTATCCCGAGGCTGACTGCGAGCTGCATCGGGACAACCCTTTTCAGCTCCTGGCCGCGACCATTCTGTCGGCCCAATGCACCGACGAGCGCGTGAACCAGGTTACCCCGCGCCTCTTCGCGCAGTTCCCCACGCCCGCAACCATGGGTCTGGCGCCTGCGCCGGTTCTGGAGGACCTCATCCACTCCACTGGCTTCTTCCACAACAAGGCCAAGAATCTCATCGGCGCTTCGCGCGCCATCGTGGAACGTCACGGCGGCCAGGTACCGCGCACCATGGCCGAACTGTGTGAACTGCCGGGCGTGGCCCGCAAGACTGCCAACGTGGTGCTAGGCACGGCCTTCGGCTTGGCCGAGGGAATCGTGGTGGACACGCATGTCCAGCGCTTGGCCCAGCGCCTGGCACTCACGCGCTCGTCCACCCCTGAGAAGATCGAGCAGGATCTGATGACGATCATCCCGCGCGAATGGTGGATCCAGTTTGCGCACCAGATGATCTGGCACGGCCGCCGCTGCTGTTTCGCGCGCCGGCCGGATTGCGAACACTGTCCCCTGGCTCCGAACTGCCCGAGCGCGTTCCAGGAATCGTAAAGGGCCGCCCGGCGAACGCCTCAGGGAAGGCTCGGCTTGACCGGGCATCCGGGCTGGCAGTCGCGGCTGGCCTGGTCACGCACGTCCTTGGTGATCCGCATCGCACAGAAGTCCGGTCCACACATGGAACAGAAGTGCGCCTGCTTGGCGCTTTCGTCCGGCAAGGTCTCGTCGTGGAAGGCCCGCGCCGTGCTCGGGTCGAGTGCCAAGGCGAACTGGTCCGGCCAGCGAAAATCGAAGCGCGCCCTGGCCATGGCGTCGTCGCGTGCGCGCGCGTCCGGGTGGCCTTTGGCCAGGTCGGCCGCGTGGGCCGCGATCTTGTACGCGATCACCCCGGCCTTCACGTCGTCGCGATTGGGCAGGCCCAGGTGTTCCTTGGGCGTCACGTAGCACAGCATGGCTGTGCCGTACCAACCGATC
Source organism: Myxococcales bacterium (assembly GCA_003142855.1). Taxonomy (GTDB): domain Bacteria; phylum Myxococcota_A; class Polyangia; order Fen-1088; family Fen-1088; genus Fen-1137. The sequence goes on from PLNW01000166.1 coordinate 14,637, forward strand.
AGGGTCGCGCCGATGGCCGAGGTGATGTGGTCGTAGCCAGGAGCGATGTCCGTCACCACCGGGCCCAAAGTGTAGAACGGCGCCCCGTGACAGACGGCCAGCTGCCGTTCCATGTTTTCCTTGATTCGATGGACCGGCACGTGACCCGGACCCTCGATCATCACCTGCACGTCGTGCTGCCACGCAATCTTGGTCAGGCTGCCCAGGGTTTCCAACTCGGAGAACTGCGCCTGGTCGTTGGCGTCGGCCAGGCAGCCAGGCCGTAGCCCGTCGCCCAGTGAGAACGCGATGTCGTACTTCTTGGCCACTTCGCAGATCCGCTCGAACTCGGTATAGAGAAAATTCTCTTTGTGGTGGCGCTGGCACCAGGTGGCCATGATCGAACCGCCGCGCGACACGATTCCGGCCACGCGCTGGGCGGTGAGCGGCACGTGCCGCAGCAGCAGCCCGGCATGGATGGTGAAGTAGTCCACGCCCTGCTCGGCCTGCTCGACGATGGTGTCGATAAACACCTCGATGGACAGGTCCTGGATCTTGCCCCGCACCTTCTCCAGACACTGGTAGATGGGCACGGTACCGATAGGCACCGCCGCATTGCGGATAATCCGTTCGCGTGTTTCGTGGATGTCAGGGCCGGTGGATAGATCCATGACCGCGTCCGCACCCCAGCGGGTCGCCCAGTGCAGCTTCTCCACTTCTTCTGCGACCGAGGAAGACAGGGCCGAGTTGCCGATGTTGGCGTTGATCTTCACCAGAAAATTGCGGCCGATGGCCATCGGCTCCAGTTCCGGGTGGCGGATGTTGGCCGGGATGATGGCGCGTCCGGCGGCGACCTCGTCGCGCACAAAGGCGGGTGAAAGATCCTCGCGCAAGGCCACGAAGCGCATCTCTTCCGTGATCTCGCCGCGACGGGCACAGTGCATCTGGGAGAAGTTCTCATCGCCGCGACCAACGCGCCGGGCGGTCCACGGCGCACGCAACGGGGGCAGACCCTGGCGCGGATCGTGGCCCTGCGGCCCAGTGGTGTCGTAAACGCGCACCGGGGACTGTCCACCCGAAAGCGAGATCTCGCGCATAGGCACGCGCAGGCCGTCTGCCTCCACGTACACCTTGCGCGATGACGGCAAGTCTTCTGCCACAGGGGAAAGCCCACGCTCGCTCGCGTTGCTGCTCAAGGTATCTCCTTCCTACGCCGGCATTACCCGGATCAGGTTCAAGGGGTCGCGTCACAAACGACGCCTCTCAGCCTGCTGGCTCCCCCGTCGTGCGTGTTCTACGGGGTGCGCAGGACGGATGCAAACCGTGGCGTCTAGTTGAAGCGGTTCGGCCCCCTGCCTGGCCTGCCTCCGTCGATGACCCGCCAGCGGCGCCCGCCCATCTTGCGCTGCAACCAAGAAGTGAGATCGCGCAGGTCCCGGCCGCGGCCCCCGCACAGGAGGTAAGCCAAGCTCACGGCCACCATGGTTCCCAACACCGCGGGCAGACCACCGTACATGGCTGATCCGACCAGCGCGAGCCCGACGAACAGGGCTGCCAAGACACGCGCGGGCATGACCAAGGTCCCGATCACACGCACCTGCGCCGGGCCGTAGAGAACCGCCAGTCCCACGAACAGTCCCAGCACCGAGTCCCCGCATCCCGAATAGAGCGTCCATTGCCCCAACCAGGCTGACAGCAAGGCGACGGCCAGATTGGCGGCCAAGCCTGGCGCGAAGAAGACCACGAGAAAACGCCGACGTCCCAGCGTCCGTTCAATGGCCGCACCCACGAACCACAAGCCCAGCAGGTTGAGCACCCCCAGCGGACTCCGGTCCACGAACAGCGCCGTGACGATCTGCCAGACCCATCCCTTCATCACCCTCGGCCCCAGGGCCAGGTAGTCATCCATCAGGCCCCGCGCCGGCTCCACCAGAACATAGAACAACCACGGCACTGCCAGCGCCACCACCAGCGTACGAATGGTGGGCGACAGACGCTGTGCCACCGGCCTCAGCCAAGGCGGCATTTGGTAGGTCGAATTCGGAAACGCCATCGAGGCGGATAAGCTACCACGGACCGTCCCTCGCGCGGGACAGGAGCGAGCAGCGAATGCGGGAACGCCCAGGCGACCCGAGCGCGTCTAGTGGTGGACAGCGAACGTAACCGGGGGCAGGAATGTGGTGGTTCCAGCAAATATCGAGTACACGGCGCCGCCGTAGTCCGCAGTGCTGAGCGGCGTGGTGGAGCTGGCGCTCGTGTAGGCTCGCAGGGCGACGGTGTAGTCGTCGTCCAGCAAGGGCGGGCTCGTGCCCTCGTAGGCTGTGCACGGGAAGGTTGCGCCGTCAGAAAGGTTGGTGCGGAGGTTCAGCCAGTCGAGATCAACTTCCGTGACGCCGACGTCGGCGCAGCTCGCCCCGCTCCCAAAATCCCAGGCCGCGTCGAAGTCTCCACTTCCCCGGCCGCCTGAACCACATCCGGTCGCTCCCAACCCAAGTCCAATGATCCCGGCTAAGCATAGTGTGTACATTCGCAACATCGATAGTCCTCCATGTGGCAAGTTTTCACTTTGTGCAAACCCTGGTGCTATCAGATCCCCCACAAACTGGCGCACATCCTGCCGGAATCAGAACTGCATTCATTTGTGTGAGCTGTCCTTCTCCCACGGTACGCAAAGTTGGCGCCACGCCGCTCTGCGCCAAACATTCTGCGCCTGCGTCCCCTTCGGCGACCGCGCCGGTCAGGTCCTGTCCATCGGCACCCATGGGTACCAGAGACAGGGCGTAGGCACCCGGGGGAATGTCAAAGGGTGTGGCCCCGTGCTTGGCCCGACAGGGGAACTCGCATGCCGCCCGCCCGGCGCACAGATCCGCGCCGCCCGCTGCGGGCACGACGCTGAAGCGAACCTGGGTAATCTCCGGGCAGGTGCAGGAACAATCGGCAATGCCACGGCCATCCAACGCGTGGATGTCCCAACTGGCTTCGACGGCGCCGCCATCGATTGGGACGCATCCTCGGGCTGCCAGTGCGAGAAGCAAAGCTACAATTCGAGCCATCGAATCCCAGGTCGGTTTATAACAGCTAAGAACAAGTTCCGTCCCAGAACAAGATTGCAAAGGAGTTCCCTCCCATGATCCACCTACTGCTGCAAGCGGGCGGGGCCGAATCCAAGTTAGACATCGTATCGCTCATTGTACACGCGTCCAGCGTGGCCAAGGGCACGCTGATCCTGCTCGCGCTCATGTCGATCGGGTCGTGGTTTGTCATCGGCACCAAGTGGTGGTACCTGGCGCGCGCCTACAAGCGCTCGGTCAACTTCGTCGAGTTGTTCTGGCGCACGCAGCGCCTGGACGACGTGTGGAAGGCGACCGAGAATGACCCGCCTTCGCCGGTCAGCGAGGTGTTCCGCGCTGGCTTCGTGGAGCTGGCCAAGCTGCGCAAGCGGCGCACGGAAGCAGGCGGCGACGCCTCTACGCCTGAAACCCACATTGGCGACATCGAGAGCATCGAGCGTTCTCTGGCCCGGGCGCGCACCATGGCGGTCACCGAGATGGAGAACAAGGTCCCCTTCCTGGCCACCACCGCCAGCTCCGCGCCCTTCATCGGCCTCTTCGGCACGGTGTGGGGCATCATGAATTCCTTCCGCAACATCGGCGCCAAGGGCGCGGCCAACCTGGCCACCGTGGCGCCCGGCATCGCCGAGGCCCTGGTGGCAACGGCCATCGGCCTGGTGGCCGCCATCCCGGCGGTCATGGGCTACAACTACCTATCGCGCCGGATTCGGGTCATCAGCGCCGAGATGGAAACCTTCACCAACGACTTCCTCAACATCATCCGGCGGAGGTTCTTCTAGCCATGGCCATGAGTACAGGCGGCGGGCGCGAAACCGGAACCTTGTCGGACATCAACGTCACCCCGCTGGTGGACGTGATGCTGGTCTTGCTCATCGTCTTCATGGTCACGGCGCCCATGCTGCAGACCGGGGTGGATGTGCAATTGCCCGATGCCAAGGCGCAAACCATTCCCGACGACTCGGGCAAGCTGATCGTCACCGTGACCAAAGAAAAGCGCGTGTACATCGGGCGCATGGAGATTCCATTCGCCGAGGTGGAGGACAAGCTGCGCGCCAACGCCAAGCTACAGTCCGACCGCGAAGTCTACCTGCACGCGGACAAGGCTTTGTCCTACGGCGACGTGGTCAAGGTCATGGCCGCCATCAAGCTGGCTGGTGGCGACAAGATGGGACTCATCACGGATCCGCTCGAATAGCATGCAGGCTTCCGCTTACACACGCATCCGGCCGCTCGGCCGCGGCACCTTCCTGGGGGGCATCGCGGCCACGCTACTGATCCATGCCCTGCTGGTCGTCCTGGTCTACTACGGCCACATGAAGACAGCGCCGCGCCCCGAGGCCGCGCGCGATATGATCGTCACCAGGCTGGTGGCGCTGGGCACGCCCCGCGAGAAGTTCTGGTTGCCGCGCATCGTGCAGCCACCCAAGCCCAAGGCGCCTGACGCCATCAAGCTCAGCGAGGATCCCAACGCCGCGCCCGCCCCGAAAGAGGCGCCCAAGCTCGAAGACACGACCATCTCCAAGGATCTGCGCCGCGCCTTGGAACGCGCCAAGACCATCGCCCAGTCGGCCGCAGCCGAGGAAGCCGCCGAGGGCTCGCTCACTGGATCAGCCCAAGGCACTTCCAACCAGGCGGTGAGCGGAGACGAGTACGCCACCGCCATCTTCGAGGCCGTGCACAGGAACTGGTCCACGCCCACCGGGATGGTCTCGGACAGCGATCTGGCGACCCTTTCGGCCGAGGTGAGAATCTCAATCTCCTCCAGCGGCGCGCTCAGCAATCCACGCGTGACCAAGCCGTCAGGCAACCAATATTTCGACGATTCTTGCGTACAAGCAGTGAAGACCACCGGCCGGGTCCCGCCTCCCCCGGCCGGGTTCAAGCGTGGCTTCACTCTGGTTTTCGAAGGCAAGGATCTGACCCGTTAAGGAGAAACATGACGAAGTGCCCCTTCACGCGTTACGGACTTATCACGACAGCGCTGGTTCTCTCGGCTGCGTTCCCTATCCACGCCCAGCCGGCCGAGTCCGGCGCGGGTGAGAGCGACGAGCTGCCGCGTATTGTGATCAGCGATCCCAACCGCGACCTGTTCCGCCTGGCGTTGCCCAATGCCACCGGCGAGAAGAACCTGGCCCGCTCAGCCACCGAGATCGAGCAGCGAGACTTGTCGATCACCGGCCTGTTTCGCGTGCTCGACCCGATTTCGTTCCCCGACACCCTGCAGAAAGAAGGCATGGGGTTCTCCTCGGCGCTCTGGTCCGAAGTGGGCGCACAAGGCGTGGCCAAAATGAGCGTCACGCAACAGGGAAGCGGCCTCGCGCTGGAAGGCCGCCTGTACCAGGTGGGCCGCGGCGAGTCCGCAGTCATGAGCAAGACCTACCGTGGCGGCGAGTTGCGCGCGCTGGTGCACGCCTGGGCCAACGACATCATCGCCCAGTTCACCGGCCAGCGCGGCGTGTTCGGGGCCCGCATCGCCTTTGCCATGACCGGCAAGAAGGGTGAAATCGCCACCATCGGCATGGATGGCGCCGAGCTGAGCGTGCTGACCCACATGAACTCCCCCTGCGTGCTGCCCGCCTTCTCACCCACCGGAGGCCAGATCGCGTTCACCTCGTTCTTGATGGGTGGCGACGATCTGTGGATCGTCTCGGCCGGCGGCGGCCGCGCACGCCGCATCTCGAGTCGTTCCGGTCTCAATTCCGGTGCAGCCTGGGTTCCCGGGGGCGGCTCGCTGGTGGCTACGCTCTCCTACGAGGGCAACGCCGAGCTGTACAAGATCGCGGCTTCCGACGGGGCCGTGCAGGCACGGCTCACCAGCTCACCCGCCATCGATCTTTCGGCCAGCGTGTCACCTGATGGCTCCAAGATCGCATTCGTTTCCGACCGCCAAGGCACGCCACAAATCTTCCTCATGCCCTCCTCGGGTGGCGGGGCAAAGCGCCTGACCTTTCAGGGCACCTACAACCAGACCCCGCGTTTCTGCCCGCGCGCCGACACGCCCATCATCGCGTTCACCGGCCGCGACGAACGCCTGGTCTTCGACATCTTCACTTACGACCTGCGCACCGGGAAGATCGAACGCATGACACAGAACCAGGGCTCGAACGAGGATCCGACCTGGTCGCCGGACTGCCGGCTCATCGTCTACACCTCCAGCCGCGGGGGCCTTTTCGCCATGAATCCGCAGACCAAGCTGGAATTCCAGATCTGGAAGGGCGGCGCCCGCGGCCCGTCGTTTGGTCCGGCACCAGCCGAGAGCCGTTGAAACCGGCCCTGGGCAGCCCATGAGTCGCGTCGCCACCATCGACATCGGCACCAACACGACCCTTTTGCTAGTCGCCGAGGCGAGCAGCGGAACGATCTCCGTGCTGGAAGACCGCGCCACCATCACCCGGCTAGGCCGCGGCATTGGCAAGGATGGCGGGCTGGGCCAGGAGGGAATCGACCGCACCCTAGCCGCGCTTTCCGGCTATGCGGTGCTGGCGCGCGTGCACGAGGCGCCCATTTTCGCCATCGGCACCGAGGCCCTGCGCCGGGCGCCCAACGCAGCCGATTTCCTGTGTCGGGCCGCGGCCCTGCTGGACACGCCGGTGGAAGTCATCGGCGGCGAGCGCGAGGCCGCGCTGACCTTTCTGGCTGCCAAGCAGTCCTTTCCCGAGGCTGCCGCCCAAACCATGGTGGTCGTCGACATCGGGGGCGGGTCCACGGAAATTGTCGTCACGCATCGGGGTGCCGTCGATTCTTGCCGTAGCCTGCCCCTTGGGTCTGTCCGTCTGACAGAGCGCCACATTCATCACGATCCACCGCTGGCTGATGAAATCGCCTCCGTGCGTGCCGAGGTCGCCGTCCACCTGGCCAAAACGCCCTTCCCTTCCCAAACCAACCAGCCCTGCCTGCTGGGCGTGGCCGGAACTGTCACGACCCTTGCCGCCATGGCGCAGGATCTGCGCAGCTACGATCCGGCGCTGGTTCACGGCTATCGTCTGACCCTGCCAGCCCTGGAAGAGCAGATCGATCGCCTGCGCGCCTCGACCCAAAGCCAGCGCGAAGCCATGGCTGGTCTCGACCCCCTTCGCGCCGACGTGATCCTGAGCGGCGCCATCATCCTTGGCGAAATCGCCCGACGAGTCGGGAGCGCCTATGTGCTGGTCAGCGATCGTGGTATCCGCTGGGGTCTGCTCTACGAAAAGCTCGGAAATGGTTGAGACATAACCGTTAACCAATTGATTTCGCGGGTATATTCTATTCAAGCGTCGCCCGAGTTGCGGACCGGCCAACAACCCGGTAGTTTCCCTTCCGTAGCCTACGTGCAGCACAAGTTGGTAATTGCTCCGCTGTTCATCGCCGCCCTGGCCGTCCTTGGATGCAAGGCTCGGGTGCCTGTGATCACGTCGCCCTTTGCCGATGATTTTGAGCGGGCTGAGCCCGGCCCCGACTGGCTGGACACCAGCGGCGGCGCCTACCGCATCACAGATAGCCGGCTCAACGTAGCGCGCGCCTACAATCATCCCCTGTGGCTACGGCGCAAGCTGCCCCGCGATGTCGTCATCGAATTCGATGCCATGTCGAAAAGCCCGGCCGGCGACATCAAGGTCGAGCTCTACGGCGATGGCGAGTCCTTCGACCCGGACAAGGGACGCTATGACCCCACCAGCTACTTGATCATTCTGGGCGGGTGGAACAACAGCAGCAGCATCATCGGCCGGCTGGGCGAGCACGATGACGCCGTCAAAGCCGCAAAGCGGCGGGAGACCGGGCAGCCCCCGCTGGTGGAGTTGGGCCGCAGCTACCATTTCACCATCACGCGCCAGGGCGGGCTCATCGACTGGAAACTCGACGGAGCACCTTTCCTCGCGTGGACCGATCCTTCGCCTCTCTCCGGTTCGGGTCATGAGTTTTTCGCGATCAACGATTGGGAGGCGGATGTGCACTTCGACAACCTGCGCATCCGCCCTGCAAACTAGGGCGAACTGCCATGCCTGCCTCGGAAAAAGAATCGTCTGTCGACGCCACAGGATCAGGAGCGGGCTACGCAGACGACGCCGTACCTGCACAGGTTCCACCCGAGCTGGACGTGTTTGAATACGACCTGGCGCCCGCACTGGCGCGTCTGCGGGGCCGGCACAACCTGCTCATTTACATGCACGACAACCCCGATCCCGATGCCCTGGCATCCGCGTTCGGGCTCAAGCGGCTGGTCGAGCATGTCATGCCGATCAAGGCCACCCTGGTGTTGGGTGGCATCGTGGGCCGCGCGGAAAACCGCGCCATGGTGGAAACCCTCGGCATCCCGCTGGTCGCCGCCGAGTCATTGGATCCGGCCGCCTACGACACCCTGGCTATCGTCGACAGCCAACCGGGAACCGGCAACAACTCGCTGCCACCCGGGCGACCGATGGATGTCATCATTGACCATCATCCAGCGCGCGAGGAGAGCGCCCAGGTGCCCTGGCGCGATATTCGGCCTGAGCTGGGCGCCACCTCGACCATCATCGTCGAGTACCTACGCGCCCTGAACGTGCCCATCGACACGCCGCTGGCCACGGCACTGTTCTACGCCCTGCGGGCCGAGACGCGCGATCTGGGCCGCGAGGCCACTCACGCCGAACGCGTGGCCTACTTGTTCCTTTTTCCGCTGGTGGACTTTCACCTGCTCTCGCGAATTTCCCAGCCCAAGGTGCCGCGCGCGCATTTTGCGGCACTGGACCGTGCGCTCCGCTCGGCGCAGGTGTTGGGCGATCTGGTGGCTGTCAACATGGGCAGCATCGCCTACCCTGACCTGGTGGCCGAAGTGGCGGACTTGCTGCTGGCATGGGAAGGAGCGCACTTCGTCCTGTGCTGCGGCTGCTACGGCGAGCGTTTCTACCTGTCGCTGCGCACCGAACCCAGTGAGCGCCGAGCCGGAGCGTTGATGAGACAGCTCATCAGTACGGAGGGCGCGGCCGGCGGTCACGGCACCATGGCTGGGGGCCGCCTCTTCCGTCCCGTTGCCACCGACGCCGACAAGCAGGCCACCTTCGAGGAGATGGTGAGGCGCTTGCTCGATCTGATCGGGCGCGGAAACCCGCCCAGCGCGCCGCTCATTGGTTCCTAGTGTCCTGTAAGAGCCACGCTCTTGTGGGCGCCACGGGACCGGCGTTCTAGATCCCGTCGAGCGGGTCGTTCGAGACTTGCTTCTTGGCCTTGATCAAATTCTGCGGCGCCTCGGTCTTGGCCGCGCTTTCCTTCTGCGACCGTGGACGGCTCGCGGCGCCGCTGGCCGCGCGACGCGAGTTGGCCAGCTCAATCTGTTGCCTCAGTGCCTCGCGGTCGGCGTCGCTCTTGGCCTCGCCCAGCTGCTTGGTGAGTTTGGCAATCTGCGCCTGGAAAGCCATCTCCTGTTCCTGTTGCTTGTGCACAAGCTCGTCGCGTTCCTTCTGAGCCGCAATCCTGGCCTGCGCCTCGGCGGCCGCATGGTCCGACTTGATCTTCGCCACCACGCCCGCTCCGATGACCAAGACGCCGACCACGATGCCGATGATGAGGCCCTTGGGCGCGGGCTTGCTCTGCACCGCCGCCCTGGCCTGCACCTCGAGCCGCATGCGCTCATGCTGCAGCTTCATCTCAGCATCGATACGCGCCCGGCGTTCGGCTTCCTCGACGCGCAGGCTCTCCTCGCGCTCACGCGCCAGCTTCTCATCTTCGACGCGCTTCTTGCGGTTTTCCTCCTCGCGGCGCGCCTGCTCGGCCTCTTCCTTCGCCCGTCGCTCGGTCTCCTCTTTCGCCCGCCGGTCAGCCTCCGCCTTTGCCGCGGCCTTTGCCTTCTCTTGGCTGACCCGCTCCTCTTCCTGCCTGCGAAGTTCCTTGAGAGACGTCAGCACCGAATTCTCTTGTGCCTCAGCCATGTAGCTCCTTGCGATATGCGGTGTTCACTGGGGAAAGCTGGCCTATCAATCTAGTATTTAACACAAATTCGCGCGCGCGCAGCGTGAACCCGCGCTCGGGGGCAATGCGACCGGGCCGACGCTGGCTGCTCGCGCCCTGCGCGTCCCACAGAGTTCACTTCAAGCCGCGCAGCAATGCATCAACGGACGCGTCAGTCTTCTTTGTCGATTCCGATGGCTCTCCGCCACCCCTGGCTCCTGCCACCCTTCCCGTCTTGTGCCCGGATGACTTGCCACGCGCCTTCTTCTTCTGTCCGGCCTTGCCCGAATCCCCATCCGACGATCCGGCAGATCCGGCCTTGTTGGCGCCATCGACGGCCGCCACCGCAGCCGCGGGCTTTGCCTTCTCGGCAGCGGCAGCCGCTGCTGCTGCCTTGGCCTTCTCAACGGCAGCGACCGCTTCCAGCTTCAGCTTCTCGACCTGTGCGGCGGCCTCCTTGGCGCGGGCCTCCATTGCCCGAGCTTCCGCTTCTTGCCCGGCCTGCTGCTTGTGCACGACGATGAGGAAAATCGCCGCCATCAGCAGCACGAGAACACCCCCGCCGATGACGGCAACAACAGCCCAGTGGGTCTTTTGACCCGGCAAGTCCAGACGTGGCAGCACGACCTTATCGCTCATCAAACTTGTGCCTCCCAGCACGCTCACTCTGCGATCTCTTTTCGCCTTTGTGCAAGTCCGAAGCGTACGCTGAGGGCGTTTTCTGTCAGGACCCATCCGGCACAAAAAGAAACGCTCAAACCAGCGCCGAATTCGCTATTGTCTCCCGGCAAACGCCGTGGCGCATTACGTCGATCTCCACTCGCACTTCCTTCCCGGCCTTGACGACGGAGCCGACGACCTCCCCACTTGTCTCAGCATGGTGCGTGCCCTGTTCGAGATGGGCTTCTCTGACCTGTGCGCCACTCCCCACCAATTCGCGGGAAGGTTCCAACCCCCGCTCGACGAGGTCAGGCTGACCTTTGACCAAGTAACCCGAGAAATTGTGAAGCTGATGCCTGAGGTACGTCTCCGCCTCGGCGCCGAGAACTACTGGGACGACATCCTCGCCACCCGACTGCGCCACGGGGAAACACCCTGCTACGATGGTGGCAAGGCATTCCTTTTTGAGATCAGCCCCGTTGTCCTGCCGCCTCGGCTCGAAGCAGCCCTTTTCGACATACGGGTTTCCGGGCTACTTCCCGTGCTGGCCCACCCCGAACGGTATTCGGCGGTACAACGCGACCCCGCCGTGGCCGAGGGATTGAGCCGCCAAGCCGCGTTGCTGGTTGACCTGGCTGCGCTGTCCGGGACCGGCGACCGCGCTGAAGTCAAGACGGCCCGACGACTGGTCGAGGAGGGCCTTGCCCACGCCGCGGCCTCTGACTTGCATTCCCCAGAAGACGGCCGGTCTGTCGCTTCGGGACTGGGCTGGATCGAGAAACGTCTGGGTGCCGAAGTGGTCACGCGATTGCTCAGCGACAATCCCCGCCGTATCTTGGTAGGCGAACTCCCCTAGAACGCTCTGCACTGAAAAGGTCCATTCCCTTGAAGCTGTTTGTCAAAGTTTTCCTGTCCCTGCTGGTGGGGACGTTGTGTCTCTGGCTGGCTATTCGCAAGATGGACCTTTCAGGCACGGCATCGGTGCTGCGCGGCCTGCCACTTTCGGCGGTTCTGATCTACGCGGCCACCATGGTTCCCACGCATCTCTTCAGAGCGTGGCGCTGGAAGTACCTCTTGCGTCCCATCGGCGTGTCCCTGAGCTTCCGCCGCTTGATGATCATCTCAACCGTGGGGTTCATGGCCATCCTGGCCTTGCCCTTCCGGCTCGGCGAATTCGCGCGGCCGTATTACGTCGTGCGCGGCGGGCAGTCACGCATGAGCGCCCTTCTGGGTACGGTCGCGGTGGAGCGCATCGTGGACGGGCTGGTGATCTCCATCCTTTTCTTCATCACGTACATGCTGGCTTTCCGGGCGGGTGGGTCGGGCTACTCCTCGATTCTGGCCGGCGCCGCTTGGTTGTCCTTGATTGGCTTCCTCTCTCTCACGATTTTTCTGGCCTGCGCCTTGCGCTGGACCGAAAAGACGATTCGGCTGGTTCTGGCGGCAACCCTTTTGCGACGTTTCGCTCCTGCCACGGCCGAACGCCTGGCCGACAAGCTGCGCGCCTTGATCCAAGGTTTTCGAGCCTTGCGTGAGCCGCGCAACATGATTCCGTTCCTGGCCCAAACGGTGCTCTACTGGTTCAGCAACGGATTTGGAATGTGGCTGCTCGCACGCGACATGCAACTTGCCATCCCTCTCACGGGTGCGTTCGCGGCCATGGCTTTTACCGGCGTGCTCATTTCCCTGCCCAATTCGCCAGGTCTGGTGGGCCAGTTTCATGCGGGCGTTCTCATTGCTTTGGGCGCCTACTTGCCTGCGGCCACGGTCAGCTCCTTCGGCGGCGCCTACGCCATCGCTCTCCATGGAATCCAGTTTGTGTGGTACGTGGGATGGGGATTTCTTGCGCTCTGGGCGGTGGGCGAAGGCTCCCGCTCACTGCGCACCATGGTTGTCGAATCCAAACGCGCGGTTGAGGAGGGAGAGGCCTCTTGATGCGAGGCACACCACGTAGGGCTTCCCTACTCGCGCTCATCCTGGCGGGGCTGTGCATCGCGCCGATCGCGGCAGAGGCGCGCAGCGTGGGCACGGTCCCGTATCCGATAGCCGACGTCTGGCCGACGGCTGTGCGCTTCTTGCGCATCGACCGCAATTGCGCAATTCGCGAGAAAGATGAGGCCGCCGGCTACATCCTGTTTGATTACCCGGAAGGTGGGAAGCTCCACAAAGGGTCACTCGAGCTCGTGCGAACCAGCGACGGCGACGGTCGCGACATCACACGTGTCGTGGCCACGCTGCCCGACCTGCCCCACTACCTTGAGCAGCTCTTGCTCGACAAGCTGGCCGCCAAGCTGCGCGAGGACCACGGCTCTCCCGCACCGCCACCGACTCGCAAGCCCGAGCCAACAGCGCCCGACGGCGGCGCCTCACCCTGAAAGGCTGAGAGCAGGTACGTCCGAACCCAAAGACGGTGAGCCAATCCCTGGCTGCAGCTGGGTAGGCCGTAGACTGCAATGTCCCTTAGCATCCGGCCGACAAGCCGGGCTGCTGGCAAGGAGGGCCGAGAACCGGACCGGAATGTACTGATGTACTTGAGGACCGGAAGCGCAGGCCCGACGCCGCCAGCGGCCCAGGCCGCGTGGGCGCAGGCGAGCTTTGCTCGCCGAAGCCCGTCGCGGGAGGTGCGGAACCCTTCCAGGGTTCTGCTGTCTATCGTCGGCCGTCGTCGCTTCTGTGGGTTGGAGCCGCTAGTGAAGCTGGAAGGGCCAGGGGAAGCTCATCGCCTCACAAGGAGGGAACTTCGCGGTCTTGGCCGCCGCTTCCACGCAGGCTCCGCTGGGCGTACCCGCGAACTTGCCCGGCGTCACTGTCGCCGAAGCAATCCGGCCTCCCTTGGCCACCGAGATGCTGACATTCGCGATGCCCGCAACCTTGTACTGGTTGAAGCACTCCTTCACTCTGGGCTGCACGGCCTTCATCGCACTGACAATGTCGCTTTGGGAAAGGGAGGGCAGCACCGCCGCGGTGGCCACCTTCTTGGGTTTGGGCTCTTCGCCGCCGCGCCTATTGGTGTTGACCTGATCGAGCAAGTCATCGATGGAGCCACCCTTCTTCGGCTTGGCTGGGGCTGGGGCTGGGGCTGGGGCTGGCGCAGCCACCGGCTGAGACGCGGGCTGCGCACCCTTGGCCGACGACGCAGCCTCGGGCTGGGCTTTGGCAACCGACTTGCCGCCCTTGCCCGATGGCTTCTTCTTCTCCGTCGCTGCCTTCTCCTCGCTCGGCTTCTCCTCGCCCGTGGCAGGCTTGGCGGGCTGGGCAGCCGTCGGGGCACCAGGGCTTGGCGCCGCGGCTGGCGCTGGGGCTGGCTGTGTCACCAGCGCGGGCACGACGATCTGCGGAGGCGCGGGTGGCGGCGGAGGAGGCACCGACACCACCTTGTAGATGCCCAAGCCAAGGGCCACGATGCCGAGGGCGAGCACCCCCAGAACCGGGTACACCCACTTGGGCGGGCCGCTCGAAGCCATGGGAAGAAATACCGGAGCCACCGGTGAGAACTGCGGCGTCGAGAAGGTTGGCAAGGCGTCCGAGCCGCCGAAGGCGTCATCTCGGCCGGACTCTCCGATGGTTCTTGCGGCCATCGAACGAATGTCGATGAGGCCAGAGCCCTCGGTGGTCGAGGTTGTCGATGGCGCCCGCGCGCTGGTCGACGAGCTCGGCACCGCAAGTGCTTCCAGGTTGGCCAGCGAGAACAGGACCGAGTTCTCATTGCGTTGGCCGGTCATATGACTTTCCCCTGCGCCGTTGCCGGGGGCCCTGGCTGCGGGCTCAGGCGCGGGGGCAGCCGCCGCGCCAAAGGCAAACGCCGGCGATGCGGTGGCTGGCATCTCGGCCGCAGCGGACGAGTGCGCGACGGCCGGCGAGGCGAAAAGATCAGCAGATGCGCTGGCTGCCGGGGCAGGCCTGGAGAAGATGTCCTCGCCGGGAGCCGCCGCCATAGCCGCCTCTCTAGAAGAGCCGTGCGCGCGCATGGCTGTTGAGCTGCGCCGAGCAGGCGCGGGCTCTGCCGCCGGCGCTGAAGTCGACTGAAGACCCGGGGTGGCCTGCGAGGATGGCATCTGCGCCAGTTCCGGGACGGAAGACAGCTTCACCCAGTCGGCAAGACCTTCCTTCCAGACCAGTGACTCACCCGTGATCTCACCACGCCGCAGGCGGGCCGCGATATCGGTCTCAGCCAATGGCCCCATCTGCTCGCCCTCCACCACGACGTACCAGGTGCCTTGCGCCTCGGCCGCTGCGGGCTTGGGCTCTGCGGCAGCACCGACGACCCGCTCACCGCTGCTTCTGACCACGATGATGTGGTTACACTTCTTGCATCGGATCTTGAAGGCCTTACCCTGGACCTTTTCGTCCGCTATCGAGTACTTTGCCTGACAAGCGTCACAGACGATTTTCATTGGGCCCTCATTTAGGCGTACCACGAAGAGACGGTAACCGCGCGATTATAGATATCAGTCTCCGTCTGGCAAGACGGTTTCTGTCCCATTTCCACACGTAACACTGCGCACGACCCTGACGGCAGATTCGCGAGGTACCCGCCGCGGTCGGTTGCGTGCGATAAGTTAGCGCGCATTCTTTGCTACGAATGGGTTGTCCTTGACTATGGTCTCGTCGCGTCCCGGCCCAACCGAAACCAGGGCCAGCGGCACGCCGACCAGCTCGGAAATCCGCGCGACATACCGTTCAGCCGCCCCGCAAAGCTGCGTCTTTCCGGCCGACGAAGCGCCGCCTGCGAAGAGGGCCGGCCATCCCGGGAGTGTCTCGTAGACTGGCTCTACCGCCGCTAAATCGTCGGGATCCAGCGGCATCTCATCGAGCGTCTGGCCTGCCAGCCGGTACTGGACGCAGAGCTTGACCTGATCGAGACCGGACAAGACGTCCAGCTTGGTCAGCGCCAGGGCCTGGATGCCAGACAGCCTGCATGTGAGGCGCAAGGCCGGAATATCCAACCACCCGCAGCGACGAGGCCGGCCCGTGGTGGACCCGAACTCGGTCCCCACCTCGCGCAGGCGCTCGCCCATCTGATCGTTCAGCTCCGTCGGGAAAGGCCCGTTGCCCACGCGCGTGGCATAGGCCTTCACGATTCCAATGACCGTGTCTATGCAAGTCGGCCCGATGCCGCATCCGGTACAGGCACCGCCTGCGGTCGTCGACGACGACGTTACGAACGGATAGGTGCCGTGGTCCAGGTCGAGCAAGACACCATGGGCGCCCTCAAACAACACATTGCGGCCTGCTCGAATCTCGTCGTGGAGAAAGCGAGAAGCGTCCCGGACAAAGGGCCGAATCTCCTCACCCAGCGCCAGGTATTCCTTGACCAGGGCGTCCACATCGGGAAGCGCAGCTCCGTGCCGGAGCAGAGCGCCCGACACATAGGCCACGTTGCGCTCCACGTTGCGCCGAAACCGCTCTGGCCGCAGAAGATCTTCGACGCGGACGCCGGTGCGCGAGGCCTTGCTCTCGTAGGTCGGGCCGATCCCACGACGAGTCGTACCAATGGCGCCCGGTTCCTCTTCGCGCAGGCGGTCAAGCTCGCGATGGTGCGGGAAGGTCAGGTGGGCGCGGCCGGCGACCACCAAGTCGGTGTTCCGTGCCAGCAGGCCGTGGCTACGAAAGGCGCGCATCTCCTCGACCAGAGTGCGCAGGTCAATGACCATGCCCTCGCCCAACACACAGGTCACGCCGGCCCTAAGCACGCCAGAGGGAATCAGGTGTGTGACGTACTTCTTCCCTTCGACAACGATGGTGTGGCCTGCGTTGGCACCGCCTCCCCAGCGCGCCACCACGTCCGCGTGCTCGGTCAGGAGGTCCACGACCTTCCCCTTCCCTTCATCGCCCCACTGGGCTCCGACAACGACTACGACGGCCATGTGTCTCTCCGCGTCCGGGTGAGCGTCACCCCGTGAAATCGCCCACCCTGGGCACGACTATCCTTCATTGGGCAGTAGAATTCGAGCATCGAAAAACGCGGCCCGGCTCGGGCCTGAGGGTTTCTAGTACAGGTTCATTTCGGGGTCCAATCCAAACGTCCGCAGACGAGGATCGGCGATCGGAGCCAGTGTGAGTGACAGCGGCGGTGACGTTCCTGGATCGAATGCCCCAGGGCCGGCCGCCACCACTACCGTCACCGTCACCGCCCCAGTCACCGCCACGGCCACCGTCTCCGCCACTGTCACCGCCCCTGTCACCCAAACCTCCGGTTCCTCTCCCCCTGGCGCCCGGAATCGACTATGTTTGTGCCCTCCCTCAACCCAACGGAGTCCCCATGAAGAAACGTGCGTTCAACTTCGCCGCTGGTCCTGCCACTCTTCCTTACGAGGTTCTCGAGGCCTCGGCCGCTGCCCTGCTGGACTTTCAGGGCAAGGGTTTTGGCATCGCGGAGTGTAGTCACAGGGGCAAGGAATTCGATGCGGTCCTAGATGAGACCATCGCCCGCTGCCGCAGCCTTCTGCAGATCCCTGACACGCACGACGTGCTCTTCCTACAAGGAGGCGCGACCCAGCAGTTCGCCCTGATTCCCATGAACTTCCTCAACGGCGTGGCCGACTACGTGATAACCGGCGAGTGGTCGAAGAAAGCCGCCGATACCGCCAAGGGCATCGCCCCGGACAAGGTGCGGGTGATCGCGTCGGGCGAATCGACTGGTTTTGATCGCCATCCGACCGGATGGACCGCTGACCCGAACGCCGCCTACCTGCACATCTGCTCGAACGAAACCGTGCACGGCAACCGTTTCGTCGAATGGCCAAAGCACCCGACCCTGATGGTCGACGCCAGCTCGGAAATCATGTCGCGCCCGCACCCCATCGCGCGCACGGCCATGGTGTACGGTGGCGCCCAGAAGAACCTGGGCCCCCCGGGCCTCGTGCTGATCATCGTACGCAAGGACCTCTATGACCGAATTGGCAAGAGCGTGCCCAAGATCTTCAACTACAAAGTCCACGCCGAGGCCAAGAGTTGCCTGAACACGCCGCCCACCTTCGGCGTGTATGTGCTGCTCGAAACTTTCCGCTGGATGGAACGCCAGGGCGGCCTTGCGGCCATTGAAAAGCGCAATGCCGACAAAGCCAAGCTCATCTACGACGCCATTGACGGCTCGGGCGGCTTCTACAAAGGCACCGTGGCCGATCCGGCCGTGCGCAGCCACATGAACATCACCTTCAAGCTGCCCAGCGAGCCTTTGACCGAGAAGTTCCTCAAGGAAGCCTCGGGCAAGAACATGCTGGCGCTCAAGGGCTACCGCACCGTGGGTGGCATCCGGGCCTCGGTCTACAACGGCATGCCCGTGGAAGGATGCCAGGCCCTGGCCGACCACATGCGCGAGTTCATGAAGGCCAACGGTTGAGCCTCGCCCAGTTCGCCGACGCACATTTCAGCTATCCTGGCACAGAGATCCTGGCCGGCGCTTCGCTGCTCATCCGGCCAGGTGATCGGCTTGCCCTGCTCGGCCCCAACGGCACGGGCAAATCCACCGTGCTCAAGCTGCTCGCCGGCGAGCTGCAAGTGGACGCAGGAGACGCGCGCATTCTGGGGCGACAGACCGTGGCCTACCTCCGGCAATCGCACCAACTGGGCGGAGAAGGCACCGTGCTCGATGCCTTGCTGGAGCCATTCGCCCACGTGCAAGCCATGCACGAGGATCTGCAGCGCCTCGAAGCACGACTGGCCGAGGCTTCCGAGGCGGATCTCAAACACTATGGTGAGCTGCAGGAACACTACCGCCTGGAGGGCGGCTATGACCTGGAAACCCGCGTGCGCGAACTCACCCAGGACGTGGGGCTGTCACAGGCGGACCTGGGTCGGTCGCTGGCCACGTTGTCCGGCGGCGAGCGCGGCCGGCTGGAGCTGGCCAAGGTTCTGGTCCGTCAGCCCGATCTGCTCCTGCTCGACGAGCCCACCAATCACCTCGACCTTGCGGCCATCGAGCGCCTGGAGGCACGCCTGGCCGAGTATCCGGGCGCCTTCGTGCTGGTGTCGCACGACCGAGCCTTCATTCAGCGCACCTGCCGCGCGATTATCGAACTGGAGGACGGCCAGTTCGTCCGCTATTCCTTTGCCTACGACCAGTACGTGGTGGAACGCGACGCGCGCTTGGAGCGGGCTCGCGTCGAGTACCAGCGCCAGAAGGACCACGTCGAGAAGACCGAGGACTTCATCCGGCGCAACCTGGCTGGCCAGAAGACCAAGCAAGCACAGAGCCGGCGCCGCATGCTGGAAAAGCTGGAGCGGCTCGAACGTCCCGAGGACAACTGGCAGATGGCGGGCCGGATCGCGCTCAATTTCCAGACCGGCGGCGATCTGGGCGGCAAGGAGATCGTGCGTGCGCCGAACATCAGCGTGGGTTACCCGGGCAAGCCGATTGTGACCGACGTGACAGTCAACATCTTCCGCGGAGATCGAGTGGGCATTGTGGGCCCCAACGGCTGCGGCAAGAGCACGCTGCTGAAAACTCTGGTCGGCGAACTGGCACCGTTGGCTGGCGTGGTGGAACGCGGCGCCGCCGTGCGATTGGGCTACTTCGATCAGAAACTGAGCTCACTTTCCGAGGACCGCACCGCCATTGAAGAAATCCAATCGGTGCGCAACGATCTTTCTCCCGAGGTGGTGCGGACGTATTTGGCCAAGTTCCGCTTCTTCGGCGACGATCCTTTCCGAACGGTGCGCGGTTTTTCAGGCGGCGAGCGCAGCCGTCTGGCCCTGGCAAAAATGCTGCTGTTTCCACGCAATGTGCTGGCGCTCGACGAGCCAACCAACCACCTGGACATCCCGGCACGCGAAACGCTGGAGCATGCGCTCGACGGATATGAAGGCACGCTAATTGTGGTCAGCCACGATCGCTACTTTCTCGATCGGGTGTGCCGGCGCCTGCTGGTGTTCGAGAATAGCACCCTGGAGGCGCACCTGGGGAACTACTCGGACTGGCGCGCGTATCGCCAGAGCCAGGCGGCGGCTGCGCCAGTGCCTGCAGCGCCGTCCCCAGTCACCCAGTCATCAACCGAAATCACCCGGGCCGCGAAGAAGGACCGCGAACGCACACAGCGCCGGCTGGAGCGCCTGGTCGAGTCGCTTGAGACTGAAGTCGCGCGCATCGAAACCGAGCTTTCGTCGCTGCGCGCGCAGCTGGCCGCCGATCACGGGGGCGACTGGCAGAAGCTGCACGCGCTGGCCGATCGCGAACGCGAACTGGGCGATCTCCTCGGCCGGCGCATGGCCGACTGGGAGAAGGCTTCGGCCGAGCTGCAGAGATTCCTGGAAGAGGTCTAGCCTATTCTTCGTCGTCTTCGTCGACGGCGGAGCGACGCTTTGCGGAGACGCACTCCAGGTCCAACTCCTCGCCGAAGATGGTATCGATCATTTCATCAACCGAATTGCCCACAGCGTCCATGCGCCGAAGCTCCTCGCGCTCGAACTCTTCAAAGGTCCGGTAGGTCTTCATATCGCCGTAGCTCATCGTTGTACTCCTTGTGTTGCAGGGAAATACGCTACATGTAGGTCTAAGTAGTATTGCAACCTCGGGAACCGTCAAGTTTGTGCGTCGTTTTTCATCGGCCACGGCCACGACCACGACCACGACCTCCTGCGGATATCGATGGGGTGTGGTCCCGGCTCGGTTGAAACCGCGGGCCTATTGATGCTAGGAGGATGAGCCCGCTCGACGGGATCACAGCACCATGGGCAGGGTCATAGCGGTCGCGAACCAGAAAGGGGGCGTCGGAAAGACGACCACCGCAGTCAACCTTTCGGCTTCGCTTGCGGTGGCGGAGAAACGCGTGCTTCTGGTGGACATGGATCCGCAGGGCAACGCCACCTCGGGCCTGGGCCACACCCGGCAGGCGGCCGGTGCAAAGCAGGGCAGCGTGTACGACGTGCTCATCGGTGAGAAATCCGTCGCGGAGGTCACCCGCGCCACCGAGCTGCCCTTCCTCAAGCTAGTGCCGTCGGGCCAAGATCTGGCGGGTGCCGAGATCGAGCTCGTGTCGGAGTTCGGCCGCGAGATGAAGCTGCGCGATCCTTTGCGCCTGGTGGCGCCCGACTACGACTTCATCCTCATCGACACCCCACCCTCACTCGGGTTGTTAACCCTCAACGCCCTCTGCGCCGCGGACGGCGTACTGGTCCCGCTGCAGTGCGAGTACTACGCGCTGGAAGGTCTTTCCGACCTGCAGGCCACGGTCAATCTGGTGGGTCGGTCGCTCAACCCCGGCCTCGACATCGAGGGTATTCTCCTGTGCATGGTCGACACGCGCCAGAACCTGACCGAGCAAGTGACCGAGGAGGTGCGCAACCACTTCGGCGGCCGGGTGTACGACACACCCATCCCGCGCAACGTGCGCCTGTCGGAAGCGCCGTCGTTTGGCAAACCGATTCTGCTCTATGACGTCGCCTCCAAGGGCGCCAAGAGCTACATGGAGGCCGCGCGCGAGTTTCTCGCTCGCCACGCGCGACCCAAGGCGGAAAATTCGTGACCGGCGCAGGAAAGCGTCAGGCACTCGGGCGCGGCTTGGCCGCCTTGATTCCGGCTGCCGCCGCTTCCGATCCGGAAGAGCGGGCGCAGACCAAGTCGGGCAGCAGTCTGCGCGCGGTCGACATCGAGAACATCCACCCATCGGGAAGACAGCCGCGCAAGAGATTCGACGACGGCCGTCTCAGTGAGCTGGCCGAGTCCATCCGCAGCCAGGGCATCATTCAACCGCTGGTGGTGCGCGTGCGACCGGCAGGCGGCTACGAACTGGTCGCGGGCGAGCGACGCTGGCGAGCGGCCCAGCGAGCTGGGCTACACCAAGTCCCGGTGATCATCCGTGAGGTGGCCGAGGCGCAGGCCTTCGAGATGGCGTTGGTCGAGAACCTGCAACGCGAAGATCTCAACCCCATCGAAGAAGCCGAGGGCTACCAACATCTGGTGGCGGAATTCGGCTACACCCAGGAGTCGCTGGCCGCGCGCGTGGGCAGGGAACGCAGCACAGTGGCCAACGCTCTCCGTCTGCTCAAACTGCCGCCCTCGGTGCGAGCCATGGTGGTCGAGGGGCGCCTATCCATGGGCCATGCGCGTGCTCTGCTCGGTCTCGAGGACGACGCGGTCATCGAACGACTGGCGCGCCAGACGGCCAGCCGTGGGCTTTCCGTCCGCCAAGTCGAGGCGCTGGTCCGGCGTGAACGTGAAGACACACACCGCCCTGCCCCGCCGCCGCAGGAAAAGGAATCGCCGGCGGCACGTGACCTGGCGCTGCGCCTGCAGCGCGCCCTCGCAGCGCGGGTCAAGCTGGTCGAGGCCGGCCCAGGCCGCGGCCACGTCGAGATCCACTATGGATCGCTCGACCAGCTCGATGGCATTGTGACGAAGATTCTCGGGAGCTAGCCTGCCGGGCTGCGCATTGGTCCGGGAACGAGGGTCACGTATGCTAGCTTTCGCCCCGACCGGGAATCCCATGATTCTCACGAAACCGAATCCCGCATCCGTTGCCCATAGTCCGATACAGGAGGTTCACGAATGATCTACTCGGCGGAAGTCGAACACATGACCTGCGTGGCCAAGGGACCCAATCACGGTCCCGCGCCCATTCCCGAGGAGGGCCGCTGGGTCCAGGCCAAGGAGATTAAGGATATCGCCGGTCTGACCCACGGAGTGGGCTGGTGCGCGCCTCAGCAGGGCGCTTGCAAGCTGACGCTCAACGTGAAGGATGGCGTCATCCAGGAAGCCCTGATTGAAACCATTGGCTGCTCCGGCATGACCCACAGCGCGGCCATGGCCGCGGAGATCCTCTCAGGCAAGACGATTCTGGAAGCCCTCAACACGGATCTCGTGTGCGACGCCATCAACACCGCCATGCGGGAACTCTTCCTGCAGATCGTCTACGGCCGCACCCAGACCGCCTTCTCAGAAGGCGGCCTGCCCATCGGCGCGGGCCTCGAGGATCTGGGCAAGGGCCTGCGCAGCACGATCGGCACCATGTACGGCACCGTGGCCAAGGGCGTGCGCTATCTGGAAATGGCCGAGGGCTACGTGACCCGCCTGGCGCTGGATGACCACGACGAGGTCATCGGATACGAATTCGTCCACCTGGGCAAGATGATGGAATCCATCCAAAAGGGCGTGGAGGCTGGGGAGGCTTTGAAGAAGGCCACCTCAAAGTACGGCCGCTTCGACGAAGCTGCCAAGACCATCAACCCCCGGCACCAGTAAGCGAGAAGGAGACACAGATCATGGCTCTCTTTGAATCATATGAACGCAGAATCGGCCAGATCACCCCTGTGCTGGCCAAGTACGGAATCGCCTCCCTTGAAGACGCGAAGAAGCTCACTGATGCCAAGGGCGTGGACGTCTACAAGATCGTGAAGGAAATTCAGCCCATCTGTTTCGAGAATGTCTGCTGGGCGTACATCCTCGGCGCGGCCATCGCCCTCAAGAAGGGTCAGAAGAAGGCCGTGGACATCGCCTGTTCCCTGGGCGAAGGCATGCAGGCCTTCTGCATCCCTGGCTCGGTGGCAGATGATCGCAAGGTGGGCATCGGCCACGGCAACCTGGCCTCCATGCTTCTCAAGGAAGAGACCAAGTGCTTCGCCTTCATAGCGGGCCACGAATCCTTTGCCGCCGCCGAGGGCGCCATCGGCCTCGCCCGCAGCGCCAACAAGGCCCGCAAAGATCCCCTGCGCGTGATCCTAAACGGCCTGGGCAAGGACGCGGCCCAGATCATCAGCCGCGTGAACGGTTTCACCTACGTGCAGACGAAGTTCGACTACGCCTCGGGCAAGCTGAACATCGTGCGGGAGATTGTCTACTCAAAGGGCGAGAAGGCCAAAGTCCGCTGCTACGGCGCCGACGACGTGCGCGAGGGCGTGGCCATCAATCACCACGAGGGCGTGGACGTGTCCATCACCGGCAACTCCACCAACCCCACGCGCTTCCAGCACCCCGTGGCCGGCACCTACAAGAAGGAATGCATCGAGCAGGGCAAGAAGTACTTTTCGGTGGCCAGCGGAGGCGGCACAGGCCGCACCCTGCACCCGGATAACATGGCGGCCGGTCCCGCCTCCTACGGCATGACCGACACCATGGGCCGCATGCACAGCGATGCCCAGTTCGCCGGTTCATCATCCGTGCCCGCGCACGTGGAAATGATGGGCTTCCTCGGCATGGGCAACAACCCCATGGTCGGCGCCAGCGTGGCAGTGGCCGTGGCGCTCGAGCAGGCGCAAGCGAAGTAGCGCGCGTTCATTCCAAACACGGCCGGTGCTGCGAGAGTGGCATCGGCCGTCTTTCTTTTGGTCAGCGCCCAAAGACGGTGGCGAGCAGGGCCAGGTCTGGCGCGCTTTGCGTGGTCTCGAACCGGCTGTCGCCGTGCGAATAGCCCGGGATGATGGTCAAGTTGGCCGTGTTCCCCACTTTGGCCAGCGCATCCGCGAGTTCTTGCGACTGGCCATAGGGTACCTGACAGTCGTCGTCGCCCTGGGCGATGATGAAGAATGGCAGGGTCTTGGCGGTCGCGATATACGAGATGAGGTTCGCCTGCGAGAGCTTCGCGCTCACGGCGGGCGTGTTCAGCGCGCCACCGAGCCATGTGCCCTCGGGAGAATTCGCCGGTGTGTGCTGCAGCCAGTTGGTCGGACAGCTGGCTGGAGGATGAGCCGTCTGTTGGCTGTCCATCGTCGCGAGGTCGACCGGGCCATACCAATCCACCACGGCCGCAACCGCACTCGACACCCCGGGGTTGCCCAAGGAATCGTCATCGAAGACGGTGGTCTGATCCCCTGTTACCCCGAGCATCACCGCCATATAGCCTCCTGCCGACTCGCCCCAAGACGCAAAGCGATCAGTGTCCAATCCATATTCGGCGGCATGGGCGCGCAGCCAACGCATGGCGGCCTTGACGTCTTGGACCCCGGCAGGGAATAGCGCCTGACCGGAAAGGCGGTAGTTCACGCTGGCCAGGGCATATCCCTTGGCCAGAATGGCATTCGCCGCTGGACCTGTTTCCTCCCCAGCCTTGTCTCCGCTGCTGAATCCACCACCGTGCATGCGGACGACCAGCGGAAGCGGAAGCAAGGCATTGGCGGGCAGAAGCAGATCGAGAGTCTGGGACGCGGATGAGGTTCCCGCGTAGTTGGCGTTCTTAATCGTCTGAGCCGCGCCGGTCTTTCCCCCTGCGGCCGTACTCGGGTTGGCGTCAGATCCGGCGGTCGCTCTGTCCACGCCAGCGTCCGGATGTGAGCCGCCGCCGCTGCTCGATCCGCCGCTGGCTGCGTCTACGCCACCGTCGAAGCGCAGGCCGCCGCTACCGGCCGACCCGCTGGTGGCCACGTCCACGCTGCCGCCACTGCGGGTTGACCCTCCAACGGCTGCGTCCGCGCCACTCTCCGAACGCGAGCCGCCACTGCTGGTCGATCCGTCGGTGGTTCCACCGCCGGATGTCTCACCGCCGGAATTGAGTGAACCACCGGTCGTCGTCGTGGCGATAGTCGCCGTACTTCCGCCGCTCGCGCTTGCGCCACCTGTGGGTTGCCCTCCGCTGCTGACGGCGCTTCCGCCAGCGGCTGTCTCTCCCCCTGTGCGTTGCCCGCCGACATTCGTCATGCCGCCGGTCTCTACGCTCCCGCCCGTGGCGAGGGAACCACCGCTGCCACCTCTCCCAGCCGCCGCACCGTCCGCGCCACCGCTGCGACCGTTGCCACAGGCAAAGAGGAAACACGGTGCGAGGAAAAGGGTCAGGATCGAAGTGTATTTGTTGTCCGTGGACATCTGGGATCCCTGCCTTCCTGCGGGCGACCGCAGGTCGCCCCTACACGGGAAAAATGTCGGCCCTGGCCTACCCCGCTTCGCGCACCATCACCAGCAACATCTTGAACGGCGTCGTGGCGGAAAGCGCGTGCGGGACGTTGGCGGGCATGAGCACGGCCTGTCCGGCTCGGGTGGGGACCTTCTTGCCACCAATGGTCAGTTCGGCCTCGCCATCCAAAACCTCCGCGATGGCATCGAAGGGTGCGGTGTGCTCGGATAGCCCCTGTCCCACGTCGAAGGCAAACAGCGTGACTGTGCCAGCGTTCTTCTTGACCAGCGTGCGGCTCACCACCGCGCCCGGCTGATACGCGACCAAATCCGCAAGAGCCACGGCCTGCGCGGGCGGCATGGCCCCGGCGGCAACGTTCAGGTGGTGCTTGTCACTCATCGTCGGCATCCTCCTGGCCAGCGCCATCCGGTGGTTCATCCGCGACCGCAGCCTTGGCGAACGCGAAGGTCAACTTGTCGTCAGCAACGTCGATGGTCACGCTGCCGCCTGAGGCCAGCGTGCCGAAGAGCAACTCGTCGGTCAGGGGACGCTTGACCTCGTCCTGCATGACCCTAGCCAGCGGCCGCGCGCCGTTCATCGGGTCGTAGCCCTTCTTGGCTAGCATTTCCCGCGCCGCGGGGCTGAGCGTGACGATGACCCTGCGCTCGCCAAGTTGCTTTTGCAGCTCGCCCACGAACTTGTCCACGATGAGCAACATTTCGCGCTCACCCAGCGGCGCGAAGTCGACCTTGGCATCCAGACGATTGCGGAATTCGGGCGAAAA
This sequence comes from Myxococcales bacterium, assembly GCA_003142855.1. GTDB lineage: Bacteria > Myxococcota_A > Polyangia > Fen-1088 > Fen-1088 > Fen-1137. The sequence continues at coordinate 40,793 of PLNW01000166.1, forward strand.
CACACGCTTGAATGCCTCGTCGGTGTCGCCGAAGCGATCGCCCGCGCCGAAGCCCGGCATCCGTCGCGACAGATCGCGCGCCCCCACGTTGCTGGTCATGATGAGAATGATGTGACGAAAATCCGAGGTGCGACCGTTGTTGTCGGTGAGCGCGCCATGGTCCATCACCTGCAACAAGATGTTGAACAGATCTGGGTGTGCCTTCTCGATCTCGTCGAGCAGCAGCACCGCATGCGGCGTCTTGTGGACCGCATCGGTGAGCAGGCCTCCTTGGTCGAAACCGACATACCCAGGCGGCGCGCCAATCAGCCGCGAGACTGTGTGGCGTTCCATATACTCAGACATGTCGTAGCGAAGAAAGGCCACGCCCAGGACTTCGGCCAGCTGCTTGGCCAGCTCGGTCTTGCCCACGCCGGTGGGACCGGCAAACAAGAAACAGCCAATGGGTCGCTCGGGTGTGCCCAAACCGGCGCGGTTGGTGCGGATGGCCTGGCATACGCGCTCCACCGCCTGGTCCTGGCCGAAGACCTTGGTCTTGATCTCGCTTTCCAGATTGCGCAAGCGCTCGCGATCGTCGGTTTCCACCCGCCGCGCGGGAATGCGTGCCATGGTCGAGACCACGGCCTCGATGTCGCGCGCCCGCACGGTCAACCGCTCTGACGCCGCATCGGCCGCCGCGGGTGCCAGACCGCCGCCAGCCCGCAGCTTCAAGATCGCGCCCGCCTCGTCGATAAGGTCGATGGCCTTGTCGGGTAGCTTGCGGTCGGCGAGGTGCCGGTCAGACAACTCGGCGGCCACGCGCAAGGCACGATCGGTGTAGCGCACACCGTGGAATTCCTCGTAGTGCTTGCGCAGACCCTGCAACACCTTGATGGTGTCGTCCACGCTCAGCTCCGACACCTCGATGGGCTGGAACCGCCGGGCCAAAGCCCGATCCTTTTCGATGTAGCCGCGCAGTTCCTTGTGTGTGGTCGTACCGATGCAGCGAATGAGTCCAGCCGAAAGCGGCGGCTTCAACAAATTGGACGCGTCCATGGTGCCGCCTGAGGCCGCGCCCGCGCCCACGATGGTGTGAAGCTCGTCGATAAAGAGGATCGCGTTGCCCTTCGCCTCAGCCGCGCGCAGCACGGCCTTGAAACGCTCTTCAAAGTCGCCGCGGTAGCGCGTGCCCGCCACCAACGATCCCATGTCCAGAGCGTAGATCTCCACACCGTGCAGGGCCGGCGGCACCTCACCAGCCTCGATACGCACGGCCAGGCCTTCGACGATGGCGGTCTTGCCCACGCCGGCGTCGCCCACGAAGAGCGGGTTGTTCTTGCGTCGTCGCGCCAGCACGTGCAGTGCCCGTTCCACTTCCGCCTGTCGCCCGACCAGCGGATCGATGAGGCCCCGGCGCGCGCGTTCGTTCAGATTGACGGCGTAGCTCTCCAGCGGATCCTTGCTGGCCTCTTCCCGCGATTCCTCGTCGGGCTCAGCACTGGGCAGCGCCTCCGGCGGCCGGCCGGCGCGATCGGGCAGCATCTTCGAAACCCCGTGCGAGATGGCGGAGACGAGGTCCAGTCGGCTGATGCCTTCCTCCTTGAGAAAGTGGACCGCGTGCGAATCGGGCTCGCTGTACAAGGCCACCAGCACATGGGGGCCGTGAATCTCGGAGCGCCCAGCGCCGAAGATCTGGTTGACCGCCCGCTGGATCACGCGCGCGAATCCCAGGGTAGGCTGGGCTCGCAACTCCCCTTCTTCACCGGCGCTGCGCGCTTCTTCGTCAGCCGGCAGGCTGGGAAGCGGTCCTTGCAGGAATTCCTCCAGCTTCGTCCGCACGCGGGTCGGCTTGCCCCCGCACTGTCGAATGACCTCGGTGGTCTTCTTGTCGTCGAGCAGGGCCAGCAGCAGGTGCTCGAGGCCCGAGAACTCGTGCCTCCGGCGCGTGGCATCCTCCAGCGCTTTGCGAATCGCCTGTTCCAGCTCCGGACCTAGCATGCTTGCCTTTGCACCGAACAACGCAGGGGCATTTCGTTGTCGCGGGCATAGCGCACCACCTGGGCTGCTTTGCTCTCGGCGATATCGCGCGGGTAGACCCCGGCCACGCCCACGCCTTTGGTATGCACGTTCAACATGATCTGCTGCGCGGTCGCGGCGTCGTGCTGGAAGAACTTCATCAGCACGTACACGACGAACTCCTGCGTGGTGTAGTCGTCGTTGTGAAGCACGACCTCATAAAGGCGCGGCCGCTCGACACGCACCTGGTCGAGCGTGGCAAGTTCGCGTTCCCGGTCGAGTTCCCGCTTGGGCATGGTCAGCCTGACAATCGTAGCTTGTCACGCTCTGGCTGCGAAACCAGAGTGGAGGTGAGAAGCGGTTTCTTGAACTGCGCGGCTGGCGTGACCTTCTCCCGCGTGCTCGGGCGTGGCGACACCGGTATACTCGCTCGCCACATGAAGCTCAGCGATTTCGACGGACGAACCTGCGCCGCGCGGCGGTCGCGCTTGGCCATAAAACTGGGACCACAGCCCGCTTTGATCGCCGCCGGAGCGCCGCGACCACGCACCTCGGCGGGCAATGCCTATCCCTTCCGTGCGGCTAGCCATTTCCTATATCTGTTTGGATTGCACCTGCCGCGCGCCTTTGGCCTGTGGACGGGCGAACGCTGGGTTCTGTTTCTCCCTGACCCTGGCGCCGACTTCGCCCTGTGGCACGGACACGCTCCGGGTCCCTCCGAGCTGAGTGTGGCGCTGGCCTGCCCTGTCGAGTTGCGGCCGGCGTTGGCCGAGGCCGTGGCCGGTCGGGCGGTGGCCACCCTGCCCGCGCTGGATCGTGAGACTTGCGCCGAACAAACGGAGTTGTTGGGCCGGCCCATCGCCTACGGCAAGCTGGACGCCCTCGATCACCCGCTGGCCGACGCGCTCATCGAGATGCGCCTGGTGCATGACCACGCGGCCATTGCAGCCCTACGCAAAGCTGCCGATGCCACTGCGGCGGCGTTCCATGCAGGCATCCGCGCGGTCCGTCCTGGCATCAGGGAAAGCGTGGTGCGCGCGGCGATGGAAGTGGAGTTCATCCGCCGCAACATGGGCGCATCCTACAACTCCATCGTCACGGTACACGGCGAGGTTCTGCACAACGAGGAATACCACCACGAGTTGAAATCCGGAGATCTCCTGCTGGTCGACGTAGGCGCTGAAACCTTCGACGGCTGGGCCGGCGACGTCACTCGCACCTGGCCGGTGAACGGACGCTTCTCGTCCACACAGCGGGACTTCTACCAGGTGGTTCTGCACGCGCAGCAGAGCGTGATCGCGGCGGTGCGGCCGGGCGTGCCCTTCCGCGAGCTGCATTTCTTGGCCGGCCGGCTCATGGCCGAGGGTCTGGTCAACCTGGGCGTGCTGCGCGGAGATCCCGCCGAACTGGCGGCCGATGGCGTGGTGGCGCTCTTCTTCCCGCACGGGCTGGGCCACCTCATCGGGCTCGACGTACACGATCTGGAAGATCTGGGTGACCGCGCCACCTACGCACCCGGCCGCACCCGTTCCACCCAGCCGGGACTGCGCACCTTGCGACTCGACCGCGACCTGTGCGCTGGCATGGCCATCACCATCGAACCCGGGTTGTATCTGGTCCCGGCGATTCTCGACGATCCGGCGCGCACGGCCTTGGCCGGCGATCGGCTGCGACGCGACCGGCTGGCCGCTTTTGCCGATGTCCGGGGCATTCGCATCGAAGACGACGTACTGGTGACCAGCGACGGCCACGAGGTGCTCACCTCTGACATTCGCAAGGGCGCCGACGCGATCGAAAAGGAAATGGGCTAGCGAAGAAACCAGTAGGCCGCGGCGGCGAGACCCAACCCCACGATCGCCGCGACCACCACGCGAACTACGCGGCCGAGTCGCGAAGGAGTCCTGGCCAAGTTCGGCGACGCGACCGACGGCTTGCCCGGCCGCCGAGAGGGTGCCGCAAGCCGCGGCACGTACTGTCGCTCCTCCACCGGACGCGCAAGACGCCGAACCCGCAGCTCTTGCGACGGGCCACCGGTCGTCCTGGCTTTGTCCCCGGTCGCGGCATCGGACTTCTCGGCATCGCTCTCCCCTGTCTCCAGATTGACGACCAGAGCGCTCACCTGACAGGGATCATTCACCGGCTCTTCGATACGCAGCCCGAGGGCGGCACGCAATCCCTCAACCTCCTGCAATCGCTCCGCCGACTTCTGACGTTCATCGGACAACTCGATAGCCGGAACATCCCTCAGCGTGGAAGTCAGATCCTCGGCGATGGCCGCAGGCTTCTGCTGCTGCGGGGCGCGCCCCGCCGGCTGGGGCGCCTCGCTAGGCGCAACCAGCGGCGGGCCCAGCCCCGGCCCGACGATGACCGGCGGCGTGTCCGGCGCCGCGACCCGCGCGCCGTCGAGAGCGACCAGCTCGCTGGAAACCGGCGTGGTCGACAGCGCACGCGCCAGGTCCATCATCCCGGCGGCGGCCGGGTCCTCGGGAGCGGGCGTCGTGTGGGCGCCCAGCTTGTCTGCCTTGGCCAGGGCCTCCAAGGCGCGGCAAAACTCTGCCGCATTCTGCGGCCGGCGCTCAGGACGCTTGGCCAGCAGCTTCATGATGAGCGCACCCAGCTCGGGGCTCACCACGCCTGGGGCAACCAGGTCGGGCGACCGCGGAACCACCTCGACATGGGCCTGCCAGATGTCGACCGGCGTCGGCCCGTCGATGGGGAGCTGGCCCGTCACCGTCTCGTAGAACATCACGCCCAAGGCGTACAGGTCGGACCGCGCATCAACACTGCCGCCGCGGCATTGTTCGGGCGACATGTAGTGTGGCGTTCCGACGTTCACGCCGATCGCCGTGTGCGGTCCACTCGACGTCTGACTCCCCCCCACCAGCAGCAGCTTGGCCAGGCCAAAGTCCACCAACTTCACCTTGGGTGGCCGGTCGACCCCCTGTGGGACGAGGATGACGTTGTCGGGTTTGAGATCGCGATGAATGATGCCGTGGTCGTGTACCGACACCAACACCCGTCCCACGTCCATGAACACAGGGTAGGTGTCGAAAGGCGTGAGCCGCCGGTGCGTGCGCAACACGGCGCCCAGGCTCCGGCCATCAAGGAACTCCATGACGTAGTACGGCCGCCCGTCGGTGAGCCGGCCGAAGGAGAAGATGTCCACCAAGGCCGGGTGGCGGATGTCGTTCACGGCGCGGGCCTCGAGCACGAAGCGCCGAATGGCATTGCTGTTCTTGGCCAGTCTGCCTGACAAGACTTTGATCGCGACCTTCTTGCCGATGATGGGATGGACGGCGCTGTACACCGTACCCATTCCGCCTTCAGCGATGCGGTCCAGGATCTGGTACTCGCCCACCAAGGTTCCAGCCTGCAGCCGAGTGATGGGGGAGCCCTCTGTCGCGTGGAATGACCCCGTCGCCCGGGCTACGGCGGGCGGCGTCGGTGTCGCCACGGCAGGCGCGGCCCCGGGATTGGTGGTCAGTTCGGGACAGTCAAAATCAAAGCCGTGGGCTGGCTTGCCACAGCGAGGGCAGATGTCAGATGCCATGGAGGCAAAGAGATTGTATCGCGATAGCGCACCCGGCGCTGCGTTTCCGTCGTGCGTGCTCGAGGCCGCGCCCGCGCCTTCTGACGCGTCCGTGCAAAAGATCAGTCCCCGAGCGCACTGAAGACCAGACAGGCATTGGTGCCCCCAAACCCGAAGCTGTTGCTCATGGCGTGGCGCAAGCGAGCGTCGCGGGCGGTGTTGGGCACGTAGTCGAGATCGCACGCGGGGTCTGCCGTGGCGTAGTTGATGGTCGGCGGCACCTGGCCGCGCGCCAAGGCGAGCGCGCAGAACGCCGCCTCGATGCCGCCCGCGGCACCCAGCAGGTGCCCGGTCATGGACTTGGTCGAGCTGACCATCAGCCGGCGCGCGTGTTCGCCGAACACTTGCTTGATGGCGACGGTCTCGGTGACGTCGTTCAACTTGGTCGAGGTTCCGTGCGCGTTGATGTAGTCGATGTCCGAGGGAGCCAAGCGCGCGTCCTTGAGAGCCAAGCGCATGCAACGCTGGGCGCCCTCGCCCTCGGGCGCCGGCGCGGTCACGTGGTAGGCGTCGGCGTTGGCGCCGTACCCGCTCAACTCGGCGTAGCAGTGGGCGCCGCGCCCACGCGCATGTTCCATTTCCTCGAGAACCAGGATGCCTGCGCCCTCGGCGAGAAGAAAGCCGTCGCGATCCAGGTCAAAGGGCCGCGACGCCTCGGCCGGCGCGTCGTTGCGCGTGGACAAAGCGCGCATGGCGCAGAAGCCACCCACCCCGAGTGGGGTGACCACGGCCTCGGTGCCGCCACAGATCATCACGTCCACCTCGTCGCGCTGGATGGCACGGTACGCGTCGCCGATGGCGTTGGCTCCGCTAGAACAGGCCGACACCTGGGCGTAACTCGGACCCTTGGCGTTGTACTTCATGCCCAAGTGCCCCGCCGCCAGGTTGATGATGAGCTGGGTTGCAAAGAAAGGCGAGATACCGTGGCGCGGCCCCTTTTCCATGAAGCTCTTGTGCGTGGTCTCGATGGTGCCAAGCCCGCCCATGCCAGAACCGACGAAGCAGCCCGCTCGCTCGCACAGCTCGCCCTCGATGGTCAGACCCGCGTCGCTCATGGCCATGGTCCCGGCCGCGAGGGCGTACTGAATAAAGGGATCGGCGGCTGTGGTGCGGACCTCGCGCGCGCCCATCCAGCGGGTGGGTTCGAAGCCCTTCACCTCGCCTGCGATGCGCGTGGAAAACCGGCTGGTATCGAACCGTGTGATGGGCGCGATGCCAGAACGCCCTGCCAGGAGCGCCTGCCAGGTTTCCTCGGTGCCGATGCCGACCGGCGTGACCAGACCCACGCCGGTGACGACAACCCTGCGCCGCATCGGCATGGCCAGTTCGGCCTACACCTTCACGCGCCCCTTGACGTAGTTGACCGCGTCACCCACGGTCTTGATCTTCTCGGCATCCTCGTCGGGAATCTCGATCTTGAAGGCCTCTTCCAGCACCACGACCATCTCGAGACGGTCAATCGAGTCGGCCTTCAGGTCGTCGGAAAACGACGCGCCCATGGTCACCTTGTCGGCTGGGACCTCGAGCTGCTCGACAATAATCTTCATAACTTTTTCTTCCAGATTCTCTGCCATGGTTCGAGTCCTTCTCCTTGGGTGCGCAAACGCCTTTAGGGGGCGTACGTTACATCAAAAGTCCGCCGTTGACCCGTAGCACCTGCCCTGTGACATACGCGGCCCCCGGACTGACCAGGTATACCACCGCCGCAGCCACATCCTCGGGCGTTCCGACACGGCCAAGGGGAATCGTCTTGAGAATCTCAGCGCGCCTCTCCGGCGAAAGTCCCGCTCGGGTCATGTCGGTCTCGATGAACCCCGGCGACACCGCGTTGACCGTGACCCCGCGCGAGGCGTATTCGCGCGCCCAGGTCTTGGTCAGGCCCAGCATGCCCGCCTTGGCCGCTGCGTACGGCCCCTGCCCGGCCGAGCCGGTCTCGCCCACCACCGAGGCGATGTTGATGATGCGCCCGCCGCCGGGAGCGTGCATGAGCAAACGCAGGGCCGCACGGGTGCAGTTGAACGCCCCGCCCAGGTTGACCGCAAGCGCGCGCTGCCAATCCGCATCCTTGGCCCCCAAGGTCAGGGCGTTGACTGCCACGCCCGCGTTGTTCACCAGGATGTGAACCCCACCCTCGTTCGAGACGATCTGTCTGAACGCCTGGTTGACCGCCTCGGAGTCGGCCACATCGAAACGTATGAGAACGCCCGCGCTCCCCACAGCCGCAGCAGCCTCGGCTGCCGCCTCCTCGTTGTGCAGATAGTTCATCACCACCCGAGCGCCGCGCGCCGCTAGCGCCACCGCGATCGCGCGACCGATCCCGCGCGAGGCTCCGGTTACCACTGCCACCTTGCCTTGCAGGCTCACGCCGCCCCTCCTGCGCCGTCGGCAGGCGCGTCCTCGCGCCACAGATAGGCGTGCTCGGCCACAGCCTGCGCCGTCTCTTGCCGTAGCTGAGTGCGAACTAGCTCGCCGGCAGCCAGCACGCCATTCTTGATGGCCCGTGCATCGGAGGATCCGTGGCAGATGAGCACGACGCCATCGACTCCGACGAGAGGCGCGCCGCCGGTCTCGGCGTGGTCGCTGCGTCGGCGGAAGCGACGCAACGCTGGCCGCATCAAGAGAGCCCCCAGCTTTTCCAGCACACTCCCCTGCTCGACCTCCTCCCGGATGGCGTGGGTCAGCCACTCCACCAGGCCCTCGCAGCTCTTGAGCAAGACATTCCCGGTAAAGCCGTCCGTGACCACCACATCGACCTGTCCCCGAAAAATGTCCCGCCCCTCGACGTAGCCGAGGTAGTCGAAGCCGGCCGGCCGGCCCGAGGTCCCGGCCCGCGTAAGCAACTGGTGCGCCTCGCGCGTGAGCGCCGTGCCTTTGTGCTCCTCGGCGCCGTTCGACAACAAGCCCACGCGCGGGCGAGCCTTTCGGTGCAGCAGGCGCGCATATCCCGCACCGAGCACCGAGAACTGGGCCAGTACCGTCGGCCGCACGTCTACGTTCGCCCCCATGTCGAGCAACGCGCATTGGCCGGTCTGGGTGGGGAACGTGGTCACGATGGCCGGCCGTTCCACCCCGGCGATCCGCCCCAACACCAAGAGTGCACCGGCCATCATCGCGCCCGAGTTGCCCGCCGAGACTACCGCGTCCACCTCGCCCCTCTGGGCCAGCTCGAAGCACACACGCATCGACGACGCCTTCTTCTGCCGAAAGGCACTGGCGGGCGCCTCGTCCATGCCCACCACCTCGGCAGCGTGGCGAACCTGGATGCGTCCCGCGCGAGCGTCCGAGCCCATCTCGTCGAGCACACGCCGGACGCGAGTCTCGTCGCCGACCAGCACGACGTCGATTTCAGGACTGGTCAGGGCCGCCAAGGCGCCCTCAACCTCGACGCGCGGAGCGCCCTCAGCCCCCATCGCGTCCACGGCCACGCTAACCCGAGCCGGATCGGTCATGGGACGGAATTCCGCCTCAAGCAGTCGACGCGCCTTGGACTAGGTCTGCTCGTCCTGAGACTTCGCGATGACCATGCGGTCTTTGTAGTAGCCGCACGCCGCACAAACCCGGTGAGGGAGCCGCGCCTCGCCACAACGCGGACAAGGAGCGAAGTGGGGAATCGGCTGCTTCATCACCTGTGCCCGGCGGATTGCCGAACGGGATTTGGATTGTCGTCTCTTGGGAACTGCCATGGTCGCATCTCCTATCGAAAATCGTTACAACTTCACTCTTGCCAGCGCCGCAAGCTTGCCACCGCCCACCGGGTGTTGGGCGCAGTGGCAGGGTGTCAGGTTCCGATTGGCGCCGCAAGTAGGACAAATGCCGGCGCAATCTTCCCGGCACAACGGCCCCATCGGCAGGGCCAGCAGCAATTCGTCCCGAATCTCCGGGCCCACGTCGATTACGCCATCCTGGAAGGTGATGACGTCCTCGGCACCATCCTCATCATCCTCCTCGCCCGTGGACTCGTCGCCCTCGACAAAAGTGAGCATCACAGGCACGTCGAGCGCCAGGGTAGCCGGCTCCAGACAACGAACGCACTGGGTAAGCAATCCACCGCGAAGAGCGCCGCGTAGAAGGTACTCGTCCCCCGCCTGCTCTAGGTGGCCGTCCAGAACGATGCCCCCTTCGGCCGATCGCGCATCCACGTCTGGGCACTCTGCCTTGAGCCAGGCCTCGGTCACTGCCACGTGAATGTCCAGGCCCTCGTCGCCGATATCCTTTGTCTTGTAACGCATGGCAGGTGCGAGGCGCGAGCCCCGTGCTTGGAAAGGGCGTAACTATAGGGGGCGCCGGCCGGGCGTCAAGCCCGCCAAGACCCTCCACACCCACACCCTCGGCCCGGGAACCCGGTGGGACAGTGGGTGTCAATCGTAGCAGTGGCCTTCATTCCCGTGACTGGTGACCATGCATGCGCAGTCGTGTTGAGGAAATTCCCGGCACCTTCCAATCTTGTCTCCTTCGCATTCGCTGGAGCCAGCCCGTGGTGCGTAGTCGGTCGCGCAGAACCCGTCCTCGCATTCCGCGCCATCCGTACAGGGACATCCATACGGCTTCAATTCACCAGTGCACTCGTCCCCGGGAACCGATGTGTCAGGCGAGGCCGCGTCTGTCGGGCTGGTGGGTCCTCCCATGCCTCCACTGCCACCAAGCGAACTGGAATCTTGCGTCCCCGGCAGAAGCTCGGATCGACCGCACGCAGCAAGCATGAAGGCGATGAGCAAGGATGACGACCGCAGTCCCATCTTCCATTCCCCCTCACAAGGGCGAGGATCAACTGTTCTCCTCTTCCGGTCCACTACTTCCCGGCTGCCCCAGCCGCGCTCGCCCCTCCAAACAGCAGCAGGGTCTTGAGGTCCTCGTCGTTGAACGTGAGCTGCAATCCCATGAACCAGTCGAAGAACCCGCCCGCGGTGCCCTGGGTTCGTGTGTAGTTGAGGACGTCGTCCACCCCTCCCACGAGATAGAGGTACTTCTTGTAGATCGCCAAGTAGGCGCGTGCGGTCACGCGCGGGTACTGATTCGAACGCGTGTCAAAGATGTCCGTCGACAGCATCAAGTGGTCGTTGAACAGGAACAAGTCACCGCCCACACCGCCGGTCGATTCCTTGATGCCAAAACGGCCCTGGAAGGGACCCCAGCGCTTGCCGAACATGAAGCTGAAGCGCAGCTTGTCGCTCGTGGTGATCTCCTCGTTGGAATACGCGCCGACTTGCGAGCTGTAGCCCACTGTGCTTTGAGCGCTGCGATAGCCGCGTGGATCGTCGACCAGTTCGATCAGGTAGAACTTGTCAGGACGCGGGGCCAATTGGACCGACACGTACGACTTGAAGTTGTGGGCCATGTAATTGTATTCCATGCGCAGGCCCACGATCGTCTGCAGTCGGTTCACGCCACGGGTGATACCGCTGATGTCATCCGTGATGTTGTCGAGATTCTTGGCCACGGTATCGTCAGTCAAGAGGTGGCCCACCGTGCCTTCACCCTCGGCCATGCGGCCGGTAATCTTGTCCACGTTGTGCAACGACTTGTCCAGGCTGTCGATGCTGCTCTGCAGCTTCTGCAGCGAGCTGCGCAGGTCCTGGCCGGCGCCCGAAACCTGACCCTGGGTGGTGCCCACTAGTCCCTTGATGGCCTCGGTGATCTCGCGCGCGTTGTGAAGCGTGACACGGACATCCTCAGCCTCGGATCGCGTGATTCCCTGCACTGTCGCCGCGATGTCGTCTATGCGTCCCAGCAGGCGCTCGACGATGGCTGAGTTTCTCTCCAGCAACTGGTTGGCGTTGTTGGCAATATCCTTGATCGGCCCCGAGGTCAGCACCTTCACGTCTGAAAGGATGTCCCTCAGGATGGGCAGCGTTTCGCCCACCGAGTTCATGATCTCGCCCATCTCCACCGGCTCGGTCACCGTCTTGATCTCGTCGCCCTCATGCAGTTCCGGCAAGGCCACCCGCTGGTTGTTGCGCATAGCAAACGGCGAACCCGGATCGATCTCGATGTAGTACTCGCCAAGCAGAGAGGCCGCCTTCTTGGCCACGGCGGCGTTCTGGTAGAGCTTGATCTCCGGCATGATTCGGATGAAGACCTTGGCCTTGCCCGACTCCTGGTCGAGCACGCGCTCCTCGACCTGACCGATGCGCAAGCCGGCCGACAGAACCCGCGTCCGCTCGTAGACCCCCAGCGCGTTGTGAAAAAGGGCGTGCACGCGGTAACCGCCGCCACCTGTGATCTTCTTGCTGGTGTACTGAAACAACAGGTAGGTGGTCACCAGAACCACCAGCGCCAAGGCGCCCACTGTGAGGCCAGCCAGGCTCCGCCTCATGATGACGCCTCGAATTTCACCGCGCCCGAGGGTTCGACGAACTCGCGCAGCCTAGGGTCGGGCGCCGCAAGCAACTCGGCGGGCGTGCCACACGCAATGATGATGCCGTCGTACAGCATGGCGATGCGGTCGCCGATGCGAAAGGTCGACGCCATATCGTGTGAGATCACCACGGACGTGACCCCGAAATCATCTGCAGTGCGCCTAATCATTTCATCGACGTTCTTGCTGGCAATCGGGTCCAAGCCGGTGGTTGGCTCATCGTAGAGCAAAATCTGAGGCCGGTCGACCAGCGCGCGAGCCAATCCCACACGCTTTCGCATACCACCGGACAGCTCGGCTGGGAACTTCTCTTCGACCCCAGGCACATTGTCCAGATCCAGACGCCGTAGCAAGTCCCTCACCCGCGCTAGAATCTCGCTTCTGGGCAAGCGGTATCGCTCGATGAGCGGGAAGGCGATGTTCTCGACCACGTTGAGCGAATCGAAGAGCGCCGCGTACTGAAAAACCATGCCGAACTTGCGCTGGATCTTCGCGATGGCCACGTCGTCCAGGCCCACAATGTCCTCGCCGTCCACGTAGATGTGGCCGCTGTCCGGTTGCAGCAGGCCCATCAGGTGCTTCATCAGCACCGACTTGCCCTGCCCCGAGCCACCGATGACGATGTTGGTCTTCCCCCGTTCGAAGTCCAAATCGATCCCGCGCAGAACCTGCTGTGAGCCAAAGCTCTTGTACAGACCGCGAATCTGGATCTGCCAACGATCGTCACGGATGGGGGCGCTGTTGGTCATCTACATTCCGTGCGAAGGCCAGATTACGCTCATGATTTCGATCAAGAAGTAGTCGAGCACCAGGACCGAAACCGAGCTGGACACGACGGCAGCCGTGGTGGCGCGGCCCACTTCCTTGGCCCCACCGCGTACGTTGAATCCCTGATAGCAGGCGGCCACTGCCATGGCGATTGCGAAGATCACCGCCTTGATGAGCCCTTGTATGTAGTCAACCGGGTCGACCCAATGACGAAAAAGCTCCAGAACCTGCCCGAGATCGATCTCGTATACCAAGATCGAAATGACGTAGCCGCCCAGCAAGCCGACCACGTTGAACACCATAGTCATGACCGGCAACATCAGGATCGAGGCGACCAACCGGGGCGTGACCAAGTAGTGCACCGGGTTCACCGCAAAGGTCGTGAGCGCGTCGATCTGCTCGGTGATGCGCATCGAACCCAGCTCGGTTGCCATGGCCGATCCGGCCCGCGCTGTGATCATCAGGGCGGTGAACACAGGCGCCAGTTCTCGCGCCAGGGAAACCCCCACGGCGAAGCCGACCCAGCGCTGCTGGTCGAACATGGCCAGCGCCATGATCCCCTGCAGGGCCGTCACCGCTCCGGTGAAAAAACCCACCAGCATGATGATGGGCATCGAACCCACGCCGATAAACTCCATCTGTTCGAGGAAAAGGCGCATGCGGAAGGGCCGCCGAAACAACCAGGTGAAGGCGCGGCCCAGCAGCAGCATGTGCTGGCCGAAGATCGCCACCGCCCCCAGCAAGGGCCCGAAGATTCGACCAACGAGGCGAACCACCTGCGCGGGCGAGAACTCCTGGGCGCCGCCACTCGGGTTGGTCGGAGCAGCGTCGCTCATGGCCGGGCGTCCGGTTGGCAGGTCCGGTAGATGCGCGGGACGCGCTTGGAGATTCCGCAGAGTATTTCGTAGCTGGCGGTATCAGCCCAGCGGGCGACCTGGTCGATGGTGATGGCCGCCTCGTCGTCGCGCCCGATGAGAGTGACGGAGTCGCCCACGGATGCGCCCGGCACCCGGCTCACGTCGATCATCATCATGTCCATGCACACGGCGCCGACCACGGATGCGCGGCGGCCCCGGATGAGGACCTCGGCGCCACGAATGTGCCTGGGATAGCCGTCGGCGTACCCGATGGGGAGGGTGGCCACACGCGCCTTGCGCGCCGGACGCCACAGACCGCCGTAGCTCACGCCCTGGCCGGCGGCCACCTCGTGCAACGCCATGACTTTGGTGCGCAGAGCAAGCACCGGTTCCAGCTCGGGACGAGCCACCACCGCCGACGGCATGGCGCCGTAGAGCGCAAGCCCGGGCCGAATGGCACGGTAGCGCGCCTCGGGAAAACGCACGGCCGCAGCGCTGTTGGCCGCATGCACGACATCGGGCACCAACCCGCGGTCGGCCGCGGCCACCAGGCAACGTTCGAAGCGGGCGATCTGCTCGCGCGTGGCACCGGGACGTCTTAGATCGGCCGATGCGAAATGCGTGCACATCCCGGTCAATTCCAGGTGGGGATAGCGAGCCGCAAGCTCAAGGAACGCGGGCAGTGCTTCGGGCTGGATGCCCAGTCGGTTCATACCCGTGTCGATCTTCACGTGCACAGGCCAGCGCTGCTGCAGCTCGCCTGCCGCCTCAGACTGGCCGCGCGTCGGCCTGCGCCGTCGAGGCGCGGCGCCGAACCGCTGCAACTCACCGACGTCGTAGACGACTGGCGTGAGGCCCTCTTCCAGCACCTCGGAGTGGGTGTGACCGTAGTAAGCGCCCAGCACCAAGATCGGACAGGTGATGCCCGCACCACGAAGCTCCAGACCTTCTTCTACCAGAGAAACCGCCAGTGCATCAACCATGGGCGCGAGCACCCCCGCCACTGCCACGGCGCCATGTCCATAGGCATCCGCCTTCACCACGCCATAGATGGCCACCTTCGGTCCCACGATGGCCCGTACGCGCGCGACGTTGCGGCGAAGTGCCCCTAGATCGATCTCGGCCACCGTGGGCCGGATCGATGTGCGAAGGTCGGCTTCACGAACCGCAAGCCCGGTGGCCTCATGCGTGCGCAGGACACACGTGGCCGCCGCTGAGGGAACTAGCCCAAGAGATGCTCCAGTCGACTGTACGGTCAAGACCCGACGGATTGTCACACCCGGTGGGTATAGCGTCAATTCCGGGCCGAGGTTGAATAGTTTTCACGACCCGAGGATCGTGAAGCGAATGATTTCAGAAGCCCTCGGCCGCCCGCGCCATGGCGAAGAAACGCGGCATCAGGGTCAAACGCCGTCCCCGCAGAGTGAGAACGCCCTGGCGGGCCAAGTCAGCCACGATTCGGGAAACGGTCTCACGACACGCGCCGACCCGGCCAGCCAATTCCCGTTGCGTGGGGAAGCGCGCGATGACAGTGCCTTCTGCGCTCACTTCGCCCTGATCCCGGGCCAAATTGAGAAGCAAGCGATAGAGCCGACTCTCCACATCAGTCGTGGCGAGTCCCCAGGCAAGGGCTTTGATCCCGCGCAAACGCCGCTCGAATTCGCGCACAAGGGCCAGCGCGACTTCGGGAATCGCGCGGGCCACAGCCAGGAATTCCTCTCTTGGAATCAGAAGCAGTACGCTTGTCTCAGCAGCGACCAGGCTGTCGCTGGAAAGGGCGTTACCCGCATCGACTTGTGCATCCACAAGCATGTCGCCAGCCAGGAACGCTTCCAAAATCAGCTCGCGCGAACCATCGGTTCTGCGCACGGCACAGATGCAGCCCCTCACAACCAGTGCCGCAGCCCCGAGCCAGCAACCATCCAGCACGATCTCCTGCCTCGCACCCAAAGAGCGAATGGATGCGCTTCTGGCGAGCTGAGCCAGTGTGGAAACCGAGAGCCCGCCAAACCAGCGAGAATTGCGCAGAGCGCCAAAGGCTGGATAGGCGCTGACATCGCGAAGGTGAGGGGCCGTGTCTGTCACCGAGAGGAGGGCGGCGGGGTTCATGCGACCTCTTGACGATGCACCATGCGTACCAACGCTCGCGTGGGCCACTAGCGTCCATTTGTCCGCGATTTTCCGGAGAATGGGCACGAAGATCCATTGCGACCGCGACATCGATGCCACACACGCGTCGTTTTCGGCATCCGTGATCCTCGAGTTGGCAAGCGCATCCCATGGTAGGTATGAACCTCGGCATGACAGCCACCAGCCCCTTGTGCCGCTCGGTGAATTGCTCGGTCAAAGCTCACGAGTGGCCCGCCCCCGCACAGCCGCGTCAACGATCTCGGTCACTCGCTTCTTCGATGCTGCGCTGAAGCACCACCCTTGGAGGGCCCTGCCTCTGCTCTACAGGTTCATCACTTTCTTTCTCTTCGCGCTCGCCATTCTGGCCGGCATTCATTCCTATTTCTGGGTGCGGCTCGTGCGCGACACGCAGGTACCCCTGCCCTACCGCACATGGACAACCGCGATCTGCGTCGCGCTCGCCTGCTCGGTGCCAATCTCGCTCATGGCCCCGCGGCTGATGCCGCGACCGTGGGCCGCCTACGCGGCCTGGCCTGGGTACATCTGGCTCGGCTTCATGCTTCTGCTCCTGGCGGCCCTGGTTGGGACCGACCTGTTGAGGCTCATTCTCGCCATTGGCAGGGCCGTGTCCTCTCGTCCTCAACTGGATCCAGCCGCGCGACTCCGCTTGGCCCGCGCGCTGGCGGTCGCCGTCGTGGTGGTTAGCGCCGTGGTCGGAAGTCACTCGATCTTCCAGGGGCTGCGCGAACCTGTGGTGAGGGAGCTTCGCATAGCAATCCCCGGACTCCCGACAGCGCTGGCGGGAACCACCATCGTGCAACTGACTGACCTGCACATCGGAGCGACCAAGAGTCGCAACTTCGCCAGCGACATCGTCCGCCGCAGCAACGCTCTTTCCCCGGATGTCGTCGCAATCACAGGCGACTTGGTCGAGGGCCGGTTCGGGTCGGGCCGCGAGGATACGCTCTCCTTGGCTGCCCTGCGCGCACGTCAAGGCGTATTCATGGTCACGGGCAACCATGAATACTACTCGGGCCTGCGCGAGTGGCTGCCCGAGTTGCAGCGTCTGGGCATCCGCGTGCTGAGAAACGAGCATGTCGTCATCGACGGCGACAGGGGCGGAGGCTGGGAACTGGCCGGCATCGAAGACTGGAACGGCGGCAGCGTCGAGCCAGACGGTGGGCCGGACCTTGCGCGTGCCCTCGCCGGGCATGATCCAACCCGCCCCCTGGTCCTGCTCTCACACCAACCGCGAGCCATCTACTCTGCCGCGCAGGCTGGAGTCGCACTCATGCTGTCAGGCCACACTCACGGCGGGCAAATCTGGCCCTTCAAATACCTGGTCCGTCTGCAGCAGCCCTTTCTGGAGGGGCTCCACAAGGTGGGCCAGACCCAGCTCTATGTGAGCCCGGGAACCGGCTACTGGGGACCGCCCATGCGCCTCGGGACGCGCGGCGAGATTACGAGGATCACGCTGGTCTCCGATCACTTGTGATGTCAGCGCCTAGCGCGCCCGGCCTGATTCGAACAGGCGACCCCCGGCTTCGTAGGCCGATGCTCTATCCAGTTGAGCTACGGGCGCAATGTGGTCGAGGGCGAATGTATGCCGCGCAGTCAGGGCACAAGTCAAGCGGTGATCCCAGATCGACCACACATATGTTGGTCAATCTCGCCGCCGCTCGGCCGCAGTCCGAGCGACGGGTGACATAGGACAGCTTCCCCAGCGGTGCTAGCGACGCCGACGGCGACGCACGGCCAACGCCAGCCCCATGCCAGCCAAGACGAAGCCCAGCGGGATGGTCGCTCGGCCAGATGGAGCATAGCCACACCCGCTAGCGGATCCGCTGTTGCTAGCGGTTACGCTGCTTGGGGCTCCGCCGTTTCCGGGCTGCCCGCCAATGCTAGTGCCCGTGCTTCCGCCAGTGTCGACCGCTGGTCCTCCGCCTGCACCGCCGCCGATACTGCTGCCGCCTGCGCTTCCGCCCATAACTGGCCCGGTGTCCGGGTTCCCACCACCAGGCGTACCAGTGGTCCCACCAACAGGCGTTCCGGTGGTCCCGCCAACAGGCGTCCCGGTGGTCCCGCCAACAGGCGTCCCAGTGGTCCCGCCGGTGGGCGTCCCAGTGGTGCCGCCGCCAGCAGTCCCTGTCTTTCCGCCTGTAACCGCAGTCCCGCCAATCGGAGGCGTCCCCGTGGTACCGCCGTTGGCAGTCCCGGCTTTTCCGCCCGTAGCCGTATTGCCGCCTGCGACTGTGCTGCCACCTGAGCTCGTGCTGCCGCCTGCACCCGTGCTGCCACCTGTGGCTGCCTTGCCGCCTGTGCCAGTGTTTCCGCCCGTGCCAGTGTTTCCAGCCGCGCCCGTGCTGCCAGTGCTCCCACCAGTGCTCCCACCCGCGCCAGTGCATCTAGCCGGGGTACCACCCTCGTAGAAGGACACAGACCCCACGTCTCCTGCGTTGGCTGCCCAGCAACGACGATCCCACGCCACGAGCGACAGCAGATAGGCCGCATAGATTGACTGGCCGTTGTCACTGGTATCGGGTTCCGTCCACTTTGTCAGGGGCACCAGTGTCGATGTCACAGTCGCGTCGTCGAGGTCCACGATGCCGATCGCCGCCGCGCAGGCAGCCTTGACAAACACGGTGCCGGACGTCAGCCCTGTCTTGACAGCCGCTTCGTATGTTGTCTTGTTGCTTGTGGCGATCAGCAGCGCAGCCTTGGCGATAGTGGCCAAGTCACCAGTGCCGCCGGCCTGCCCCACAAGGAACGTGTTCCCCGCACCATCGTCACCCAGGTAGCCAAGCATCATCATGGCGAAGCCTGCGAAACCCGTGTTCGCATCCTGGGCCCCGCATTGAAGCCGCTGCCGCAGGGTTGTGATGCGGGTGGCACCAAGGGCACTCTTGCGCGCAACCAACTCCAAGGAAGCCCACAGATGGGGGTATTGCCACTTGGTTCCCGCCCCCGTGCCCGTCCCCTTGGTGCAGACGGTGGCAGTGCCGCTGCATCCCGTCGTAATGACCGCGTCGCTTTGCGAGTTCCACGTACCCCGGCCCGCACAGTAGTAGTTCATCAACGTGTCCAGTCCAGCGCTGACATTGATGAAATCGGTCTGAGCGGCGTACTGTGACTGCCGTGCCTGCGTCATATCACCCGTGCATCCGGGGTTGGCAGGAGTGCTGAGGCCCGGCGGCGGGTTGGCCGAAGGAACGAGCGTCCCATCGTTCTTCTTCACCATCACGGCGTCCGCCCCCTTGGTGGGGTAGCACTTGTTCTCGCCCGAATTGCCAAACGAAACCAAGAAGCTGATGTCCTCGATCTTGACCGACGTCCCGGTTCCTGTTACCGCCAGGGTATACTGCGCCTTTTGTCCTGGATACAGGGTGGTGCCCGACAATGCTCCTGTCTTGCGCGTCGCTGTAACATTGGTCGTGCCGATCTTCGCCGTCAGCACAAAGTTCGGCAGGGCGTAGCCCATATTGTTCTGGACAGAGATATCCATTGTGGCCGAGCCCCCGGAGAGAGTGACGGTGTCCGTGGCCGGCCGAACCACGATGTTGTAACTCGATGCCCAGAGATCATCGCACCAGTGCGCACGTGCCTCAAACGGCAGCAGGCAGATCGTCAGGAAGATCCCAAGGAAAAACTTCGTACGCATGCTCATGACTCCATCAAAGGGGGGTGGTTCTCTGGTAGTCTTATCCAACCTACATGTCGCTAGGGCAGTCGATGTCAGTTAGACTTGACACTATTGTAGTGCGCCCCCACGCAAAAGCTGGCTCATCTTTCTTCCTGGCGGCGCTTTCTCTCCTACTTTGGATCACACCAGGGACCGCCCGGGGGGATAGCGCAGCAGTTGCATCTCCTGACTTGATGCAGGCAGCGGCGGCAGGACGCGCTGAGGTCGTGCGCTCCCTTCTGGCGCAAGGTTCGCCCGTAGATAGCAAGGACTCATCCGACTGGACAGCCCTGCACTTCGCGGCTGCCGGCGGATGGACCGACGTCGCCGCCCTGCTGCTCGACCGCGGCGCTGACCCTAACGCCCGTGCGCGCTTCGACATGACGCCGCTTCACTGGGCCGCCATGAGAGGTCGCGCTGAAGTCGCAGGCCTGCTCACCCGCCGAGGAGCGCGCGCCGACGCCCGCAACGCCTACGGAATGACCGCCTTGCACCTGGCCGCTGACAACAAAGTCGTCGCCGTGCTGGTCACCGCCGGTGCAGACGTCAACGCCCTCGACGAGCGCGGCAGGACTCCGCTGCATACGGCCCGGCAGGGCAGCGTGGCCAAGGCGCTGATCGATCACCGCGCGGATCTCCGAATCCGCACGCCCGAGGGACGCACGGCCATGGAGATCGCAGCCGTGGATACCACGGAGCCCGCTGGACTCTCGGTGCACGCCCCCATGCTGGCGCGGCTGCGCGGGCTCATCGGTCAGGCCAGGGTCACGCTCTTGAATATCTCGACGCGTCCCATGGACGCCTTCGTCCTTTCCGGACACAGCCCGGGGTGCAGCGTCGACGTGACACCCAAGCAGTTGCCTAGCCTACAGCCGGGCCAACTGGTCGACTTCACCCTGACATTCCTTCGCACAACTGGAGCTCTCGAGGGACAGCATCCGATCTTTCTCTCGACTTCGTCTGGCGGAGTGCACCTGGTTGATTTCGATTTGAGGATCAACACCGACAGGCGAGAAATCCCGGAAGATAGTGGCATGATCCCGCTGGCCAAGGGAAGCGTGCGACCGGCGCCTTCGCGCCTGCACTACCTCGCGTATGTCGCGGTTCCACTCTTGGTATTCCTGGCTTGGTTTGTGGTCCGCCGAGGGCGCAAGCAGTCTACGGGCGAACCGGAGTGATCCGGACGCGCTGCCGCCGCCGTTCGCGACTTGTGAGCCCGACCGCGAGCGCCAGGAAGGGAATCAGCACCAGAGGGAAGGACAACCAGAACCAACGATTGGAACGCAGGACAGGCGCCGCGCGGTCGGCCTCCCCCAGCGGCAGAGCGCGCAAGGTGCCGTCGTAGCTGCCCACAAAGCCCAGCCAATGGCCGTGAATGCGTCCTGCCACGGGCGACGACCAATTGCTGTCGTCCATCCCAGCGACGTTCCACAGCGGCCTGCCGGTGAAGGCAGAAAAGAGCGGCGCGCCGCCGTCGAGCGCAGCGGCGTGCAACATGTGGTCCCATCCCAAGACAAGCGCCATCGCTTCTCCGCCCGAGGCAATCAAAGCGGGCGACGAATAGAGACCGCCACGGGCAGCGAAGTGCCAGATCGGCGAGCCATCCGTGGCATCGAGCGCATGCAAGAAACGATCGTAGGAAGCGACGAATACGCGCGCCGAACCCCGCTCGGTCAGGATGGCCGGCGAGCCGGTGATGCGATCGCCGGTCTTGTAGCTCCAGCGCTCGACGCCGGTGGCGGCGTCGAGGCCACGAACCGTGCCGTACTTGGAGCCCGTGACCACGAGCGGACCGGACGATGAGACGAAGAATGCGGGCGGGCTGCGAACCGCGTCGAGCTCGGTCTTCTTCCATTGCACGGCGCCGGTCGCGGCATCCAGGGCATAGACATTGCCGTTGGCCGAACCGAGGAAGAGCTGCCCATGACCGGCCGTGCGCACGAAAATGGGTGCGGTGAGATCGTTATCTCCCAGCTCCTGGCGCCACAGCGGCTTGCCATCAGCCAGAGCCAAAGCCAACACCCCGCTCTTCTGCAGGCTGTTGGCCAGGGAGCGATCCCAAACCCAGTAGGCGACAAAGACCGCATTGTCGCTCTCGCCGGTTCCTCCCACGCAGGGCGCGGCCAGGCGAGCGCCGCCCAAGGTGGGCCGGTAGTCCTCGACCGAATGGACCCACACCTGCCGACCGTTGGCCGCATCGATCGCGTAGACCAGGCGATCAGTCGAAGCAGCGAGAAGCAGCGTGCGATCACCTTCACGGAAGAACACCGGCGCGGCGTAGACCGGCCCGCCGGTGGTGAACATCCACAGCCGCTCACCCGTGGCGGCATCGAGCGCGTACAGGGTGTGATCGTAGTTCCCCACGGCCAGCAGGGCCCGCCCCTCGACTGAGGCCAAGGCAGGGGAGGACCACACGGTCATGCCTGGCTCGTAGCCCCACACGCGGCCGCTGCCGTCGAAACTCCAGGCGCGGGGTGGCTGGCTCGTCGGAGCATCCAGG
Organism: Myxococcales bacterium; assembly: GCA_003142855.1. Taxonomy (GTDB): domain Bacteria; phylum Myxococcota_A; class Polyangia; order Fen-1088; family Fen-1088; genus Fen-1137. Next base: position 62,666 of record PLNW01000166.1, read on the forward strand.
TCGATAGCCGCGGTGTTTTGGGCATCGCAACGGCTCTGCGACCACAGCGCGCAGGCGTGTGCATGGCCTGGAACGAGCAACACGCCAAGCGCTGCCCCGCCCAGAACGACAACTAGTGGTTGCCGCCGGCCAGCACGATTCACGCGGGATCCTCCGCCTTCTTTGTCGGCAACGCGGCCTTGTCGTCCTGCTGACTCCACATATCGACCACGCGCAACCCGCCGTTGGGGCAACGATCCACGCACGAATAGCAGAACTGGCACTGCTCCAGGCGAACCACGCCCTTCTTGATCGCGCCCACATCGCAGGTCGTGTTGCACACGCCGCATTCTGTGCACTGGCCCGGCATCTTCTGGATGCGCAGGCGCGAAAAGCGATGCAGGAAACCCATCAGGTAGCCCCAGGGGCAGAGATAGCGGCACCAAGGACGCAGGACGAAGAGCGACGACACCAGAATCACCAGCGTGGTGAGCGCGGACGCCTTATCGTCACGCGTGGTGAAGGCGAAGTGCATCGGCGAGGTCACCACCAAGTGCGACACGGCGGTGAAGAAGATGGCCACCAGGCTGAAAAGACGCAGCTTGCGCGAGGGGAAGTCGTCGAGCACGCCTGCCAGCACCAGGTAGCACAACAGGATCAACATGGCCGCCCAGTGCACACTCGAGTCTTCCAGCAGCAGCTGCCTCTTGGCTCCCATCCAGGCCAGCAGCACGAGAAAGCCCGCCACGAACACGGTCAGACCGATGAACTTGCCGCGCGTCAGTCGCTCCTGGCGGCGCGGGAAGCGCTTGCGCAGCCACCCCGCAAGATCCTGCACGGTTCCCGTGGGGCATATCCAGCCGCAAAACACTGTTCCGTGTAGCAGCGTGACCGAAATGATCGCGACCGGAAGGGCTAGCCAATAGAACGACTCGGAGTACGCAGTACCGAGCAGGGTCATCCCGTACAGCCCATTGCGGATCATTCCGAACACACCCAGGCAGGAATAGACCACGTAATAGAAGACAAAGAACGATCCCGCCTGCACAAGACGGCGAACCACTTGCCGATGTCGTTTGACACCGCTGATGGCGATCACGACCAAGAAAAGGAAGATCAGCGACGCCATCTCCACGCTGGTCCCGTCGAGCGACAGGAAGGGGACGTTGAAAACCTTGGCAATGGGGAGACGTTCAGGCTGCATGGTGCTACGAAAGGGCTGGCCTCACGAACCGATCAATTGACAGCAAGTCTGACACGCCGGAGCCGCGCCGATGTCCCCGAGTCGCATCATCTCTGCCCCTTTTCGTCGACGCTCACGCACGGAACGCACCCCGGCTGGTCAAGGCAGGCCGCGGCACAAGGCGGCCGGGACACAGCCGACGACGGATCCAGCCCGAGAAAGCGCGCGACAAAAGGACAGCGCGGCTTCTCGCGCAAATCGGCCAGCGTGCCAGTCTGAATCACCCGTCCGCCCAGCATCACGGCCAAGAAATCGCCCAAGGCCGCCGCTTCGTCGCGGCTGTGGGTCACGTGCAGCGTGGTTAGGTCCAGCTCCTTGTGCAGCCGAGCCAGCTCGGCCTGCAGCTCCAGCCTCGCGTTGTGATCCAGCGCGCTCAGCGGCTCATCCAGCAACAGAAGCACCGGCCGCACCGCCAAGGCACGTGCGATGGCCACCCGCTGCGCCTCGCCGCCGCTCAGAGTGGCGACCGGCCGGGGCAACACGGCGGCCAGACCCAAGCGGTCAATCAACTCGTCGACGGTGCGACGCGCTTCGGCCGCAGGCACCCGGCGAGCCCGTAGTCCATATTCGATGTTGCCACGCACGGAAAGGTGTGGAAACAGCGCCGCCTGCTGAAACACGAGGCCAATGTTGCGCTGTTCGGGTGCTTGCGCCGTGACATCGCGCCCGTCGACCAGGATGCGGCCAGCCGTCGGTGGAAAGAAGCCGGCGATGGTCTGCAGCAGCACCGACTTGCCGCAGCCGCTGGGGCCCAGCAACACCCAGTATTCCCCTTTGCCGATGCGCAGGGACACGTCTTCGAGGGCAAAATCGCCGAACAGACAGCCCAAGTGCTGGATCTCGATCATGGACGGCGCTCCCGACGCGGCCGTTGCAGGGCAAAGGGAATCAGGGTCTGCCCAAATTGCAGCATGACGAACACCCACAGACAGATCACAAGCAGCAGCACGGCGATAGGCCGGCTCTCCGAAACACCCGCGCGCAGAAACTCGGTGTGCACCAACACGGGCGCGGTGACCGGCGAGCTGGCGAACAGGACGATGCACCCGAACTCGCTGATGGCGCGCGCCCAGGCCAGGGTGGCGCCGACCAGAATCCCACGCGAGGCCAGAGGCAACGAGATGCGCCAGAAGGTCGCCGCCGGCGAGGCGCCCAGGCTGCGCGAGGCCAGCTCCAAACGCACCGGCACCGATTCAAAGGCCGTCATGGTCGTCTTGATGAGGAAGGGCGAGGCCACGAAGACCTGGGCGATAACCACGCCCGCGAGCGATCCTGAGATGGGCAGGTGCAAGGATTCCAGGACCCCGCCCAAAATGCTGCCAGGGCCGAGCAACACGATGAGCGCGACTCCAGCCACCGACTGCGGCACCAGGATGGGCACGTCAACCAGCGACTCGACCCAGCGCTTGCCCGGGAAGTTCACGCGGGCCAGGCCGTAGGCCAGAGGAATGCCCACGAGCCCCACCACCAACGTGGCCACCGTGGACGACACCAGGCTCATCCACAGGGCCTCGCGTACCTCGGGACGAACAAACGTGCTCCACAGGGTCTGCACCGAGTCCTCGGTCGCCAGGTGAATGATGGGAAACAACACCACGCCAAAAGCCACCAGACCACCGCCCAGGCAGAGGCGAACGAAGCGCGACGTCACCCGTCGCACGCGCCACAGCGTGCTGTAGATGAGTGCCAGCGGAATGAATGTCTCGAAGGCATAGGGCTGCAAGAGCACGAACGACAGCACGAAGATGGCAAAGAACCCGAGCAAGACCGGCGAGGCGAACAGGCTGGCATAGGCAACCACCAGCAGAATGAAAAGCGGCGTCTTGCCGAGTAACACCAGCACGAGCAGGAAGAGAACGAAGTAGCCGACGAGAAACAGCCCCACCGTGCGCGCCGAGCGCCGGGCCAGGGTCGCGGCCGCCGCGTGAAACACGAACAGGTTGGTGAAGAACAGCACCAAGTTCATGGCCACCGTGAAGGGCGGCTCGGGCAAGAAGCCCAACCCAAGGTGGATGGCAGCCAGCGCCACGATGGCGGCGCCGATCTGTTTGGCTGCCAACTTCACGGTTTCTGCACCACGAGGGAGCTTAGCTCATCGGGAAGCGTGGTGCAGGGACTGCACCAAACGGGCTTGGCCGGATGGAAGCCACGCCTCTCCAAGAGGCGTCTGCCACCCTCGCCCAGCAGCGTGGCCACGAAACGCCGCGCCTGGGCGGCCTGGGGTGCGTCGGCCGGGATGGTGATGCCATAGGTGACTGGCCCGCCGATGATACGCGCTTTGCCTTCCCCTTGCTTCATGCGGACCTCGACGCTGACGCTGGCATAGTGCGCGGCCAGCTCGGGTTGCGAGAGATTCTGCTCCGCCGGAAGCGCGGTGATCTTCAGGTGATGGTCCTCGGCCGTGGAACGAAACACGAACGCGTAGTCAATGGCGCGGGCTTCGAGCAGAGTCAAGAGCTCGGCCTCGTCGTGGGTCACATGCTCCTTGGCGCACTGGCCGGCCAGCCGCGCCGCCAGGTCCGCACCGGCGTCGCCATAGGTCCCCGACTTTTCCGCAAGTTGCCACGCCAGCAGCGTGTGGTACCCCAAGGGTGCGGTGTCAGGATCGGCTCGACCGAGACGCACGCCTGGCCGAGCCAGCACGTTCGGCCAGTTCTGGGTACTGATCTCGTCGGTGAACCGGCTGTGATCCTTGTGCGCCAGCACGATCTCGTTGGTCGCGAATATCACGTTCCAGCTCGCATGGCGCGGGATCATCATCTTGCCGATGATTCCGGCGTCAGCCACGGCCACGATGTCGGCGCGCATGCCCAGCTCGACCACCTTGCGCGCAGCAACCTGGGAACCACTCGGCTCAAGCCGCACACGGACGCGCGGATTTTCGCGCTGGAACTTCTCCGCCGCGTCCCCCAGCACAGCCGTCAAACTGGAGGCGTAGAAGACCACGACCTCGGCCGGCGGCTTGCGACACCCCGTGAAGACAACGAGGCACAGCAGTCCGCAATGCACGACGGAGCGCCCGCTGGGCGCAAAGGTAAACATGGCCCGAGCATACAACGCCGCAGCCACGGGCGATGGTTCACCGTCATAGCGGTTCTCCAACCGATGTTTTGTTAGTGGTGATACACTGCTAGCAGCGACGTCGGCCGTAGTCGCTCAGGGTCAGCCGTCTGATTGGAGGCCGGATGGACGACCACAGTTTCATGCCCAACGTGCAGATCGACGCCGAGAGGCTTCTGGGCTCGCTGTTTCGCCACATGGCGGAGGGGGTGGCGCTGCACGAAGTGGTGTGCGACGCCGCGGGCAAGCCCGCCAACTACCGCATCCTGGCCGTCAACCCGCAGTATGAGGGGTGCACAGGCCTGCGGCCGGAGCAGGTCGTCGGCAAGCTGGCTACCGAAGCCTATGGCACGCCCGAGGCTCCCTACCTGGCCGAGTTTTCCGCCGTGGCCCTGTCCGGCCAGGCGTCGAGGCTGACCGTCTTTTTTCCGCCCCTTGCCCGTCATTTCGAAATCAGCATCGCACCGCTCGGTTTTGGCTTCTTTGCCACGATCTTTCTCGACGTGTCGGAGCAGAAGCGACATGACGAGACCCTGAAGAAGAGCGAGGAGTGGTTCCGCAGACTCTTCGATTTCGCGCCTGATCCGCTCACTGTTTCTCTACCCGATGGCCGTCTGCTGAGGTGCAACGATGCCTTCTGCCGGGTCGCAGGCTATCCCGAGGCGGAACTGGTGGGACACAGCCCAACCGAGATCGGGTTGTGGATCGACCCGAAACAGCGTGAGGCGATGTACGCCGAGCTTGCGTGCAAGGGGGAGATCAACCGCCTGGAAACGCGGATTCGGCGCAAAGATGGCAATATCGGCATCATGCGCATCTCGGCGCGCAGGGTGGAATTGGGTGGACAGGCCCTCATCCTCACGGGCGGGCAGGACATCACCGACCAGCGCACCCTCGAACAGCAGGTCCTTCACAGCCAGAAGTTGGAAAGCCTGGGCGTGCTTGCTGGCGGCATCGCGCACGACTTCAACAACCTGCTGACCGGCATCTTGGGCAACGCCGATCTGGCGCTGGCCGAACTGTCACCGCTCGCACCGGCGCGCGAGAGCCTGGAAGCCATCGAAACCGGCGCCCGACGCGCGGCCGATCTGTGCCGTCAGCTCCTCGCCTACAGCGGCAAGGGACGTTTCCTGGTGCAGCCGCTCGATGTGATGGAGCTGGTGCAGGAGATGGGACACCTGCTGTCGGTCAGCATCAGCAAGAAGGTCGTGCTCAAGTACCACTTCGCCGAGAACCTGCCCGCAGTCGAGGCCGACGCCACGCAGATGCGGCAGACCATCATGAACCTCATCCTCAACGCTTCAGAAGCCATCGGTGATCGCAGCGGCGTCATCTCGGTCACCACCGGCCTGGCCTATTGCGACCCCGAGTATCTCAAGACCTGTTTTGTCGCGGATGGAATTCGGCCCGGAGACTTCGTCTACGTTGAAGTCGCGGACACCGGGTGCGGCATGGACAAAGCCACACAGGATCGCATCTTCGATCCATTTTTCACGACCAAGTTCACCGGCCGCGGCTTGGGCCTGGCCGCGGTGCTGGGCATCGTGCGTGGTCACAAAGGCGCCATCAAGGTCTACAGCGAGGTCGGCCGCGGCTCGACCTTCAAATTGCTCTTCCCGGCCGCTCAAGCCCAAGCGCACGAGATCGCGAACACCGCGCCCAGCGCACGAACCTGGAAGGGCCATGGCCAAGTGCTCGTGGTCGACGACGAGGAGACTGTGCGCACCCTGACCCGGCGTATGCTGGAACGGGTGGGATTCACCGTTCTCACTGCCGAGGATGGCCGCCAGGCGGTCGAGATCTTCCAGCGGGGCTCGGCCGAAGTGGATCTGGTCATTCTCGACCTCACCATGCCCCATCTCGATGGCGAGGCGTGCTTCCGCGAGCTGCGTATGATCAAGCCGGCTGTCAAGGTCATCCTCAGCTCGGGCTACAACGAGCAAGACGTCGTCAACCTGTTCGCCGGCAAGGGTCTGGCGGGCTTCATTCAGAAGCCGTACACACGTGAGGAGTTGATTGCCAAGGTGCGTGACGTGCTTGGCGACCAAGCGTAGAGCATCACGCCTCGTGCGGGGCGACCACAGGTCGCCCTACCGGCGTGCGGGAGGCGAGGCGGCGTGATACTTTCCCCTTGGGCGCCCGTAGCTCAAGTGGATAGAGCATCGGCCTTCTAAGCCGAGGGCTGGGGGTTCAATTCCCTCCGGGCGCGCTGGCTGTTTTCGTGGCCGGGTGTGAAAGCGCGGATCGCCCCGGCCAAATAAAAACCGGCTGCCACCCTGGTGAAGCCACCAGGCGCGACAGCCGGTTTCACACTCGACGAGCCTACTTCACGATGGTGATGTTGGGTACGGGCGGATTAGCCATGCCAACGCCGATGTGGAATCCCACGTGCGGTGGCTGGTTGTAGGCCGAGTTCTCGAATGCCACCTGCGCCCGGTAGGTCGGATCGTGCATGAGCGTGTAGATGCGGCGCTTGGTCACGGTTGTGGTCGTGAACACTTTCAGAGCCGCGTTGTCCGACTGGCGAAGCACCAGCTCTTCGCGCCAATCACCCAGGAGGTCGGCGGTGAGCGTCGGGGTGGACTTGCTGCCGTTGCACGACCCGCAATCGCTGCAGCTCAGCAGGGTTCCGCCGCCGACCTTGGTGATCGACGTGCCGTTTTCCAGCTCACGCCATTCATCGTCGTCCCAGTAGATCAAGAAGTTGCTCCCGGCATTGGGGGCTCCGGCAGCGCCAGTAGCGCAATTCACGCTACCCACCGAACTCGAACACGAGGCGGCAGTGGTGTCGCCCGCGGCGACATACTCGGCCACGCCACGCCCGTTGTCCCCACCGCCCGTAACGTTGAAGTACGAAGTGCACGTCGCTGCATCGTGACAGTCCTGACCACCCAGAGTCTCGTGCACTGAGAACACGGCGAGCGGCTTGCCAACCACCAGCTCGCTTATGTGCATGGCATCGCCATGGCCCGTCTTTGCGTCACACTTCAAGGTTCCGCCGCTGTCGATGGTCCTTGCACCGGTGATGACCTCCTGTCCACCGTCGCCGTCAGTGTCTCCCGCCATCTCTGAGTGGTCGCCACCGCCGTTGGGGCAAGCGGTAATGCTGTCGTAGATCCAGTTCTGCGCCAGCACGCCAGCCCGGAAGGTCATTGAAGAAACCGTAAGGCGCGTGTAGTAGCCACGGCCCTGGATGATGCTCGGCTTTCCGGTCGCAACGCCCTTCTCCTTGACGAACGCCATCCCGCCGTTGAAGCGGTCCACCCGGTTGCCGTAGCCGTCGCCCCAATCTGTCACTGTCCCCCGGGGCACAGGATAGTTGATCGTCGCCAGTTCCTTGCCGGTGTCTCCGGCGAAAACCGTCACGTACTCGGGCCCGGTCAGAATGTAGCCCGAGCCATTGCGGTACACGGCACTGTCATCGTCGCTAGCAGCAGGTCCGGTGCTCAGATACGCGCCGGTTCCGTCCTTGGTCCCCGGTGCGGTCTTGACCGCCAACTCTGCCTTCCCGTCGCCGTCGAAATCGCCCACTGACATCTGCGTGTAGTGCGCCCCAGCGCGAATGTTGGGTCCCAGGTTGATGCGCCACAGGAACTTGCCGGCCAACGTATAGCCGTCGATGTAGACGTTGCTGGTGTTGCCCGACTGGGAATTGTCCTTCGCATCCGACGGATCCCACTTGAGCACGATGTCGAGCTTGCCGTCGCCATCCAGATCCCCCACGCTGCCATCGCTCGCGCTGTAGGATCCGCCCGGCGATGTCAACGGGATGCTCGTGTAGTTCTGCGCCCAGGCCGTGACCGCAGCAGACTGCGCGCCCTCGGTCCCTTTGAGCACGCAGCTCACCGTGTACTTCGAAGTGGTGGTGCCGGCCGCGTCCAGATAGTTGGTGCTATCAGTCACGGTGGCCAACTTGGTGCCATCTTTGTAGAGGATGTACGAAGTGTCGCTGTCCGTTCCGGTGTACTCGTAGCCCATCATGCGCCAACCAACATAGACGCCACCTGTAACCTTCACCGCCACCACGCCGCGATCCAGGTTCTCCATCTGGTAGTGGCCGGTCGTCGGTGGGACGACTGTCGTGTTCCCGCCTGTTGGCGTGGTGTCGCCACCTGAGATCGTCACACCGCCGCTGCTAGTGATTCCGCCTTGGACGGTTATGCCACCGCTGCCGGTCTTGCCACCGGTTGTGGTCGTGTTCCCGCCGGGGCTGGTCTTGCCGCCAGTTGTGGTCGTCGTCCCGCCAGGCGCACTC
>PLNW01000166.1:71293-98757 GCA_003142855.1 Myxococcales bacterium
CCAGGCGCACTCGTCGTCCCGCCGTTTGGATGTCCGGCCGCGCCCGTGGTACCGCCTGCACTTGTCGTCCCAGCGTTCGAGGTTCCCCCTCCGGTGGCCGAGTCACAGCCCTGGAGCAAGGGGATTGTCCCCGCAAGGAGCAGAGCCACCGAGCCCCGCACGAGAGCCTGTGTCGCATTCCGAGTTCTGGTTCGCATCGCATCCTCCATCATGTCGTCTGTCTTGCGCATCATAAGTTAGCGCGCACTTTTTGCGTCTGGTCCAGCAGTGCCCGCTAGAAGAACCACGGCTCAAGAAATCGAATGCGCAGCATCCGTGTGCGACTAGGTCATACACGACTGCGGGTCGGGACCATCTAGCGTCCCGCGCTATCAGAAGAATGCGGCCGTATCAGCACACGACGCACACATGGTAAGAATCTCAACTTCCCTTCAGCGGGAAATCACGGTTCTGTGGATCGTTGAGAAAGCGTGAACCGCGCAAGCACGGTTCACGCGTGAGCCAGTTTCACAATCGACCGAGCCTACTTCACGATGAATATGTTAGGCACGGGCGGAGCGGGCATGCTGGGGTTGATTTGGAATCCCGGGTGGGGCGGCTGGTTGTAGCTTGCATTCTCAAACGCAACCTGCGCCCGGTAGGTTGCATCGTGCATGAGCGTGTAGATCCGGCGCTTCGTCACAGTTGTGGTTGTGTACACACGCAGGGCCGTGTTGGTCGATTCGCGGAGCACCAGTTCCTCACGCCAATCACCCAGCAGGTCTGCGGTCAGCGTCGGGGTGGACTTGGTGCCGTTGTTCGACGCACACCCGCTCGCGTTCAGCAAGGTTGCGCCGCTGCTGGGCTTGGTGATCGACGTACCGTTTTCACTCTCACGCCATTCATCGTCGTCCCAGTACATCACGAAATTGCTCCCAGGAGAGACGGTAACCGTTGTGGTGCCATCGGCGCACAAGGCCAAATGCTCGTTGCACGATCCGCAGTAGCACGATGCACTGGTTTCGTCGCCCGCACCGACATAGTCGGCACGGCCACGGTTGGAGTCGACACCGGCCTCCGTGGTCTTGAAGTAGAACGCGCAGGTGTCACCGTTGTGAGCATCCATACCCCCCATGCCCTCGTGAATCGAAAACACGGTGATGCCCTTGCCCGGAACCAGCTCGGCCGCATCAAAGGCATCGCCATGGCCCATTCCCGAGCTGCAGTGCCAAGTTCCGTCGCTACCAATAGTTAGCGGGCCGGTGATGATCTCCTGGGCACCATCGCCGTCCACGTCCGCTGCCATCGCCGCGTGATCGCCCTGGCCAGCGGCTTTGCTGTTCGCAGGGTCATTGCTGTCGAAAATCCAAGTCTTGCTCAACACCCCATCGCGCCAGTTGTACGCGGACATCGTCAGACGCGTGTAGTAGCCACGCTGCTGGATGATGCTCGGCCGCCCGCTCGCGGTCTTGCCAGTGCCAGTATCGCTCACGAATGCCATCCCGCCGTTGAAGCGGTCCACTCGGTTGCCGTAGCCGTCGCCCCAAGCAGTCACGACCCCGCGGGGCACTGGATAGGCCACCGTCGCCAGTTCCTTGCCGGTGTCTCCGGCGAACACGGTCAGGTACTCGGGCCCGGTCAGTATGTAGCCGGTGCCGTTGCGATACACAGCGCTATCATCGTCGCTGGCAGCGGGTCCCGTGCTCAGATACGCGCCGGTTCCATCCTTGGTTCCCGGTGCGGTCTTGCAAGCAAATTCCGCCTTGCCGTCGCCGTCGAAGTCGCCCACTGACATCTGCGTGTAGTGCGCGCCGGCGCGAATGTTCGGTCCCAGGTCAATGCGCCAAAGCTGCTTGCCAGCCAATGTGTAGCCGTCAATGAAGACGTCGTCGGTGGTGCCCGAGTTGGAATTGTCCTGCGCGTTCGACGGATCCCACTTCATCACGATGTCGAGTTTGCCGTCGCCATCGAGATCCCCCGGGCTTCCATCGCTCGCGCTGTACGTGCCTCCATTGGGACCCTTGGCAGGTGGGGTCAGGGGGATACTGGCGTACTGCTGCGACCAGGCCGTGACCGCAGCAGACTGCGCACCCTCGGTGCCGTTGAGAACAGCGCTCACTGTGTACTTCGAGCTGGTGGCGCCGGCCGGGTCCAGGTAGTTGGTGCTATCGGTCACATTCTTCAGCAGAGTGCCGTCTTTGTAGAGGTTGTACGAAGTGTCACTGTCCGTTCCGGTGTACTCGTAGCCCATCATCCGCCAACCAACGTAGACGCCGCCCGTGACCTTCACCGCCACCACGCCGCGATCCAGGTTCTCCATTTGATAGTGCCCAGTTCCCGACGGGATTGTCGTGTTCCCGCCTGTGGGTGTCGTGTTTCCACCCGCGGTGGTCACACCGCCTGGGGAGGTGACACCCCCGGTGCTAGTCTTGCCGCCAGTGACAGTCGTGTTCCCGCCGGGGCTGGTCTTGCCACCGGTCACAGCCGTGGTTCCGCCGAGGTCGCTCGTCGTCCCGCCAGGCGGCGCCGTTGTCGTCCCGCCAGGCGCCGTCGTCGTCCCGCCGGTGCTAGGAGGCTCGCTCGTGGACCCGCCGGGTTGGGGGATCCCGCCGGTCGCAACGGTCGAGCCACCGTTCACATTTCCGGCCGCACCCGTGGCACCGCCTGCACTTGTCGTCCCAGCGTTCGAACCCGACCCTCTCCCGGTGGCCGAATCGCAGCTCTGGAGCAGTGGGATTGTGCCCGCAAGGAGCAGAGCCACCGAGCCCCGCACGAGAGCCTGTGTCGCATTCCGAGTTCTGGTTCGCATCGCATCCTCCATCATGTCGTCTGTCTTGCGCATCATAAGTTAGCGCGCACTTTTTGCGCCTGGCCCAGCAGTGCCCGGCGGTGGCACAACGGCTCAGAAAAAGATCCCATCGTTAACACTGGTCGTCAACCGCCGTGCCACCCAGAAATCTGTGAGCCGAAGGGGAGCCTTCGCGACACTGCGCTACCAAAGGACCTTCATTCGACAGCAGGAAACCAGATCAACGTGCGGCCCGAACTCTGGCATACTAGTACAATGGGATCCGTGTCCGACCGGGTCGTTCACGACGGCAGGTCTGGATCCGTGCCGCTGTCCACCAACGAACAAACCACAGCCGTCTCGAAACGCGATGAGCGCGTGGGCGCCAGTGCCGACGACGCCATGTTGGCTCGCGCGGCCCTGGTAGGCCAAGTCTGGGCCCAGCGCGAGATTTGGTTCCGCTTCGCGCCCATGGTCTATGGCCTCTTTCGCCGAGCACTCGGCCCGCGCCATGACCCCGATGATCTGACCCAAGAGGTTTTCCTCCGGGTTTTCCGCAGGCTGTATACCCTGGAGAAAGCCTCGGCCATTCGCAGCTTCGTGTACTCGGTGGCAGTGCGCGTGCTCAGCGAAGAGATTCGCCGCATTCGCGTGCGCCGCAAGATCGTGGCTGAGCACCAGTATCCCTCCATGCCCTCCTCGTCGTCGCCAACCGATTTCGAGACACGCGAAACCCTGTTGTGCGTCCAGCAAATGCTGGACCAGATGCGCGACAAGTACAGGGCCGTGTTCGTTCTCCGCCACGTAGATGGCATGGAGTTGCACGAAATCGCTGTCGGCCTGGACGTCTCGTTGGCCACGGTGAAGCGGTATCTGAACAATGCCTTGGCTTCCATTCACAAGTCTGTTGCTAGACAGGAAGGCCCAGGACTCGCGCACTTGGGCACTGGGACACCGTCAAGTTTTTTGGGGGGCGGGCGATGAAGAACGTGGTGAATCACAGAATTGTGGAGGACGTCGCCTCTCTGGCTCGGCAGGGCTTGGGGCAAGTGACTGAGGCCGAGCTGAACCAGGGCTGGCAGCGGCTGGCCAACCGCCTCGAGCAAGGACAGCACCTGGAGCCCCCCATTTCCCTGCGTCCCCAGTTTCACTGGGGCAAGTGGGCCCTGGCAGGGGCGGCTGCCGTGGTGCTGGGCATCGCTGCCTATCGCCTGCCGCTGCAGCCGTCGGACAGCCCTTTGCACTATGTGGTCGAGGGAGCGACCGTGGCAGCGGCTGAAACCATCACCGCCACCTCGGCCGCGCGCGTGCTTTTCTCCGACGAGTCCAGCCTGGGCATCGAAACCCCGGCCAAGATCAAAGTGCTGGGCACCGACGCACACGGCGCCCAGGTGGCCATCACCGATGGCTCCATCGACGTGATGGTCACGCCCCGCAGGCACTCTTCCTGGCGCTTCGAGGCCGGGCCCTTTTCGATTCTGGTCAAAGGCACGTCCTTCCGTCTCGGCTTCGACGCCGCCAAGGGGCGCCTGGACTTGTACATGAAGACCGGCGTGGTCGAGGTGCGCGGTCCGCGCGCAGATCGCGTCTTGACCCTACGGGCAGGCGAGTCGCTGGAGCTGTTCGCGAACCCGCCGCGCGAAACGCCCATCGCCGCTCCGGTTCGGGTTACGCAGGAGACGTCGCGTCCGGAGATTCCCGCGTCGCCTTCCACGACTGCTGAAACCAGCCGGGGCGCGGCCAAGCACGCTGCTCCTGGCAGCCCAGGTCGGCTCGCCATGCACGATGGGGCGTTTGCAGGCCATTCGCTTTCCTGGTCAGAACTGATCGCCAAGGGAGACTTTTCCGCCATCGTGCAAGATGCGGAAAGACGCGGTCTGGACGTCACCCTGGCTCGCGGCTCGGCCCAGGATCTCATCACCCTGGCTGATGCGGCCCGCTACACCAGGAAGTACGAAACCGCACGCCAGGCCTTGCTGGCCCTGCGGGCGCGCTTCGCAGGCAGCGATCGCGCCAAGGACGCCGCCTTCTTCCTGGGACGCCTCGCCGAAGTGGGGCCCGCGTCATCGGACGCCGCCCTGACTTGGTATGACACCTACCTTGCGGAAGCGGGCCGCGGGCCCTACGCCTCAGAGGCGCTGGGGCGCAAGCTGACCTTGCTCGTGCACAGGGACCGCCAACTGGCGCACCAGACGGCACGCACCTACCTGCAACTCTTTCCCGAGGGGAATCAAGCCCAACTCGCGCGCTCCGTTGTACAATCATCGGCCGAGTGACTGCTGGCCGCGACGACGGCAACGAATCCTATTTGGGGTGCTCTTTGCTCCCTTTGGATTTCTTGGTAGCCGGATGACGTCCTTTCGGGATCGGTTCCAGCACGACCTTCAATTCGCCATCTGAAAGTGCCGACACCTCCCGCGTGAGAGGAAGGTAGCCTTGCAGTTCGAAACGGATCGTTTCAGGCTCGGCCGACTGGTGAAACTCGATAATTTCGGGCGTATATCCCATCACGTGGCCATCGGATACCCGCCTAACGGCTGCACCCGGCGGCGTGGTCTCCATCCACACCAGGATCAGGAACGTTGGATCTATCGATGGCCGAGCGTCAGGCCCCGGTTGGGCCTTGGTTGGGGGCGTTGGCGGGACGGGGTGCTTGCGACGGCACCCAACTGTGGGCCAGGCAATCGCGGCCAAAGTCAAGGCACCGCCGATCACTGTCCAAAATCTCCGTCTGACTCTCACTGTGGTTCCAATCATCGATGCGGATTGTACCGTGCTATCAGCCGCCGTGCAGAGTTCTTCCTCCGAGGGGGCAGATAGCAAAACCCCGACTACCCATCAACAGGCAGCCGGGGTTTCTTGCATCGCCCGAGAAGCGTGAACGGTAGAGGCACCGTTCACGCTTGAGCCAGTCTCACGACCGGGTCTACTTGCTCCCTGCAATGAAGATGTTGGGCACGGGCGGAGCGGGCATGTTGGGGCTGATTTGGAACCCCGCGTGCGGCGGCTGGTTGTAGCTTGCCTGCTCGAAGTTCACCTGCGCTCGGTAGGTCGCATCGTGCATGAGGGTGTAGATGCGGCGCTTGGTCACAGTTGTGGTCGTGTACATCCGCAAGGCCGCGCCGGCCGACTCGCGGTAGATGACTTCTTCGCGCCAATCGCCCAGCATGTCCGCGGTAAGCGTCGGGTCGGACTTGGTGCCGTTGTTCGACGCGCAGCCACTCGCGTTCAGCAAGGTTGTGCCGCTGGCCTTGGTGATCGATGTGCCATTTTCAAGCTCGCGCCATTCGTCGTCGTCCCAGTATATGACGAAGTTGCTACCAGCCGAGGGGGCGGTGCCGGTACCGGTGAGGCACAAACCCGTGGCCCCCCCGCCGTTGCAGGACGCGCTGGTTTCGTCGCCCGCACCGACGTATTCGGCGCGGCCGCGATTGGCGTCGACACCAGGGTTGGTAAGCTTGTAGTAGAACGTGCAGGTGGCGGAATCGTGAGCATCACTGCCACCGAGAGACTCGTGAATCGAGAAGGTAACCATAGGTTTGCCAGGAATCAGCGGCGCGATGTCCATGGCATCGCCATGGCCCATGCCCGAGTCACACTTGAAGGTTCCGTCGCTGTTGATGGTCCTTGCGCCGGGGATGATCTCCTGTCCAAGGTCGCCGTCTGTGTCCGCCGCCATGCATGAATGGTCGCCACCGCCATTGGGGATGGATGTCATGCTGTCGTAGACCCAGTTCTTCGCCAGCACCCCATTGCGGTAGGTCAGCGCAGACACGGTCAGCACCGTGTAGTAGCCGCGCTGCTGGATGATGCTCGGAAGACCTGTGGCAATGCCATTATCCTTCACGAAGGCAAACCCGCCGTTGAAGCGCTGCGATCGGTTGCCGTTCGTGTCGCCCCAGCTATGGCTGGCATAGAGCACCGGATACGCGATGGTGTCCAGTTCCGATCCATCGGCGCCGCTGAACACGGTTAGCCACTCCGGTCCGCCCAAGGTCATCCCGCGGGGACCTCTGAGATCCTGACTGTTGTCGACGCCCGCCGCTGGCCCTTTCTTCAGATAGTTACCCTTGCCATCCTTGGTTCCAGGCGCGGTCTTGAACGCCACCTCGCATTTGCCGTCACCGTCGAAGTCGTAGACCGACAATTGCGTGTCGTGCGCCCCGGCGCGAATGTTCACGCCAATATCAATGCGCCACAGCCTGGTTCCGTCCAGCTTGAGCCCGTCAATATAGACATCATCCGACTTGTTGGAGAACGACGAGTCCTGCGAGTTGGACGGATCCCACTTGAGCACGATGTCCATCTGCCCATCGCCGTCCAGATCGCACGGGCTGGCATCGTTCGCGGTGTACACGCCACCGAGGGGACCATTGGGAGGCGCGGTTATGGGGATGCTCAAGTACTGGTTTGCCCACACCGCGACCGGAGCAGACTGCGCCCCTTCCTTTCCCTTGAGCACGCAGCTCACCGTGTACTTCGAGGTGGAAGTGCCGGCCGCATCCAGGTAGTTGGTGCTGTCGGTCACGTTCTTGAGCAGGGTGCCGTCCTTGTAGAGGTTGTACGAGGTGTCGGCGTCCGTTCCGGTGTACTCGTAGCCCATCATGCGCCAGCCAACATAGACGCCGCCTGTGACCTTCACCGCCACCACGCCGCGATCCAGGTTCTCCATCTGATAGTGGCCGGTTGTCGGCGGGGCGACTGTCGTGTTCCCACCCGCTTGCGTCGTGGCTCCGCCTGCGGTTGTCACGCCGCCAGTTACCGTCGTGTTTCCGCCGGGGCTGGTCTTGCCGCCAGTTACCGTCGTGTTTCCGCCGGGGCTGGTCTTGCCGCCAGTTATCGTCGTGTTTCCACCGGGCGCGGTCTTGCCGCCGGGCACAGTTGTCGTTCCGCCCGGTTCGGTCGTGGCCCCGCCCACTTCGGTCGTGTTCCCACCCACTTCGGTCGTGTTCCCGCCCACCTCGGTCGTGTTCCCGCCCGGCGCCGTCGTGTTCCCGCCCAGCGCCGTCGTGTTCCCGCCAGGCGCACTCGTCGCCCCGCCGGGCGCACTCGTCGCCCCGCCGGGCGCACTCGTCGCCCCGCCAGGCGCACTCGTCGCCCCTGCGCTGGAGCTTGAACCCCCAGTGGCAGAGCTGCAGCCCTGGAGCAAGGGAATGGTTCCCGCTAGGAGCAGAGCCACCGAGCCCCGCGCGAGAGCCTGTGTCACTTTCCGAGTTCTGGTTCGCATCGCATCCTCCATGAATGTCGTCAGTCTTGCGCACCCTGGCGGATGCGCGGTCTTCTAATCCATGCAGGCAGTGCCATGTCAGAAACTAACGGCTCAAATAAGATCGCGTGCCACGTTTGGCCATCCATCCGCCGCTTCCCGCATGTCCAAACCAGGAACAAGGCTGGGCCCAGATAGCAATACCCCGACTTCCCATCACCGGGAAGCCGGGGTTTCTTGCATCGCCCAAGAAGCGTGAACGGCGCAAGCCTCGTTCACGCGTGAACCGGTCTCACAACAGACCGAGTCTACTTCTTCCCTGCAATGAAGATGTTGGGCACTGGCGGAGGATCCATGTTGGGGGCGATGCGGAACCCAACATGAGGCGGCTGGTTGTAGGCTGACTGCTCGAAGTTCACCTGCGCCCGGTAGGTCGGGTCGTGCATGAGCGTGTAGATCCGGTTCGTGCTCACGTCAGTCGTCGTGTACAGCCGCAAGGACCCACCAGCGGTTACGCGCCAGATGACTTCCTCACGCCAGTCGCCCAGAATATCTCCACTCAGCACCGGGGTGTTCTTGGTGCCGTTGCACCCCGAGCACTCGGCGCAGGTCAGCAGGGTTGCTCCTCCGGGCTTGCTGATCGAGTTGGCGTTCTCAGTCTCACGCCACAAGTCGGCGTCCCAGTACATGACGAAGTTGGTCCCAGCCTGCAGGCCGGTTGCGGCACCGGTGGCGCAAAGGGCCTGCTTCACGTTGCACGACCCACAAGTGCACGATGCGCTGGTCTCATTGCCCACGCCGACATATTCAGCGCGGCCACGATTGGAGTCCACACCGGCTTCTTCGTTCTTGAAATAGAACGTCTTGCAGGTGGAAGCGTCATGAGCATCCATGCCCCCTAGACTCTCGTGAATCGAGAACACGGTGATCCCCTTGCCAGGAACCAGCTCGGTCACGTCCAGGGCATCGCCGTGGCCCATTCCCGAGTCGCACCTGAAAGTTCCATCGCCATTGATGATCCTTGCGCCAGGGATGATCTCCTGCGCACCGTCCCCGTCCACGTCCGCCGCCATCTCTGAGTGGTCGCCACCGCCATTGGTGATCTCAGTTACGCTGTCGTAGACCCAGTTCTTCGCCATCACCCCATTCCGGTAGGTCATCGCAGAAACCGTCAGATAGGTGTAGTAGCCACGGCCCGAGATGATGCTCGGAAGACCGTTCGCAACTGCAGCACCGCCGCCAGCGGGAACATCCTTCACGAACGCAAACCCACCGTTAAATCGCTGCGACCGGTTGCCATTCGAGTCGCCCCAGTTGGCATAGTGACTGTAGAGCACCGGATATTCGATGGTGTCGAGTTCCGAGCCGTCCGCACCGCTGAACACGGTCATCCACTCGGGCCCTCCCAAGGTCATGCCGCGAGCACCTCTGAGATCCTGGCTGTTGTCAACGCCCGCCGCCGGCCCCTTCTTCAGGAAGTTGCCCTTGCCATCCTTGGTGCCTGGCCCAGTCTTGACGGCCAGTTCGCACTTGCCGTCGCCGTCAAAGTCGTACGCCGACATTTGCGTGTCGTGCGCCCCGGCGCGGATGTTGACGCCCAGATCGATGCGCCACAGCCGCGTTCCATCAAACTTGATCCCGTCGATGATGCAATCATCTGACTTGCCGCTCGACGCAGAGTCTTTCGAATTGGACGGATCCCACTTGAGTATCAGGTCCAGCTGACCGTCGCCGTCCAGATCGCACGGGGCACCATCACTTGCGGAGTACGAGCCACCCTGTGGACCATTCGGAGGTGCGGTAATAGGAATGCTCAAGTACTGCTGTGCCCAGACCGTGACCGGAGCAGACTGCGCCCCTTCCTTCCCACTGAGCACGGCGCTCACCGTATACTTCGAGGTGGCAGTGCCAGCCGCGTCCAGGTAGTTGGTGCTATCGGTCACGTTCTTGAGCAGGGTGCCGTCCTTATAGAGGTTGTACGAAGTGTCGCTGTCCGTTCCGGTGTATTCGTAGCCCAACATGCGCCAACCAACATAGACGCCGCCCGTGACCACAACGGCCACCACGCCGCGATCCAGGTTCTCCATCTGGTAGTGGCCCGTTGTCGGCGGGACAACCATCGTGTTCCCACCCGCTGGCCCGGTGCTACCCCCGGCTGTCGTCGCTCCGCCCGAGGTGGTGACACCGCCGGTGCTGGTCGTCTTGCCGCCAGGTGCAGTCGTCGTCCCGCCCGGTGCGGTCTTGCCGCCGGGTGCAGTCGTGTTCCCGCCCGGTGCGGTCTTGCCGCCAGGTGCAGTCGTCGTCCCGCCCACTTCGGTCGTAGTCCCGCCCGGCGCGGTTGTGGTCCCGCCCACTTCGGTCGTAGTCCCACCCGGCGCGGTCGTGGTCCCGCCCACTTCAGTCGTGTTCCCGCCCGGCGCGGTCGTGTTCCCGCCGGTGCTAGGAGGCACGCTCGTGGAACCGCCGGGTTGGGGCGTCCCGCCGGTCACAGTCGTGGCGCCGCCGTTCGCGTGCCCGGCCGCTCCCGTGGCCCCACCTGGGCTCGTCGCCCCTGCGCTGGAGCTTGAACCCCCAGTGGCAGAGCTGCAGCCCTGGAGCAAGGGGATTGTGCCCGCAAGGAGCAGAGCCACCGAGCCCCGCGCGAGAGCTTGTATCAATTTCCGAGTTCTGGTTCGCATCGCAGCCTCCATGATGTGATCGGTCTTGAGCATCCCGGCGAATGCACAGACGTTGAATGTAATCGAGCAGTGCTCTTCGGCAAAGCAATGGCTCAAGAAACAGATCAGGAAAGAATTGTCGCGTGCCACGCCTAGTCAGCCGACAGCCGCACATTCCCGAGATTCTGTGAGCCACGCGGGAGACATCGCGACACTGCCATGATGAAAGAAGTCTCCTGTGACTGCGGGAATTCGGGCTAAATTGCAACTCCGACTCCGAAATGCTGGCTCCGTAGGGTCCGCGTCTGATCGGGTCATTGACCAGGGCGGGTTTGAATCCGTGCCTCTGTCCGCCAGCGAACGAATGCATTTCCTTGGGGGCGGGCGATGAAGAATGTGGTGAATCCGAAAATTGTGGAGGATGTCGCGGCTCTGGCTCGGCAAGGCCTGGGACAAGTGACTGAGGCGGTGCTCGACCAGGGCTGGCAGCGGCTGGCCAACCGGCTCGAACAAGGACAGCACCTCGAGCCTCCGATTTCCCTGCGTCCCCAATTTGCATGGGGCAAGTGGGCTCTGGCCGGGGCCGCGGCCATGGTACTGGGCATCGCTGCCTATCGCCTGCCGCCCAAGTCTCTGGACACACCCCTGCATTATGTGGTCGAGGGAGCGACCGTGGCAGCGGCTGAAACCATCGCCGCCACCTCGGCCGCGCGCGTGCTTTTCTCCGACGAGTCCAGCCTGGGAATCGAACCCTCGGCCAAGATCAAGGTGCTGGGCACCGACGCGCACGGCGCCCAGGTGGCCGTCACCGACGGCGCCATCGACGTGATGGTCAATCCCCGCAGGCACTCTTCTTGGCGCTTCGAGGCCGGGCCCTTTTCGGTTCTAGTCAAAGGCACCGCTTTCCGTCTGGGATTCGACGCCGCCAAGGGGCGGCTGGACCTGCACATGAAGACCGGCGTGGTCGAGGTCCGCGGTCCCCGCGCCGATCGCGTCTTGACTCTGCGGGCAGGCGAGTCGCTGGAGCTGTTCGCGAACCCGCCAAGCGAAGCCCCCATTGCCGCTCCGGTTCGGGTCACGCAGG
Source organism: Myxococcales bacterium (assembly GCA_003142855.1). Taxonomy (GTDB): domain Bacteria; phylum Myxococcota_A; class Polyangia; order Fen-1088; family Fen-1088; genus Fen-1137. Next base: position 83,008 of record PLNW01000166.1, read on the forward strand.
AGACGCCGCACCCGGAAATTCCCGCGTCGCTGTCGCCTTCCACGCCTGCTGAAACCAGCCGGGGCGCGGCCAAGCACGCTGCTCCTGGCAGCCCAGGTCGGCTGGCCATGCACGATGAGGCGTTGGCAGGCCATTCGCTTTCCTGGTCAGAGCTGATCGCCAAGGGAGACTTTTCTTCCATCGTGCAAGATGCGGAAAGGCGCGGTCTGGACGTCACCCTGGCTCGCGGCTCGGCCCAGGATCTCATCACCCTGGCGGATGCGGCCCGCTACACCAGGAAGTACGAAACCGCACGCCAGGCCTTGCTGGCCCTGCGAGCGCGCTTCGCAGGCAGCGATCGCGCCAAGGACGCCGCCTTCTTCCTGGGCCGCCTCGCCGAAGTGGGGCCAGCGTCATCGGACGCCGCCCTGACTTGGTATGACACCTACCTGGCCGAAGCGGGCCGCGGGCCCTACGCCTCAGAGGCGCTGGGGCGCAAGCTGACCTTGCTCGTGCACAGGGACCGCCAACTGGCGCACCAGACGGCACGCACCTACCTGCAACTCTTTCCCGAGGGGAATCAAGCCCAACTCGCGCGCGCCGTTGTACAATCACCGGCCGAGTGAACGCTCTTCTTGCCACTTTGCTTTTTGCCCTCGCGCTTCCACCTGGCACCGCCCAGGCAGGTGCAGCCCCGGATTCAGGAGGCGCGGTGATCGCCGTGGCCATTCCCGAGGGACAGAACAGCGCCATGCAAGAGGCTCTCAATCGCCTGCGCGGCGAAGCCCTGTCGGTGGGCTTCGAGGTGCGCTTCATCCACGCGGACACGCCCCTCACGCCGGCCGCGCAGCTCGAAACACTCGCGCCCGGACCGCGAACTGCCGCGGTCGTAGTCTTCGCCAACACGGCCGACGCGACGCCACCGGAGGTTCCCGTCCACCAGCTCGATGTCTGGTTTCTCGATCGTTCAAGCAACAAGACCTCGGTTGCCCATCTGCACGTTTCCGAGGAGGAAATGGATCGCGCTGATGTCGTCCTCGCCGTGCGCGCTGTGGATTTCATTCGTGCGCGCATGTTCGATACCCTCGCGAACCGACTGGCCACGGCCGCCCCACCGCCCTCGCCCACACCGCCACGGCCGGCGCCCGCAGCAAGAGATCGGGTTTTCTTGGCCGGCGGTCTGGCGCTTCTTGGCACATCGTCAGGCTTTTCGCCTGCGTTTCTGCCGTATCTGGAAGCCGGATACCAACTGCGTTCTTGGGTGCGCGCCACAGTCAGCGCGCTCGGCTTGGGTACCCGCCCCACCCTGCAAGCCCAGGAAGGACTCGTGCGCGTCGATCAGAGCTTCATCGGGCTGGGCCTGACCTTCACGCATTGGCCTTGGTGGCGATTTCTCCCCCACGCCGAACTGGGCGCCGGCGCGTATCACCTGGTGGCCGAAGGAATCGCCAACTCGGGCTTCCAGGGCCAGCGCATGACCGCGTGGTCGCTGGGCGGACGCGCGGCCCTGGGTGTCACGGCCTCGCTTTCCCGCCATTTCTTCTTCGACGTCACGGCAGGGACCTTGTGGCTCACGCCGGAACCACGGCTGTACAGTTTGAACACTCTGGTCGCAAGCACGGGCCGACCTTCGTGGATTGGCACGGCGCTTGTGGGAGCGCGATTCTGATGAAGCGTGCCGCCATCATCCTGTTGGGTTTTTGGCTTGGCTGTGACTCCCGAAATCTGGTTGTTATCACTTCACTGGAGCCCGACGCCAACACCAACGAACCCCTCGCCGATGCCGGCGGCCCCCCTGCTCGCACGAACGGGCACTACCATATGGAGAACCTGGACCGTGGCCTGGTCGCGGTTAGTATGCCCAATGGCGTGTACCTGGGCTGGCGCATGTTTGGCTACGAATACGACGACCAGCAACCCGATCGGATTGCGTATGCCGTCTACCGTGGCGACGAACTGCTCGCGACCGTGCTCGACAGTACGAACTACCTGGACTCCTCGGTCGGCCCAGACCCCCAGGCCAGCTTGAATGTTCAGTACTCCGTGGCCGCGATCATCGACGGAGAGACACAGGAGCTGTCACGGGTGGTCACCCCCTGGCCGCAAGACTATCTGCGGATTCCCCTGGTGGTTCCTCCGGCGGGTGTCACCCCGGCGACCTGTCCAACGCCCAACGAACATTATACCTACAGCGCCAGCGACGCTTCCGTCGGTGATCTGGATGGAGACGGACGGTACGAAATCGTCCTGAAATGGGATCCATCAAACGCCAGAGACAACTCACAAGGCGGCTGCACCGGCGATGTATTCCTGGATGCGTACAACCTGGACGGACAGCAGCTTTGGCGGATCGACCTGGGGCCCAACATTCGAGCCGGCGCACACTACACCCAACACCTGGTCTATGACTTCGATGGAGACGGCAAGGCCGAAGTCGTGGTGAAAACCGCGCCCGGCACGATTGACGGGACCGGCACCAATCTGCAAACGGGAGCCGCAGCTCCCGACGACCAAACCGTTGTCTACCGCAATCCGTCCGGGTACATCCTGACCGGACCGGAATACCTGACCGTGTTCGACGGCGTCTCGGGTGCTGAGCTGGCGACCGTGAGTTTTCAGCCGGCGCGTGGAGCGGTTGCGGACTGGGGTGACACCTACGGCAATCGCGTGGACAATCTTCTTTCGACGGCGGCGTTTGTTCGCTCCCAGGCCGATGGAACCGCCAGCGGTCGTCCGAGTATCATCATGGGGCGGGGCTTCTACGCTCGCACCGCGATCAGCGCGTGGAATTGGCGAGACGGCGCGCTCACGCTGTTGTGGACCGCGGACAGCAGGCTGGGAACCGCCTACTCCGGGCAAGGCGCGCACAGCTGGGCAGTGGCCGACGTGGACGGCGATGGCACCCAGGAAATCATCACCGGATCGTCCACCATCAATGGCGATGGCACCCGACGCTGTTCGACCAACCTGGGCTACGGGTTGGGATTGCACGTCGCCGATCTCATCCCCGGCCGGTCGGGCCTGGAAGTATTCGTGCCCCACATGAACGGCGCGACGGCGTACGATGAGCATGACGCCAACACTTGCGCCGTCATCGTGGCCGGTCCCACCGTGTCGAGCACCTCTCGCGGCGTGGCCGACGACATCTACGACGGCAATGACGGGGGTGAGATGTGGACCAACAACTCAGGTTCACTGATATCGGCGACCACGGGAAAAAGCGTGGGCAGCCTGCCAAGTTCGGACAACTTCGTCATCTGGTGGGACGCGGACGAAGCCCGTGAGCTGGAAGACCAGACGAGCATCACGAAATACGGCGGCGCCACACCACTCTTGACCTGTATTGATTGCGCCTCGAACAACTCGACCAAGGCCACACCTGCGCTCAGCGCAGACCTGTTGGGCGATTGGCGCGAAGAGATCATCTGGCGCGAGAAGGACAATTCGGCCCTGCGCCTCTACACCACGACGGACGTGACCACGCGGCGGATCTACACCCTGATGCACGATCCCCAGTACCGCATGCAGGTGTCTTCCGAGCAGGCTGGGTTCAATCAGCCTCCTCACCCCAGTTTCCACATCGGCCACAATATGCTCATGCCTCCCAAGCCCGACATCTTCGTGCGGCGGTAGGGTACGCAGCGGGACGATGGCGCTCATCGTCCTTGCCGGACGTCTCTCCGGCAGGTAGGAAATTCGATGAGCCGTGTGGGGGTGGCAACGCCACTGCCTGGCCAAGACTCCGAGTCATGGGTTCGATTACCGGGAGGAACGCATGCAACGAGAGCACACAACGCAAGGTCCAGTATTTCGCATTATTGCGTCATTCCTGTACGCCATCAGTCTGGGAATGTTGTTCCCTGCGTGCAGTTCGTCAGGAGGCGGAGGCAGCGGGCCTGGGCCAGGCGGCACAGCATCGGGTGGAACGACCCAAGTTGGCGGGCAGATGAACCCAGGCGGTGTGACGACCGCAGGCGGCGACACGACGCCAACGGGTGGAAATACGACGCCAATGGGTGGAAATACGACAGTAGCCCCGTCGGGAAGCGGCCACTACCAGATGGAGAACCTGGATCGCGGCGTGGTCGCGGTGAAGGTCACAGGCGGCGTCTATGTTGGTTGGCGCATGCTGGGCACTGAGTACGACACCACGGCCAGCAACGTCTCGTACAACCTCTACAAAGACGGAAGCAAGTTGCAAAACGTGACCGATAGCACCAATTTCCTGGACGCGGCCGGCACCGCCACCTCGAAATATACGGTGAGCGCCGTGACCAAAGGGGTCGAGGGCGCGCAGTCTGATCCGGTCACGCCCTGGGCACAGAACTACACGAGCATTCCGTTGACACCGCCGAGCGGATCCTACAGCGCGAACGATGGGAGCACGGGTGATCTCGATGGCGACGGCAAACTCGACATCGTGCTCAAGTGGGATCCCTCGAACGCGCAAGACAATGCCAACGCAGGCGTCACCAGCGACGTCTACATTGATGGATACACGTTGGCGGGCACGAAGCTCTTCCGCATTGACCTGGGGCCGAACATTCGCGCCGGCGCGCACTACACGCAGATGTCAGTGGGTGACTTCGACGGCGACGGAAAGGCGGAATTGGCGGTCAAGACCGCCCCAGGCACCAAGGACGGAACAGGCGCCTATCTGAGCACGGGCTCCGCGGCTGGCGCCGACAACAGCGCCGTGTACCGCAACAGCTCCGGCTACATCCTGACCGGGCCCGAGTGGATCACGGTGTTCCGAGGGTCGGACGGCAAAGAACTGGCGACGGTCGACTACCCCGTGCCCCGCGGAGACGTGGGGGCTTGGGGCGACACTTACGGCAACCGCGTGGACCGCTTCAACGGCGGGATGGCGTTCGTGAAGGAAGGCGGCGTTGCCACCGGAAAGCCGAGCATCATCCAAGGCCGTGGCTATTACACGCGCCTGACGGTTTCTTCACTCACCTACCGAAATGGTGTGTTGGCCAAGAACTGGGTCTACGACAGCGTTACCAATTGCCCCAATGGCGGTGGCGACCACTCCGAGATGGCGGCAGACACGGACAACGACGGTGGACAGGAGATAATCACCGGAACAAGAACCATCGACAGCGGCGGAACCTTGAAGTGCGATGCCCAAATGGGCCATGGCGATGCCATGCACATCAGCGAGCTGGTGGTGGGCAAGGGGATCTCAGTGTTCTCGGTTCACGAGACTCTAGGGGGCGGAGATTGTCATGACGGAGCCACCTGCAAGACGTACTTTGTCGTGACAGGCGGCGGGGACAACGGGCGCGGTGCCGCTGACTATGTCGGCGTGGGGAACGAGACTGCCGCGTCCTGTTCGTCGAGCCACACCGGCAACCTCAATTGCGGAACCGGTGCCACCGTTACCCCCAATGCCGGGAGCAACTTCCTCATTTACTGGGACGACGATGAATGGCGTGAGCTGGAAAACGGCACGTCGATCACCAAGGTGGGCGGCGGCTCATTGCTGAGCTGCTCCGACTGCGGGTCGAACAACGGTACCAAGTCCACCCCGACGCTCACCGCCGACCTGCTGGGCGATTGGCGTGAGGAACTGGTGCTTCGCCAGTCGAGCAACGCGTCTCTGAAAGTGTTCACGACTACAACTGTAACCAAGCGCCGCATCTACACGCTCATGCACGATCCGACCTACCGCGCACAAGTCGCGTTCGAGAACTCGGCCTACAACCAGCCGCCGCATGTGGGATTCCACATCGGCGTTGGCATGGCTGATCCGCCCGTACCTGATATCTTCATTGTGAAGTAGAGTCTCTCGACCGTAAGAACCGCCAGTCCCGACTGGCGCCTCGGCGGAGGTGCTACGCCGGCATGCCCATAACCTCGCGCACCGCCGCGAATTCCGGCGTGCGCCGGCCTTGGCCGTCGCGCACGACCAATGGCGGCGGCCTGACCAGAACGTCGGCCTGCGCCCCCGCAGTCATGGCAAAGACGACGAAGAGCGGAGCCTTGCCCTGGCGTGGGATCACGTCGCGCCAGTAGTGGAGCGCCAAGCCAGCCGCGCGCCCCGCGGGCTCGACGCGCTCGCGCTGGCTCCACGCCTCGCACGCGACCAAGGGCGCGCCCGGTGCCAGCACGCGAGCGGCCGCCTCACAGTACGCCTCCACGCCGCCGTGATGCTCGAATCGGCAAGGGGCCCGCTGGATCCCATCGGACTGGGGACCGGTCCCGATGGGAAAGTACGGCGGCGTGCCGGCTACCAGATCGAAGGGCCCCTGCCCTGCCAGCAACGCCGAATCGCGGAAATCGCCGTTGCGAACTTCCACGCGATCGGCGGCGCCGTTCCAAGCCAGACTGCGACGGGCCATGGCGGCCGAGATCGCTTGCACCTCCACACCCAGCCCGCGCGCCTGCGGAAACCGCCAAGCCAGGAACAAGGCCACGCTGCCGATGCCGGTGCCCAGATCGAGCCAGCGCTTGGGTGCCGGGGTGGCGGTGAGCGACGCGGCCAGGTGTGCCGTCACAAGATCGTCGAGCGAAGTGCGATGGCCGTCGAGTCGCTGCAAGATGCGCCAGTTGCCTGCCAGCCAGCACAGGTCCTCGTCCGGGCCGGGCCACAGATCCCCGGGGTCTTCAGGCGTCCGGGGCGGCGGCCCTGCAGCGATCCAACCCGGAGGCCGGCGCGCCGCACGCACGATGCCGCCGCGCGGAGAAAGGCTGTCTGTCGGACAAGGCTCGAACATAGCCCTATCTAAATCACCTCTCCTTCTGCTGCACCAGATCCACCTTCAGGAGCCGGCCGACAAGCCGGCCTGATGACGAAGCCGGCGCGAGCACCGGAGCGGAGCATACACACCGTATGTGAGCACCGGAGCGCAGCGACGGCACAGTCAGCGGGTCGGATCGTCGGCCGTCGCTGCATCGAAGGACTGAAGCAGCAATATCACCCTCCCGCTTCGTCGAAGTGGTAGCCGGCCTCGCCATGATCCGCGTCGTCGAGGCCCATTTCCTCAGAATCGGCAGCCGGCCGCAAACCAATCACCGCCTTCACCAAGTAGGCGAGGATCAGGGTACCGGTCAGGGCGAGCGCGATGGTCAGGCCCATGGCCTTGAGCTGCTCCAGCCACAGGGTCTTGCCCACGATCTGCGCCAAGTTGGTGTTGAGGTTCGGGTTGGCTTCGGGGGTGGCCAGGAAGCCGGTCAGCAGAGCGCCCATGGTCCCGCCCACGCCGTGGACGCCGAAGGTGTCGAGCGCGTCGTCGTACTTGAGCCAAGCCTTCAGCTTGGTGCATGCAAAGTAGGGAACGGTTCCGGCAAAGGCGCCGATGATCACGGCGCCCGTGGAGGTCACGAAGCCGGCCGCGGGGGTGATGACGACCAAGCCTGCGACGGCGCCCGAACAGAAGCCCAGTATTGTCGGCTTGCCGCGCGTGACCCATTCAATGGCGGGCCACACCAAACAAGCCACGGCGGTTGCCAGAGTGGTTGCGGTGAACGCGTTGGCCGCGATCCCATCCGCGGCGACCGCGCTGCCCGCGTTGAAGCCGTACCAGCCCACCCACAGCATCCCGGTCCCCACCATGGTCAACACCATGCTGTGAGGCATGAAGGGACGATGGCCCCAACCCTTGCGGCGGCCGAGAATGAGGGCCAGCAACAGAGCCGACCAGCCCGATGACATGTGCACCACGGTGCCGCCGGCAAAATCGATGGCCTTGATGCCTGCCTTCGCGTTGGAGAGGCCATTCATCATGCCGTCACTGCCCCACACCATGTGTGCCAGCGGGAAATACACCAGCAGCATCCACCCCACGATGAAGGCCATGATGGCCGAATACTTCATGCGCTCAGCGATGGCGCCCACGATGAGCGCGGGCGTGATGATGGCAAACATCATCTGGTACATGGAAAACACGTTGTGCGAAACCCATGCCCCGTAGTCCGGATTGGGCGCATTGCCCACGCCTTTCAGAAAGGCGAACTTGAGCGACCCCAGGATGGGCGAGCCGCTGCTGAAGCAGAGGCTGTAGCCGAAGGCCCACCACAAGATGGTGACCGCGCCCGCCGTCCCCAGACACTGTGCCATCACCGACAGCACGTTCTTGCGACGGACCAGTCCCCCGTAGAACAGCGCCAAACCCGGCAAGGTCATGAAGAGAACCAACGCCGTCGAGGTCATCATCCAGGCGTTGTGGCCGGGGCCGGGTACGCTGAGAGCCTTGGGCGCGGTATTGCTCAGGTAGGCCTCGAGATCGGCCACGCGCGTGGCGAGGTCGGGGCCACCAGCCGCGGCCGGCGCCGCCGCCACTGCCGCCGAGGGCTCTTGGGCGCGCGCCCCTGATGGCGCCAACGCGTTCAGGGCCAACGCGACCACAACAGGAAGAAGCCAGTCACGTCCGCTTCGATTCGATTTCATGGAAGTTTGCCTTTCACATGGCAAGGTAAGAGCGTAACCAAACCGCGGCAAGGCTCTTCCCGCGCGGCTCATACGATTTAGCGATGGGGATACCGACGGCTTGCGGCCAGGATACTGGTAACTTTCCCCGAGGTAACTGTATGGAAACGCCAGCGAAACAGGGGCCGGAAAACCGCAAGCGGCCCATGCGTGCTTGGATGGTGGTACGACAAGAGACATGACGATCCGCGAGCAACTGGAAGCCGACGAAGAAAAGGTGCTTTCGCCCTTCGCGCAGAAGAGCCGCCTTTCCCGCGGCCGCGATCGGCAGGAGCCGCCCGACGACACGCGACCCATCTTTCAGCATGACCGCGATCGCATCTTGCACTCGAAAACCTTCCGGCGCCTGGCGGGCAAGACCCAGGTGTTTTTCGCGCCTGCGGGCGATCACTACCGCACCCGCCTGACTCACACCCTGGAAGTGTCGCAGATCGCGCGCACCATCGCGCGCGCTCTGCGCCTCAACGAGTCGCTCACCGAGGCGATTGCCATGGGTCACGACCTGGGGCACACGCCTTTCGGCCATGCCGGCGAGCGCGCCCTGGCCAAACTGGTCCCGGGCGGGTTTCATCACGGCCAGCAGTCGGTGCGCGTGGTGGAGGTGCTGGAACACGACGGGATGGGACTGAATCTGAGCTTCGAGGTGCGCGACGGCATTCTCAAGCACTCCAAGGGCAAGGGTCCCATCGTGTCGGACAACCCCGAGCTGTCGGCCGTCACCTTGGAGGGACAGATTGCCCGCATCGCGGACATTGCTGCCTACGTGAACCACGACCTCGACGACGCCATTCGCGGGCACATCCTGTCAGAACACGACTTGCCCGCCGAGGTCGTGGCGGTGTTGGGCTCCACCCACAGCCAACGCATCGGCCGCCTGGTCACCGACGCGGTGCTGGCCTCGCGCCTCGACGAAAAGTGCCAGATTCGCCTCAGCCCCGAAGTGCTGCACGCCCTGGTCACCTTGCGCGACGTGCTTTTCGAACGCGTGTACGAACGCGCAGACATCCGCCAGGAGTTCGAGCGCGCCGAGCGGGTCATCAGCGAGCTATGGGCCTACTTCCATCTGCACGCCGATGAATTCCACGCGCGCCACTGGCCCAAAGGCGTGCCTGACAGCGAGGATCTCTCGCGCGCGGTCGCTGATTTCATCACTGGGATGACCGACCGCTACGCCCTGCGCACCTACCAGGACTACTTTCTGCCGCGGCCGTGGACCGTGGTCAGCGGCTAGTTCTGCGGCACGAGGCGCATGAGGAAGCCACCGTAGGGTGCCATCTTGATGCCCTGAACGTCAGTGGCGTTGCGCTGCCGCTTGGTGACCAACAACTCGGTCGCGGAAGGACCGTCGGCCACAAGAACCATGTCGAAGAGGCCTGTGCCCAGCAGTTCCATGGGAACAGTGTGCGTCTTGGCGACCGCATCGCCGTTCAACCCGCCCACATACCACGTGCGACCTTTGCGCCGGGCGATGATGACCGAGTGGCCAGGATCGCCATGGAGCAGGCGAGTTTCGTCCCAGGCGCTGGGCAAACCTGTCAGCAGGTTCACGGCCTCCTTGGGAAAGGCACCGTCGCTCTCGACGAAAGACCGCAGCCCGGATTCGAAAACCACAGTCAAACCCAGTTCGTGACCCCAGGTCATGGACGACGGTTGCGCCGGACTGTGAAAGGCGATGGGCATGGGTTCCATGGGGCCCACCACGTTGCGGGTAAAGGGCTCGATGGCGTTCTGGCGCGCCTGGCTGGCCCCGTCGCGCTCAGGAGGGGCGCCGCTCCGCCCCACCGCGGCTGACAAGAGATGAGGATAGGTGCGGTCCCAGCCTGCGCCTGGGATTCGGCCCTCGAACTCCACCAGCAAGTGGCGCTTCCCAGCCTCTTCCAAAAGCGCCAGCAAGGACTCAACCACGTCGGGCTTGCCACTGGCCGAAACCGCGACCCGCACGCCCTTGAGTCCCGCAGTCGCGAACTCGGTGAGCGGCAACCCGGCTGCGTCGCGGAGCCCGACGAGCAGCCCCACCTTCTTGCTGGCAGTGGTGCGAATCAACTTGCGCCACGTGCTTCCACCTCCCGACGGCCATTGAGCGGACAGCAGCGCGTAGCCCCAGCCCATAGAAGCCGCGAGATCCGCCAGGTGGACGCCCGGGCCAAGGCTGGCCCGCTCGAGTCCACTGGCGCCTGGGTGTCGGACCACGTTGCCGGGCCGGACCCAATCCGCGGCGGCCGCGGCCGGCGCGCCCAAGTCAGTCACCAGACTCGACTCCACGACACCAGCCAGCCCATCTGACACGATCAACACCCGCCAGGGCGTGGACCAGGGCAGACTCGATTTCGGCTGCACCTCTCCGCGCCCCGCTTCCTCGTCGGGATGTGGGAAACGAAAGCGATAGATCTCGCTGTCGGACTTGCCCGCCAGCCCGAGCGCCGCATGACCGGCGGCCAGCCCGGACTCGGCCAGCAAGGCCCAGCGCGCCCGGTCAGGCGAAGCGAAGAGGGCGGGCAACGCCCAGCGGGCTCCTGCCGGTGCGGCGCTACCCGCGGGCAAGTCGCTCATCCACTCAGCCGGGCCGCCCTGATCCGGACTCGCGCCGGGATCGTACTGGGGCAGCAAGATCGCCCGCGCACCCGGCATGAAACGAAAACCAGTGGCCTCACCGGTAATGGTGAACGGCCCGCGATTGGCTTCGGGGAAGTGATAGCGAAAAGCAAGTCCGTCATCGTAGGCGCGCACGACGAGATTCATGCGCGCTTTCTGGGGGGTTTCGAACGAGAGCACGTGTTCCACGCCGACGTTGCTGAAGTGGCTGCGTTTTCCGCGCGGCAGGGTGTAGTCATCCGTCACCCGACGCTGGCTTTCGCCGAGATAGCGAAGATCATCGGTGAAATCCGCGTCCTCCCGGGTGATCCCGAGCGGTGACCAGCGCAGTATTTCGGTCTTGGCTTCGCCGCCGCCAAACGCGACTCGATAGTACAGGCGCGGCTGCGTGGGATAGTCGGGTGTCCCAGTCGGCGAGAAACGCCGGACCTCCATCGTCAGCAGCCCGCTCGGGGACGTGACCACCCAGCCCTGCGAGGGCACGACGGGCGCGCCCTTTTTGATGGTCGGGGCACAGCTGCCGAGCCCGAGGAGAAGAGCCAGGATAGTCGGGGCGGATAGGAAGCGCCTCATCGTTCAACGATTACACCCGAAAGCTGGGCCAGCCTCAAGAAAGCTTATGGCCACAGCTGTGCAGGCGAGTTGATTTTTCTCGGCAGCGGCCCGCCGTTGACAACGCAGAGGGGAGAAGGGATAGCACAAAGCTGATTGGAACAGGTCACAACCTGGGACCGATGCCAGGGTGAGTGGCGGCCCAGCGATAGGCGGCTGCCCACTCCACGGCGCGAGCAGCGGCCTGGTACTCGGCCAGGACCCGCTCGCGGGCTCGTCCGGCCATGTCGGTGCGCAGGGCGGGCGAAGCGGCCAGCCGCGCGAGAGCCCGCTGCCACTCATCCGCGCCTGTCGCCAACAGGCCGTCCTGCCCGTCCTGGATCGGGTCGTAGGGGCCGCTGGTCGCAAGTCGGCTGGCGACGGTGACCGCTCCCACCAGTGAATGCTCGAGCCAGTGCAGCTCGGACTTGGCGCTGGCGAATTCGCTCGGCTGCAAGGGCGCAAGCCCGATATGCGGGCGGAGATTGGCGAGGACAGCCGCGAAGGCCGGGCCAGCCGCGACCGACGGATGGGCTTCGTCGACCAGCGCGTGCACCGCTGGGCTATCGCTACCCAGCCAGACCCGACGCGCGCCCGGATGCGCGCGAACCGCGTCGTCGACTGCGTCCTTGCACAGGGCATAGTCGCGCCGACGCACGTCGGCTCCGTAGAAAAGGATGCGGGGCTCGCCTGCCGGCTGTGCGCAGCCCGCAGCGGCGGAATACCAGCTGGGCTCCACCGCATTCCGGATCACGTGCGTGCGTGGTGAAAAAGGTTGCAGCAGCTTGTGCAGCACCGGCGTGGACACGGTGACCAGATCCGCCCCTCGGATGAACAGTTCCACCAGATCCATTTCGCGCGCCAGCCCGGCGCCATGCCCCACCCACGCGGGCTGGTGAAACAAGTCGTCGTCCAGGTCGTACATGAGAGCACAGCGCCGCTTGGGGCCAGACAGCAGCGACGGAAGCAGCAGCCGAAGCAAAGGATCCATGCCAAGCGTGTCGTGGCCGCTGCAGCGGCCATGCTCGGACAACCCGTCGGGCGACGCGCACGCGGCGCCGCACACCGTGCAGGCCGCATGCGTGTTCGACCAGCGCGAGAACAGCACCACCTGCGCCTGGGCCACTTCGCTCAAGTCAAGTTGGGCCACGCCGTCGCGAATGGCGTCGAACCAACGCCCCGCATAGGCCGGCGGATGCACCAGGGGCGGCGTCCAGGAAACCAGATCGACGCCCAAGTCCGCCAGCCGAGAGACATAGAGCGCGCGCCGGTAGACATCGCACGCCGCCGATCCCACGCCGCCGTAGACCAGGACGCGAACGCGTTCGCTCACGGGTCCTTCCTAGCCAAACTGTACCGAGCGCTTGGTGAACGCCCCGTCCATCCACCAGCCGGTGATGGGAAAGCTTGTTCGCGATCGCTGGTCGACCACCGCACCAACGGCCAGCAAGACCGGCGCGTAGTGCTCCCAGGTTGGCAGCGCCATTTGGGCCGCCGGCGCGCGGGTCTGGAAATCCAAAAGCGCATCCACGTCAAAGCGCAAGAGTGCATCGGCTGCCCAGGCATCGAACTCCTTGGCCCACTGGGGAGTGCCCGGGCGGAACGCGTAGCGCATGTTGTGTGTGAGGAAGCCGCTGCCGAACACTAGCACGCCCTCGTCGCGCAGCGGGGCCAGGGCCTGGCCCAGCTTGAAGAGTTCCCGGGCGTCCAGGGCTGGCATCGAGATCTGGAGCACGGGCACGTCGGCTTCGGGATACATAGCCACGAGCGGGACATAGGCCCCGTGGTCCAGCCCGCGTTCTGGGTCTTGGGCAACCGGCATGTCCTTGTGGCGCAGAAGCTCGCGCACGCGTGCGGCCAGATCGGGCGCGCCCGGAACGGCGTACTGGGTCTGATAGTACGACTCGGGGAACCCGTAGAAATCGTAGATGAGCGGCACCGTCCGGGTCGCGCCCAGCGTGGTCGGCCGCTCTTCCCAGTGAGCCGAGACCATGAGGATGCTCTTGGGCCTCGGCATCGCCTTGGCCCACGCGGCGAGCTCGGCCATCCACATAACGTCGTCGAGCAACACGGGCGCGCCGTGCGCGGCGAAAATGACGGGCATCTGTTCGCGCGAACGCTCGGGCTCGGTGTGCGTCGTCATGGTCTCGCTCTGCCGCGAACACGAGGCTGCCACGAGGGGCGACGCTTTGCCATGGAAGCGGGACGCGAAGGTCGGGGTTGACATCCCACGCTACTCCCACAGACTTTCTGGCTGCTTGCTATTGGAATAGCAGATGAAACGCAACGCGAGCACTGCTAGGACAAGACTGACGACCGTTCTGCTCGCGTCGCTGGCGGTGACCGGCTGTGCGAAGACGACAACGGCGCGTCTCGGTCTGCCCGAGCTGCGGACTGTTCCGCGCGTGGATCTGCAGCGCTACCTGGGAACCTGGTACGACATCGCCAGCTTCCCGCAACGATTCCAGCTCGGCTGCACTGGCACGACCGCGACCTACACCATGCGCAGCGACGGAGACATCGCTGTGCTCAACCGTTGCCACAAGGGCTCGCTTACCGGCAAGGAGGATTCGGCCCAAGGACGCGCGCGCGTGGTCGACCGAACCAGCAACGCCAAGCTGGAAGTGAGCTTCTTCAGGCCTTTCTGGGGCGCCTATTGGATCATCGATCTCGGCGCAAGCTACGAGTACGCGGTCGTCGGTCATCCCAGCCGCGACTACCTCTGGATCCTCAGTCGCACGCCGACCATGGACGGCAGCGTCTATGAAGGGATACTTGGGCGGCTGCGCGAGCAGAGTTACGATGTGGCCCGGCTGAATCGGACGCTGCCGTAGGGCAGCGGGCGCTCACCTCGCAACTCAGACACCAACTACGCACCGTGACATTTAGGAGGTGGCCGCGAGTGATGGCAACTATCGCGAATTGTTGAAGAAATTCTCCCACCGCCGAAGAGATGACTAGATACTGGCGCGTCGGGATCCAGTGCTGCAATGTTTTCGATCACTTGCGCGACAAGATTCGCCTTTGGCGACGATTGATGGACAACTCTTGAGGACGATGGAACCGATTCGCATCAAGATGGCTGTTCTGCCTTCCACCTGAGAGGTCCCGACCCCATGATCGAAGAAGCCGACGAGCAACTGAACGACGACGGCCCGGACGACGAGGACGTCGAACCCGTCGGCAAGTTGGCGGCCAAGCGGGCCGTGTCGAGCAAAGAGAACCAACGCAAGCAGCGCGATCTCATCACCATCGGCAAGGCCAAGGGCTTCCTCACCTTCGACGAAGTCAACGATCACATGGTGGAGAGCATCGGCTCGTCCGACCACATTGATGATTGGCTGTCGACCCTGGGCGGCGAAGGCATCGAGATCGTGGAGTCTGCCTTCCACGTCAAGGACAGCGACAAGTCGCCCCCGAGAGAAGCGGCCCACGAGGAAGAAGCCGAGCCGGAGCCCGTGCGGCCCCTCGAGGCGGAAGAAGAGGACGAGGACGTCTACGCCAGGACCGACGATCCGGTGCGCATGTACCTGCGCAAGATGGGCTCGGTATCGCTGCTCACCCGCGAGGGCGAAGTGGAGATCGCCAAGCGCATGGAAGACGGCGAGCGCCGTGTGCTGCAGGTGGTGCTCAATTCCACCGTCGCCATCTCGGAAATCCTGGACCTGGGCGACAAATTGCGCCAGCGCAAGATTCGGGTCAAAGAGGTGGTCAGGGACGCGGATGAGGATGACAGCGAGTTCGATGAGGACTGGCACGTCGAGCGGGTGTGCAGGGTGATCGAAAAGGTGCGCCGGCTGCACAAGCAGGTGGAGAAGGTCGAGGGAAAGAAGACCACGACCGAGTCCGCGCGCAAGAAAGTCAGGAGCCAGGTGGCAGCCATCAAGCACCAGATGGTCGACGTTCTGCAGAACCTGCGCCTCAACAAGAAGCAGCTCGATCGCATCGTCGTCCGGCTCAAGGGCCTGGTGTCGCGCATCGAAGCCGCCCAGCGCGAGATTGCCGACTACGAAGATCGAGCCGGCCTGCCCCAGCATGGGTTCCGCAAGGCCCTGCGCGAAATCCGTTCTTCGCCCTTGCGCCAGCGTGCGGTCGCCAAGAAGCTCGGTCTGCGCCCCGACGAGATCGAAGCGCTGGCCAAGCTCATCGACAGC
>PLNW01000159.1 GCA_003142855.1 Myxococcales bacterium
CTTTTTGAATCAGTAGTGCTAACTAAGGAGAGCACCATGAGCCGCCATCTGAAATTCCCGGCCCTATCCCCACTGGCAAGCCTCGTCATGGTCGCCACCTGTGGCTGTTCTTCAGGGAACAGCAGCAAAACTCCCGTCTACGTCGACTTTCCCGCAACCGATAGCTGCGCAGTGGGACGCACCATGTGCGGCGCGGGGTGCGTGGACACGTTCAGCCACCCACAGAACTGCGGCGTCTGCAGCAATGCTTGCCCCGACAACCAAGCCTGCGTGGGCGGCCACTGCACCGCCACCTGTTCCAAAGATCTCACGTTGTGCGGCGATCTGTGTGTCAACCTCAAGACGACGGCCAAACACTGCGGCGCCTGTGGCACGTCCTGTCCCAGCGGTCAGGCATGCTCAAACGGCGCCTGCACGACGGCTTGTCCCGGCAGCACTGTTGTCGCGCCGGTGTTCACCAACGAAGGCCCCAGCACGGCTTGCGTAAGCGTGGTGACCGATTCCAACAACTGCGGCGCGGTTGGCGTCCTGTGCGCCGATGGGATGGCCTGCGCCAACGGACAATGCGCCAGCTCCTGCACAGCAGCCGCCAATTGCAGCGGCACTTGCTCTGACCTTGCGTCCAATTCCAATCGTTGCGGCACGTGCGCGACCGCCTGCAACCCGGACCAGGTGTGCGTCGATGGTCTGTGCACAACGGCGTGCAGCCCAGGGTACAGTCAGTGTGGGCGAGGCTGCGCGAACCTGCTTACCGATACTGCCAACTGCGGGACTTGCTTCAACGCGTGCGGCACCGGCCAGGTCTGCGTGGCTGGCGCGTGCACCACAACCTGTCCGACGGGGCAGAGCAATTGCGGCGGTACCTGCTCAACCCTCACCAGCGACGAGAACAACTGTGGCGCTTGCGGTAACCTGTGCGCCCCGACGGAGAATTGCATCGGTGGCACCTGCTACGCGGCCTGTGCGTCCTCCGACCTACTGTGCGCCACCGACCGTTGCGGTTCCCGCGTATCGTTCAGCCAGTGCGGTGCTTGCGGCACGGCCTGCCAACCCGGTCAGGTGTGCAACGCCGGAACCTGCGACATCCCATCGGATTGCCCCGTCGGCTACCAGGTCGTAGACGGCGTGTGCGACAACTTCCAGTCGAGTGCCCTCAACTGCGGGGCCCCGGGCAAGGCCTGCCCCGCCCACACGATCTGCCAGAACGGAAAATGTGTCAGCTTCGCCGCGGGTGGTGTCATCGAGGACTGCACTGGTCGCTCTGCGAATATCAGCGGCGACCAGAACAACTGCGGCGCCTGCGGCATGGCCTGCGCGGGCGGCCAGCAGTGCACCCAAGGCACATGCCTCGATAACTGCGGCAGTTTCATCCAATGCGGCTCGGGGTGTGTCGACTTGCGCACATCATTCCTCAACTGCGGCAGCTGCGGGGTGGCGTGCGTGCCGGGAGAGGCCTGTGTCGAGGGAGCGTGTACGGAGATCAACTTGTTCATCGCCACCATGGACGGAGCCTATGCCAATTGCGGCACGTTCTACGCGGCCATCAAGACAGATCGAACCAACTGCGGCGCCTGCGGCGTGACCTGTCCTTTGGGCCAGGACTGCGTAAGCGGCGTGTGCACGGCGACCTGCCCGAACTCCGCGACGACGATGTGCCCGCCTGGCAACTGCCTTGACCTAACCACCGCGACGAACAACTGCGGCGCCTGCGGCGTGATCTGCCAACCCACCGAGCGTTGTGTTGCCGGCGTGTGCACGGCCGCCTGCGGCGGGGCCGCCAATCTCGAGGTTTGCGGCGGGGCCTGTGTGAACGTGAACACCGACAGCCGGCATTGTGGCGGCTGTTTCAGTGCCTGCGTCGCAGGTGAGATGTGTCAAGCAGGCGCCTGCACCGCGACCTGCCTGGCCACGCAGAAGCGCTGTGGAGACAACTGCGTGAACACCAACACCGGCACTGCAAATTGCGGTGCTTGTGGCCAGAGCTGCGCTACCGGCCAGACTTGTGTCGCCGGCGTTTGCCAGTAACGCACTTTGCTGCGTGCCTCCGTGGTGGTGAATTGGATTTTGCTGCGGGAGCGATCCCGCCGAGCGTGGTAGTGTTCTCGCCGAAGGATTCGATCTTGCTACCCGAATGCAAAAACCCCAGTCGCGCTCGGCGCGGCCGAAACCGCAGTATCTGCCTGCGCGTCTCCACGCTAACTCATCGAGGATGCCACCGCCCGTGCACCTTTCGATTCGGGTGGGCATGATTCACACATGGGCTTCTCCACCAGTGTAGAGAACGGTACGACGGTTCTTCGTATCGAGGGCGATCTCGATGTGGTCGCGCTTGCCGAACTCAGGCCGGCCGTTGAGGGCATCGCGGAAGGACAGCCCACGCGGGTGGTCGTCGACCTGTCAGCCCTTCGCCACATCGACAGCTCGGGTGTAGGAGCCATAGTTTCCCTGTACAAGACTGTGCATGCTTGCGGGGGCAGCCTGGCCATCACGGGGGCTCACGGCCAGCCGCTGGCCATCCTCCGTCTCCTGCGCCTAGATCGGCTTCTGTCCGGTCCTGACAATCTCGCGCCCTGGCCCCGCTGAGGGCGCTAAACACCATGAAGAACCCTGGCAATGGCCAGGTCTTATGATTGGTGGATGGGAATCATGCACGTCGCCGTGCATTTCATCTCGCCACCCCCCGCGTCAGTTTGCACAGCGCTTGGATTTCCGTCGGTGTCGAAGTAGACGCCGTTGACGTCGCTGCCAAGGTCGCATTGCTCGCCTCGATCGGTGTCGATGTTCTTGTCGCCGCAGTAGTGGGGGTTCTTGCATCCGAACGTGCATCCTCCCTGCCCTGTCTCCGAACCATTCTTGCTGCCTTGGTCGCAGTTCTCGGGACCGTCCGGTGGGCCTTGCGTGATGCCATCCCCGCAGAAGGGTCCCCACGTGCACGTCGTCGTACAACCGCCGTACAGGGTGTCGTTGTTCTTCCCCGGGCAGCCAGCTGGGATCGGCACGTTTGGATCGTTGGGATCGCCACAGTCACATTCCTCGCCGCCTGTCACCTTCCCGTCGCCACAGCGTGGCGCACAGTTTGACTTGTTTGTGGAGAACCCGCTCAGCGTGAGCTGGAAGTTCGACTCCGTGGGGTTTCCGTCGCGCTGGAACACGGCGATCTCGTAGGTACTTCCGGGCGTCAGGCCGAGCGGTACCGTGCGCTGGCGGCAGTCGCAGGTCGTGTTGCCGGGGCAGAGCAGCGGCGAGTTGAACGCCTTTTTCGACACCGGATCTACTGCGTTTGCGCTTCCGTCGCAGGGCACCAAGTCCCCAACGGCGAAGCCCGCTGGAATCACCGGACAGGCGGTTTGTCCGACTGGGTTGGTGCATGGCAGGTAGACGTTCCCGCCCTCCTGGATGTTCGCGGTCCCATCAGGCCCGACGTTCACGCTGGCCGGAAGGCGCTGATGGACGCCGCCAAGGTCGATCACCAGCACGCCGTTGATGAACACGAACGTGTCGTCGTCCCCGAAGAATTGCAGTTGGAATCCGGTAGCAGGGAACGCAAACAGGTAGCGCACTTCGGTGGAGAACCAGGAGTCGTGGAACCACCCCTGGATCTGCGGGATCCAGGCGCCACCCGGGTTCTGGCCAAACCAGGTAGCCGGATCAGCACCAGGCGCGAAGCTGGGCGGGAAAAGGTACTGATCGGCCTTGCATCCCGCCCCCGCCCCGAATGAAGTGGAGCTATACCAGTAGGGCCATAGGTTGCAGAGGAGTGGCTCGTTGTTGCCGGTGGTCGAAATCCTCACCGTACCTGGCCCGGCTGTGCTTCCGGTCAGCGAATAGATGGGGAAGTTATTGGCCGGTGGATCGAGGGGGAAGAAGTTGCCGAACACGGTGTGGGGAGGGCTGGAGAACCGGTAGAGGTTTGTCGCCCCTGCCACCGGCCCCAGCTCTAGCGTCGAGACAATGTGGCTGTTGCTGGTGTACTTGCTGTCTACCCACCACTGGGCGAACGTGGTCGCGCTGGCCACGACAGGCGCAGGGCCCTTGTACATCGGATGTCCGTTTGTTCCCGAAGTGTATACCAGCCCATTGGTCGGGCCGTTGGCGGTTTGGGTGTAGCCAGGCACGTGTCCGCCATTGGTGTCGTGGCTCCAGTCAGTAAACTGGCAATCGCACAGTGTTGCGTTGGCGCCCCCGCCGTTGCGGGTTGTATCGAATGCGGGCCGGCCGCTGTTGTCCAGGTTTGCCTGGGCCATGCCCCAGCAACGCGCGGTCGAATCATTCAGCCGCGCCGGACCGGCCGAGTTGGGCACGCAGTAGCGTTTGCTGTACGACAGCGCGCCAGGCTGGCTTGCCACGCCGGTGATGCTGACGACGCTGGCC
This sequence comes from Myxococcales bacterium, assembly GCA_003142855.1. Lineage (GTDB taxonomy): Bacteria > Myxococcota_A > Polyangia > Fen-1088 > Fen-1088 > Fen-1137. Next base: position 4,372 of record PLNW01000159.1, read on the forward strand.
GCTTGCAGAGTCGCGCCGTAGTAGAAAAAGTCCGGGTGACCATTGGTTTCCTTCTCGCTTTCGAAGTCACGATACTTGACCGGCAACTCCAGGCATTGGCCGCTGTAGATAGTTTGCGTGCACGGCTGGGTGTCGGGGTTGGTCTTTGGGGTGCAGGTAAACCCGTCTTCGAGCTTGCACGACGATGAACAGCCATCATTGTCCTTCAGGTTGCCATCGTCACACTCCTCGCCTGCTTCGAGGTTGCCATTTCCGCAGCTAGTCGCACAGGCGTGGGTCGCCCCGGTCCCGTCTGTTCCTCGGCAGATCGGTTCCTTGGTGCAGGTCTTCGAGCAGCCGGTGCCGTCGCCGTTGAACAGGCCGTTCGGGCCCGTGCAACCGGTCGGAAGCTTCGTCGCGTCGGTGCCGCAGTCGCAGGATTCGCCCGTCTCCTTGATTCCGTTTCCACACTGTGCGACGTTGCAAAGCTGGCCTGGGGTGGGGCAGTCGGCGCCAGGCTCTACCTGGCAAGTGCTCGAGCAGCCGTCATCGTTGAGGGTATTGCCATCGTCGCACATCTCGTTGCCCTCAAGTTTGCTGTCGCCACAGATTGGAGTGCAGGGCTTTCCTGGCACGCGACACTGCCACCCGGGATCGATGGTGTGGCAGTCTGCCGAGCAGCCGTCGACAGTGCCATCGGGTGAGCCAAGGGTATTGCCGTCATCACAGGTCTCATCGGAAGTCAGCACGCTGTTGCCACATTTCCTTTGATCGACGCAAGGCTGGTTGGGCTCTGGACAAATGAAGTTGGCTTCGACCAGGCATTGGGCATTGCAGCCGGTATCAATGGGATGGTTGGGGTCGAGTTTCGCGGCAGGAAGGACGCCATCGTCGCAGTCCTCGCCCGGGTCCAGTACGCCGTCGCCGCAGGTCTTGGACGCGACGAATGTGCTGGGGCCGCCCGTCGTGGCGCCGCCGCCGCTGCCTCCCGGGGCCCCACCACAGTAGATACAGGCCATGCTGCCGCCGTTGGAACCACCGCCGCCACCATCGTTGCCTCCTGGCTGGGCTTGCCCGCCATTCGGCTGAGAGGACACCGTGGCGCTGGTACAACTCCCTCCCGCGAGCAGAACAACCGCGCCCGTCAGGACGAGGGCGCCATGGCTTTTCAAGACGCAGGCACCAACACGCGTGAAAAAAGTGCTTGTTGACATTGGACGCGCCTCTCTGGGGGGTGAGTGCAAAAGCTCTACAAGCCTACCAGCCCACGATCGCGCCTACCAACCCATGATCGAGATAACAACGCCGCCACCCGACCTGAGAAACCGGGAATCGCTAGGTGATGTAATCGCTGCTATCAGCCAGGCGGGGCACAGGTTCAGCGTAGACCACGGGAGAGTCTCAGAATTCTGAGGGCATCCGCATCGATATTCGCGTCATGACGAGGGAATCGGTCCCAAGACCGTGGTGCAAGATGCGGCACACGAATTGTTGGCCGGGTTGGGTTCACCGCAATCGCCTCCGCCAGGCAAGCAGCGGGCGTTCGATCAGGCCGTACGAGGCGACGGCGGCGGCGAACACCAGCAGCAGGTTCAGCGGGAATGTGGTGAGCGGCGAGCGGGCAAACCGGTTGAGGAAGGGCTCCTGCCACAGGTAGAGCGAGTAGCTGAGCACGCCCAGTGCAGCCACCGGGCGCGCTTCCAGCAGGCGTCCCACCCGATCATCGGGCAGGCGGCGGCAGCGATCGATACACAGCGCGATGGCCAGGTTGAGCACGGTTTGGCCGACCAGGCAGTCGATGAGCGCGTAACCCTGGCCGGCGTTGGCGGCAAGGCCCAGCAGCGGGACGACGGCACACCAACCCGAACGCAGAAAGCGCAAATAGGCCGGCTTGGCCGCCAGCCAGTCCTGTAGGCCCGCCAGTAGGCAGCCGGTGGCCAGCGCGTCGCCGATGGTGCTGAAGGCTTCCCCAATCTCGATCCGCCGCGCGGGCGTGAATATCCACATACCCGTGCGCACCAGCGGCGCGGCGACGACCAGGGTCGCGGCCAGCGCGAGGCCGCGTCGCGTGCCGGCCAGCACCAGCAGGGCTGGCCATAGCAGGTAGAACTGCTCCTCGACCGACAGCGACCACAGATGCGAGACGTACCACGAGCGCAGGTGGTGGTAGTTGACCGTGTAGGTCAGCGCGTGCAGGCGATCACCGGGCGCCAGCACGATCAACCCCAGCGCACCCAGCAGCAGGATCACCCCGATGTACAGGAACGCGGCAGGCAAGATGCGAAGCGCACGGCGCAGAAAGAAGCGCGACAACGAGATGCGACCGGTGGTGGCGCGTTCGTGCAGCAAGAGCAGCGTGATGAGAAACCCCGAGATGACGAAGAACACGCGCACTCCCAGGTTGCCCAGGCCGTACAGCTCGGGCAGGCGCGCGCCGCTGGTCAGCTCGCGCGTTCCTGATAGGTGCGCCAGCAGCACCAGGCACACGGAGATCCCGCGCAGGCCGTCCAAGCATGGCACGCGGACGCTCATGGGCACGCCTATCCTCGCACAAGCGCGGGAGCAAAGGACACCGCTTTGGCAGGGGTGCCAACTCAAACCCGAAGAGCCGTCTCTTCAGATCGCGATCTCCCGGACGCTGAGCTTCTCGAAGTCGGCGCGGCCGACTCCGGCCGCGGCGGTCTTGGCCAGCATGACCACCTGGTTCGGCTTGCGGCTGTGCAGGGTCACGCAGTACGCGTCGACGGCAACCGGATCCGTGCCGGCCACGATCTTCTGCAGCTTCAGCAAATCGCCGGGGCCCGCAGGGCCATTGCTTCCCAGGACGACCGTGGCGTCAACCACGCACAGGTCTTGCCTTCGCAGCGTATTCAGGTCGGCGATGCACTGTGAGAGGAAGTCCACATCCTCGTAACCAGTCTTGCCCGAGCCGGCGTGGAAGAACGCATTGGTCTCGTGATCGAGGCCGCCCATCATGTTCTTGAGATTGCCGCTGAACAGGGTTCCGACATGGTGCTTGGCGATGGGGATGTTCACCAGGACGTCCACATCGAGCAGCTCGGGCCGAACCTTCCCCGACTTGAGCCGGACGCCTTTGGTGATCTTCGTCTCCACTGTCTTTCCTGAGCACTCCTTGATCGCCTTGATTACATTGGCGTGAGTCTCGCAGAGCGGCGAGCCGGTCCAGAACTTGGGCCCCAGCACTGGCAGGGCGACGATTTCCTTGGCTCCAGCGTCCAAGCACATCTTGGCGACCGCAAGCGCAACCTCCATCCTGGTGTGGCTTCCCTCGAGCCTCCAGTGCGGCGGGGCATTGATGAGCAAGCCCACGCGGCGGCCCTGGGTGTCGAATCGCTTCATTCCGCCGAGCGCCTCCAGCGCCTTGATGGTGTCGGCGAAAGCGTCTGCGCCCTTGACCACGACGATGTCGGGTTTGGTGGCAGCCGCAGCCAGGGCGCGCCCGATTCCCGTGGACTCCACCACGCCGACCGCGCCAATAGCCAGGCCAGCCTTCATGAATACGCGGCGATCAGTCTTGTGCATGTCGCCTCTCCTGTCGATTTGTGGAGAAGAAAGAGTAGCGGGTCGCGGAGCGACTGCAAATGGTTTCAACTCCCGTCAAACCAACTGCCGCGCGGCGAGTTCGTCCTTGAGGTAGGCGTAGAAGATGGGCGCGGCCACGATGCCGGGCAGACCGAAGGCGGATTCCATGATCAGCATGGCGATGAGCAATTCCCAGGCGCGAGCCCTGATCTGACTGCCCACAATACGTGCATTGAGGAAGTACTCGAGCTTGTGGATGACGATGAGAAAGCCCAGGCACGCCAGGGCGGCGCCGAGAGAGTGATTGAGCCCGACGATCACGATGATGGTGTTGGAGACCAGATTGCCCACCACCGGCAGAAGGCCGACCAAGAACGTGATGGCGATCAGGGTCTTGACCAGCGGCAGGCGCACGCCGAAGAGGCGCAGGCCGACCAGCAGAAACAGCGCGGTCAGTGTGGTGTTCACCGCCGAGATGCGGACTTGCGCGAAGACAATGCGACGGAAGGCATTGGCCAGGCGGGAAATTCGTTCCGCCAGGGCGCGCGCCAGCGGGCGGGTGAAGTTGTGGGGGCGCACGTCCGAGAGGGAAACTATCCCGCCCACCACCAGGCCGATGAGGATGTGCGCCAGCGCGCGACCGAAGTCTTCACCCGCGGTCTGCAAGCCGCGAGCGTGCGATTCCAGCCAGTGCACCGCGGTTTCCCTCAGTTCGTCCGCGTTGTCGGGCAAGTTCTCCGTCACCGACGTGGGCAGAGTGGCGCGGGCCTGGTTGATGATCTGAGCCATTTTCTGCAGCAGCCGGGTCAGGTGCCCCTCGCCGCGCAGGTACACCACCAGCCACGTCACCAGGGCTGTCACCAGCCCGACCACCAGCACGGCCAGCGCCGACACCGCCACCACCCGTGCCCGTTCGTTGGAAAGATGCCGCTGCCACAGCGGCGCGGTGAGGTGAACCAGCTCGTACACCAACAGGCCGGCCAGAAGCGCAGGCAGAAGGTGCAACCACAGCACGGCCAGCAGGGCGAACCCCACGAGCATCCAGGCCGCCACCTCGGATCGCGTCGGCGCCGGCAATTCCTGACTTGGCGATTTGGGTTCTGCCTCGGGCATGATCGTCTCCCCAGCGGCTATTCCAGCGCAATCCTCTGCCAGCCTGGCGGCCGGTCCAAGCCTTTTCGTCTCTCAGGCATTTTTCCCCGACTATCTCGCCGGCGGTGGCAGCAGCCTGGTGCGAGAACGAGCTAGTGGCAGGCCTCCGACAGCAGACGCCGTTGGCAGGTTCACTCAGCAGCAGCGCCCCACCCAATGGGGTGGGGTTGCGGGCTAACTGCGGCGGTTGAGCTAGCTCGACGAGACCGAGAAGCAGTTATTTATGAATTCCTGAGTCGATCCTCCGTCCCCACTGATCTCGAAGCCCCACTGCACCTGGTCGAGGGTCCAAGTGTTGTCGAATTGCCCGTATTGGGTGGTGTTGTTGGCGATGAGCCAGTCCAGGATGCCCTTTACGTCGATGGTGCCCGATGTGACGTTGGCGGTCTTGCTCGTCGACGGGTTGGTGTTGATGAGCGAAATCGTGGCATTGCTCCCGTTGCTGCCATAGTGGACGGTCCAGGTGTAGTCCCCGATTACTGGCTTCGTCGTTGCTACAACGGACGAGATCGGCCCCGTCTGGTACGTGTACATCCACACCATGAGTTCGATGCGCGTGCTCCCGGTGGGGGCCTTGACCCATATGTCGTAAGCGGCTTCCCAGGCCCCAACATTGCCGGGCACGTTGATGTCGAAGCTGCTGGTGTACGTATTGATGGAGCTGATGAGCTTCTTCGGTGAATACCCGATGTTGGGATAGGACTTCACACCGCTGGTCTGGGGATGATTGGCGGTCACGCCCCACAAGGTTGACGTCGTGGCCCACACGCACTCGGGCCCCGGGCCCGTTCCCCAGACGTTGTTGGCGACGGTGAAGATGCCGGTCTTGTAACTCGGCCCCCCCTCATTCACGCAGGTGCAGTAGGCCGAGGTGATGCCCGCGGGCACGGCCGGCCCTGTTGCGGCGGTTGTGCAGGTGGCGGCGACAGCACTGCTGTCGTAGGTCGTACCGCTGGCGCCGCACACGGATGTGGTCGCTGCGGTGCTGGTCGCGCCGCCTGCGGCCGCCCCACCCGTGCTGGTCGCGCCGCCAGTTCGCGTGCTGCCCCCGGTAGCCGAACTGCCGCCCATGCCCGTCGCGCCGCCGGTTCGCGTGCTGCCGCCGGTCGCCGAATTGCCGGCCGTGCTGGTCGCGCCGCCCGTGGCCGCGGTTCCACCTGCGGCGGTCGTTCCGCCTGTGCTGGGGGTGCCCCCCGTTTTGACGGTTCCACCTGCGCTCGATATGCCGCCGGCCGAGCTGACGCCGCCCGAGGCATTGCCGCCGCTCGACGTCATACCGCCCATGCTCGTGGTCCCTCCCTGGGCCGTGGTGCCAGCGGCGGCAAGCCCGCCACTACTGGTCGCCGTGCTGCCGCCAGTGGTGACCCCACCCGAGGCGTTCGATCCGCCAGTCACTGTTGCGCCGGCAAGACTCGTGGTACCGCCGGCCGACGTCTGTCCGCCGTTGCCGCTGCCGCCTGTTGGTGCGACGCCGCCTGCACCCCCGCCACTGCCACCTGAAGCGTCCGGTGAGTTTGAAATGGAGCAACCAGCCAGGAGTGCGACAAGCAGAACCGAACCTAGCCCGCGCAGGTCCAGATCACCCTGCAACCGATTTCGTAGCTGCCGTAAGTATCGTTCCATGGTGACTCCTCCCAGACTAGAGCCGGGGTTCACGCTGCGAACCTCGTGCCCGCCTGACCCTTGCAGTAGCAGGGGCAGGCGTTTTTGGCCCATGAAACGGGGAGCCAACCACGGCCCCACCGGGTGAGGTGCTCGCCCGTGGACAGGTTTCGCGCACAGCAGGTCGGTTGTCCATGTTGCTGCTATCATGGGGGCCATGCGCTGGTGGCTTTGCATGGTTTCCCTGGCGGGCTTGATGGCCGCCCGGTTGCCGGCGCGGGCGGATGGCGAGGGCTTGCCGGAGATCCGCATCAAAGTCGGCGAGGCCTACCAGCTCCACCTCGGCTTCATCATCGTGGGACTGGTGTGCGACGACACTTCGCTGGTGCGTGTCGAGGACGGCGGCGATCATCTGCGCCTGGTGGGCCTGGCGCCGGGCCGAACCAAGTGCGGCTTCTGGAGCAACCCGAAGTCCCCCGCGCCCTCCAAGGTTTACGAGGTCGTTGTCACACGCGCCCCGCCCAAACTGCAACCATGGCCCGCGAAAGACCGGGAACGACGACGCTAGTGCCCGTACTCTCCTTGTTCGACCTTCGCCAAGCGCGTGCCTGCGAACGATAGGATTATGAATCTCTCGTGACATCCCAAATCATCGCCCACGGAACATCCAAGTTCGGAGAACTCGTCCTGCGCCGGCGAAGGCGAGAAGGCGATGCAGATCCGTCGACGGTGTGTGAGCTGATCTGCAATGGGGTGTTCTTGATGGATTCGGAGGACGGCACGACCGAACGCAGGCTCGCGTCCGAATCGCTGGCACGCGTGTCCCATCCTGAGATCGTCGTGATCGGAGGACTTGGCCTGGGGTTCACGTTGATGGAGGTCGTGGCATCGCCACGGCCGCGTGCCATCCACGTGGTCGAGATCGAAGGTTTGCTGGTGGATTGGGCGTCGCAGGGCTTGCTACCTCACGCCCGAATGGCTTTGCAGGACTCGCGCGTGCAGATGCATGTCGCTGATCTACGCGCCTATGTGGAATCGCTGCCGCCCAGGAGCCTAGACCTCATCTTGATCGACGTGGACAACGGCCCGGACTTCCTCGTTCACGAGTCAAATGCGTCGCTCTATCAGTCGCCATTCCTCGAACGATCGCGTCTGGCGCTTCAGCCAGGTGGCCTGCTTGCGGTTTGGTCGTCGTCCCGATCAGCCAGGCTACGGGATGCATTGACCGAAGTATTCGGCCAGTGCGAGGAGGTCGCTTTCAGCGTCACGCGCGCTGGACGTCCGTTTGAATACTTCGTCTACTTCGCGTCGCAGAAACAAGTGCAAGCTGGTGATTGTGAACCAGTAAAGAGGGGCTAGAATCCACGCCATGGCCCCAAGCGATCGCTGGCCCAGTGCCCAAGAGCCCCCGGCAAACTCTGGCAGTCCTGTGTTCATAGGGCCGCTCACGGTCCCCGATCTTCCGCGCAAGCGGCGGTGGGGCTGGCTGCTGGTGTGGACGTTTCTGGCATTCGCTGGTGGGGTTGCCGCTGGTCCTGCCCTGACCGAGCAGGCGTTTCTGCTGGTCGAGCGGGCGTCTTCGACGCTCGGGATGGCGCCTCCGCAATTCGCGGAAAAGCTCAATCCGGCGGGACCCTTGATCGTGCCGCTGTCCGCGCCTGCTGTTGAGCAGGCGCCGGTGGGCAAAGCGCCAGCCGAGCTGGCCCCGACGACCGCAGAACCTGTGGCACGGCAGGCGGAAAAACCTGCCGAGTCCGACAAGCCAGCCGGAACCGTGGCGCAGCCACCCGCTGCGCGCAGCGAGACCGCAGCACCGGCAGCGCCCGCGCAGCCCATTGTGGCGGCATTGCCGGTCGCGCCTTCAGCTCACACGAAGGGCCAAGCAAGGACCTCGTCCCGTCGGGCCGCGACCACGATGAAAGGCGGCAACGCGGACACGCCGGCCCCGGCGGACGTCCCCTTCCACGATCCTTTTGCCGATGGTGCCGAAAGCGCGAGTCGGCCCAGGGCTGCTGTCCCAGGCCGCAAGTCCAGCCCGTCATTCGACGAACCCCCGCGAGCCGCGAAAGGCGAGCCAGCGGCCAAACCCGCGGCTTCCCCGTCGCGCGATTCCCTCGATACCCTGATGGCGGATGGGGTTACCGACCGCAAGAGCAAACCACACCAGGACAAGGGCTTGGACGCCCTGTTGAACGACGTGCAGAAGGGCAAGCCCGACTCGCCGCCAAAGTACGACGCCCCGGCGCCCCTTCCGCCGCTGTCACAGTCCGACATCACCAGGGTCATGGCGGAAGTCAAGACCCGCGGCAAGGAGTGCGCCCGGCAACTCGGGCAAAAGGGAATCGCCGAGTTGAATCTTGTCGTCGGCAAGGAAGGCCGCGTCACCCAAGTGAGCGTGGGTGGGAACGTGGCGAACACGCCGCTCGCTGCGTGCATCGAGAAGGCCGTGCGTGCGGCGTCTTTCCCACGTTCCGCGGGCCTGCGCTTCGACTACCGCATCGACGTTCGCTAGTCCGCGGGGGGACAACCGACCCGGCGAGCGAGTACACTAAGACCCACCAGACGAGGTCGATTAGCGTCCTGGCACAGAATCAGTACGGAATTCCCGCCACACTGCTAGGCTGCGCGCATGAAGCTGAGCAGCCTGTTTTTTGTGTTGGCGACGATATTTCTGGGAACGATTGTGGAGTCGCATGCGCAGGCGACTCCCGCCCCGCTCGGCGTCACCTATGCCGGCTGGAGGGGGGAGTACAGCAACGCGGACGGCAAGCTGGCCAAGTTCAAGGAGATCGGTTTCCGCATCGTCTCGTTCGTTCCGCTGTACGGCTACACGGGGCTGAACAAGATCGATCGGACCACGGGCCCGGACGCCGCTGAGCTGGCCCGGGCGATTGAGACCGCGACCCGCATGGGGCTCGCCGTGGTGTTGAAGCCGCACCTGGACCCATTGATCTACAGTCCCGGCTTCGACGCCTTCCAGTCGGAGAACGATAGCTGGCGGGTGAGCTGTCCCTGGCGTGGCTTCTTCGACGTGGACCCGATGAGCGACGACTACAGGAGCGGCGTCGTGTTCGCCTCGCTGGCCGCGGTGAAGAAGGCGATCGACAGCCTGGGCGCCACGCCCGCCGCGCCGGTTCGCCTGGAGTTGGGCACCGAGCTCATGAACTCCATGGTGTACGCGCCCGAGCGTTGGGTGAAGCTGCTGGCCGCCGCCAAGAAGGAGCGCCACCGCCTCGGGCTCGACCGGGCCGTCGTGCTGTCGCACAACTTCACCCATCACTTCGAGATCCCCGACGACTTCGTCGCGCGCATGAGCCCCGCCGGCAAGCGCGCGCTTGGGCGCTACATCCGCGGCCTGGACGCGCTCGCCCTGTCCCAGTACCTGGACCTCACGGCAGCCATGCCCGCTGCCGAGCGCGGGAGACGCCTGCCCAGCTCTGACGAAATCGCGCAGGCGCTGGTCCTGCACGAGAAGAACTTCAGGCGCCAGATCCTGGTCGGTGCTTTGCGCCTGCGTCCCGCCGAGATCCCGCCTCTGCACATCGGCGAGTACGGCATTGGCCGCGGCGGCCTCCGCCACCCGAACCTGTGGGCCGGCGACGCCACGGCAGCCCAGGAGAAGGAGCTGGCGCAGCAGATCGCGCGCGGCTACGAGGGCCTGATGCGCTACCTAGCGCTGCCCGACGGTCGCACTGTACAAAGCGCAGTCCTGTGGGTCACTGGTCCCCACTACGACATCTTCGGCTGGGAAAACCAGAAATACGCGATCCCCGAAGCGGCCGCGGCGATCAAGGCGGGGCTGCGCTGAGCGCCGCGGCCCCGCCGCTCGCCTGCTTGCTCGGGGTTGCTTGCGGGAGTGCTACTTCTTGAGCGACCGCGCGAGCTTCACGGCCTCGGCCACGCTCTTGTCCTTCGCGGTCTGCTTGACGTTGGCCCGATTTGCGCCTGTGAGCGACTTGAGCAAGCCCAAGTACTGTCCCTGAAGCTTTCGCGCCCGCTTGACCTTTGCCGTAACCCTTTTCACCCGCTTCACTGCCGCCGGCTTTGCGCCGGTCGACGGGGCGGCCTGGCGTCGCTCCTCTCGGTACTTCTTGATCTTGGCCTTGGACACATTCTTGTGCTCCTTGCAGACCATCCCGAAGACTGGTGCTGCCAAGTTCTTGCAGCCGGGCACTGGGCAGAGTTGCTTCTTCCGCGCCGGCGCGGACGCAAGGGCCAGAGGTGCCGCGGCCGCGACCTGCTTCGGTGGCCGGCCGGGCCCACGCTTCTGCGGAACCCCAAGCGCCCCGGCGAGGGCAGCCTGGATTCGCTGAGTGGTGGCCGCTTCCACTGTGGCCACGAGCTGGCGGGTGAAAGCTTCAATCTGTGCGGTGATATTGGAATCGGTGTGGGGCATTGGTTCTCCTCGTTGTTCTTGGACCGGCAATCGTAAGGGAAACAGGCGCAATGGGCAACCATATCGCAACGAGCGGGGTGGATGCAGGGTGCAAATCGGCGTAGTCTCGCGGCATGGTCATGGCAAACATCAAATCTGTTTCTGGGTGTTTTCTTGGAATCTGTCTGGCGCTGGCCAGTTGCAAGACGGCTGGCCCAGCGGCGTCGGTCGCCACTCCCGTCCACGCACAAGCCGCGGTCCCGGCAACGCCACCACCCTCGCAGGCAGCGGCTGTGTTGGTCGAGCCGGTGCTCAAGTCAGCCGCAGCCGCGGCAGGAGCCTGGGGCATGAGCTTGCTGGTCGCTTCGCCCTTGAAGTTGGCGGCTGACTTGGATGCTCTGTCCAAGAGTCTGGAGTTGCCCGTGTCCCTGGGGCAGGCGCTGCTTCCCGCACTGACCGGCGAGGGAGGTCCGGGCGGCGTCAAAGTGGCGCGCGAGACCCTCGACCGACTGGATGTGACTCGCCCGCTGGCCGTGATTTGGCTGGCGCCGGGCAGTGGCGTGCCGGCTGGTTGGTGTGCCGCCATTTCATTCAAAGAGCGCGCCTTCGCGTGGGATATCCTGCAGACCATGGGGACTGGCGGCGTGCAGAGCGAGGGCACCTTTGAGCGGCGCTTGCCCTCGGGAGATGTAGTCTGGGGCGCTGTCAAGGATCGGCAGTTGCTGATTTCTAGCTCGCGCGAAACCTTGCTGGCCGCGGGTTCCCTGGCCGTCGTGGCACAGACGACGCCCATGGCGGGACAGGCTCTCTTCACTCTGTCCCCATCGGTGATGGCCAGAGGCACCGGTCAGTCGTTGGATGCGTTGCTAGCCGGCGTCTTCAGCATGGCCGTGGCGGAAATGGAAAAGGACGCGGCGAAGACGGGCAAGCCAATGACACCCGCATCCAAGAAGATGATTGATGCGCTTCTCAAGACCTTGATGCGCCCTTTGAGCGAGATTGCCATGGTTCGTGTCAGTCTCGAAATCGGGGCTGCGCGCGGCGTGATTGTGCGGGCCGAGGTCCAGCCCACGCCAGGCTCACAGCTGGCGGCCAAGGCTGGTCATGCCTCGCCCTATCTTTTCGATCTGGCCCTTCCGGTGCGCAGCGACGCGACCATGGCCGTCGCCTGGGGCGACGTGGCGCCTTGGTTGCCCGACTGGATTCAGATCGTGGAGGCTTCTGGCCCCGCAGGCCGTGCAGCCGGCAAGGATCTCGGGACGCTGCTGGGCGAATCGATTGACGGCGGTTCTTGTTCTGCGGATCTCGGGGTCGTACCCATGACCACCCTGTGCAGCCTGACGGTGCGCCCGGGAGTGGATGCGGCCCGCGCCCTGGATCGCTACGTGGCGTTTCTCCAGTCATCCAACGCGTGGTGGGACGCCGAGGTCGGTGGTCGCAAGCCAAAGCCGCTCAAGCTGAAGCGCACGGGCAAGATCGTGGAGACGGAAAAAGCCATCGAGACAAAAGATCCGCAGTTCGTGGCGGTCATGAAATCGATTCTAGGTGGCGATGTGGCGCATAGCGCGCTGACGGTCAAGGATGGCCGCGTGGTTCTGGCTGTGGGCGCCAAGCCGCGCGAGCTGCTCGGCCGCTACGGCAAGCAGCAGATCCCGATGAAGATTGCGGCGCCCATCGTGGCGCGGACCCTGCTCGACACAGCCTCGGCCAACGGCGTGGGCTTGGTCGACGTCATGTCGATCGTGACCAAGGTGCTTGCGAAAGAGTTCGCTTCGGGCCAGCTCTTGGGTGGGATGTTGGCGGTTCCAGGTTTTTCTGACCTGCACACTCCCGTAGTGCTGTCGAGCCGGGGCGGGATCCTCCCGTCCGTCGAGTTTCAGGTGCCCTTTGGTACCCTGCAAGTCCTGGCCCGGGTGGTCAGCGGCTTCATGGGTCAGATGGGGGCGACGCCCGGACACCAATGAAAGACATTATTTGAAGAAACGCGCGAAAAATCCGCTAGAGTGCAGCAACCAATCATGAGAGTTCTCGCCGTTTCTCTCGCCGCCGTATTCATGCTCATGGGTGTGCCTGCGCTCGCCAGCGCTGCTTCGGCTAATTCCATCCGTTCTGCCGCCGCTTCTGCCGACTCGAGCTGTCGCGCCCGGAAGAAGAAGGCCAAGAAGCAGACCGCCGACGACAAGAGCAAGAAAAAGGGCAAGGACGCCAAGAAACCCTACGGTTTCGAGCTGTAGGGGCGTACGTCCCGCGCCGGGGCGCACGCGAGCTATCAGCAAGCGCTGACCGTCGGGCCATGCCGTCAAACAAGCAATCCCCCACGTTGCAGCCCTTTGCGGCCATGCCAGGGCCGACCCTTGCCCGACTGCGCGTGTTGGCCGCGGATATCGACGACACCATCACCACGGGAGGCAAGCTGCCCGCGCGCACTTTGGAGTTATTCGAGAAGCTGGAGGCCGCCGGGCTGGTGGTCGCCCTGGTCACCGGGCGCTGCGCAGGCTGGGCGCAGGCCTTAGCCGGCTACCTCCCAGGGGTGCGCGTGGTCGTCGGCGAGAACGGGTTGGTGTCATTCGACGGCACCGGCCGGCAGCGCGACCTGGGGCCGCCGCACGATGCGAGCTTTGGCCGCGCGCTGTCCGACAATGCTGAACGCGTGGCACGCGCCTTTGCCCTGGCGCGCACCGAGGATGATGTTTTTCGCTTGTTCGAGCGCACCTTTGTACGGCCCGCCGGCTTCGATGCCGAAGCCTTGCGCGGCTGCCAACAGCTCGTCGATGCCGGCTTCGAAGTGATGGCCAGCTCGATCCACATTCACGTGCGTCCCTCGGGCTGGGACAAGGCAGACGGGCTGCTGGCCGCGCTGGCGCCCATCCTGCCCGACGCGCTCGACGACCCGGACGCCAGAATTCTTTTCGTCGGCGACAGCAGCAACGATCGGCCGCTCTTCGCGCGTTTCCCGCATACCAGTGTGGGCGTCCACAACATCGTGCGGTTTCTTGCCGAGCTGGAGGCGGATCGCCCTGCCTACATCACCGAGGGTGAAGCGGCCGCCGGCTTTGCCGAGGTCGCCGAGCGGGTGCTGGCCGCACGCCGCCGCGCGCCGTAGGACGCGTCGGCACTTGCAGTACGCCCCGTATCTCCATACGATTCGCGGTCGCATAGGTTCCCGTAGCAAGTCCCCCAAGCTGGAGTATCCCAATGGCGAAACTGTCCGGAAAGGCCCTGGTCGCTCAGGGAGGCGGTCCCACCGCCGTCATCAACCAAAGCCTCGCGGGTGTGGTTCTCGAGGCGCGCAAGTTTTCCGAGATTACCAAGGTCTACGGCGCTCGCCACGGCGTGCGCGGGATCTTGAACGAGGACTTCATCGATCTCACCCAGGCCACCACGCACAACCTGGAAGAGGTCGCGCGCACACCTGCCTCGGCGCTCGGCTCCACCCGCGACAAGCCCGACGAAGAGTATTGCCGGAAGATGTTCAAGGTCATGCTGGCGCATGAAATCCGCTACTTCTTCTACATCGGCGGCAACGACTCGTCGGATACCTGCCGCATCGTGAACGAGCAGGCTAAGGCCGCCAACTACGAGCTGCGTACCATGCACGTGCCCAAGACCATCGACAACGATCTAGTGGGCACGGATCACTGCCCGGGATTTGGGTCGGCGGGCAAGTTCGTGGCCCAGGCGTTCGCTGGCGCGAACCAGGACAACCGCGCCCTGCCGGGTGTGTACATCGCCGTGGTCATGGGGCGGCACGCGGGCTTTCTCACTGCGGCCTCGGTCTTCGCGCGCAAGTATCCCGACGACGGCCCGCACCTCATCTATTTGCCCGAGCGCCCCTTCAACTCGGAGCGCTTCATCCAGGACGTGCAGTCGGCTTACGACAAGCACGGCCGCTGCATCATCGCGGTGTCCGAGGGCATTTCGGGCGCGGATGGCCAGCCCGTCATGACCACGCTCAAGCCGTCCGTGGAGAAGGATGCACACGGCAACGTACAGCTCTCGGGCACAGGCGCGCTGGGAGACGTTCTGGCTGACCTGATCAAGGCCAAGACCAAGATAAAACGCGTGCGCGCCGATACCTTGGGCTATCTGCAGCGCTCATTCCTCGGCTGTGTCAGCGCTACCGACGCCAGCGAGGCGCGCGAGGTGGGCGAGAAAGCCGTGCAGTATGCGGCCTGGCACAATGTGGACGGCTCGGTGGCGATTCGTCGCGTGGGCGAGTACGCCGTCGAGTATGACCTGTTGAAGTTGACCGACGTGGCGGCCAAGACCAAGCACATGGCCGATGAATACATAAACCCGGCGGGCAACGACGTCACCGAGGCGTTCAAGACTTATGCGCGGCCGCTCGTGGGCGAGTTGCCGGACATGGGGCGCATCGCCGCGCCGGCCGTGTACAAGATCAAGGGCGAATAGTTCAAGACAAGGAGAACCCAATGGCAGAGTCACGCGTTTCATACAAAGAACTAGGCATCGTCAACACGCGCGCGATGTTCAAAGCGGCGATGGTGGGTAAGTTCGCTGTTCCGGCTTACAACTTCAACAACATGGAGCAGATGCAGGCCATCGTGATGGGCTGCGTGGAGTCGGATTCGCCGTTCATACTCCAGGTCAGCTCGGGCGCGCGCAAGTACGCCAATCAGGTGCTCCTGCGCTTTCTGGCCCAGGGCGCGGTGGCCATGATCCGCAGCATGGGCAGCAAGCTGAACTTCGCCCTGCACCTCGATCACGGCGACACCGTCGAGCTGTGCAAGTCGTGCGTCGACACTGGTTTCTCGTCGGTCATGATCGATGCCTCGCACTACCCGTTCGAGAAGAACATCGAGGAGACGCGCCAGGTGGTGGAATACGCCCATCAACACGACGTCACCGTCGAGGGCGAGCTGGGCGTGCTGGCCGGCATCGAGGACGACGTGGTGGCGGCCAAGTCGATCTACACCCAGCCCGACGACGTGGAGAAGTTTGTCAAGGCCACCGGGGTGGACTCGCTGGCCATCTCCATCGGCACCTCACATGGCGCGTACAAGTTCAAGCCTGCGCAGTGCACGCGCAACGCCAAGGGCGTGCTCGAACCACCTCCGCTCCGTTTCGACATCTTGGAAGAGATCGAAAAGCGCATCCCCGGCTTCCCCATCGTGTTGCACGGGGCGTCCTCGGTCGTGCTCAAGTACGTCGAGATGATCAACAAGTTCGGCGGCAAGCTGGACGACGCCGTCGGGATTCCCGAGGAGCAACTGCGTCGCGCGGCTGCTTCCGCCGTGTGCAAGATCAACATCGACTCCGACGGCCGCCTGGCCATGACCGCGATGATTCGTAAGGTGTTGGGAGAGAACCCAAAGGAGTTCGATCCGCGCAAGTACCTGGGACCGGCGCGTGACGAGCTCAAGGTGCTGATCGCCGAGAAGAACCGCAACGTGTTGGGATCCGCCGGGCACGGCAAGGAGATCTTCGGCGCGTAGTCGCAGGCCGCGCGTTCTCGTGGGGGCGAGCTGCGGTCGCCCCGCAGTGAAGGCCTCTCTTCTGGAAGGACGAGGGGCCTTGTTGCATTGGAGGAGGCGAGCCGGTGTTCGGACTGGACAGCCAGCCGCGGCGGCAGGTGTTGCGACGTGCGGCGTTCGCAGAGCGCGGCGATGTTACAATGACGGGGTATGACCATCCCGTCGCCCACGCGATCCGCGTCCCGCGAGGCGGCGTCTGGCCAGCGTCCCGCGCCAGGGACCGCCCAGTGGAACCTGCTGGCAGAAGAGACGGCCATGGAGTTGCGCATGCGCGTGTTGGCGCTTCCTTTGGCCATTGCGGTGGCATGGGGCGTGGCCCACACGAGCATGCCTCACACGCTCATGCGTATCTTCCTCAGCATGTGGATCCACGAAAGCGGCCACGCTGTCACGGCGTGGCTGTGTGGCCTGCCCGCCTTTCCTGGTCCGTGGTTCACGCCCGTGGCGCAGGAAAGAAATTGGATCTTTGTCCTGTGCCTGACCGCGGTTCTCGCCTTCTGTGTACAACGAGCCTGGCGCAGCCAGCATCGCGTCGCCTCCGTGTTGTGCGGAATTCTACTCTTGCTCCAGGCGTTCGGGACGCTGGCGCTCAGTCTGCACCGCGCGCAGGAACTGATGATCTTCGGGGGCGATGCCGGGTGCATGGTGCTGGGTACCCTGCTGATGAGCACGCTCTACGTGCGCCGCGGACATGTTCTGCAGCGGGGGTGGCTGCGCTGGGGTTTCCTCGTCATAGGCGCTGCGGCCTTTTGCGACGCCTACGCCACCTGGTGGGAGGCGGGTAGGAACTTCGAGAGCATTCCCTTTGGCGAAAACGAAGGCTCGGGTCCGAGTGATCCCAGCCGGCTGGTGAGCGAGTACGGCTGGGCCGTCGGCACCATGGTCCATCGCTACGTCGTGCTGGGCGCTTTATGTCTGGCCGTGCTGGGCGTGCTCTACGTGCTGGGTTTGCGGCGTCGTCAGGTCGCCGCGCGCGAGCCCGCCAGCGAAGAATAGCGGTTCACTTCACGGGGAGGAGGGGCCCGATGTACGAGGTTGCCGCGACCACGTTGTCGTACCACTTCTTGGATTGCCCATTCGGGTTCGAGCCGATGTGGAAACAAAGGGCGAAGCGGTCGATGGTCAGGCTGGCTACGTCGCGCAGGCGCAGGTTGGGGAAGTCCATGACCAGCTTGCCATCGACCCACGCGGCGATGCGACCGTCGTTCTGGCCAGGAGTGTTCGCCTTGACCATCAGTTCGTAGCCGTACCATTGGTCGAGCGCGGGAATGAGGTCGGGTCGGCTGACGAAGTCCGGACCGAAGTCGAAAGGAATGCTGGTGTTGGGCATGACCAGGCCGGTGGGAAAGAAGTGGTCGCCCCACTGACTGCGCTGGAGTGGATGGTACACGTAGACGTTGAGGTCGCCGGGCGAGACCGTGGCCGTGTCGCCGCGCCAGTTCTCCAGATTGGCCAGAAACTTGTTGGTTCCGTCGGCCGGCACGCCGGGGGTGGACTGAAAGCCCACTTCGTAGTGGGCCGAAATGCTCGATCCATTGTGGCTGGAGCCGACCACGTCGTAGGGCGGCTGGAACTTCGAGTAGTAGCGCAAGAACAGCACGTCGAGTTCAGGGCTGACGATCTTCTCGACCGCATCGGAAAGCTCGGCGGTCTCCTGCGGCAGGGTGAATTCGAGCGCCTGCTTGCCCGCGTACACGTTGGCCGCCGTGGTGGTAATGGCCACGTACTGGTTCTGGTACATGTTGTCCCAGCGCTTGGCGATGTCCGCCGCCTGGACGTAGCTCTCGAAGTCGTCTGCGAAAATGACATTCGGGTCGGCCGCGATGCCGACATCGCCGGGATACTTGGCCGCGATTCCGTTGTTGCCGTCGGGCAAGTCCCCGCTGGCGCTCGATCCCGTGGAGCCGCCCGAAGAGACTGCTGCGCTCGATCGGCTGCCACCGGTGGCGCCGAAGCCACCGGCGCTTCCCGAAGAGGCTCCCGTGCTCAACTGCCCGCCGGTCGCGCCGCCCGTGTACGTGGTGGTTCCGCCAGTCTGGCTCCCGGTAGAGCTCTTGGTTGATCCGCAGGCACTGACGAGGCCAAGGACCAGTGCGCCGAATCGTTTCATCACGTGCCTCCGTTCATCAGCATAGGCCCACTCTGTTCGACTGTCGACAGACAGCCAGGGCCACGATCTCCTGTGGCTATCGGGGTGGAACCAGCACAGGTTCGCGGTATACGACCTGTCGTGCAGCGAACCGCAAGAAAGCAGTTACTGGTGGTGGCCGCTCTCATCGAGCAAGAGGGGCGGGTGCTGGTGGCGCAGCGACGGGCTGACCAGGCGCGACCGTTGGCCTGGGAATTCCCGGGCGGCAAGGTCGAGCCGGGCGAATCACCCAGCCAGGCCCTGGTGCGCGAAATCGAGGAGGAGCTGGCGTGTTCGATCGAAGTGGGCGCGGTCGTCGATGTGGTGTTCTTCGCCTACGACGCCTTTGATCTCATCATGCCCGTGTATCGCGCCTCGATTCGCGCGGGAGTGCCTGTGGCCCGCCAGGTCGCAGCCGTGGCCTGGGTGGCACGCGCCGAACTTCCCACCCTGGCCTTCACGCCAGCCGATGTGCCTTTGGCTCGCCGCCTGGCCGGCGAACCCCCGAACGAGGGAGAACTGCCGCGGCTCCAGGGCTAGGCCGGTGAAGACGGAGGTTGCCGCCCGGCGGGTGTCTTGACGCCACGAATAGACACTTCGAGGATCGCGCGATAGATTCAACGGGTGATATCAAGCATCAAGATCGAGGCGTTCCGAGGCGTCAAGGAAGGCCAGGTTGACGGACTAGGCCCTATCAACATCCTGGTGGGCCCGAACAACAGCGGAAAGTCGACCTGCTTGGAGGCGGTGGCTTTGGTGGGGACTGGCAACGCGCTGAAAGTAGCGGAATTGTTGCTCCACCGCGGCGGACCTCCTCTCGACGCGCTCGATCACGTTGTTAGAGCCCCGGCAAAGAGTGCTGCGATCACGGTTGCGTTTCCCGATGGGGGGGGCTGCCGGTGCGACGTGAGTATCGGCGGTGTCAACAACGCCCTACACTTTGATCGCGCGAAGACTGAGGGGCTCAAAGAGACAATGAAGCGGGTTGTCGCGACGCTGGTCTACGCAAGTCCGGCGGGCAACCGAAGTTCCGCAGGCTGTACCTACGTAGATGACCAAGGAAAAATGGCCACGCCGACGCTCGAGGGTGGTGTTGTGTTCGATCCTTTTCCACTCAAGCTCGTAGACGTCCAAGCGGTGCGCGAGCTTGGAACTCTGGAGGACGCGTACACGCTGATCCAGCGCGTGGGGCGGGTCGAATCCGTCGTGCAAGCGCTGACGAAGTCGATGAAGGGTCTTGTCGATCTGCGCATTCTCAAGTCAGGAGAGGATTTCATTCTGCACGCCATCTTCGAAGGTCAGCCGCCTGTGCCGGTGTACCTGACCGGTGATGGGTCCAAGCGCTTGGTCGAGCTTGCCTCTGCGATTCTTGGCGTGGACCCCGACGGGGTGGTCTTGCTGGAAGAGCCCGAGTGCTATCAGCACCCACGCTACCTGCGGGAGCTCGCATCCCTTCTCATCGAATCGGCGAAGACCAATCGTCAAATCATTCTCAGCACCCACAGTATGGAACTGGTCGATCTGCTCTTGGAAGCGGGCGAGGAGGAACGTCTGGAGTATCCCTTTGTCCATCGCCTGCGCCTGGTCGACGGCAAGCTCAGCGGCGTGGTCTTGAATCGCGAACAGGCCACGGTCACACGCAAGGATCTGCTCGAGGATCTGCGCGCATGAGGCGAATCGTCCTCTGCGAAGGACCGGCTGACATCGCCGCACTTCGCGAGATAGGCATTTCGCTGTTCGGGGCGCAGGTGCAGCGCACTCCGCTATCGGCGGGTGCGGCGGGCGAAACACGAAAGCTCCTCCTCACGGTCCAGGGCAGCCAGGTCGAGATCACCGCCGTCGAACGCGCGAAGAGCGGGCTTCCAGGAGCGCTTGCCACGAAACTGCACGGCCTTCCCTTCGAGAACAGCTCGGACGATCGCGATGCGCTTGAGCGAATCACTGTCCTTTTTGATCCCGACGCTGAATCGCCAGACAAGATGCACGCCAGCCTGGCTGATGCGGTATCGGCAAGCGCCCAAGCCTGGAAACTCGACGGTAGTCCAGGCGATTGGGTTGCCCATCGGGACGCCAGCCAGGCTGTGATCCTGCGCGCGGTCCACTGGCGCTCTCCCGGCGATGTTGTGGACGGCTTGCCCGACCGGCAGAATCTGGAGCGGCTCCTCTGTCACGTGACTGCCGTGGCCCATCCGAACGAGGCCAAGATGGTCGAACGCTGGCTGAGCGAGATCTCGGAGGCTGGTAGGAAGCCAGGTTGGAAAGCCGCCCTGCACCTCTGGTGCGCGCTGGTTGAACCCAAGACCGATGAGTCCAATGCTCCCGCCAGGTTTCTCCACCAGAACCAGACCTGCCGGCCGCATGCACGCGTCGCCATTGAGCAAGTCAGCCTCTTCAAGGATCTATCCCTGGCACTCGGATTCTCGCAGTCCTGAAACGGACACGCTCTCTGAGCGACTCTGTACTGCTAGGTTGCTGATTCTTCGCGGGCCGCGAAGATTCTTTTCGCAACGCCCGAACATCATTCCGGTTTCTCCGACTCTGTGAACTCCCCTCTCACCTCTGTGTACTCAGCGGCCCGCGGCTCACAAGACGAATTACCTCACCCGTTTGGTTGCGGCCGTGAGGCCGCCCTGTGACCTCTCCTCTCACCTCTGTGTTCTCAGCGGCGGGTCGCTGTCGAGATGAATCCACTCACGGCCGTTGCTTGCGGCCGCAAGCTAGCCCTACCCGCCGCTGCCGCTGCCTTCGGGTGTCGCGGGCGGGGGCGCTTCGCTCTCGGGGCGCGGGGGCAATTGCGGGTGGCGCAGGGCCTCGCGTGCAGCTTCGCGCGCGGCCGTGACCTGGGCCAGCTTGCACGCCCCACAAAGTCCGGGTGCAGCCCAGTTGCCGAGGTGGGTTTGTAGCTGGCTTTCGGGCGGCCAGTAGATCGGCGTGCCACACTGCATGCAGGGAATTTCCTGTGTCTTTCGGCCAGACAAAAACTCAGCGCAGGCCGAGCAACGCCGTTCGGGCGGCTGCGGCTCGCGCCGACGCCGGTTCTTCTTGCCCTTGCCCGGTCGATCCGCGGCAGCAGCAGCGGGTGTCTCGGGCGCAGGCGCATGGGTGCTCTCGGGGGCAGGGGCGGTCTCGCTTGCTGCGGCTGCGGCCACGGGAACAACGGTCACAGCTGCGTCGGGGGCAGGCAAGGCATCGCCGCTGCCAGTCGGGGCAACCGCGACAGCGTCAACCGCGGCTTCGACCGGCGGCGGCTCCTTGAACTTCGGCCGCACGCCAGCCGCGAGCTGCTGTTCCTTGCTCCAGGTGAAGGTTCCCGGGCAACCGTCCGTGCGACAGGGGATCTCCCGATCCTCGAGATCTCCCAATTCCTTCTCGCACTCGCCGCAGTAGCGCGGATAGGGATCCGCACTCTTGCCGCGCACCAGGCGGGCCAACTGCGCGCCCCGCTTGTCGCTCCAGGTGCCCTTGCAACCAGCGCGTCGGCAAGGCCGATCCACGTCCTTGAGGCTGCTCCACAGATCGAAGCAACGCTGGCACATGCGCGACGGCGCCTTGGGTGCTGGCTTGTCAGCCACGCAGGCATCGAGCTGGTCGCTGCGCGGCCAGGTCCATGTGGTCTTGCAGCCCGAGGTGCGGCAACGGATCTCGCGGTCCCCCAGCTTGCCGAATTCGGCGCGGCACTCGGCGCACATGCGCCGAGGCGGCTCGTTGGGCTTGCCGGCGGCGAAGGCCTGGATTTGGTCGTCCGCTTTCCACGTCCACTTGCGCGAGCACCCGATGATTCCGCAGTTGACGGCCCGGTCCTTCAGCTTGCGCGCGACCTGGGCGCAGGGCTCGCACAGCAGCCCCGCGAAGCTGACGCCGCCGTTGGGCGCCGCTGCCGATTCGGCGGGCGTCTGGCCCTGCGAAACAAGCTGTTGTTCGCGGGTCAGAGTGGCTGTGCGTGTGCAGCCGGGCACGGCGCAGGGGATCTGCTGGTCCTGCAGGCTATCAAGCAGCTTCTGGCAATCGACACACAGGTGCTTGGGCGCGGGCCGGTGGGTGGCAAACGCTTCCAACTGATCCATCACCGGCCAGGTCCACGTGCCTGTGCAGCCTTTGCGGTCGCAGGGGCGCACGGCATCCTGCAGGGTGCGGAACTTCTCTCGACATGCGTCGCACATACCTTCGCTGGCGTCGCCGGCCGCGGGCGCCATGCTTCCCCCTAGGCTGAAGGCCTTGTTAGAGAGCTGGATCCAAGTCCGGCTGCAACCGGAAACTCGACAGGGCACCGACTTGGCGCCCAGCCTGTCAGCAAGGGTGAATTTTCCTGCGGCCATCGGAAGGGCTCGTATGGTGGCAAAGATAGCCTGTCCAAAGCAAGCAACAAGTCGATGCTTGTCAACGCGGCGCGCCTACTGCTTTTGGGTTGACTGCGCCGTTCCTCTCTCCCCATCCTTGGGCGCTCGCGATGCAAATAACCATCGAAGACATCTCCCCGGTTGAGAAACGCGTTGATTTTGAAGTCCCCTGGGCGGACGTGGCGCCCCGCCTGCACACCGCCTACGAGAAGTTGCGGCGTGAAGCGAAGCTCAAGGGGTTCCGTCCTGGCAAGGTTCCGCGGCAAGTCATCGAACGCCTGTACCACAACCAGGTCGAGGGCGACGTGGCCAGTGATCTGGTGGAGCTGTCCATCCGGCAAGCCATCGACGAGAAGCAAATCGAGCCGGTGGCCCCGCCCACCGTCGACAAGCTGGAGCTGAAACAGAACGAGCCGTTGCGCTTCTCCGCGCGCATCGAGGTGCGCGCGCAGGTGACGCCCAAGGATTATTCTGGGATTCGCGTGTCGCGCCGGCCGTCCAAGGTGACCGACGAGCAAGTGGCGCAGGCGCTGGAGGGCTATCGCCGACAACACACAGCCTTCCTGCCGGTCGAGGGTCGCGACACGACCGCGGACGACGATCTTCTGCGGGTCGAGGTCCACGGAAAGGTGGGCGAGCACAAGATCAAGACCAAGACCGTCACGGTGGACTTGACCGACGAGAACGCCGGGGGGCTGCCGGGCCTGGCCCCGCGCTTGCGCGGCATCCCCGTCAACTCCGCGGGCTTGGAGCTTCGCTACCGGCTGGGTGACGACATCGCCATCAAGAGCCTGGCGGGCAAAGAGATCAGCCTGCGCGTGACCATTAAGGAAGTGCGCGGCCGCAAGGTGCCGGCGCTCGACGACGAGCTGGCCAAGGATACCGGCGAAGCCAGCACGCTCGACGAGTTGAAAGCCCAGATACGCGCCAAGCTGGTCGAGGCCGACCAGCAGCGCATCCGGCGCGAGATGGCGTCAGCACTGGTCAAGGAAGTCGTGAAGCGCAACGATTTCCCCATTGCGCCCTCGCTGATTGACCGGCACGCCGAGAACATCGTCGCCCGGGTCAAGACCCAGTTCATGATGGCGGGCATCGATGTGGAGGCCGAGGGCGGCTACAACCACGAGGCCATGAAGCAAGAAGTGCACGCCGAGGCGGAGGAGTCAGCGCGGGCCAGCGTCCTTCTGCGTGCCATCGCTGAGCGCGAGGGGTTGCAGGTCGACGCGGGCGACATGCAGAAGCGCCTGGTCGAACTGGCCAACGCGCGCGGCGAGAGCGTGAACAAGCTGCGAACCGAGCTGGAGAATTCGGGCCGCATCGAGGGCATTCGCGCGCAGATGCTGGAGGAGAAGGCGCTTGATATGCTCCTCGGCCAGGCTAAGATTGTCGATGAGGATCCGGATAGCTTGATCATCACACCGGATCAAGGCGGCGGGCAGCGGCTGGTCCTCACCCCCGAGGAAGTGGTCGCCGAGTCCCGGCGAAAGGGCGGCGAGCCGCCCGGAAAGTAAAGTCCATGCAGGACCCCAGAAATTCGATGTCGTCCATGCCGCCCGTGACCAACAACTTCATTATCCCCACGGTCATCGAGCAAACCCACCGTGGCGAGCGCGGCTGGGACATCTTTTCGCGCCTGCTCAAGGACCGCATCATCTTCCTGGGCAGCGCCGTGGACGACCTCGTCGCCAACATCGTGATCGCCCAGTTGCTCTTCCTCGAAAGCGAGGACCCCGACAAGGACGTCATGCTCTACATCAATTCGCCCGGCGGCATGGTGACTGCGGGCATGGCCATCTACGACACCATGCAATACGTGCGGCCTGACGTGGCCACCTTCTGCATGGGCCAGGCCGCTTCGATGGGCGCTTTTCTCTTGGCAGGCGGGGCCAGGGGCAAGCGGTACGCCCTGCCTCACTCGCGCATCCTGATTCACCAGCCCCTGGGCGGCTTCTCGGGTCAGGCCACCGACGTGGACATCCATGCGCGCGAGATCCTGCGCACGCGCGACAATTTGAACGAGCTGCTGGTTAAGCACACGGGCCAGCCCATGGAACGCATCAAGCACGACACCGAGCGCGACTACTTCATGAGCCCGGCCGAGGCCAAA
Organism: Myxococcales bacterium; assembly: GCA_003142855.1. GTDB lineage: Bacteria > Myxococcota_A > Polyangia > Fen-1088 > Fen-1088 > Fen-1137. Next base: position 29,090 of record PLNW01000159.1, read on the forward strand.
GACTACGGCATCGTGGATGAGGTGATCGCGCACAAGAATCTGCCGAAGGATAAGTAGGCCGGAGGCGGCCAGCGGAGCGCGAGTCGCGTGGGCGAGGGCGTGAGCGAGAATCGGCAAGAGGCTGGCTCGCGCTTCGGGAGAGGAGATGGCGCGCGTGATCGAGGGCCTCAACGAGATCGTCGCCGACTGAATCGGCACTACGGTATGGCGTTCGACAGCAACGCCGGGGTGAGAGTGGCCCTCACTTCAATGGTTGCCACACCCTTGGCAATCCGACTTACGTACCCTGATGAGGGCTTGCCCGGGAAACTGATACTCACGATGGAGAATCCAGACATTCCAACACTCGCCCTCGTCGGTATGCCCGGTTCGATCCGGTAGGTATTCCGCGGTCAACCCTTTCTTGTCCAGCAGCTGCAAGGCAGATTCGGTCGCGGTTCTGGCGTCTCCGCATTTCTGTTCTCCCCCAACGTGGCGAGCTTGGTGCGCACAGCTTGCGGCCGCGATCAAGGCCAAGATGGGTGGGATCGGTCTCATGTCTGTCGACTATTCCTCTGCGCCGAAGAACAATACCTCAACGATGGTCGCACAGTTTCGGCAGACTCTGCGTCCAGACCATCGATTCCGGTTCCGGTCACCGGCCATCGGTCCCGGCCACCGGCCACCGGCACCGACCACGGCCCCGGCCTTCCGCGGCTATCGCGTGGCGGCCCGATGTGGCGGCAGGGCAAGCGTGGTGCTAACGTTCTCCTGTGCCACCCGGCAAGCGTGATGATTCGGGAAGTCTTTCCTGCTCCTTCTGCGGCAAGAGCCAGAAGGAAGTGCGGAAACTCATCGCCGGCCCCACGGTGTACATCTGCGACGAGTGCATCGGGCTGTGCAACGACATCATCGCCGAGGAAATCGAGAAGGACACCGAGGGGTTCGGTCTGGCCAGCGTGCCCAAGCCGGTGGACATCAAGACCGTGCTCGATGAGTACGTGATCGGGCAGGAGCGCGCCAAGAAGATCCTCTCGGTCGCCATCCACAACCACTACCGCCGCATCGATGCCAAGGTGGGCGCCGATGAATGCGAGCTGGGCAAGTCCAACATCTTGCTCCTCGGGCCCACGGGTTCGGGCAAGACCCTGCTGGCCCAGACCCTGGCCAAGATTCTCAATGTTCCCTTTGCCATTGCCGACGCCACCAACCTGACCGAGGCCGGCTACGTGGGCGAGGATGTGGAGAACATCATCGTCAACCTGCTGCAGAACGCCGAGCACGACATCGAGAAGGCCGAGCGCGGGATCGTCTACATTGACGAGATCGACAAGATCGCGCGCAAGGGTGAGAACCCGTCCATCACCCGCGACGTGTCGGGCGAGGGCGTGCAGCAGGCGCTGCTCAAGATCCTGGAAGGCACGGTTTGCAACGTGCCGCCCAAGGGCGGGCGCAAACACCCCCAGCAGGAATTCTTGCAGGTCGACACCACTCACATCTTGTTCATCTGTGGCGGCGCGTTCGTCGGGTTGGAGGACATCATCGAGCAGCGCATCGGTCAGAAGCAGATTGGCTTCGGCGCCAATATCCAGTCGAAGAAAGAGCGCCGGGTGTGGGAGCTGCTGCGCGAGGTGCAGCCCGAGGACCTGCTCAAGTACGGCATGATTCCCGAATTCGTGGGGCGCATGCCGGTGGTCGCCCCCTTGCACGAACTCGATGAACAGACCCTTATCGACATTTTGACCAAGCCCAAGAACGCGCTCACCAAGCAGTACCAGAAGTTGTTCGAGATGGACAACGTCAAGCTGCGCTTCACCAAGGGATCGCTGTCGGCCATCGCGCAAGAGGCGCAGAAGCACAAGTCCGGGGCGCGCGGCCTGCGCGCCATTCTCGAACAGGCGATGCTGGATGTGATGTTCGAGGTGCCTTCGGCGTCGCCCGCAGTGCGCGAGGTGGTGATCAGCGAGGAGACGATTCAGAAGGGCGAGCAGCCGCTGCTCATCTATCAGAAGAACGCAGCCGGCAGCACCGGGTAGGGCTGCGCCTTCACCTCTTCGATTGACCGACGGCCGACGATCCGGGCGCCTGGCTCGCCGCGCCTGCGCTTCCGCTCCTCATTTACCTCAGTAAACTCCGGTGCGGCGACGCGCGCGGCGAAGCCGCGGGGTGGGCGGGGCGGGCAGTCCGACGCTAGTCGACGCGGCTTCGCCATGCACTCCGGCTTGTCGGCCGGCACTCGATGGTCAAGGCACCAGCTTCCCGGTTTCCGTCAGCACCTGCACGATGAGCGGGTCAAAGCGCGGATCGTTGCTGCCTGTCTTGGGAGCCGAGATCGGGACAAGGTCGCTGGTGATGGTGTCGACCCCACATCCTGACGTTTCATGGCTGCCATGACGAAACCAGTGTGTCATCGGCGGCAATCCGGCGCAAGACTCCGGAGGATTCAAGAGGGCGGGCGTTCTTGCCGAGCTCGGCCTACTCTTGCAGACACACGAGATTCACCCAGTTCGCGCTGCACGGGTTGTTGTTCGGCCACTCGTTGAAGTACCCTCCCGTGAAGCTGTCGCCGGGCGCGCCGACCGAGGAGGAGGCACCACTGCTCGACGAGAGCCAGTTCGCACAGTTCGTCGCATCCGTCGCTGCAGTCAAAGGGTTGGCTGCCCCGGTCCACACACCACTGAACCCGTAGTAGGTGGAGCCATCTGCACTGATGTTGGGTGAGGCGTCGAACAAGGCTGTCGTGAAAAAGGCGCTCGCGGTAGGCGCGACCAGGATTCCGTCAGAACGAATCCAAGGCTGGCTGCCCGCGGCGTAGTAGAACCTCGACGCTGCGGTCGAGCCGGTCGGCGCCAGCAGGGCCTTGTACGTGCCGGGCAGCTTGGCTGTGGTTGCCTCGCTCTGGCAGAGAGAGTCGGCTGAGGCGATGCCTCCACCCGGAATCCAAGTAGCATAGCTCACGAAGGCGTGGCGTCCTGTGGCTGGAGTCACCGATACCTGCGCCTGGCGGTCGACACCAAAACAGTAGAGTCTGGCTGGCTCTGAGCAGGACAGGTCGTTTGCAATGGTGAAGCTGTTGCTGTTGTAGGCAGCCGAGCCACGCAGAATGGTGTTGGCATCATCGAATGTAAAATCGTCGCAGGTGCCAACGGCCCTCCAGGTGGGGACCGCGCCAGTCGCGTCCGTATTGGTGATGACCACGATTTCGGGGTACCCTGGGGTCAGTCCCAGTCCCAGATCGTTCCCTTTTTCATCCAGCCGGGGCGGGTAGAAGAACTTGCCGCTGCCGTAGAGAAGAATATCGCTGATGTTGTTGAGAACGGGTTTTCCGTCGGTGCGAACCCATCCGCTCGCAGCGCCCAGTCTGCTGGCCGCGCTTACGGTGTTGGTAGAGAGCCACGCTTTGTAGTTGCCGGTAAGCTTGGCATTCGCGGCCAGGTTCATGCAGAGGGCGTCGGCACCCGTAAGCCCGCCCAACGAAGCCGCGGTCTGCAACGTCGAGGTCGTGAACATGATGTTGGGCGGCTGGGAGAAGTTGGCTGTCACGTATGCGAGGCCGGTGAGGGTCACCTGACACGATCCCAGGCCTGTACAGCCTTCGCCGCTCCAACCGGTGAAGATCTGGTTGGCGTCAGGCTGGGCCGTAAGGATTACGATGGTGCCGTAGTTGTAGGTCGCCACGCAGGTGCTGGGGCAGGAAATCCCGCCGTCAGAGCTGGTCACCTTGCCAGTGCCGGTGCCAGCCCTGGTGACCGTCAAATCCAGTCTTTGAATTGAACAAGCAGGTATGGGGGTGCTCCAGGTGCCGTCGGCCTGGCAGGTGCTCACCTGGGCGGTGGTCGAGAAGGAATAGCCAGTGTTGCAGGAGTATAGGGCTGACCAGCTGCAGGTCGTCCCCCCGTTGACTGTGGCTTTGCCATTCGCAGGGTTGGGCGGCATTCCGCAGTCGACCACGGTGCAAGTGGGCTGGAGGCCGCTCCAGGTGCCGTCAGCCTGGCAAGTGCGTGTCGAGGCCCCGGACAAGGCGTAGCAATCGTTGCAGGTGAATTTCACCGTCGAGCCGTACGTGGTCGCAAATGGGCTGTACGAGCCGAATCCGATAGCCGGACTACCGCAGTCGACAATGTTGCAGGTGGGCGGGGAATCGCTCCAGCTTCGGTCGGCCTGGCAGGTGTCCGTGGCCGTGCCTGAAAGTTCGTACCCAGGGTTGCACGCGTAGGTGGCGGTCGAGCCAAAGGTCGTGCCGGTCGTGGTGGGTGCGCCGTTGGCAATGCTGGGCGGCGCAGGACAATCCGCCAGGCCGCAGGTGGGTGCGGTGCCGCTCCAGTTTCCGTCAGCCTGGCAGATGCGCGGCGAGGTGCCGGCCAGCCCGTATCCAGTCTGGCAGGTGTAGTCTGCTTTCGAGCCATAGGTCGTGGGCGACGCCACGACTGTCCCGTTGGTCGGATTCTTGAGCGCCCCACAATCTACGATGGTGCAGGTGGGCGCGGCGACGGTCCACATGCCATCGGCTTGGCAAGTGCGGGTCATTGAGCCCGAAAGGTTGTAGCCGGGGTCGCAGGAGTAGACCGCCGTGGAACCGGGGGTGGTTGTCGACGCCGAGACCGAGCCGTTCGCGGGATCTGTCAGCGCAGGGCAGTTTGGTCCTGCCCCGCTGCTCGACCCGCTGCTGCCCCCGACGCTGCTGGTGCCACCGGTGCTGGTGCCACCGCCGCCTGTGCCGCCCACTGGGACATCCGGCTGCGAGCCAGGTGCGTCTCGAACCCCGGCATCAATGCCGCTGCTGCCGCCCTTCCCGCTGCTGACGGTGCTGGTCGCGCCGGCCGCGCTGCCACTTACATTGCCGCCCTTGCCGCCGCTGCTGGTGCCAGCCGCGCCCGCCGCGCTGCCGCCGGCATGACTACCACCAGTGGCCTGAGTGCCAGCAGCAGCGTCAGGGCCGCCCGCGCCCATCTTCAGCTCCGGATAGGCGCAGCCCATCGCCGTCGCGGCTATCAGAAAAAGCCCGAGTCGTGACAGCTTGCGCATGAGCATTTCCTTCATAAGATCGTTCAGCCCGTCAGGATACACCCTTGACGCCGGTTCAGCCCAGCCCACGCCGCGGACGTGCGCGACCGACAGGCCTGGTATCACGAATCTTGCAGACAGGTGAGAAGCATATTCGTGAAGTCGCACGAATAGCCGAAGGTCTGGTCGGCCGGCCAATAGTTGAAATACGAGGCTGTGACGGTGTCGTCGACTGGGCCGGCCGAGGCCTTGCCGATCGTCGAAGTCCAGCTGGTGCAGTCGGTTGCGTCGGTCCCGTCAATCATCCCACCGGTTGCGCCAGTCCATGCGCCGTTGTGACTGTAGTGGACCGATCCATCCGCAGTCATGTTTGGCGTCGCATCGAGCAGGGTTGTCGAGAAGAAGACGGCCGCGGTGGGCGCGAGCAGGATCCCATCAGGGCGAATCCAAGGCAGGCCATTGAGGTTGAATCTCGAGGCAGCGCTGCGTTGGTACCCCGTCTGCGCCAGCATCGCCTTGTATGTGCCTGGCAGATTGGCCGCCGTTGCGTCCTGCTGGCAAACTGCGTCTGCCGAGCTAATGCCCCCGCTGGGAAGCCAAGGCTGCTTGGTCACAAAAGCATAGCGTCCCACGGCCGGGGTCACGACTAGCTGCGCTTGCCGGTCGACCCCAAAACAATAGAGCCTGACGGATTGCGAGCATCCAATGTATGCATACATGGTGAACTTGTAGCTGTTGGCGCTCGCGAAGCCGCCCTCGACGAGGTGGCCGTCGTCTACGATTGACGTGAAATCGCCGCAGGTTCCGTAATACGGATTAGAGGTTGCCGGCGTGCCATCGGGATTTGTACTGGTCATCACCACCGGGTCCACGCCCAAGTCTCTCCCAAGCTCGTCGAGTCGTGGGGGGTAGAAAAACTTGTTGTCGACAATGTCGGTGACGTAGTTGAGGACCGGCTTCCCATCCGTGCGAATCCATCCGCTTGCGTTGCCCAGTCGGCTGGGTGCGCTCACGGTCGTCGAGGAGAGCCAGGCCACATATTTTCCAGACAGATGAGCATTAGCGGCCAGCGTTGCGCAGAGGGCATCGGCGCCCGCAAGCCCGACCAACGAACCTGGCGCTTGCAACGTCGAGGTCGTGAACATGTAGTTCGGCGGCGGAGAGAAGTCGGCCGTCATGGTTGTATCTTGGGTGAGGGCAAAGGAGCACGACGGCGTCAGCTTCTGCGTGCAACTCGTGAAGTTGGGTGTGCTAGTCCAGCCGATGAATTGCTGGCTGGTGCCGGTGTCCGCCGTGGCCGTGAGGATTATGTTAGTTCCGTAAGCGTAGCTCGCGGCGGTCCCTGCACAGGCGACTCCACAGGAGATGTCACCGGCCGCGCTGCTCACCGTTCCCTTGCCGTAGCCACTCTTGCCAACCGTCAGGGTCAACATCACGACTGAACAAACGGGAGCTGGGGTGCTCCAGGTGCCATCGGCTTGGCAGGTACGCATCGAGGAACCCGACAGAGAATAGCCAGTTTTGCAGGTGTATGTCGCTGTCGCGTTGTACGTCGTCCCGGTGATGGTGAACGAGCCGTTTGCTGTGTCCGACGGCGAGCCGCAGTCGACCACGGTGCAGGCGGGCGTGATTCCGCTCCAAGTCCCGTCGGCCTGGCAGGTGCGCGTCTTTGCGCCAGTCATGGAATAGCCGAGGTTGCAAGTGTATGTCGCCGTCGAGCCGTATGTCGTCTCGGTCACGCTGACCGAGCCGGTGTATCCGAGACCGGGCGGCGATCCGCACTCGACCGGGGCGCAGGTGGGCGTGGTTCCGCTCCAGGTTCGGTCAGCCTGGCAGGTGCGGGCGGCTGTGCTGGAGAGATCGTACCCAGGGTCGCAGCTGTAGGTGGCCGTCGAGCCGAACGTCGTGCCGGTGGTGGTGACCACGCCATTTGCAGGGCTGGGCGCCGTAGCGCAATCCGCTGGGCTGCAGGTGGGCGCGGAGCCGCTCCAGGTGCCGTCAGCTTGGCAGGTGCGCGGCGATGTTCCCGATAGTCCATAGCCCAGGTTGCAGGTGTAGTCTGCGGTTGAGCCATAGGTTGTCGGAGACGCAGACACCGACCCGTTGGCCGGATCGGTCAGCGCTCCACAATCCACGATGGTGCAGCTGGGCTCGCTGACGTTCCATGTGCCGTCGTGCTGGCACGTTCGGGTCATGCTTCCCGAGAGGTTGTAGCCGGGGTCGCAATGATACACAGCCGTGGAACCGGGGCTGGCGTCGGGCACGGAGACGGAGCCGTTGGCAGGACTTGTCAGTGCAGGACAGTTGGGTTCCGCCCCGCTGCTCGATCCGCTGCTGCCCCCGGTGCTGCTGGTTCCGCTCGTGCTGGTGCCACCGCCGCCCGTCCCGCCCGCTGGGACATCCGGCTGCGAGCCGGGCGCATCGCCAACCCCGGCATCGCTGCTGCCGCTACTACTGGTCGCGCCCGCCGCGCTACCGCCCTTGCCGCCGCTGCTGCTCACTCCGGTTGCGCCCGCCGCGCTACCGCCCTTGCCGCCGCTGCTGCTCATGCCGGTCGCGCCTGCCGCGCTGCCGCCCTTGCCGCCGCTGCTGGTGCCGGTTGCACCCGCCGCGCTGCCGCCAGCGTAAGTACCGCCAGTAGCCTGAGTCCCAGCAGCAGCGTGGGTGCCGCCCGCGCCAGTCTTCAGCTCCGGATAGGCACAACCCGTCACCGTCGCGACGACTAGCAACCACCCGAGTCTGGGTACCTTGTGTATCGGCATGGGACGCAGTTTACCTCATCGTGGCCGCGGCAGGACACCTTCGGTGCGAGACGGCTCGTTCATGTTTGGATCATAGTGATAGGCTGTACCTCGTGTCTGGCGCACTGCCCATTCTCTTTCGTGACCAAGCGCTGGTCGCGGTAGACAAACCCACTGGACTGGCCGTTCATCGCGGATGGGCGGGCGAATGCGATGTGGCCATGATGCGCGTGCGAGACCAACTGGGCATGCACGTGTTTCCCGTGCACCGTTTGGACCGCGCCACCAGCGGCGTCTTGCTCTTCGCTCTCTCGTCGGAGATCGCCTCCCGCCTGTGCGAGTCTTTCACCACCCACGCGGTCGAAAAAACCTACCTGGCTCTGGTGCGCGGCATTCCGCCCGAGGCTGGCCTCATCGATCATCCCTTGCCGCCTGGTGAAGATCGTCACGCCCCGCGCGTAGGTGCCCAGACCGAGTACCTGCGCCAGGAGGTGTTCGGCCGCTACAGCCTCATTGAGGCCCGCCCGCGCACCGGTCGATTGCACCAGGTGCGCCGCCACCTCAAGCACATCGCCTGCCCGGTCATCGGCGACGTGAACTACGGCAAGGGCGAACACAATCGTCTCTTCCGCGACCGCTATGGCCTCCACCGGCTCTTTCTCCACGCCACGCGCCTGTGTTTACCTCATCCCCTGACCGGCGGTCGGCTGGAGATTGCGTCGCCGCTGCCCCACGAATTGGCCATCGTGATTGAACAACTACGCGGCCACGTCTCTCAGACAGCCGCAACGGTAGGACTACAAACGTCTGCCAAGCCAGACCACCCCTTGGTCCGTCACTCATGAAGAAGCTGCTTCTGTTCCTTGTCGCCTTATTTCTTGAGACCGCGCTGTTTGCCGCCGAACCGCCGCGCCAGACAATCGACTTCAACCGCGAGTGGAAGTTCCTCTTGGGTGATCATCCGGGAGCGCAGACGGTCGGCTACCATGACGAGCAGTGGGAGGATGTCGGACTGCCGCACTCTTTCAGCATTCCCTATTTTGCGTCGCCGCAGTTCTATGTGGGCTACGGCTGGTATCGGAAACATTTTGACGTGCCCGCGAAATGGGCCGGCAAACGGTTGTTCCTCGAATTCGAAGGCGCATTTCAGGACGCGGAGATCTTTGTGAACGGCCTCCGCCTCACTGAACATACGGGCGGCTACACGGGATTCTCCCTGGACGTCACCGGCGCGGTGAAAACCGGCGGCAACCTGCTGGCCGTGCGTCTCAACAACCGGTGGAGTCCGCAGCTCGCCCCGCGCGCGGGCGAACACGTCTTCAGCGGCGGCATCTACCGCGACGTGCGGCTGGTTGCGACGGCAGCGCTGCACGTCACCTGGAACGGCACATTCGTCACCACGCCGCAGGTCTCAAAGGAGTCCGGCACGGTGAATGTGAAGACCGAAATCCGCAACGACAGCACGGCGGCCAAAGCGTGTGTGCTGAAAACGGCCATTCTCGATCCCGATGGAAAGGTGGTCGCGAGCCTTTCTTCCAGGCAATCGGTTCCCGCCGGAACTACCGTGACCTTCAATCAAACGACCGACCCCATCGCCAGACCGAAACTGTGGCACCCCGACCATCCGGTGCTCTACCGGGCGGTGAGCGAGGTTCGCGACGGCGAGAAACTGGCTGATCGATTTGAAACCACGTTTGGTTTCCGCTGGTTCAAGTGGACGGCGGGCCAGGGATTGTTCTTGAACGGCGAGCATTACTATTTCAAGGGCGTGAACGCCCATCAGGATCACGCGGGCTGGGGTGACGCCGTGGCGGACAGCGGCCTTTTTCGCGACGTGAAGATGGTGAAGGAGGCAGGTTTCGATTTCATTCGCGGCTCGCACTATCCGCACGCCCCGGCGTTCGCGGATGCGTGTGACCGGCTGGGCGTTCTGTTTTGGTCAGAAAACAGTTTTTGGGGCACGGCCGGCTTCAAGCATTCCTGGGGCGCCAGCGCCTATCCGCCCGAGCCGGAGCATCAGCGGGGCTTTGAACAGAGTGTGAAGGAAAGCCTGCGCGACATGATCCGCATCAATCGCAACCATCCCAGCATCATCGTGTGGAGCATGGACAATGAAGTGTTCTTCACGGAGAAATCCACGCTGCCCAAGGTCGCGAGCTTTTTGAAGGAATTGGTGGCCTATTCGCATGAACTGGATCCGACCCGGCCGGCGGCCATTGGCGGCTGCCAACGCGGCGACATCGACAGGCTCGGCGACATTGCCGGGTACAATGGCGACGGCGCGCGGCTATTCTTCAATCCCGGCGTTCCCAATGTGGTGAGCGAATACGGCTCGACCATGACCGACCGGCCGGGCGACTACGCGCCGGGCTGGGGCGACCTGGTCGATGGTCCGGGCGACAAGGGGCAGCCATTCTTCTGGCGTTATCCGTGGCGCAGCGGCGAGGCGCTGTGGTGCGCGTTCGATCACGGCAGCATTGCCGGGCGGCGCTTTGGCGCAATGGGAATGATCGACTACTTCCGTGTGCCCAAGCGCCAGTGGTACTGGTATCGCAACGAATACCGGCACATTCTCCCGCCGACCTGGCCGGTATCGGGCACGCCGGCTGCGCTGAAACTGACTGCCGACAAGACCACACTGAAGTCCGTGGATGGCACCGACGACGCGCAACTCATGGTCACGGTCGTGGACGAGGATGGCAGGGCGTTACACAATTCGCCGCCGGTGACGCTGGCGATTGTTTCCGGCCCGGGTGAATTTCCCACCGGCCCGTCCATCACATTCGATCCGGATTCTGACATCACCATCCGCGACGGTCAGGCGGCCATGGAATTCCGTTCCTACTATTCCGGCCAGACGGTGATCCGCGCCAGCTCGCCCGGACTCAAAGACGGGACCATCACCATCACCTCTCTGGGGGAACCGAAGTTCATTCCCGGAGTCACCCCGCCCGTCAAGCCGCGTGCCTATGTGCGTTTCGAGGGACGGCTCGTGTCGGGCGGGACGATACAGACGAATCTTGGTCGGGAGAATCCCACCAGGGCCAGCGGCGAAGCACCCGGCCACAACGCCGGCCTGGGCAACGACGGCAATCCCGCGACCTTCTGGCAGGCGCAGGATGCCGCCCCCGACGCCTGGTGGCAGGTGGATCTGGAACGTGTCATCGCCGTGTCGCAAACCCGGATCGGCTTTCCCTCCCAGGGCAACTACCGCTACCGGATTGAGCTTTCCAATGACCAGGTCCACTGGACGCCGGGCGTGGACCAGACCCGCACTCTCAGCGTGGACAAATCGCGCACCGACGCGGTGGTGCCGGCGGTCACTGGACGATTCGTTCGCGTGACGTTCACCGGATTGCCGGCCGGGAAGCCCGCCGCGTTGACCGAGATAGAAATTGTCGGGCGGGCGGCGGCGCAATGACTGGATGAAGAAACCGTCTAGAGCACCGAACGGTTTGNNCGGACCGAGTGAAATTGCGCAGTTGCGAGCGGCCCGAGGCGCGAGGAGGGAGAATACTCGACGTATTTGACCGACGAGCAACGAGGGGACGCGACGCAAATGGGCGATTTCACGACGGGAGGCAAACCGTTCGGTGCTCTAGGGCCAGCCAGCGGTCGGGCAAGGGTTGCGATGGTGGACAACCCGAGGAGAAGGAGCCCGTCCGACGAGCGGGGTCCTGTGCTGCTCGCCGAAAGGGGAATCTGACCGGTGCAAACCAGCCAACTATGCAGAAACTAGCTTCCTTGATCAGCCCTGATACGATCGCGGCCAGCGTTTCGGCTGTTGAGGAGCCGCGCAGAAAGGGCTGCCCGTGTCCGACCGTCACGACCCAATAACCGGTATCCGTTGCGTCCCGCTTCTGCCTCTGCGCGACACCGTGGTTTTCCCGCACATGGTGGTGCCGCTCTTCGTGGGCCGCGAGAAATCGCTAGGCGCGCTGGGCGAGGTCACTTCTCGCGGCGACAACCAGGAGATCTTCCTTTCCGCGCAGCGCGTGCAGAGCGACGAGCCGACCCCGGAAGACATTTTTTCGGTGGGGACGCTGGCCAACGTGATCCAGGTCCTACGCCTGCCCGACGGCACAGTGAAGGTCCTGGTCGAGGGCAAGCGGCGCGCGGTGGTACGGCGCTTTGTGGACGGCGAACGTTTCTTGGCTGTCGAGGTCGATGAGATCCTGGAAGACACCGAGTGGTCGGCCGAGGCCGAGGCCGCGGCCCGAGAGGCGCACGCGGCCTTTTCGAGTTTCGTCAAGCTGGACAAGCGTCTGGCTCCCGAGATTCTGGCATCGGTGCACAGCATCGAGGATCCGGGCGATCTGGCCGACACCATCGCGGCACAGCTCCAGCTCAAGCTGGCGGACAAGCAAGCCATTCTGGAAATGGCGCGGCCGACCGAGCGCCTGGTCCGCCTGGCCGAACTCCTGCGAACCGAAATCGAGGTCTTGCAGAACGAGCGCAAATTGCGCTCGCGTGTGCGGCGCCACATGGCGAAACACCAGGAGGAGCAGATCCTCGGCGCCGAGAGCGATGCGGCCCAGCGCGAAGCCGGTGAGCGTGACGAGTTCAAGAATGAGTTTGTCGAGCTGGAGGAGAAGACCAGCCAGGTCAAACTGTCCAAAGAAGCAGCGGCTCGCATAAAGAAGGAACTGAAGAAGCTGCGCCTGATGGCGCCCATGTCGGCCGAGGCCGCGGTGATTCGCAACTACATCGACTGGGTCCTGGCCCTGCCCTGGGCCACGCGCACCGAAGACAAGCTGGACGTGGCCGAGGCCGAACGCGTTCTCGACCAGGATCACTTCGGCCTGAAGAAGGTCAAGGAACGCATCCTCGAGTACCTGGCGGTGCAGGCCCTGGTGCACAAGCAGAAGGGACCCATCCTGTGTCTGGTGGGGCCACCGGGCGTGGGCAAGACCTCGCTGGCTCAGTCCATCGCGCGGGCCACGGGGCGCAACTTCGTGCGCCTGGCCTTGGGTGGTGTGCGCGACGAGGCCGAAATCCGCGGCCACCGGCGCACCTATATCGGCGCGCTGCCGGGCAAGATCATCCAGTCGCTCAAGAAGGCAGGAAGCGCCAATCCGGTGTTCCTGCTCGACGAGGTGGACAAGATGTCCACCGATTTCCGCGGCGATCCCTCGGCGGCCCTGCTGGAAGTTCTGGATCCCGAACAGAACAACACCTTCTGCGACCACTATCTCGACCTCGACTACGACCTGTCCGACGTCATGTTCATCACCACCGCGAACTACCTGCAAGGCATCCCGGTGCCGCTGCAGGATCGCATGGAAGTGATCCCGATCGCCGGCTACACCGAATACGAAAAGCTGGCCATCGCCCAGCAGTACCTGGTGCCCAAACAGCAGCGCGATCACGGCCTGGGGGACATCACGCTGGACATGCCGGAGGAGACCTTGCGCGTCCTCATCCACGGCTACACCAAGGAGGCTGGTGTGCGCAGCCTGGAACGTGAGATCGCGGGCGTTTGTCGCAAGGTCGCGCGGGAATATCTGGCTGACCGTAGCGTGACGGCGTGGAAGATCACGCCCAAGCGCGTGGCCAAGTACTTGGGCGCGCCCCACTATCGCCAGGGACGGCAGGAAGACACCGACGAGGTCGGGGTAACCAACGGGCTGGCGGTGACCGCCCACGGCGGCGATTTGCTGGTCACCGAAGTATCCATCGTGGCCGGCAAGGGCAAGCTGGTCCTGACCGGCCAACTCGGCGACGTCATGCAGGAGTCGGCCCAGGCGGCCATCAGCTACGTGCGCTCGCGGGCGCCCTCGCTGGGGCTGGATCGCGATTTCTACTCGCGCGCCGACATGCACGTGCACTTGCCCGAGGGTGCCATCCCCAAGGACGGGCCCTCGGCTGGAATCACCATCTGCACGGCCATGGTGTCTGCCTTGCTGCGCGTGCCCGTGCACCGGGACGTGGCCATGACCGGCGAGATCACCCTGCGCGGGCGCGTGCTGCCCATCGGCGGTCTCAAGGAAAAGATCCTCGCGGCTCACCGGGGCGGAATGAAGACCGTGATCATTCCCAGGGACAACGTGAAGGACCTGCGTGACATTCCCAAGCGCGTGCTCAAGAGCACACATTTGGTCGCCGTGAGCCACATGGACGAGGTCCTGCGCGTCGCCTTGGCACTGCCCAAGCCGTCGGAGTTTCTCAAAGAACCCTCGGTGTCCGCCGACTGGCGCGTACCCGGCGAGCGGCGTGAGCGGGGTGAGCGGCGCGCAGAGGCCGATCTCATCCCGGTGGCCAGCGCCGTGCCGCCCGCCAGCACGCCCCCGGCGCCTCAGATCGAGATCAGCAGCGCGACCCGGCGCGGCTAGACATTGCACCGCGACAGCGCGCCGGCGCAGCCAAAGATTTGGGCCTCTCGCCTATCGCGAGGCGTTCCCGTGCCGAGACAGGATAGGCAAGTGAGAGCCGCCCGAAGGGCCATCTTCGCAAGCGTTCCTTTTGAACCTCGGCGAGAGACCTATTTTCATGCCAAGATGAACGTATGCTAGGCACCATCGGGTTGTTCCTCCGCAGCACGGACAACGACTACCAGCGGCGATTGGAAGAAGTCGGCAAGCGGGAGGCGAAGCAACACGATTTCGACCTTTTTGTGGAGTCGGCGCAATTCGATGCCAGCCGGCAGGTCGAGCAGATCCGCCAAGCCATCAAGAACGCCGCAGCCACCAAACTGGCTGCCATTCTGGTCAGTGGCGTGAAGGACGAAGAGTTGCGCCCCGTCGCCCACGAGGCTGCCGAGGCTGGCTTGGAGTGGGCTCTGCTCAATGAAGCGGCCTTTATCGACGACGTTCGCAGCCAGCATCCTGACCGTGCCATTTTCGCCGTCGCATCCGATCAGGTTGAAATTGGCCACATCCACGCGAAGCAGGTGCAGGCGCTCCTCGGCAGCGCGGGGCGCGTGCTGTGTGTCACGGGCTACCTTGGGAACGTCGCAGCTTCGCAGCGACTGGAGGGCTTGAAGCAAGGCCTCGATGGCAAGTTCGAGCTCATCGAACTCAATGCCGATTGGACCAGCGAACGTGCGCGCATGGCCGTTGCAAAATGGGCAGGCGGCATTGGTTCGGAAGCAGACCTGCCAGGCATGTTCGTCGCTCACAACGACGAAATGGCCCTGGGCGTGCGACAAGCCCTGCGCGACATCGATTCCCAACGCAGCTTGCCCATTGCCAGCGCCCCCATCACCGGCTGCGACGGGTCGCAGACCTTTGGCCAACGGCTGGTTCGCGAAAAGCGCCTCAAGGCAACCGTGATCATGCCCCCCGGATCAGGTGTGGCCATCGAATGGATCGCCCGCATGCGTAGCAAAGGCGAGATGCCCCCGGTCCGCGTGCTTCTGCCAGCAACGTCTTTTCCGGCTCTGCCCCGTCTGCAGCGCTAGGCTACCGGCGCGCCCCTGCGGCCGCGCGGGCACCACCTGCATCACGTCTTGGGTAGGGGCGACCTGCGGTCGCCCGACGGGCGTGGCCCTTGTGCGAAGCCGATTCCAAGTCTATGAGTAGACCTCAACCTGGAGGAGTGGCCGAGTGGTCGAAGGCGACGGTCTTGAAAACCGTAGCGCCTCAAAAGGGCGCCAAGGGTTCGAATCCCTTCTCCTCCTCGATTTTATATGGGAACCCTGAAAGGGTTCCCATGCCCTCCCGCGATGGTACGTGGCGAGCGAAGCTCGCCGGCTCCCCACGCGATCATGGGAACCCCTGAAGGACTCCCGACGCAACTGGTTCCGGGGGGGGGGCGCTCGCCCCGATCTCGACCTTCGGACTTGAGATCCGGCCGGATCTCAAGTAGTACCAAGCACCCACGGAGAGGTGGCCGAGAGGCCGAAGGCGGCGGTTTGCTAAACCGTTATACGGGCGAAAACCTGTATCGTGAGTTCGAATCTCACCCTCTCCGCCAAGACGAAAGTCGTGACGGATAGCACCCAGCAGCCTCCGGCACAAGACGAGGCCGAGTTCGGCAGCCTGCGCAAGCGGGTGGCCGAGCTCGAGCTTGCGCTGAGCGAGCGCAAGGCCCTGGAGGCGAGCTTCCGCGGGTTCCTGCAGATGCGCAGCGTGGGGGTCGTCCGCTACGACAGCGATCCCAAGTTGCCCATCGATTGGCCGGAACGCCAGCAGGCCGAGTGGATGCTGGACCACGTCGTGGTGGCCGAGTGCAACGACGCCTACGCGCGGCTCTACGGTCTAGAGCGCGCACAAGAAATAGTTGGTGCACCCATGGTTGGCAACATGGCCGGTCCCCGAGAAGAGAAGATCGCGCGTCTCATCGACTTCGTTCGTGCCGGATATCGGGTCACGGATTTCGAGATACTCGACATAGACCGCCGCGGTCGCCAGATGTGGACGTCGAACACCATCACGGGCGTCGTCGAGAATGGCCAGCTCATCTACGCCTGGGGCATGCAGCGTGATGTGACGGCCGAGAAGGAGCAACTCGCGGCGCTGCAGCGACGCCAGTCGGAGATCCACCGGCGCGCGAAACAACTAGCGGGCGAAGTCGCCCTGCAAAAGCAGTTTGCCGAAAACATCCTGCGCAGCATTGCTGACGGCGTATTCACGATCGACACCCAGCACCGGATCACGTCCTGGAATCCCGGGGCCGAAGCCATCACCGGCCTGGCGGCGATCCAAGTCATCGGCAGGACTTGCGGGGAGGTCTTGCACGCGAACCTTTGCGAGGGCCGACCGTTGTGTGACAGCGCTGGCTGTCCCGCGGACCGCGCTTGCGCCAGCCGGCGACCCTTGCCGCCGCTTGAGGTCACGCATTCCTATCAGGGCGGACGCCAGCTGGTCACGGCGCTTTCAGCGGCGCCGCTTCTCGACGACCGGGGTGAGCCGACCGGTGCGGTGTGCGTGTTTCGCGACGTGAGTCGCGAGCGAGAGTTGTTGACCAGCATCCAGCGGGCTCACGAGAGCAAGAGCCTGTTTCTCGCCAGCATGTCGCACGAGATCCGCACACCCATGAACGCCATCCTTGGCTTCTCGCAGCTCCTACTCAAGGATCGGGCGCTGGGTCCCACGCAGCGGCAGCACCTGGACACCATCGTGCGCAGCGGCCAGCACCTGCTGGCGGTCATCAACGATATCTTGGACATGTCCAAGATCGAGGCTGGCCACGCCGAGTTGAGCATCGCTGTCTTCGATCTGCGCGACCTGGTTTCGGACTTGGCCGCCATCTTCCGCCTGCGGACCAACGCCAAGGGCCTGCTGTTTCGGGTGGAGATGGCCGAAGATGTCCCCTTCGTGGTGCGGGGTGACGGGCACAAGTTGCGCCAGATTTTCACCAACCTGCTCAGCAACGCCATCAAGTTCACCGAACGCGGCCAGGTGATTTGGCGGCTGCGCAGCGAGCGTGCCCCCGATGCGTGGCGCCTGCTGGTGGATGTGGAAGACACCGGAGCGGGTATTCCGACGGCTGACCTGGGGCGGATCTTCGACGCTTTTGTGCAGACCGCGACCGGCGCCCATGCGGGCGGCGGCGCCGGCCTGGGTCTCGCCATCACGCGAGAGTATGTGCGCCTCATGGGTGGGACCATCAGCGTCGACAGTCAGCTGGAAAAGGGGAGTTGTTTCCACGTCTCCCTCCGTCTGGAAGAAGGCGATTCCGCGCTGGCGGCTGGCCGGGGGTCGGCGCGGCGGGTGGTGGGGATTCGATCGGGGCAGGCAGCCTTTCGCGTCTTGCTGGCCGGTGAGGCCGGCGACGCCCCCGAACCGCTGGCCCCCATCTTGGACTCGGTGGGGTTCGAGACACGCCACGCCGTTCTGGTGGACGAGGTCTTGGCAGTTCTCGAACAGTGGTCGGCTCATGTCGTGTTCGTGGAGGTGGGCGCGCGTCCGCAACGCGGCTTTGCCATCATCGAACGGGTCAAGGCCTTGCCCCGAGGCAAGCGGACGCCGGTGGTGGCGTTGGTCGGCCGCGGGGACGAGGTGGTGCGCGCGCAGGCGCTGGCCGCCGGCGCGGACGATGTCGTCGGGCTACCCCTGCGCGAGCCCGAGGTGTTCGAGAAGCTGTGGGCTTGTCTGGGCGTGGAATACGTGTACTTTCGCCAGGACGCCGCCGTCCGATCCGCGGTGGGCATCCCGTTGACCCTGCGTTCGCTGCGGGATGTCCTGGCGGCTGCGCCTGCCGACCTGACCGAAGGACTGCGCGACGCCACCACCGCGGGCGATTTCGATCGCATGCTCATGCTCATTGATCGGATTGCGGCCCACGATGCCCCGGCGGGCGCGGCCTTGCGTGCCCTGGCCGATGGGTTCGAGTACCAGCAACTCCTCGATACCTTGCCGCCGCGGGGGGCCGCATGAACGGCAACGAGATCACGCCGGGTGTCTCGACTCCCAAGACCATTCTCATCGTGGACGACACGCCCGAGAACCTGCGCGTGCTGCTCGAGTTGCTCAAGCAGCAGGGCTACAAGGTGCGCGCTGTCCCCAACGGCAAGCTGGCGCTGCAGGCCGCTGCCAGCGAGCCGCCTGATCTTATCCTGCTCGACATCATGATGCCGGAGATGGACGGCTACGAGGTCTGTCGACGACTCAAGCAGGACGCAAAGTTGTGCGAGATCCCGGTGCTCTTCCTGTCGGCTCTGGGCGAAACCCTGGACAAGGTTCGGGCCTTTGACGTGGGCGCGGTGGACTACGTGACCAAGCCCTTCCAGTTCGAGGAAGTTCGCGCGCGGGTGGAAACCCATCTGCGCCTGCGCCGGCTACAGGTCCAGCTGGAGGCGCACAATCGACAGTTGCAGGATCGGGTCGAAGAGCAGGTGCGTGAGATCTCTGATTCCCAGATGGCCACCATCGTGGCGCTGGCCCGCCTGGCCGAGTCGCGCGACAAGGGAACCGGCAAGCACATCGAACGCGTGCAGATCTACTGTCGCCTGCTGGCCGGCCAGCTGCGTGAGCACCCCAGCGGGCGCGACAAGGTGAACGAGGCTTTCGTCGAGAACATCTTCCGCGCCAGCCCGCTGCACGACATCGGCAAGGTCGCCATCCGGGACAGCATCCTGCTCAAGCCCGGTCCGCTCACGCCTGAAGAATTCGACGAGATGAAATCGCACACCACCCTGGGGGCGGAGACCTTGCAGGAGGTGCAGAAAGCCTATCCCAAGAACGGATTCGTGCGCCTGGGCATCGAGATCGCACGCTCGCACCACGAGCGCTGGGACGGCACCGGGTATCCCCACGGGCTGGCGGGCACGGCCATTCCCCTCTCGGCGCGTATCATGGCCGTGGCGGATTCCTACGACGCCGCGCGATCGAGACGCTTCTACAAGCCTCCGCTGCCGCACGCGGAATGCTGTGCCGCCATCTACCGCCGCAGCGGCAGCTACCTCGATCCCGTGGTGGTCGAGGCTTTCCGCGCCTTGGAGGCTCGCTTCAGCAGCGTCGCCGAATCGCTGGACGAGTGACGTCAATTCTGAGATACACTGCGCTCTGATGCTCGGTAAGTGGTCGCTCGTCGTTGCAGGTGCGGCCGTGCTTGCATCGGCCGCGGGTTTGGCCATGCCCGTGGTCGTGCGCGTCCCCATCATCAAGCCGCACGGTGCGGCCGATCCGGTTGACGCCGGGCTTTTCTCCCACTGGCAGCACGAGCAGTATCAGTGTTTCGCCTGTCATCCAGCCATTTTTCCCCGGGCGCGCAAGGGCTTCACTCACGACGAAATGGACGAGGGCCGATTCTGCGGCGCTTGCCACAATGGCCAGAGTGCGCCGCCGGCGAGTGGGGCGCGCGCGACCTGTCGTTCCTCCTGCCACGCGAAATGATGAACACCCTGCGCATCGCAATTGGCTTGTTTCTTGTGGTCGGTGCCGTGGCCACGGCTCAGGCTGCGGGTTTGGTTGTACAGCCACCCACCGCTGAGAACACAGAGGGGAGAGGGGAGGGCACAGAGAAGGATGGCGGCGTGACCGGAGATGCCCCGGTGGGCGATGCCGGCGTCGCCCGCGATGGCGCGCCTGCGGCGGGCGATGCTGTGCAGGAGCCGGCGCAGCCCAAGGCCGCGACCGAGCCGGAGCACGCGCACGAATCGCCGCTACTCTTTCCCGGCGGCATCCGCATTGGCGGTCTTTTCGATGCCAGCTACGAGCGCGTGAACAGGAATGGCAGCCTGACCAGCGGCCAGAACGCCTTTCGCAATTACCACCATTTCGTATTCGTGTCGCGCCAAGGTGACGATATCCCCGTCGGGTTCAACGCAGAGGTCATCAATCAGTACTTCTACGAGCTGACCGCGCGCTTGTGGCGCAAGGGCCCCTTTCGATTGTCCGCGCGGGCCGGCAAGATCATGGTCCCGTTCGGGCCCGATCCTTTGTTTCACAAGAACTACGGTGGATTGAGCGCGATCGATCAGAAGCTGTTGCCCGTGGTGTGGTCCTCTTTCGGCGTCAACTTGCGCGCGGACGCCATGCTCAAGGGTTTCTCCCTGGCCAATGATCTCTACTTTGTGCAGGGCTTCGATGTGTCCGCGCGGGATCACGTCCTCAATATGCAGAGCGACCTGCAAGCGTACGACGGTGCGCGTGTAGCGGTCGGCGACCGCGTGTCCATTTCGCGCGGGCCAGCGACGTTGTGGTACTCGTTGTATTGGAATCCGATGCGGTTTGGCCGCAGCCTGCTTATGCAGGCGGTGGATTTGGGCATCTGGCGTCCGGCCTGGCCGGTTGTGAGCCGACTGGCATTGGGCGTGGGCGTGCTGCGGGCGTTCATTTCGGCTGACAGCAGCTACGGCAAGCCCGACGCCATTGCGGACGCAGGCGCTTACTACGATTTCGCCGACTACTTGTGGTTGCGCATCTACGCGACCAACTGGCTCTACTTGCAGGCGCGCAGCGGCCTCATGACTTTCAACAACCACAAGGGATTCTCCTACGACGCGGAACGCGCCAGCGCAGCCGACGGTTCACACCACAACCTATCGGTGGTGGCGGAATATGCCGGCGCCCAGTTCAGCCTGGGCTACTACTGGAACTTCGAGAAGGTGGGCGAGTACCCCAACGACTTCCTGCGCTTCATGGTGATGTATGCTTTTTAGGATGGGAACCCTGGGAGGGTTCCCAAACCCTCCCGCGATGGTACGCCGCCGGCAAAGCCAGCGGGCTCCCCACGCGACTAGGATCAGAGCCGCAGCGTTTGGCCTTTTGGCTGCGGCCTTGTGCGCCGCCGGCTGCGCGGACTTCACCCGTGGGCCGGCGGCTGATGCCGCTGCCGACGCAGCGCCGGTCGACGATTCCCTGTTCGAGACCTACGTGTATCCCATCCTGCAGTCCGACTGTCAGTCGTGCCATTCCCAGGGGCAGCAGGCCGGCGCCACTCGATTCCGGCTGACTGGGGACGCGAAGGCGGATAGGGCGGGCGTGGTGGCGTTGGTCTACCCCGACTACCCGGCCGGCAGTCTGCTCTTGCAACGCGCGACCGGCAACGGCCACAGCGGTGGTTTGATTTTCACGCCGGACAGCGCGGAGTACATGACTATCCTCAACTGGATTGCGACTCTGCCTCCAACACAGTGACTCGGCATGGCGGCTAGTCGCCGTGCAGTCTGTTGATCAGGTCTTCCTGCTCCTCTGGGGACAAGGCCCAGTCGCTGATGGGATAGACAAGGTGTTCCTCGTCTTCGTGGTGGCGGGCCAGGCTGCGCCGTACTTGCGGCAACAAGGCTTCACTGGCCAGTACATCCTGTTTGGCCAGGGCCGCTTCCAGCTCAGGCAGAAGAGCGCGCAGCTCCCCATGCTCGGCGAGCATGCCAGGCACGGCGCCCGCCACGGGCTCGCTCATGCGTAGCAGCGCCGGAAAGAGCAACGCCTCCTCGGCGGCCATGTGACGCTCAAGCGCGTTGGATAGCGCGGCAAAACGCCGATACGCCTCGGCCAGCACGCCCACGCGCAGGAAGTGCTGCAACTCAGTCAACAGGCCGTCGATGCGCGCATGGTCGGCCCTCAGGTGTTCGGCGAGGGTGAGCCGCTGCTCCGGGCGGCGTAGCTGCAAGTCGGAGCGGAAGCAATTCGCGGCGACCACTGCGATGGTGCAGTCGATCTCGCCCTGATGCATTTGGCGAAAAGTCGTGAGCAGAGGCTTGGGATCCCGGTCGGTCACCAGAATCACGCGGCGACCGCTGCGCAGTTCATCCAACACGCGGGCAACCGCCACGCGGCGGTCTTCCAGGGAAAGTCCGCGAATGTCGACCTGAAGCAGCTCGGCCCTGACCGGTGCGGCCATACAGTCCACCTACATCGACTTGCGGCCCCTGACAAGGGACCGCAGCGATATCTGGACTCCGGAATCGAGGGGACCCGGCCGCGGCGAATGCCTGTGGGGCGACCGCAGGTCGCCCACCGCGACGAGCTTGGGGTAGTATTTGGAGCGGAACTCCGATCATGGATTCGCGCAAGCCCGCTTCGACAGCCGACGCGCCAGCCCCGGGCGCTGGCCAAGGCACGGCCGAGGAAGAAGAGCGCCGGCTTTTCGAGGCCGCCATGCAAGGTGTGCGGCCCTTGCCGCCTGGGCCCCGGCGCGTCGTGCCCGAGTGGCAGGCCGACCCGCCAGCGCGATCTGCGCCGTCGCGGTCGCGGCCGCCTCGGGAAACGCTGCAGGTAGAAGAGAATGGCGACAAGCTGACCGGTGCGGCCTTTGGCGTGGCCCACGATTTGCTGCGCTCGCTCGCGCGCGGCGAGATTGCGCCTGAGGCCGAATTGAACTTGCACCACTTGAGCGCGGATGCGGCCGCTCATCAGGCCGAGCGCTTCATCGAGCAGTCGGTGGCAAAGGGTCGGCGTTGCGTGTTGCTGATTCATGGCCGCGGCCTGCACTCCGGCCCGAGCGGGCCGGCCCTGCGACCGGCCTTGGTCGAGTTCCTGTGCCGGCGGCCGCTGGCCAAGCAGGTGCTGGCCTTCACCTCGGCCCCGCCCCGTCACGGCGGCGCGGGCGCACTGCTGGTGCTCCTGCGAAGGGCTAAATCTTCCCGCCCGTGAGCGAGATGCTGCTTCTGGGAGTGCGGCTTTCGTTCGCCGCGCTCACGCGCACGCCGGCGCGATCCACCACCGGGCAACGGGTTTCACAGGTGCCGCAGCCAGTACAGTAGTCAAGATCGACAAACGGCATCTTCAGGGTCTTCTGCTTGCCGTCGCGGCCTATGACGGTTTCCATCTTGAAGTAGATGGCTTTGGGCGAGGTCGGGCAGACTTCCTCGCACACGATGCATTCGGTCTGGTAGCCCCAGGGCAGGCAGCGGCCCTTGTCGAAGAAGGCCGAGCCGATGCGCACCGGCGGCCGAGACGGCATCTCGCCGACCTTCTTTTCGATGGTCAGCTTCTCGATGGCGCCGGTGGGACAGACTTGGCCGCACAGGGTGCAGTTGGCCTCGCAGTAGCCGATGCGCGGGATCAGAATGGGCGACCAGAACCCCTCGATGCCGGCTTCTTGCAGCGCGGGTTGCAGACCGCCGGTGGGGCAGACCTTCATGCAGGCGCCGCACTTGAGGCACTTTTCCAGAAAAGCGCTTTCTTCCAGCGAGCCAGGCGGACGGATGCGCGCGGGATTCGGTCGCGGCTCAACACCGTCGGAGGCGCGCATGAACGGCACCGCCACCGCGCCCGCCACGCCGGCGCCCAGCCACTTACGCCGCACCAGATCGATCTTGGTGGTGGACGACGCTAGCGGCGGCAGGAACTTGTAGGAAAGCCCGCCGCGCGGGCAGCCCTCGATGCAGTTCAGGCACACCATGCACTCGGTGGCGCGCACCGTGCCCTGGGGATCGGCCGCGCCCTGGCAGTCGGACCCGCAGAACTTGCAGCCCTTGCAGATATCCGGGTTCTTGCTGATGCGAAAGAGTGAGAACTTCGACAGCAGTCCGAGCAGCGCGCCCAGCGGACAGAGCACGCGACAGTAGAAGCGCGGGTACACGAAGTTGAGCGCCAGCGCGCCGAAGAACACCAGGGTTATCAGGGTGCCCCACTGGAAGTGCCGTTCGCCCTGGTACTTACCAAAGACCACGTTGCCCAACGTGGGCATGACCGACGTGGCCAGCCCGCGCCAGGTCGAGGCGATGGGATCGAGCAGGCCGATCTGCACGCTGCCGGCTGCCGCCAGGCCCAGCATGACCGCCAGCACCAGGTACTTGATCTTGTGCGAGGCGCGCGGGGCGTTCTGTTTCACCCGGTCGGGCGGGCGCCGCTTGCGCGCCAGGAATCCCAGCGCCTGGTGCAGAACGCCCATGGGGCACATCCATGCGCAGAAGACGCGGCCCAGAACCAACGTGAGCACGATGAGAATCAGAGCCCACAGCAACGTGTGATGCAGCGAATGCGAAGCCAGCGCAGTGGTGAGCGCGACCAGAGGGTCGAACTCGAGCAACCACTGCACGTCGTAGCCGCGGATCAGGCCCGCGGTGGTGACCAGCAGGAGGAACAGGAAGAATCCCAGGAAGACAATCTGGTAGGCGCGACGCAACCAACGAAACATGGTCAGCCCCCCAGCTCGACGGTCTTGAGGTTGTGCCACTGTGGCGTGCCCAGGCCGGCCTTCATTCCCTCGACAATAAATCCGACGTCGTTGGGATTGAGGCCGAGCAGGGTGGCGCCGAATGCATCCAGCGCGACCTCGTCGCTGCCAGCCGCGATGGTGTCCATTTGTTTCACGTCAGCCAGGCTGCCGCCGGTGGGGCCGTTGGCCGTCAGGATGCGCGTGGCATCGAGGATGGTCAGGGTGGGCTTGACCATGGCCGCCAGGTCGATAATAGAAAGGTGGATGTTCTGGTGCAGCTTCACCCGCTGGCCGCCCAGCACGCCGTACCAGTTCTTGAGCGCCATGGACGCCAGCGAAAGCCCGTGCTGTTTGACGATGGGAACGTTGATCACGCGGTCAGCTTCCACAAAGGGAAAGAGCACGTCGCCGGTGTGCAGGAGCTTGCCTGACACGTTGACCTCGCGGAAGGCCGAGGCATCGGGCCGAATCACGGTGGCGCCGGCCGCCTTGGCCGCCTTCTCGATGCCGGAGCGGGCAAAGCACTGCTCGGGCGTGTTGACTGAAGCATCGGTCAACCACACCTTGGACGCGCCTGCCGCGACCACCAAGCGCACGACCTCGGCCACCACGTCGGGATTGGTGTTGGCGGCCTGCTCGGGTGTGCGATTCCAGCCGATGTTGGGCTTGATGACCACGCGCTCGCCGCGGCGGACGAAGCGGCCCATGCCGCCCAAGGCCTCCACGGCCCGGCGCACGTTGGCCGCGGGATCCGGCCCGCGCACGATGGCCATGTCTGTGGCACCGGCGGGTTTGTCGGCCCGATGATCCTTGAGGGTGGGCAGGTCGCGGGTCTTCTTCGATCCGCTTCGCTCGCGCAGTCCGAGACCGAGCGCCACTGACCCGACGGCCATGGCCGCGGTCATGCCCACGCGCAGAGCCGCGCGGCGATCCATGCCCGCGGCGTCGGATGGAGCCGTTGCTGTCGTGTGACTGCTCTTGGAAACTCGCGCCTCAGGTACTCGATCGTACGGGCCAGGCGGTCCGTTGCTGTTCATTTCATCTTCCCCTTGAGCGCCTTGGCCAGCCCAGGCAGGGCGGCTTCGGCCTTCTTGTCGAACGCGGTCAGCTTCACGTAGTAGCGGCCCGAACGAAACACGAACGACATGGGACCCGAGATCGCGTCGGGAAAGTCCGCCACCGGCTTGGCTGTGGCCGATTTCTCGGCATTGAAGATCGCCTCGGCATTGGCCGGCTCGGCCATGTCGTAGACGTCGCAAACCATGTCGTCGCCGCCCGCCGAGGCCAACTCGGCCGCAGCCAGCTTGCGGTAGTGGCGATCGATGAAAATGGGTGCCGCACCGTCGATGTAGTCGAACAGGCCTTTCTCGTCGTACAAACCGACCTTGTCCTTGACCTTGGCGCCACCCAGGTCGCCCTCGAAAAGCGCAAGCAAGGTCTTGTCAGCCTCTGCGCCCGACGGGCGTGGCTTGCCTGCGGCTGCGACGGCTGGGGTAGGGGCGCGACGGCCATCGCGGACCATCCATCCAATGAACGCTGGCGGGATGAGGGCCAGCATGACGAAAACGAAGATGCGCACTGCCTGGAAGACTACGGCGAGCGCACGGTGTCAATCAAGCGCGACCGCGTCGATCAGACTGTCATTGCGCCTGTGGTCGCCGCGGTCAATAATTCCGGCGGGCTGCCTCGCAAGAGGCACACGATACGTTGAACCCCGCTTATGGAGGAAAACACATGACTCGTCTACGGTGTCTCAGTCTTTGCGCGTGCCTCGGCCTTTCGCTGACGACTCTGGCCTGCGGCAGCGGCGGCAGCGGCGCGGCCAAACCCTGGGACCAGGGACGCATTGCAAACACAGGGACTGGATGGTGGGTCAACGCCACCAAGGGAGTGTTCTTCTTCTCCGTCAGCCTCAGCAATTCGTACCTAACAGACAAGGCTGGGGGAGCGACCGTGATCAGCTTCACTGAAGGTCTGATCAACAAGATCACGCCCGGTGTGGCGCCAGCCTCGTTGCTGCCGACATCTGGCGAGGTCCCGCCCTGGACCTACGACCAGACCAGCGACTACACAAAGGACGGATCTGTCACGGCGACCAACTCTATCGACGCGACAACCTACATCGACGGGGCAGCCGATCCGTTCTTTGACTCAACCAGGAGCTATCAGCCGGTGGCGCTCACATGGGAGCTGTACACCAACGGCTCCACCACAACACCACAAGGGATGGATGCGAAGATCGTCCAGATGGCGTCCCAGGGCGATGCCGGGAAGCTCTTCAATGATATTCTTAGCTTCTCCCAGTACACCCCTCCGCCGGTCGGCAGCGTAGCCTGGACCCAGTGCACGGGATCGGATCCGAATCCCTGTGGGAGTCTGTAGCGCGTCAGCCCGTGGTCAGACCTGAACCAGAGAGAAGCTCGTGGTGCCCAGGCCGAGGGCTGCGGCGTTGTCGATCCAGCGGAGCAACTTTGTGTCGACGGGGGGGAGCCCCGGCCCGATAGACGCGAGAATCTTGTTCATCAGAACCGCGGCATAGCTGTCCATCGCGACTGGGTCTTGCGACAAGAGAATGCGCCTGGGCGCGAAATCGGCGGGGTCGGCGGTGTCTTTGGTGACTTCGGCGATGAGCGCGTCGACGATGTTCAGTGAAATCGAGTTGCGGATGGCCGGCAGGGCGTAGAGCTTGGGCAGGCCGGTTTGGACGGGTGCGTGGTAGCTGCCCGGAATGTCGATGATGCCGTAGATGTTCTTCATGGCACCGGTGACGCCGGACACCCCGTGCCTCTTAAACACCGGGCAGTTGATGGTGAGATCGGTGAGTTCGGTCAGGATGCGCGACAGACGCGGTGATTGGCATTCTATGGTTGGGCTGATCTGTTCGCCATAGCCGGGCTGGACGTCGGTGTTCGTGTCGGGGATGCCGCCATCTTGCGGCGGATCATTCCGGGTCCCAAGAAGTTGGGCACCAGCCAGATCATCGGCGCTGTACTTGCCGTGGCGGTTGAGCTCGTCGAGCCGACGGTCCCACACCACGATCTTGGCGGGATCCACCCCCAGCTTGTCGCGCAGGCTAACCACGATGGCGTGCACCAGGGCCGGCGAAGTGACTACCCATTGATTGAGGCAGTTGACCTTGAGCCCGATGCGCATGCCAGGGCGGTATTTGGGTAGCAGAACCCTCCAGGGATTGTCAGGGTCGCTGCCCACGCCCCACGTGCCCGCATCGGCGTCCTCAGCGCCGCCATCCGCGCCCGAGGTGTCTGCAGCACTTTCCAGGGCGCCGGCGTTTGGCGCCGGCAAGGTGGCGTTGAACTGCGCGGCCTGCTGGGCCAAGGCTGTCAGACCCGCGTCGAACATTTCAGCCACCACATCGGGCTGGATGATGCTACTGGCGTTGACGCTATCCTGGTTCAGCACCTCGACCACGGTGGGAGTGACCGGCCTGGGGATGGGAACGTTGGCGTTTGCGCCGGCGTCCGGGTCCACGCAAACCGGGGCCCAGTGTCCACCCACGCTGGGAAAGCAACCGGCCAGCCCGGTTACCGAGGCTGCGGCTGCCACCTTTGCGGCATCGGCCAGGATCTCTCGGCGTGTTCTGCCTCCGGTATGTGACATGCAAATTCCCTTTTTTAAGATGCAATTTCCTTTGAGCGGTTGCTTGGAAAGAATAGCATGGCCGACTTGGGTCTTCTGGTAGAATCACGCTCGGTCGGTCAAGGGTGGCGGTAACACCGCGGTGGCGCGGTCCCAGTCCAAGGAACAACACATGACAGCCATTTCCCGACGCACTTTCGTAGGCGGCTCGCTGGCCGCAGTAGCTGCTCTTCGTTATGGACGGGCCTTCGCCGCGGGCGAGCCCGACATCGTGGACGTGCAGGGCACCGATCCACACAAGATGATTGCCGCGCTGTTTGCGGCCTTGGGCGGCATTGGCAAGTTCGTCAAGAAGGGTGACTTCGTGGTCATCAAGCCCAACGCGGCCTTTGCCAATCCCGCCGAATGGGGCAGCACCACGCATCCGCAGACCGTGCTGGCGGTGGCCCAGGCGTGCATGGAGGCCAAGGCCAAGGGGGTCATGATCCTGGAATTCCCGCAGGCCAAGGGCGAAATGTGCCTCAAGCGTTGCGGCCTGACCGAGGCCATGGCCGCATTGCCCGCCGCCAAGATCAAACTGCTGGGGGCCGCTGGTGACTTCCAGAAGACCACCGTTCCAGGCGTGGCCTTGAAGAGCACGGATGTGGCCAAGAGCGTGTTGTCGGCCGATGTGCTCATCAACCTGGCGGCGGCCAAGGCGCACTACCAGTCAGGTGTGTCGCTGGGGCTGAAGAATCACATGGGGCTGGTTTTTGACCGGCAGATCTTTCATACCGCGTTGGATCTGCACCAGGCCATCGCCGATCTAGGCCTGGTCATCAAGCCGAATCTCACGATTATTGACGGCACACGCGCTCTGCTCACCAACGGCCCGGCAGGTCCGGGCGACACGGCAACCCCTGGTCGCATGGTGGCCGGCCGTCGCATCGCCTCGGTCGATGCCTATGGTCTGACCCTGGCCAAGTTCAACGGCAAGAACATGACACCCGCCGATGTCAGACACATCGAGCTCGCCGGCAAGGCGGGCTTGGGGGAAACCGACATCGCGAAGCTGAAGGTCAAGAAGGTTTCCGCCTAGGCCGGCCCATAGCGCCATGATTAGACGAGCGGCGGTCGCCGCAGCCTTGCTGGCTTCCGCGTACGCAAATTTTGCGTGGGCGCGTACTCCGCCCCTGGCCGTGGATCCGGTCGAGGGCATGTGGATCGGGGGTGGCGAGGTATTCATCTACCAGACACAAGGGCGCTGGAGCGTGTTCCCGGCCGGCGCGAACGTGAACAAGATGGCGGTGGATGCCCAGGTCGTGTGGGTGGCCACTGACGACGGTGTCATCCGTTTCGATTCACGCAGCCTGCGCTCGACCCGCATAACCATGGACGACGGCTTGCCCAGCCAGGTGGTCACCGCAGTGGCTTTCGACGATCAGTTCGTGTGGTTTGCAACCAACAAGGGAGTTGCGCGTTATCGCAAGTTGGACCGCACCATCAAAGTGTACACGGAAAAGGACGGGTTGCCTTCCAAGGTGGTGAACGATGCCTTGACCGTGGGCCGCCAGGTGTGGTTCGCGACCCGCGAAGGCATCGCCTACTACAGCCCTGACGTGGACGGCTTGCGCGGCTTCGGCGAGGCTGATGGGCTGGCTGGCGGGGACGTGGCCGAACTTTATCAAGTGGGCGACGACCTGTGGTGCCGCACTGATGTCGGGCTGTCGCGCTTTCGCATTCTGCAGCGTGTGTTCAACAACTTTTCGCTGGAGATGATGAAGGCTCAACAAATTCGCGTCTTCACCATCGACGGCACCACGGTGTGGGTTGGGACTGACAACGGGCTCTACACCCTCGACACGTCCGATGATTCGTTGTTGCTGTTCCCGCAGCAGACCGCGCTGCAAAGCCGCAACATAACCGGCGTCGAGGTGGACCCCAGCTACGTCTACATCACCACCGACAAGGAGGTCGTCCAGTACAATCGCCTGACCCGATCCATCCGGTTCTTTACCGTGGTCGACAACCTGACCCGAACGGAAGGCAGCCTCGGCACGGTGCTCAACGGCACGTTGTGGACCGTGATGTTTCCCGACAGCGGCGCGCAGGTCTACAGCGTGAGCCTCGACCATTTTGTGGAAGCCAAGCTCGCACTCACTCAGAACAACGAAAGCAAGACCACCGCCCACTCGTTCGCCAGGGTCAACGCGCAGACGCCCTACAACCTCACCACCCAACCCGGCACGCCTCACTGGGACCCCCAACGCTACGACACGGCGGACGGCAATCTTTCTTTTGGCCACAGCTTTTCCGAGGATCGCAACCTGAGCGCCTCGGCGCGCTTGGACTACGGCACCCTGGAGATGCGAGGAATTCGCACGCTACAGTACAAAGTGGAGTACTTGGGCTCACAGAACGACGCGCTTCGCGACGTGCGCGTGGAAGATCAGCTCAAGTACCAGACGGTCGAGGAGGGCCTCGATCGCCCGCTGCTGTTGCAGGGCGCGTATGCACGTGTGGCCACACCGGGCGCGGAACCCAAGGCCAGCTTGAGCACCACCGCCGGGTTCCGGCGCGGGGAGCTGGTGCGTGACTTCATCACCGGGCCTCGCCAGAGCATGTACCAGCTTTCGAGAAAGTACATCATCGCTGCATCAGAGCGCGTGTACGTCGATGGGGTGCAGCTCACCAACGGCACCGATTACACCATTGTGTACACGGCCGGGCAGTTGTCCTTCCTCAACCCGGAGAGCATCGACGACCTCAGTGTGATTTGGGTGGAATACGAGGCCGATCTCATGCCGGTGAAGGATTTGGGCAGCCTTTCCCTGCTCGACATGCTGCCGGCTGACAACGAGGTCGGCACCTGGGTGCAAACTGGTGGTGTCCAACTGATTACCGACCAGGCGGGACTGTACCAGCGCATCGATGGCGCCGCACCCAAGTACATCGATCGCGGCTGGGTCAGCAGCGCGTACGTCAACTACAGCCAGGGTTCCCGCACTATCCAAGTGGCTATCCACGACATGGGCACTGATGCCAATTCCGAGGGCATCTTCAACTATTCCAAGCCAGCTGCGTGGCAGCCCATCAACGGACTTTCCAATGCGGTGCTGGACATGGGGCTCAGTAGCAGCTATGCCGCCTACGCCTATGTCAACCGCTTCTACCTCGAGCTCAACATCACCGAGAAGGACGATGCCTCGCGCACCACAATCGAGCTGTTCACCAACCAGATAATCAATCGCAAGACCCAGGCCGGGTCCAACATGGGCAACGCGTTCAAACAATGGATGGTGGCCGCGCGGGCGGCGGCCTCGCCGGTGCACGGGGTGGAGATAGGCGCGCGCGTGGTGGAGATGCAAGACCTGACCGCCCCTTCACAGCAAGTGCTTGACCCAAACACCGGGACGGCTATGCTCGGTCCCAACGGGCTGCCCAAACAGAAGGTCATGCCGGCGCGCAGTCTTTTGTCCGGGGTAGCCGACGCTCGCTATCAGCGGCAGGTGGGCCAGGGTGGACTCTTGACCGGCTACGGGGAATTCTCCGGCTCGGACAGGCAGGATCCCGGTGGTCCCGACGGTTGGGCAGGCATGGGCTTTCTGCGCCTTTCCCATTCCTCGCTGGAAGGCACCATATCCGGCCGCAAGGATTCGCAAGGTTTCACGGCGCTGGGCAACGACAGCACGCGCTTCGGCAAACTGGACGACGAGCTACGCCTGAGCGCAACTGGCTATCCCGTGACGTGGCTGCCCACCACGGTCTTTGTCGATCGCCAGCGATCCTTTATGGACGATGGCACGGGCAAGATCACCGACAATGTGGGTGTGATTCAGCACGCACTGGCGCGGGTTCAGCTCAACAAGAAGGGGCTGCCCATGACCAGCTTGCAGGTGGGCAGTACGATTCTGGACAATCCCAATTTTTCCACCAATCGACTGCAAGCCGTCGGACAGACGGACTATGACCTGGCGCAAATCCTCAGTTTCACCAACATCAAGCGTTTCACTGTGCGCGGGTTGTACAGCATCTCTCAGGCAGAAACCGACAAGAGCGGGACCTTTGCCTTTGACGACCGGGTCCAGCTTTCGCGTGTGGAAGCGAAGTTGTCACCCACCAACACGGAATCGATCTACGGCCTGTTCCGTTCGCGTCTGCTTGAGCGCGAGGCCAAGCAAGACGGACCCTTCGCCCGCAGCCTACTGCACTGGGAACTGTACTCGGGTGCCAAGAGCACGATCATTCCCGGTATCGCGCCCACGGTCACCTACACCGCCATCTACGACGACAATCGACTAGCCAGCTCGAGTACGTCGACCAGCACGACCACGTCGACAGGGACTGGAGCCCTGGGCGGAACTCCCGTGCTGGCTCCGGTGTCGCTGATGAGCCCGAGTGTGTCGGCGCTGACCCCGGTCGGGCCGGGTACAATCTCTGTGGTCCCGCCCACGCGCACAGTCCAGGCAACCATCGGGGGGGCGTTGGGGATCTTCCCGGGGCAATGGTTGAAGCTGCTGGCCCCTGCGGCTATCCAGCCAACCGTGTCCATCGCCGACAATGAGACCTCAGTCGACCAAATCAAGACGCAATACAATCGAGTCTATCGTTTTGATAACCGCGCGGTGTGGGCCAGCGGGGGCAAGTTCGACCTGGAGCTGTATCAACTGCATCAGGAGGGCGTGACCGCGCAAGACCACCACAAGAACGCGGTACAAACTCTGCTGCAGAATCGCATCGTGTATCGGCCGCTATTCTCCAGTCCCATTACGTTGCGCCTGAACTACCAGGATACACGTTCGTACAACGATCCCACTATCGTCGGGACGGGCGAGCCGCCTTGGGCCGATCAGACACTCTACCAAGGCATCTTGCAGTGGCTCATGCGCTGGAACCAGTTGCTGACCACGCTGTCGACCTTTACTTTCGACATCACGGATACCGCCAATTTTTTGAACAAAGATCCTGCTACGCTTCTGATCACCGCGTACAACAACCGACAGTATCAGATCGGCCCGGAAGAGGAGTTCCGCTTCTACCCGCTAAAAGAAGCTGCGACGCTCTATCTCTATCAACGCGACGGCGTGTTTCGTTGGTTCGGCCATGGGGATGGCGCGAGCAACGCGATTAGCTACTACGTCGCCGCCGGGAGCATCTGGCGCATGGGCGACAAGATCTACCTCGACGGCGGCGTCGAATATGACAATCTCACCTGCCTGTCGCAGCCGACCAGCGGAACGGGCTGCACCGCGGTTTCGCGGATCGTTCCAAGGCTGTATCTGACGGTGAATCTCTAGCTCATCTTCTGATACTTGGCTGCGGGAAGACCGCAGATGGGACACTTCTCGGGCGGCTTGCCGAATTCCAGGTGGCCGCACACCGGGCACAGGTAGACGTCCATGGCGTCCAGATCCTTGCCCGCCTGCAAGGCGGCTAGGGCTTGCTGGTAGAGTTCCGCGTGTACGCGTTCGACCTGGTTGGCGTAGTCCAACATGGTCTTGGCCTTGTGGTTCTCGCTCTTGGCTTGTTCCACCATGGGCGGGTACATCTCGCGGTACTCGTAGGTCTCGCCGGCAATGGCAGCTTGCAGGTTTTCGAGCGTCGAGGCCACGCCGCCCATGTTCTGCAGATGGGAGAGGGCATGGATGGTCTCGGCCTCGGCAGCGGCGCGGAATAGCTTGGCGATTTGGGGATAGCCGTCCTTCTCCGCTCGGCGAGCAAAGGCGAGGTATTTTCGATTGGCCTGGCTCTCGCCGGCAAATGCAGTCTTCAGGTTTTCAATGGTGGCAGGCACGGGAGCTCCTTTTTGTTGTGAGACTCAGTCGATGCCAAAGCATGGTGGCTGGGTGCGGGCCGCGCAAGTCCAAGACCATGCACAAGACGGAGGTGAGCTTTTCATCCGCGCCCTTCGCGCACACGGCGCTGCAGCTCGACGGGATCGCGGGCAGCGGCCAGCGCGACTTCGCGGCTGATGCGCCCGGCGCGTGCCAGATCGAGCAGCGACGCATCCAGCGCCACCATCCCGTCGTCGCGTCCGGTCTGGATTTGCGTGGTCAACTGGTGGGTCTTGCCCTCGCGGATGAGCGCCCCGACCGCGTAGTTGACCATGAGGATTTCCAGCGCGGGATAGCGCGTGCCAGGCAGAACGCCTTCCAGCAACTGCTGGGTGACCACCGCGCGCAGCGAGCCAGCCACTTGCAGTCGGATTTGCGCCTGCTGGTGTTCGGGAAAAATGTCCACGATGCGGTCAATGGCCATGGCCGCGCTGCCACTGTGCAACGTCGACAGCACCAGATGCCCGGTCTCGGCCGCAGTCAAGGCC
Source organism: Myxococcales bacterium (assembly GCA_003142855.1). Classification (GTDB taxonomy): domain Bacteria; phylum Myxococcota_A; class Polyangia; order Fen-1088; family Fen-1088; genus Fen-1137. Next base: position 63,203 of record PLNW01000159.1, read on the forward strand.
AGGGCCACGGTCTCGCGATCGCGCATCTCACCCACCAGGATGATGTCAGGACACTCGCGCAAGGCTGCGCGCAGCCCGACGGCGAAGCTTTCCACGTGGGTGCCGACCTCGCGCTGATGAATCAGGCAGCGCCGGGGCTGGTACACGAACTCGACAGGATCTTCCAGGGTGATGACGTGGCGGGCGCGGGTTCGGTTCACCAGTTCCACGATGGCGGCCAGCGTGGTTGACTTGCCCGCACCGGTGGTGCCCACCACCAGTACCATGCCGCCGGTCAGATTCCCCAGCGCGCCTACGCTGTCAGGCAGGTTCAGTTCGGCCAGGGTGGGAGCGTGGCGGTTCACCGGCCGCAGCGCCAAGGCCAGGCCGTGCGCCTGCCTGAAGACGTTGACCCGCAGTCGCTGCGGTCCTTCGGCGTCGAGAGCAGGTGCCTCCCAGGCCAGATCCACGCTGCCGCTCTCGTCGAGACAGCGGCGACGTCGTGCATCGAGCAACGAGTCGACGAACCCCAGGATTTCTTGCTGGTCGATGGTGTCCCCCGACGCCGCCAGGCCATTGGCCGTGCGAATCCACAGGGGCTGCCCTGCGGACACGATGACGTCTGACACGGTTTCATCGATAGCGCGGGCGATCAAGCCCGCCAGGCGGGACGACGTGGCTGCGACTGTGCCGGCGGACGGACTGACGGCTGGCGTGGTCACTGTGGCGCTCGCCGCTGCGACGCGCGCGTCGGCGGGGCGCGGGCTGACCGGGGCGGGCGGCGCCGGCTTTGCCAGAACATCACCTGTGCGGCGCAGCTTCAGTGACAGCTTGTCAGCGTCCCCGCGCGCCTCCACGGCAAAGACGCCGTGGCGTTCGGAGCGGTAGACGGCGTCGCAAGCGCCGGAAGCGCGCAGCCGGTCAAGATCGGCCGGGGCGAGCGCCTCGGCCGCGAAAGTCTCGAGTATTTGAGGGGCGAGCGGGGGCATGGTCAGGCCGCGGCCCTGGGCACCGATGAGCACCGGCGGCTCGCGCGCCCGCAACACGATCCCGGTCGCCTTCTGCGCGTCAATCAGCGCGAGCAGAGAATCGATGGCTGCCATGCCTCACAACCTAGCAAGACCCGCGCCGGGGCGCCCGACGCGATTACGCGCTTGTGCTCTGGTCGGGTCGGCCGATGAGCCGATACGTTGACAGGATTGGCGGGCAGCCGGTAGAAAGGCAGCTTCGGTGGGTGGGAGCTTCCTACCCTCTGCCCTCTTCGACAAGGAGATGACCATGACTCGAACGATGGGGTTGCTTTCGCTGCTGGTTCTTGGTGGGGCACTGGCTGCCATGGGTTGCGAGGACAAAGTCTGCAAGGAGGCTCTCGGCAAGGCGACCGCTGCCAAGGCCGAGATTCTGAAGTCGGCGGAGGCCATGAACAATGAGTTCACCGCTTTGAAGGCCAAGCTGGCTGCCACTGAGAAGAACCTAGAGGCGGCGGAGAAAGCGGTGGACGAATGCAAGGAGGCTGCTGCCAAGGCCGATGAGAAGAAGCCAGCCAAGACGAAGGGCAAGAAGGCCAAGAAGGCCAAGAAGGGCAAGCGGAAGTAGTAGCTCACCCGCGTCCTCATTGGCACGCAATCCCGTCGCAGGCGGCGCCGCTGTCGGCCAGCAGAACTTGGCCCATGGGGCTGTTGGCCGGAAACACGGTGAGGCCCTTCAGTCCCGCCGCATAGGCGCGTTCGAACAGGCCGAGCACGCCCTCGAAGCTGTAGCCGGCGGGAAGATTCACGGTCTTGGAGATGGCCGCGTCGACGTACGGCTGCAGAGCGGCTTGCATGTCCAGGTGCGCTTCGGGCGCCATGCTTGAGGCGTCGACCATCGCGCCGGGTGGACCGGCGTCGAAGCCGGCCCGTGATTCAAACAGCGCGACGGCATAGTCGGTGAGTTCCAACGTCTCGGGCGGGCCGTCGAGTCGCTGCACCACACGCTGGTAGCGCGGCCGGAAGATGGGCTCGATGCCGCTCGATACGTTGCCGGCCAGCAGGCTGATGGTGCCGGCGGGCGCCACCGCGAGCAGGTGGCCGTTGCGAATCCCGTCGCTGCGGATGAGCATCTGCAAGTGCTCGGGCAAGGCCGCCACGAAAGGCGAAAGCAAGAAGCGATCCGGGTCGAGCGCCGGGAAGGAACCACGTTCGCGCGCCACATCGATGGACGCGCGATAGGCGGCGTGGGCCACGGTGCGCATGATGGTGGCCGCGGCCTGACGTGCCTCCTCGCTGTCGTAGCGTTTCCCTAGCATCAACAGGGCGTCGGCCAGACCGGTCACGCCCAGCCCCAGCCGTCGCGTGGCGCGCGCTTCGGCGGCCTGCTCGGGCAGGGGAAAGTGCGAGACATCGATCACGTCGTCGAGAAAACGCACGGCCAGGGCGGCGGTGGCCGCCAGCGCGTCGAAATCAAAGACCGCCCGAGGCGTGAACGGCTCGCGCACGAAACGCGGCAAGATGAGCGAGCCCAGGTTGCAGGCGCCGTAAGGGGGCAAGGGAAGCTCGCCGCAGGGATTGGTCGCGGTGATGCGCTCGCGGTACCACAGGTTGTTTCCCTGGTTCACGCGGTCGACGAAGATCACCCCGGGCTCGCCACTCTGGTAGGCAGCGCGCACGATGTGCTGCCACAGCTCGCGCGCGCGCACACGACGCCACACCCGACAGGCGACCGCCTCATTGCTGCCCGTCCACGCCCGCATCTCGACCGGGGCGCCCGGCTCGCCGTCGGCGAGACCATCGGCAGGAAAGGCCAGGGCGAAATCGCGGTCGGCTGCCACCGCGGCCATGAATTCGTCGCTGACCTGCACCGACAGGTTGAAGCTGGCCAGCGCGCCGCCGCCGCGTTTGGCATCGATGTACTCTTCGATGTCCGGATGATCGCACCGCAGAGTGGCCATCATGGCGCCCCGCCGCTCGCTGGTGTTCTGCAAAGTGGCGCACATGGTGTCCCACACGCGCATGAAGGACACCGGCCCGGTGGCCACCTGCCCCGTGGACCGTGCGCGCGCCCCGCGCGGCCGCAAGGTGGAGAAGTCGGTGCCCACGCCACCGCCCTGTTGCAAGGTGATCGCACTTTCCTGCAAGGCGGAGAAGATCCCTTCCATTGAATCCTGCACCACGCCCATGACGAAGCAGTTGAACAGGGTCACGCGCCGGGAAGTGCCGGCACCAGCCAGGATGCGCCCTCCAGGCAAGAAGCCCTGGCCCATCAGCAGTCCCTCGAATCGGCCAGCCCACTCGGGATCGGATTCGGGCTGGGCCACCGCCCGCGCCACTCGTCGAAAAGTGTCGGCCAGGGTGGCCTCACTGCCCTCTTGTCGGTAGCGCAGTTCCCAAATGCGCTGCGAGATGGGAGGCAATGGCTCGCCGGCTGCCGTGACATCCTCAATCTTCTTCATGGGTCGCCGTCCCCTTCCCACACCCCAAGCATACCGCGTTCGAGATCTATGTCCCACTTGACTCCGGCACGGCAACAAGCGAAGCCACACCAGTCGCGCCCCAAGCCCGCCCTGTACTACTAGGTTGCAGTTTCTTCGCGAGCCGCGAAGATTCGTTGGGAACGCCCGAACATCATTCCCTTTTCTCCGACTCTGCGGCCTCCCCTCTCACCTCTGCGTTCTCGGCGGCGCGTGGCCGTCGAAGTGAACCACTTCACACCCTTTGGTTGCGGCCGTGACGCTGCCCTGTGTCCTCCCCTCTCCCCTCTGTGTTCTCAGCGACGCGAGGATACCTAGATGAAACCGCAGCCCTAGGCGCAGCCACACGGTCTACATGTCCCACTTGACGCCGACGTGGCAACAAGTGAAGTTGAGCCGCCCGTGCCCTCCGAGCGCGGCGCGCAGGGAGCAGCCGAAGCTATCCTCTACTACGTCGAGCACTTCCGGCAAGCGCGCAGGCTCAAGCAGATCGCCATCCAAAAATTCCTGAAAGACGGTTAGTGGCTGGTCTTACTTGCGCAGCGACTTGCCTGGCAAGGCCGGCGTGATGGTGCTGAGGTCCACGCCCAGGGCCTGCAGGACAGTGGGCGTGATGTCTCGTTGCTCGCCCGCTGACGTTATCTGCGGATCGTTGCCGGCGAGAAAGATGTTGGTGGCCTTGGCGTGGTGGGTGGTTCCCACGTCGAAGCCATGGTCAGCGGTGACGTACACGGCGGTGTGGTCGTAGAGCCCGTCGGTCTTGAGTTGAGCCACCATTCGCCCCAGCCAGGTGTCGAGAGAAACCAGGGCGCCGTCATATTCGGGTGAACTTTCCCCGTACTTGTGGCCGTTGACGTCCACATCGCCAAAGTGAACGAAAAGGAAGAAACGACCCTTGGGGCCAAACTTGTCGATTAGGGAAAGTACCTTCTGCCCCACGGCTCGCGCGTCGCGCGGCATGTCGCCATCCCACGCGGTGAGCGTGCCTTTGGTCAGGTGAAAGGGCTGACCCAGAAGGTTCTGTTCGACCGCCAGACGCATCTTCTCCAACCTGCGCGCCTGCTTTTCATCGTCATCGCTCGGCTGGTTCGGGCTGGCCGCTTCCATTTCGGCAGGGACCTTGGGTCCGCCCGGGCCCAGGCCCATGGCCTTGCCGGTCACCATGATGGTGGCGATGTCCTTCCTGCCAAAAGCCTGCTGCAGCCGCTCGAAGATGGAAATGCCGAGCGGAATGGGACGAAAGATGGTGTTGGAATACACGCCCGTGACGCTGGGATCGTACCCGGTCAGCATCTGCGCGTGCCCGGACCTGGTGTCGGTGACGTGGCCCGAGACCTCGATGTCAACCATCCGCCCCTCCTTGATCAGTTGCGCCAGATTGGGCATCTGATTGCGCTTCAGGCAGTCGTTGATGTGCTCGCGCAGGGCCCCGTCCCACGAGATGAGAATGGCGCTGCGTTGGCGCGGTGGTGTCGACGGTTTGAACGCGGTCGCTCCGACGAGCACGAGCACGGACAGGAACAGGCGGGAACGGACGAACATCGTGGCGTCCTTTTAGCACCGAAATGCTCCTGACTTGCACTCACACTTTGCTAGGCGCTATCGTCTGTCTATGACAAAGACGCGAATGACATGGATCCTTGCAGGGGCAATGTTGATGGTCGCTCCGTCGGCCCAGGCCTTGGACATGGGCGGCCTGGCCAAGAAGGCCGCGGGTGGCGCGGCCGCGGCAGCGCGCGACAAAGCGGCCAAGGAAGTCAATGCCAAGCTCCTGGCCGAGGGGCGAAAAAACCAGTGCAGCTTCAAGACCGACAGTGACGAGCTGGCTGCTGGCTGTGACAAGAAACTCAAGAACCTGGCCAATGCGCTGGTCGAGGCGAAGAAGCGGCTGAGCGTGGCGGGCGTGACCAATTTCAAGTTCGAGGTCTCCGGCCACACCGACTCAAGTGGCAAGGCCGAGCACAACAAGGAACTGTCGGGCAAGCGCGCCGCCGCGATCGAGCGCGAATTGGTGGCGCGCGGGATCGCCAAGAGCGAGATCCTGGCCATCGGCATGGGCTCGGAACGCCCGCTGGTCACGCCCGACAACACGCCGGCCAAGAAGGCGAAGAACCGCCGCTACGAGATCCAGGTGCGCTTCTAGTCTGGATTGAGCGGCGACGGCCAGGTCAATGGCCCCGAGGAGTGCGACTTGGGCAGCGGCAACGGCAAGTTCGATGGCAAAGGTGGGTGCAGCTTCGGATGCATGACACCTCACTATTGTGGCGACAGCATCATCGACTCGGACAGGGGCGAAGAGTGCGATCTGGGTGAACGGAATGGGGTTCCACTGGACCCCAACGGGCAGCTGTCGGACACAGGGATTGTTCTTTGCGACAGGAACTGTAGGGTTCTTTGGGTCGATCACTAGCGGGGGCGCGGCCAGGCGATGGAAGGATGGTGAGGGCCCTCGCGGGTCACTGGGACCCACTGGCGAGCTCGGTCAGGCACGTGACCACCAGGAGCGTTCCAGGGGCCGCCACTGAGCCCGACGGCCGCAAAGCGGAAATCCTTTGGCCGTTGTACGAGACATTCCTGCAACCCAGGGCGGTGTTGTCGTAGGAAAGGTACCAGCAAGGCCGCGAGTCCTGGCTGATGTTAGCGAGAAGGTTGTCGACTGTTTGTTGGTCAGAAAGGCTGGGGTCGAGACTGGCGGGATCGAGGATCTTCCCCTGGGCGTCTTTGCACTCAGAGAGGGGTTTCACTGCCCAACCGGTTTGCTGGCAGTAGCCCATTCCCAGGGTAGTGCAAGGACTCTGGTAGTAAACTTGGCAGTCGTGCTCGATTTCGGGCGTATTCGGGTCAGTGTCGATCAATGGGGCAGCGATGCAGCCGAACGTCGAAGCCACGAGCGAGTCGCCATCCGGAACCTGGACCATCGCATTCGTGAAATCCGAGTTACAGATGCTGAACGTTTGCCCCCGGTTGCCAAAGGAATCGATGAACCTCTTCAAGCGAAGACCGCCGTAGGCCTTGTAGATGTTGCCATCAGCAGACATCTGGCTGGGATCCCAGCAGACGGGCATGTAGTCCCACAGGCTCTGCTGCGCTACCGGTAGCGAGGTGGAATCCTTGCCAATCTGGTATTGATTGCTGGTCTGAAGAGTGGCCGGGAGGTTCGTGTCGTTCGGGCCCGGGGGCCAGCCGATGATTCCCGACACGAAGATCTTCTGCCCGGCCTGGGCTCCCTTGGTCCAGTTGACGCTGTCGATCATCTCCTGAACGTCGATGAGGGGCAAATAGGCGTAGTCCGGGTGGTTGGGATCAAGCTGCTCCTTGGCTGTGCAGTCGGAAAAGTCGTGACTGAACCCTGAACCTGTGTATCCGACTACCGGGTCGTAGTCAGGAATGGCCCGGCCGCCACAGAGATGGCCACGTGCCGCGCATCGCAAGCTCGTGGTGTCGCCCGGATCTCCTTTGGTCAACATGTCGAACATGTCATCGTTCAGAGTGTTGTCGTTGTTGGCAGAGCAGTCATCCTGGTCGGTGACGAGAACGATGAAGAGGTAGGCGTAGGACCGCAGAAATCCGCTATTTGCTTCGTTGATGCTGTTCTGGGGAATGAGAGCCACGCGAGTGGCTTGTAGTAGGTGTTGTTCTTCGCAGCCATTGCTTCCCACGGCCGTGGCCAGGCAAGTGAACACGTCTTCGAGCGACCGACCGGAGTAGTTCCGTTGCCGGCCATCTTCTCCGTCGGACCTTGCGACATCCTCGATCCAGCGCGCGCCTGGCAGGAGGCCGCAGCCATCGGTGATCGGGTTGTTCGGATCTGTCGCGGCGATACTTCCCGCCGCGACCGACGCAGTCAGGTCGTTGGGATCGTTGCCCCACAGAAGGCCCCTGTCGCCCAGGCCCGCACTGCAGTTCCCGCCCATGGCACCCATGCCAGCCCCCATGTTGCTGCTGACCACGCCGATGTGCACCTCGGGCAAGCCACCCGGAAGCCTTTTCAGGGAGGCGATCATCTTGCGGAAGTTCTGAGCCAGCGCAGCCTGCTTGGGGGCCATGGACGGCGAATTGCCGATCACGAACAGGATGTCGATGGGCCGGCTGGGGCCGCCAACTGGGAAAGAGACTTGGGTCTGTCCTCCGTCGTGTGGCCCGGGCCAATCCGGCGCTCGGGACGCGCAGGCGCAAGAAACCAAGGGAAGAACAAGGGCGAGCCGCCAATGCAAGTCTTGCCAACGGCTGCCAGGCAGGAGCTGCGAAGTGAGACGCACCATGAGGACCCTCTATTCAGCTCACAGCAAGACCCGTGCCGCGGAGATCTCCAGCCTTCATTGCTGGAAGTCCCGATGCCCGCCAACATAGGTGGCACTCGGGCCAACTTAGTATCGTCTGTCGTTTTGATGAACTTGTGAGGTCTGATGGATGCACTTTGCCTCCCGCTAGGTTAAAACAGCAGACAACCATCCTGTCGGTGAGACACGCAAGAGGAGATAGTCGATGATAAAGATTGCTATCAGGTCTTTGGTTCTGCTTCTCGCATTCTCGGTTGTTCTTGCGGCTTGCGGAGGCGGAAGTGGCGGTGGCGGTGGCGGCGGCGCGGGCAGTGGCGGTGCCGGCGCAGGCAGCGGTGGTGGCGGTGCCGGCGGAGGACAAGGCAATGGCTATACCGTGACCTACGATGGCAACGGCGCTACCGTCGGCAACGTCCCGGTTGACTTGAACAGCTATGCGGCGGGGCGGACCGTCACGGTGCTCGGAAATACAGGAAGCCTGGCATACACCGGGTATTCCTTCGTGGGATGGCAGACCAAGGCTAACGGATCCGGCGCGACCTATGCGCCGGGCCAGACCTTCCAGATGAGCACGGCAAGTGTCACCCTGTATGCCCTATGGAGCGCAGGCTATGCCTACGTGACAAATCAGATGGGCCAAAGCATTTCGCAGTACACGATCGGCCCGAATGGGGCGCTTACCCCTATGACCCCGGCCTCGGTCGCAGCAGGCAGCGAGCCCATGTCAATCGCCATCGCGCCCTCGGCCAAGTACGCCTACGTGGGGAACAACCAGGACGGCACCGTATCCCAATACACGATCGGTATGAATGGGGCGCTCACCCCAATGACCCCGGCCTCGGTCGCGACAGCGACAGGGGCATGGCCGATCTCCGTCGCCATCGACCCCTTGGGCACATACGCCTACGTGGTGAACGAGGCAGCTGGCAACTATGGCAACCTCGTTTGGTTCGCGATCGGCACCAGTGGGGCGCTCTCCTCCCCGTCCGCGCCGTACTCATTAGGGACTTACTATCTCTCCTCTATTGCGGTCCACCCCTCAGGCAAGTACGCCTACGTGACCACCTTGCGCAATGACTACCTGGTCTATCAGTACACGATCGGCGCGGATGGGGCGCTCACCCCAATGACCCCGGCCTCGGTCCCGGCGGGCTCGGGTCCCCGGCAGATCACGCTGCACCCCTCGGGCAGGTACGCCTACGTGGCGTGCTACGATCTCGGAACCATCTCTCAGTACACGATCGACCCCAATACCGGGGCGCTCGCGCCGATGGCTTCAATCACGGCGGGGCTGCAACCCTTCACCATCACGGTCCATCCCTCGGGCAAGTACGCCTACGTGCCAAACTCGAACGGCAATAACGTCTCTCAGTTCACCATCGACGCGAATAGTGGGGCGCTCACCGCCATGGCTACGGCCACGGTCGCGACGGGGATGGGGCCGGTAGCCCTCGCCGTCGATCCCTCGGGCCAGTACGCCTACGTAACGAACAGTGCACAAGGCAACATCTCGCAATTCACAGTCGGTGTCGATGGCGCGCTTACAGCCATGCCCAACACGGTCCCAGCGGGGTCGGGCCCCTGGTCCATCATCACCCTAGGAAAATAGCGTGGATGTGAAGAAGTGCCAACGGTTAGCACTCTTCTTCGCCGCCCTGTGCATTGTGTCGGTAGCTTTCTTCGAAAGCTACCTGCCCTACTATTTTGCCGACCACAACAAGCCGCCGTCAACGACGTTTCTTGGCCAGGTGGCCCACACCACCGACCAGAACATGTATTTCTCGTTCATCCGCCAGGCGTATGACGGAAACATCCTCTTCAACAATCGCTTGACCGCCGCGCCCAACCAGGGCGCCTTTGTCAATCTTCAGTTTCTCGCCGTTGGGCGAGTCATGCGCCTGTTTCATCTGTCGGCCAACGCTGTCTATCAGGTGTGGCGTCTGGCCGGAGTCTGCTTCTTGGTCTTCGGGTTCACGCTGCTTTCCCTGGTGGCCTTGCCAACCTTTTCCAAGCGGCTGGCTTCTCTCTGCGTCTTCATTTTCTGCAGCGGGTTTGGAACCTTCATTTTCTTGGCGGCTCGCACAGGACTCGTGTCCCACGACACCGTCGTCGCACTGGCGCCCGATCTCTGGTCAGGCCTGCTGCCCTTTCCGCAGCTCATGCTCAACCCGCACTTTTCCCTTCCCCACGGCCTCATGCTCATTGGCGGCGCGCTGTTTCTCGTGGCCGAAATGCGCAACCAATCCCCATGGCTCTATGTGGCCTCCGGGGCCGTGTTTCTCATCAATGGCTTTGTCCGCCCCTACGATCTCATCTCGCTGGCGGTGGTGATCCCGGTCTTTATTGCCAGCGAGGCCATCCGGCGCTTCGACTGGCGCATCAGCGCCCTGCGCGCGATTCCGCTGGCGATGTCGTTGCCGGCGCTCGCGTACTCAATCTGGCTCTTCGAGTTCCATCCCATCTTCAAATACTGGTCGCAGCAAGGACACAACATCACATTCATGCCTTCGCCGCAGGTTCAGTTGTTCGCATACGGCAGCATTGGCCTCCTTGCCCTGGCTAGACTGCTGCAGTTTAGAAGCAATCCGCTTTCCTTGGTCGAGCGATTTCTGCTGGTATGGTTCGTCGGGATCTTCGCTTGCGTCCATCTGGGCAGCCTGATACCAGCGCTCGGGTTCAGCCCGCAGAACGCCATTCCGCTCTTTGCGCCGCTGGTTGTACTCGCCTTTTCTCTCCGCCTGCACCTGCGACCCTTGCGTCGCAGGCTATTTCTTTCAGGGGTGGCTGCCCTGCTGGTCGTCGGCAACCTGGGCGGCGTGGCCTATTCTTCGCAGCCATTCATAGGCGGGCGCGACGCCCACAAGTTTTACGCCACGGCCGACGAAATGGCGGCCCTGGACTGGCTGGACAAGAACCTGCGGCCAGGCGCCGTGGTGTTGGCCCTGCCGCCGGTGGCGAGCCGTATCAGCAAATACACCAGCGCCTCGTCGCTGGTGGGACATTACAGCGTGACCCCGAAATACAATTCCACCATGGCCCGGGTCAAGCGCGTGTTGGCGGCCCACGAGTTCACGCCCTCCGAGCAGCGCCGGCTGCGCCACCTGGGGGCCGACTATCTCTTCGTCGGCCCGCAGGAGCAGCATGGGCTTGGCTTTGATCCGGAGGCGGCGCCTGGTCTGACGCGAGTTTTCGCTCAGAGAAGCGTGGCCATCTACAAAGTGGCGTCCCTGACGGAATAGCAGCATCTGTTCTACGCGATCAGCTTGTACTTTCCCCTACGGAATGAATATCGGGATCGCAACTTGGCAGGTTCCGGCCACCGTCAACCACTTGATGGTGTTCGTCCAAAATAGCGGAACTTGATAGTCTGGGTGGTTGACCCACTCGCTGTTGTAGGTGATCCACTCATCGCCCCAAACGTCCACGTGGCCTTTGCCAATTTGGATGGCCTCGCCGACCCGGTATCCGCCTCCGGTTGCATAGACGGTGAAGTTGGACTGCGGGTCTGGGCTTGCCGGGCCGCTCACTTCATATCCGTTGTCTACACCCACCGCGGTGACGCCCGTAGTGATGGGGTGGGCTGCGAATTCCGTGATAGGGACCGTGGTTGCACTTGCACCCTTCTTCAGAATCTGCACCTCGCCGTAGCTTAGCCCGAAGGGAGCAAGGAGAATGTTCACGTTGGCATTGTCGTTCGGGGGACTGGAGTATCCCGTCATGGTCATGAGACCGCCGCCCTTGTTGACCCAGTCGGAAAGCACCTGCGCCTCGGCGGCCGTATAGGCTCGCCCCTTTCCGGACTGATAGATGTCCTCAATGACAATAATGTTGAAGGGGGCGATGAGATCAGCAGTCAGCACCTGGCTGCCCAGCGAGACCACCGCTCCGCTGCTGGCTCGGCCCGCGATCCAAGTACCGAACACGTCGAGCGTGCCATGCGTCCCAGGATTGCCCACGGTCGCAATCTTGATGCAGTCACAGATGCCATCATTGTTGACGTCGAGATCGTCGACGATCCCGTTGCAATCGTTGTCCAGGCCGTCGCAGATCTCGGGCGACGGGGAGCACTGGCAGACACTGCTGCTCTGGCCGCCCATCGTTCCGCAGTTCCAACCCGCGATGCAATCTGATGTGCTGCCACAGGTCGTGGTGCACACATTTGTTCCGGTGCTGAGCGGAATGCAGATTCCACCTGGGCAACTCGAGTTATCGGCGCACCCATTGGCACCCGCTGCGCCGCCACCTCCACTCGAACCACTAGCGCCAGCAAGGCCGGTGGTCACGATAGCAGGCAGTGTCGACGAACTGCCGCCCGTGGCAAGTCCTCCTCCTCCGCCTCCGACCGACCCGGCACTGCCTCCGGCCGAGCCAATACTGCCTTCGACAAGATCATTTCGACACGCGCCAGCCAAGATGGCTGAGCCCACAATGAGTCTCGCAATCCATCTGGACAACCAGGTCGGCCGATTGGAGATCATGCCCGATCCTTTCCTGTCGATTTGCCACGCGGTTCGACTCCGCCATAACCAGGTCGATCCTCTATCAGGTGTTTGACAATAGGCTAGGTCGAACCGATTCTGTTTCGCTGTTGCATCGCTGGCAAGAGCTTTGGCAGGGCAACTGACAAGCGACTCGCGCGCGGGCGCGCGCGGGGATGTACGCCGCATAATTCTTTGACGGGAAGGCTGACTCCATGACCCTAACTCAAAGAAGTCTTTTTCGCCTTCGCGCCAGTCTTCGTTCTTGCTTGTTCTGAAGGGCACACCCGTGGTGTGCAGAAATTCATCGCCGCCCACATACGGCCGCACGGTCGTAGTGGGTCGGGAGTCCCCCGAGGCGGGAGTGGCAGGCAATCGAAGCCCCCGTAGTGTACGACAAGTTGTCGCAGGAATTCTGGCATGATTCGCGAAGATGCGCAGCTTGAATCGGCATGCCTGAATGGGCAGGCATCACGGCAGAGTTTTTCGGCTCCAAGTCCTGCGCCGTATTGCTAGACTCCAACCAAGCTTAGCCGGCTGTCTGGCCCACGATGAGGTGCGTCCCCATGCCGAGTATCACAGTTTCAAGTCGCATTTGTTGCACTACGAAGGGTGTCTTCCTCTTCCTAGCACTACTGATTCAAAAA
>PLNW01000152.1 GCA_003142855.1 Myxococcales bacterium
GGTACCCGTGCCCGTGCCGGTACTGGTGCCCGGGGTATTCGAGTTACTTCCACAAGCGGCGAGGATGAAGATCGGTAGCGCGCAGGTCAGGGCAAGTGATCGTTTCATGGTAGGCTCCTTTAAATAGGGTCGCGGTAGAGTACGAGCGGGCGCGCGCGCTGTCAATAACGCACGGCGCATAGCGTTCTCCGGTGTATGGGCGTTCGCCATCGAGAAACACCCTCCCTCACCGATTTCGTGATGGGAACAGTAACCAACAACCAGAGCTGCGGGGCCAATACTCCCAGCGTGAAGACCGAGGGGCACGGTGGGTACGGCGTGACCTATCTGCCGTCGACCAGCACCCGGCCTAGGTGCACCAAACAACCCCAGGGGTGTGGCAGCTATGCCGAGCTGCAGACTTGGGCCGCCGAAGCACCCGACATGGTACTCATGCACTTTGCCACCAACGACATCTGGGACGGAGAGCCCACTACGTTGATCCTGTCGGCATTTCAGGCAGTCATCGCCGAGTTCCGCAAGAACAACCCAAACGTCATCTTTTTTGTTTCCAAGATCATCAAGCTGAGCCCCAGCGGCTGCGGGAGCTGTCTCACCAACGTCGCCGCGTTGGCCGAAGCCCTGACCCCTGCCTGGGCTTCGACCAATTCCACGGCCTCGTCGCCCGTCTACATCATCGATCACTACGACTGCGGCTTTGATCCCAGCACGGATTCCGCCGACGGGGTTCATCCCAACCTGACGGGGGCCACCAAGATGGCGACCGCCTCCTACACCGCCCTGGTCGCCAGCGGATACTTCTAGGCGAAACGGGCCACGCTGGAGACCCGGTGCCCCGTACGCCAGATCTCGTCCACCATGTCGGGCTTCTCGTGATCCACGCGCACCACCGCCACACGCTGCTTCTCCTGTTCGAACGCCGTCACGCTTACCACACGTACACCGTGCCTGCGGGCCAGGTCGGTGACTAAGGTGAACACGTCTTCGTCATTGCCCACGTCAAAGGTGATGCGCACCCCTGGCACGCCCGCGCCCAAAGCGGCCAGCAGGGCGCGACAGATGTCCGAACCGGCGATGATGCCCACCACTTTCCCCGCCGAAACCACGGGCAAGGCATTGATGTTGCGTGCGATGAGCAGGTGGGCGGCGCCCTCCAGCGGCGTCTCGGGCGCCACCGTGACGGTCTCGGTCGCGACAAAGTGGCGGACCGGTTGCGCCAGTTCCTCTGCGATGGGGCCAAGCAAAGAAAACGGGTTCAGGTCCGGGGGACAGGCCCGGATAAGGTCGCTCCTGGTCACCAGACCTGCCAGCTTGTCGCCGTCGAGCACTGGCACCTGCTTGATGCGCAGGCGGGACATGAGAGCGGCCACGCGGGAGATCTTGTCATTGACCCCCACCGTGACCACATCGCGGCTCATCCACTCGCCGACCAGCATCGACTTCCATGATGCGTGCTTTCTGCATACACGCAAGGATTCCGGCACGGCTCGCAGCAAGAACTGCACCGTCGCGCGCTGGCTGATGATGCTGCGATTCTGGACCTTACGGTTCGAGGCGCCATGGGAGGCCGGGAGGCGGTGCGCGCGCTGCGTGCGCTCGATCCCGAGGTTCGCGCGGTGGTCATGAGCGGACACAGCGACGACCAGGTGATGCAGGAGTATTCGCAGCACGGCTTCAAGGGCGCGCTCACCAAGCCGTTTGACCGCGAGGCCTTGCTCGATGTTCTCTCGCGCGTCCTGAGCGACTAGAATTATTGGCTCTGCAGACGAGAATCGAATGGGATTGCCATGTTCACTCTCGCGCGGCTGCGCCGCAGGTCGCGCGCAAAAACAAGCTTCCGACTAAATCGCGAGGCCGAGTCTTTCCGCAGCCCGGACCGTGGCAAGAGCCGCGGGCGGACTCGCCAAGAGAACCAGCGCGGCGGCGAATCCTGCCGCGCACAGTGCGATCGATCGGTTCATCGTGGATTCCCCTTCGCCCCACGAGGGAGCCGAGTGGCAAAATCCTTTAGCGCAAGCGTCTTGCTCTTGCCTGCCGCCAGGTCGATGGTTTGCTGGCCATCGCCGTAGCGGACCACAGCCTTTCCGCCCAGGTTGCTGCGCAGAGTGGCGCTCTCCAGTCGCTTCCCTTTCCAGCGAAGGTCGACCTCAAATCCACCTTGCGCGCGCAAGCCTTTCACAGCTCCAGTGGGCCACGCGGCGGGCAGCGCGGGTAGCAGCTCGATCTCGCCGCTGCGGCTTTGTAACAGCAGCTCGGCAATCGCCGCCGTACCGCCGAAATTGCCGTCGATCTGGAAGGGCGGGCAGTTGTCGAAGAGATTGGGATAGGTGTGCTCGGGCTGCAGCAACGCCGTGAGAATCTTGTACGCATGCTCGGGGTCGTGCAGGCGCGCCCGAAGCGCGAGGCGCCAGGCCAGACCCCAGCCCGTGGCATCGTCACCGCGAATTTCCAGCGAGCGTCGCGCGGCCGCGGCCAAGGCTGGCGTGTCTCGCAGAGAAATCTGTGTGCTGGGGAAAAGGCCCCAGAGATGTGAGACATGGCGGTGGTGGATTTCGGGCGCGGCCTGGTCCCAATCTTCCAGCCACTCCTGCAATTGCCCCTGCGCACCGATTTGATTGGGCGGCAAGCGCGCGCGGGCCGCGGCCAGTTGGCTGCGCAGCTCGGGATCAATTCCCAGAATCTCGGCCGCCTGAATGCACGCGGCAAACAGGTCGCGCAGGATCTGTCCGTCCATAGTCGGTCCCGCGGTCACACTGGCCCCGTAGGGGTGCTCGTTCTCGGGCGACAGCGAGGGATTGGTCACCAGATAGCCGTGCTTGGGCTCCGTCACCAGCGTGTCGAGAAAAAACTGCGCAGCCCCACGCATGACCGGATAGGCCTTGGCCAAGAAAGTCAACTCGGGATTGTAAAGGTAGTGCTGCCACAGGTGCAACGACAGCCACGCTCCCCCCATCGGCCACAGTCCCCAGGTGGGACCGTCAATGGGCGCGGACGCGCGCCACAAATCGGTATTGTGGTGAGCGACCCAGCCATGCGCGGCATAGTGAACCTTGGCTGTGTGGCTGCCGGTTTCTGACAATTCTTCAATCAGGCGGAACAGCGGTTCCTGGCATTCACTGAGATTGGTGCTTTCGGCCGGCCAGTAGTTCATCTCGGTATTGATATTGATCGTGTACTTGCTGCCCCAAGGCGGCTCCATGTGATAGTTCCACAGACCCTGCAAATTGGCTGGCTGGCCGCCCGGGCGCGAGCTTGAAATCAGCAAATAGCGGCCAAACTGAAAGTAGAGGGCGGCCAATTGCGAGTCGCCGCCCTTGGCAAAGGCGAGCAATCGCTCATCGGTCGGCAATTGCACCGCCTTGCTGATCCCCAGGTCCAAGCTCACTCGACGAAACAGCCGCTGATGCTCGGCAATGTGGGCCGCGCGCAAATCGGCGTAGGACTTCCCTGCTGCCGCCGCGAGCTGGCGCTTGCTCTGCGCCTCGGGATCACCCGACACGTCCTTGAAGCTCTTGTAGCTTGTGGCCATGGCCACTAGCAAGGTGGCCGAGTCGGCGCCTGCGACGCTGATCGAGTCTTTTCCGACGGTCGTCCTTCCACCCGTGGCCGCCACGCGCACCCGTGCCTCGAACTTCAGCTTGCCTGGGCCCGCGGGACTCTTGCCATTGTGGCCAGCCAGGACCAGCGTGCCGTCAGCCGTGGTCGTGCTGGTCGCCGTCTGTGGCGTGGTCAGACGCGCAGAAAATGTAATCTGGCCCGGCCTGTCAGCGGATAGCCGCACGACAATCACCTGATCAACCGGGCTCGCAAAGACCTCGCGCACGAAATACACGCCATTGACTTGGTAGCTGACGCGCGCGATGGCCGTGTCGAGATCGAGATCGCGTCGGTAGTTCTCGACCGCGGCCACGTCGGCGAATGTCAGCAGCAGACTTCCCACGGGCTGGTACGCCGCCTGCCACAACGGCCGAGCCATCATCTTGGCTTCAGCCAGTTTGTGCGCCTCGCGGTACTTCCCGGCAAAGATTAAGGCGCGCACCTGGGGCAGAGCCGCCAGCGCCTCGGGATTGGTTGGGTCGTAGGGCCCCCCACTCCACAACGTGTCTTCATTCAAAGTGAGGTGTTCCTGCACGATGCCACCAAAAACCATGGCGCCCAATCGCCCATTGCCGACCGGCAAGGCCTGTTCCCACTCGACAGCCGGGCGCCGGTACCACAGCGCCAGCGGCTGGTCGGGGGGCGACGACTGGCCGACGAAACGGCCAGCGAATCCAGGAATCTTGTAGGGGGCCTGGGTCTGGGCGCTGGCAGCGGAGCTTGCCTCAAGCGCCATGGCGGCGGTCACGAGCAGAGCGTGCGGTTTCATGACAACCCCTTCCTCGGCAGATTCTTCATTGCGCGAGTCCAATTCCAACTCTTGCGCCCGCGGCGGCCTATGGCTGCGCGGACGCTGCGGCCAGACGCTTCCACAGCCCGCCGTAGGCAGCGATTCCGGCGAAACACAACAGCGGCACCACGAAAGCGACGCGCATGGAGGCCACGTCGGCAAGCCAGCCCATGAGCATGGGCATGATGGCCCCACCCACGATGGCCATCACGATGAAGGCGGAGGCTCTCTTGGTCTGCGGACCCAGCCCCTGGATGCCGAGCGCGAAAATGGTGGGGAACATGATCGACATGAAGAAGAAGCTGGCGAAAAGCGCGCCCACCGAGATCCAGCCGAGCGGCGCCATCACCAAAACCATGACCAGCACGTTGACGGCCGCGAAGAGCGCGAGTGTCTTTTCGGCCTTGAACCAGCTCAAAGCCAGGCTGCCCGTGAAACGACCGAGCAGGAACAGCCCGAAGCCGCCGAAGGAAAGCAGCCGGGACGCCGCGCGCTCGGTGATCTGGAAGCCGTCCGCCTTGGCATAGGTCCATTCGCGAGGCAAGAGTCCGGCCGCTCCCTCGCTCAGCCTGGGCATGTCAGACACGACATAGTTGATGAAGAAACTGAACACGCCAGTTTGCGCGGCCACGTAGAGAAATTGGGCGGCCACGGCCAGCACGAAGTGCGGCCGGCTCCAGATCGATCGTCCCGGGTCGGCCGCGCCGCCGTCGGCATTGTGCTCTGACGTGGCCGTCACCTCCGGCACCTTGGAAAGCAAAAAGATGACCAGCAGCACTGTCACTACCAATCCAATGCCCAGATACGGCAGGTACAGTGTTGCGTTGCTACGATTGACCTCGGCCGTGGACGAGAGCACAAAATGGCCGCCCACCAGAGGACCGAGCATCCAGCCGATGCCGTTGCAACTCTGCGCCAGGTTGATGCGGGCCGCCCCCAGTTCCGGTGGGCCCAGCGCCGTGGCATAGGGATTGGCGACCGTCTCGAGACAGGTCAGCCCGGTGGCCAGAATGAAAAGGCCGATCAGGAAGGCGCCGAAGGTGCCGATCTGGGTCGCGGGAATGAACCAGAAGGCGCCGACGGCAATCAGCGCGAGGCCAATGATGATCCCGCCCTTGTAGCCGAAGCGCCGGGCCAGCATCCCAGACGGAATGGCCATGAGAAAATAGCCCATGTAATTCGAGAACTGCACCAGGGCCGATTGTGCTTTGGAAACGTGCAGCGAATTCTGGAAGTGCTTATTGAGCACGTCAATCATGCCGTTGCACAATCCCCAAAGCAGAAAGAGAGAGCAGACCAGCAGGAACGTAAAGAGGTGGTTCCGTCCATTCTCGCCGCGAAACATCTTTGGCACAGTCATTGTCCTCCGAAGTCGACCACGATCTTGGTTACAGTCCTTGGATTCTTGGCCCACATGTCGAGCGCCGCGCCGGCATCGGCCAAAGGAACCACATGGGTGATGACCGCGTCGACGGGAAATCGTCCCGCCTCGAGGTACGCGATGACGCCACGAAAATCGTCAGCGGTCGCATTGCGCGAGCCCATGATGTCGATCTCTTTCATCACGAAGTTCTTGGTGGCGTATTCGACGGACTCCTTGGCGTAGCCGACGTAGACCACCCGCCCCGCGAAGCACGCTTCCTCGACGCAGGCGCGGTAGGTTGCGGGCAACCCCACGCCCTCGATGAGTAAATCGGGACCGTGATTCTCGGTCAGCGCCTGCAGGCGTTGGTGCAGGTCTTCCGTCGTCGAGTTGATGGTCACGACCGCACCTGCGGCGCGCCCGATGTCCAGCTTCCCGTCATCGACGTCGACCGCAACGACCCGCGCCCCGGCCGCAGCCGACGACGCGATGGCGCCCAGGCCGACCAGGCCGCAGCCGAACACCACCACCGTGTCGCCTGTCGCGACCCGTCCCCGCCGGGCCGCGTGCCAGCCCACTGACAGCGGCTCGACCAGCACCATGTCTCGCAACGACAGCTGTCGCGACGTCAGCAGCTTTGTCGCGGGAACCACGACCTGTTCCGCCAGGGCGCCGTCGCGCTGTACACCGAGCGTCTGATTGTTGCGGCAGGCATTGGGGCGCCCTTTTCGGCAGGCCGAGCATGTGCCGCAGTTCGTGTAGGGAACCACCAGCACGGAAGTCCCCGGAGCGAAGGCCGGCGAGACTTCGGCGCCGACCGCATCGATCACGCCCGCGACCTCATGGCCTGGCACCCGCGGGTAGCTGACCAGGGGATTGAGCCCGCGGAAGGTATTGAGGTCGGAGCCGCAGTATCCCAGATAGCGCACGCGAACGCGGACCTCGCCGCGCCCGGGCTCGGGCCGCGCAATCTCCCGCATCTCGGTCTTTCCTGGTGCTGTAATGAAGAGCGCTTTCATGGGTCTCTCAGCCGGTACACACGGCGGGCGTTGCCACCGAGAATGGCAGCGCGCTCTCCCGACGACAGGGGCGCGATGAGTTCCTGCACGATCTCCATCCAGCGTGCGTAGCCGCAGGCAACCAGGCACACCGGCCAGTCGCTGCCGAACAGCACGCGCTCAGGCCCGAACGCCTCCAGCACGACCTCGACGTAGGGGCGCAGGTCCGCCACGGTCCAATGCGGGCGGCCGATCTCGGTGACCATGCCGGACAGCTTGCAGCAGACGAGGGGCCGTCGCGCCAGCTCGCGCATGCCGCGCGCCCAGGGCTCGATGGTTCCATCCTTGATCGAAGGCTTGGCCATGTGATCGACCACGAAGGACTGCGCGGGATGCCGGTCCACGAGCTCGATCGTCTGAGGCAGATGTCGATGGTAGATGAGAATATCGTAGGCGAGGTTGTAGGCGCGCAGCGCCCGGATCCCCGCCTGGAAATCCGCGCGCAGCATGAAGAGCGGGTCAGGTTCGTCCTGCAGCACGTGACGGATGGCAACCAGCTTGGGATGAGCCGCGAACCGTGCGAGATCGGCGGCCACCGTCGGAGAAACCAGGGGCACCCAGCCCACCACACCCGCGATGAAGGGGTTGTGCGTGGCGAGAGCGAGCAACCAGCGCGTTTCCTCCACGCTCTGGCGGGCCTGCACGCTCACCACCGCGTCGACACCCGCGACCGCTATATCTTGCTGCAGATCCGCAGGCAGAAAGTCCCGCCGGATGGCCGCCATGTTCTCGTCTATCCAACCGTACTCAGCCGGAGTGTAGCGCCAGAAGTGATGATGAGAGTCGACGACCATCTCTTCTCGCTGCGCTAGCCTAAGCCGAAGCCGCTGTTTGCGAAAATCACCGGCGGAACTTGACCACCAGTTCTGCCCAAGACACGCATGGCCGTCATCGGGGTGTGAGCGTCGCCGATAGCCTGGCCTGGGTCAAGTGCGGGCCGTGCCCAGATTATTGTGCGGGAACGATCGCGCGGGGTCAGCATGGTGGCAAATTGATCCGGCCGCAAGGCTGACGGCAGCAAAGATCGGGCCGCCGAGGCCGGGCGAGCCGCAACGCTTCAACTTCTGGCACTCCGGCGAGTTTTGCTGAAGCTTTGGGCTTCTCGATGCCCTGGGTGAATGGATGCAGAACGGCACGCCAGAGTCTGCCTGACTTGCCGCCCTGCAACCGAGAAAGCTACTTCAAGGATGGCGGAATTCGGCGGTCGAACTCGCGAACGGGTAGGATCCGGTGACAGCGCGGTTTCTCTGAATCGTGGCCGGCAGGCAGCAACACAGGACGGGCACAACATGACACTTCGCCACGGCATCATCCCCTACCATTGCCAGACCTCCAGGCAGGAATCCCTCTTGCGGCTGGCGCTGCTCACCAGCTTGACTGGCGTTGTGTGGGTGGCCGGGTGCCACGACCTTACGTTGAAAAACGGCAGTGACGCGAGCGCAGGCAGCGCAACGGGCGGCGTTGCGACTGGCGGCAACGCCGGCACACCACAAACAACGGGAAGCAGCACCAACGGCGGGGCTGCGACTGCCGGCAACGCTGGCTCGCCTCAGACAACGGGAGGAAACCCCACCGGCGGTAGTAGCGCGAACGGCGGCAGTGAAAGCATTCCTCAAGAGACCGGCGGCCGCGCCACGGCCGGTGCTGCGACTGCCGGCAGTGCTGCCGGCGGTACCACTCAAGCAACCGCCGCCGGTTCTGGCACGGGTGGCGCCAACGATACGGGCGGCAAGGCAACGGGCGGCAGTGCCAGCGGCGGCAACGCAAGCAGTGGCGGCGCCAGCGGCGGCAGTGCCAGCGGGGCCGGCACGAGGAGCAGCAGCGCGAGCGGTGGCAGCGGCACGGGCGACAAGGCGACGGGCGGCGCGACGACGGGCGGCATCGCGGCTGGCGGCACAGTGCTCGGTGGGACCACTGCAGCCGGAGGTACGAAAACTACTGGAGGCGCCACAGCTACTGGAGGCACGACTGCTGGAGGCACGACCTCAACCGGCGCCCTGGCAGCCACGCCGCCCATGGGCTGGAATAGTTGGAACAAATTCGGCGGCAGCATCACGGACACTCTGGTCAGAGGGATCGCCGATGCCATGGTCTCGACTGGCATGCAGGCGGCCGGCTACCAGTACATCAACATCGATGACATGTGGCAGGCATCCAGCCGCGACTCGAGCGGAAACATCGCGCCCGACGGCACCAAGTTCCCGAATGGAATGAAAGCCCTTGCTGACTACGTACATAGTAAAGGACTGAAGCTGGGTCTGTACTCTGACCGCGGCACCAAGACCTGTGCCGGCAAACCGGGCTCGTACAGCTACGAGACCAAGGATGCGCAAACCTACGCGTCGTGGGGCGTGGACTACTTGAAGTATGACAACTGCAGCCCCGCCACGGGTTCGAACATGCAGACAGACTACACGAACATGTCCAATGCATTGAAAGCATCGGGGCGCCCCATCGTGTTCAGCATCTGCGCCTGGTGGTTCTATACCTGGGAGACGACCATCGGTCAGCTTTGGCGGGCGACCACTGATATCAAAGACACCTGGACGAGCTTCATCGCGAACCTCGACGCAAATGGTGGCTGGACGCCTCGCTACAGCGATGCCAACTACGGTTCACCCGGGATAGCCCAGTACGCCAGCCCGGGGCATTGGAACGACCCCGACATGCTTGAGGTAGGCAACGGCGGCATGACGGACACCGAGTACCAGTCGCACTTCAGCCTATGGGCCATCATGGCCTCGCCGCTCATCGCCGGAAACGATATCAGGAGCATGAGTGCAACGACCAAGAACGTCCTGACCAATGCCGACGTCATTGCCGTGGACCAGGATCCACTGGGCATTCAGGGCAAGCCGATCAGCACGAGCACGACGCTGGAAGTGTGGTCAAAGAAGCTTTCCGGCGACCAGACCTATGCGGTGGTCTTGTTCAATCGCACCGCGGCCAGTGCCGCCATCACGGTGACTTGGTCCAGCCTCGGAATGACGTCTACATCCACCACCGTGCGCGACCTCTGGTCGCACACTGATCTGGGGCCCACGGCCACGCAGTACACCGCCACGGTTCCCTCGCACGGCGTGGTCATGCTCAAGGTGGTCGGCGGCTGATCTCAACACTATTGCGTATTGAGATCAAAGTTCAGCCGCACGATCTCTTTCCAGCGCTCCCAGCTCCAGATGGGGCCGCTGACCACCAGCTTCACCCGGTCGTAGAGACGCGCGACATGCTCATCGGCGATCAGGTTGCGTTCCTGGCTGATGCTCTCGCCGTAGTCGGCGGGAACGTCGCGCCAGAAATGGCCGATGCGCCAGTTCTTCTTGTCGAGCGCAGGCAGCCGCGCGATGAGCGCATCGGTGAGGCCGTAGCCGTCCAAGATGATGGCCGTAGGCGGGGCAAAGAAGCTCGACACCCCTAGCGGCGACCCTGTGCTCACAACTTGGTCGGCCGCGATGGACTGGCCTTGCTTCTTACGCTCATCGTTGGGGATGTCGCCGCCTCGGCGCATGCGCAGCAAGGCAGAGTTGCCCACGTAGAAGGCCCGCTCATCGCCAACGCCGCGCTCGTCCCACGGGGCCTTGGAAATGGCATTGATGGCCAGGCCGTATTCGACGTTTGCTCCTAGCGTAGGATGCACGGTCAGGAGCAGCCCCGCGGCGGCCATCACCGCTGCGGGCAGGTAGGCCGTCGCGCCCTTCTGCGCCAGTTGTTCGCGCAGCAACAAAGCCAGCAGCAACGCACTCGCGAGAAGCGGCAGCGCGAAGTACCGCCCGGCCATGAAGTCGCCGCCAATCCGCACGATGTAGACCAGATAGAGCACAATCGCGAAGCCGAGCGCATACAGTCGGCGCTCGCGTTGCAACACCAGCAGCACGAGCGCGCAGGCGATCACGAGCAGCGACGTGGGATCAAACGTGATCTGGGACAAGGTGTAGCCCAAGCCCTGTAGCCACAGCTCGGAGGAAGGGATGCCGGCCGCGAGCTTGGCGTAGGCGGTGTTGGGGAAGGGGAAGCCGTAGTACACGACGGCGAAGAGCTCCCACAGCAGAAGCGGCGCGAACCCGACCACCAGGGTCTTGCCCGCCCCGCGAAACGTGTCGTGCAACCGCCAATAGGCCGACAGGAGAAATGGCAGCGAGACCAGCATGGTGTCCAGTCGGTTCAGCGCGAGCGACCCAGCCAGCAACGTCACTCGCAAAGCCCTGCGGCGCGACTCGGCTTCGGGATCACACCCAGCCGCCTCGTGCCCGCGCAGATGCTCGGCCACGAGCAGCACGAACAGGAGGTGGGTCAGCGGATTCTCCAGGCCCGAGGTGGAGTAGTCCACGAACGACTTGGACGACACCAGGCCTGCCATGGCCAGCAGCGCGGCGGGCGCAGGAAGGCGCAGGCGGAATGCCACCAGATAGAGAGTCGCCAGCGACAGCCCCAGCGAGAGCAGCAGCCCGGCCGCCATGGGCTCATGGGTCAGCGAATAAGCAAACGCCAACAAGAACATCCACAGGGGATGGGTGAAGCCCTGTACGCGCTCGTGCAGGTTCCAGCGCAGGCCCTCGCCTTCCACCAGGTTGCGCACGGTTCGCAGCGTGATGAAGGCATCGTCGCTGATCCAGGCGTGGCGGAGCAGGACGAGCGCGCACACAGCCAGAGCCGCCGCCTTCAGTGCGGTAGCGCCGCTGAGCCTGCCCGTCGGTTTTTCGAGTTCCCTATCCATGCCGTTGCCACGTCTGGCCGAACCGGCAGGAGTCTACACCAGACCCCAGGCGAGCCAAAGACGCGGGTGGGCTCCCTAATCCCGCGCCAAGCGGAGCGAAGGCGCGGATCGCCCCAGAAGAACAAGCCTTTCCATGATCAAGTCGCGCACCCAATCGGAACGATCGGTGGTGGTCGTGGACGTGGTCCTGGCCGACGGTGATCACTCCGGCCACGGCCACCACCACGGCCACGTTTACGACCACGACCTTCTGCGGCTATCGCGGGATTGGGGGTACTGCCGCGACGGGATTGTGCAGCCCAATGAGGATTGTGACGACGGCGTCAACGACGGCCATCCTTGCCCGTCGGGGTGCCGCAACCTGGTTGCTGACTAGTGACCGCAGTGGAGCGTTGAAGGCTGAAGCGTGCAGCTTCCCGCCCAACAACAAACGCTGTTCGGGCAGCTTTGCTGGCCCGTGCAACCGATCTGGCAAGTTGCGGACGCGCAGACCATGCTCCCCTGACACGACTTCGGGCCCGTGCAACTGGCCGTGGCCGTGTTGGAGTACAGGTTCATCACGCCCGTGCAAGCCTTGTTCCCCGAGCAGGTCAATGCACACGAGTCGCCTGTGCAAACCAGATCCGAGGCGCAGGCCCCTTCGCCGTCACAAGTGATCTGATTCTTGGAAGCGCTGCTGGTCACCCCGCCACCACATGAATTCTGTCCGCCACACTTCACGACACACGAGCTGCCCGCACAGTTGATCATTCCCGCGCAGGACTTGGAATCCGCGCAGGCGATGTCGCAACCGGCGGCCTTGCTGCAATCGATCCCACCTGCGCATCCATCTGGCCCGCAGGTGATTCGGCAAGAGACCAGGGAGGGGCAAGTGACCATGGATCCGCAGGTGCCGGCCGCACCGCAATCAATCACGCACGTGCCGTCGCTGTAGCTTCCGCCTTCGGCCGCGCAACGGTCGGCATCAGTTGGCTCGGTGCCGACGTCAGCGCCCGTGTCGCTGGCGTCGCTGAGTGCGCCCCCGGCATCCGCTGCACCACCAGCGTCCCTGGCCGTGCCGCCGCCCCCGGCGCCACCGGCCGCACCCGCGCCCGCGCTGCTTCCCAATGTTCGCCCACCCGGGCCGCCGCTCCCGGCGCCGCCGGCCGCGCCTGCTCCTCCACTGCGGTCCAATGTTCCGCTGCCCGCGACGCTGCCGCTGCTGCCGCCCTGGGATGTCGCCGACGTTCCCGCCTGCCCAGCGCCTCCAACCTGCGAACCACCCGCCGCAACGCCACCAGTCGCAATGCTCCCCGCTATGTCACCGCCAGCGGCCGAAACCTCCGCCGTGGTGAGCCCGGAGTGGTCAACCAAACATCCTGGTGCCGCGCTCGCCAGCGCAGCCGCGAAGAGCCAGTGACGCAGACGTGACATCGGGGAGCCACTCTACCTTAACGGCGACGAAAAGTGGCGAAGCTACTCGGTGTCTTTCGCTCGCGCCGGACTCGCCCCGTCGGCTGACCAGCCGCACTGAGGCGACAACGGTTGCGTGTGGCGGCACGCACCTTTTCGCGGACCTGTCCGACAAGAAAGGCATGCCCGTCGTGTTGTTTTTTGCCTGCCTGGTGGCTGCGGGATTACCCTGCCCAGATGTCCGCTCATCGCCGCCTCGGGACCGGGCTTCCCCGTCCGGGGCTGCTAGCGCTGGTGGCTTGCTTGGCGCTGGCATGGCTGGCGGGGTGTCGGGGTGCAGCTGCCCAGGGGCCGAAGCCGACCGGACGACTGCGGATAGACTTCCTGGATGTGGGCCAAGGCGATGCCGCACTGGTCACGTCGCCGGCTGGCAAGACAGTCCTCATCGACGGCGGCCTGCCGGAGGCCGGCGACACGGTGGTCGCGTTTCTGGACGAACACCGTATAGGCATGCTGGACTTGGTGTTTCTCACCCACCGGCATGCCGATCACCTGGGTGGTCTGCGCGCTGTCGTCGACAAACACGGGACCCGCATGTTCCTCGATGCGCCCTATCCACACGACATCCAGGAATACCAGAGACTCTTGGTTTCGCTCGACAGGCAGCACGTGCCGGTTCGTCAGGCGATACGCGGGCGCACCATCGACCTGGGCGAGGGCGCGCGGCTGACTCTGCTGGGCCCGCCCGAGCCGCCCCTCACCGACACACGGTCGGACGTCAACGCCAACAGCGTGGTGTCACGGATCGATTTTGGCAAGTTCGGTATTCTCTTCGCTGCCGATGCCGAGGCGCAGACCGAGCGATGGCTGCTCGACAACCAAAGCAACCTTCGCGCCGCAGTTCTGAAAGTGGCCCACCACGGCAGCCGGTACGCGTCGACGCCCAAATTTTTGCAGGCGGTGCAGCCCCTGGTGGCGGTGGTGAGTGTCGGCGCGGGCAACGAGTACCACCACCCCGACCCGCAGACGATTGGTCGCCTCGAGCGCATGGGCGCACGCATATTTCGCACGGATATCGATGGACCCATAGCCATCGAAAGCGATGGCACAAAGATCGAGGTGCTTGTGCACGGACGCAAGGAGGTCTTTCAGGTGCCATGACAGCGACGGAAAACATCGTGTTCATAGATGAAGTGGAGGACCAGGTGGCGCGTCTGGTCCTCGACGAACAGGTATTCCATCTGCCGCGTGCGCTGCTGCCGAAAGACGCGCGCGAGGGTCAGTGGCTGCGCATCTCGGTGGCTGTGACACCGGCCCCGCCCAACGACAGCGCGGCCCTGCGCAAGCGTTTGGGTGAAAGCGATCCGGGCGGCGACATTAAGCTTTGATCTGGAAAACGGTAGACCGCAGGTCGCCCCTTTGGCTTCCATTTCGTCTGGCCTGGACTGCACCCCGGGCGCACTTTCAATCCCAAGGCTAGGGCGTATAATGGCGGCGGTTTCGTGCTGCCCCCTTGCGAAGGAGCTTGCCCATGAAGAGGAACATGCGGTCCGGGTTAGGTCTGCTCTTGGCTCCAGTCGGTTTGATGGTCGCCTTCCTACTCGTTCAAGGCTGCAAAGGAACGGGCAATGCGCCCCCAACGGGAGGAACCGGTGGTGACACTTCGCTCACGGGAACCGGTGGGAACAGCAACGGCGGATCTAGCGACAGCGCATCTGGCGGCAGCACAATGGGTGGCGACACGGCCGGCGGAGCCGGCAGCGGTGGAGCCAGCGCCGCGGGCGGCACCACGCCCGGCGCGGGCGGCACCACGCCCGGCGCGGGCGGCACCGTGAGCGGCGGCGCGGGCGGAGCTGCCAAGAGCGGAACTGTCGCGGGCGGCACCATGGCCACCGCGGGCGCCGGCGGCAGCTCCACGCCCTCTGCCGGCGGCAGCGGCAAAGGTGGGTCCGGGTCGGGCGGAACGGGCAAAGGCGGATCCGGCGGTTCGACCGTTGTCGGGACGGCCTGCGGTGCTCCGGGACAAATCTGCTGCGCCGGGAACACCTGCCAGAGCAGTGGTTGCTGCGTCTCCGGTCTATGCGTGGCCGATGGTGGCTCGTGCCTGCCTCTCGCGGGAACTTGCACTGCCGGATCCTGCAACACGGGAGCCTGCGGAGGCCCGGGCAAGCCCTGCTGCACGAGCGGAACCAGCACCTCGACCGGAACCGTGTGCACCGCCGCGGGCACGAAGTGCGTGTCTGGCGTGTGCGCCCTGTGTGGCAACAATCCCGGCGACACCTGTTGCAACACCACGTCCGTCTCGGGCACAACCTCCACAAGCATGTGTCTGGGCAGTGGCATGATCTGCAGCAGCACGTATTCAGGAGGCGTCTGTGCCACCTGCGGCAACCCAGGCAGCCCTTGCTGCGCGGGAAGCCAGTGCAACGGCAATGCCTGCTGCTACAACGAACAATGCGTGGCCGAAGCCGCGGCGTGCACGGGCACGGGGACCGGCGGCAGCGGTGGAACGAGCGGAACTGGCGGCGGCGTGTGCACGGCAGGGAAATGCTCTGGCTGCGGCGCCTCTGGCCAGCCCTGCTGCGGAACCACCTGCGGGGCCGGGCTTTCCTGTCGTAACAATACTTGTTCGTCCTGTGGCAGTGCGGGTGAGGCTTGTTGCCCGGGCACGAACGGAGCCAGCCGATGCGTCGCGGGTACCGTCTGCAACAGCACGTCGTCCACGACCACCGGCCTGTGTGCCCTGTGCGGCAGCCCGGGTGCGCCCTGTTGCGACGGCAATATTTGCAGCAGTGGCTGCTGCTTCAATGGCAGCTGTATGGCCGAGGGCACGACATGCACCAGCGGCAGTTACGGCTACAGCTACGGTCAGTGCAAATCTGGCCGCTGCACCTGCGGGAATTCCGGCGAGCCGTGCTGCCTGACCAGCACGTTCCCGACCAGCACCGGCTGTGCAACCTATGATCTGGCCTGCACGTCAAGCGGCACCAGCAGCCTCACCTCCACGTGCCAGCCTTGCGGAAAGAACGGTGGTCCGTGCTGCGCGAACGACACCTGCACCGACGCCGGTACACAGTGCCTGAGCGACAACTATTCGTACAACTACACGTGCAAGGTGTGCGGCGGCACCGGCCAGGCCTGTTGCTCGAGTTTCTATTCCACGGGCCCCGCGTGCAAGGATCCCGGAACCGCCTGCGACAGCTCCACAAGCGTTTGCAAGGCGTGTGGCGCCGCCGGCGGCCCGTGCTGCGCAAATAGCACTTGCACCGGCCCGGGCACGACGTGCAAGAACTCCCTTTGTGTGGTGTGCGGTACGCCGGGTACGACCAGCGCGACGGCCACTCCTTGCTGCGATGGCAATACCTGCACGAGTGGTTGCTGTATCACGCGCTACGGTGGCAGCTACGCCGGTGCCGCTTTGTGCATCGCCGCCGGAGCGGCCTGCGACACCCTTGTCTCGAGTACGACAGGCCCAGTGTGCGACTTGACCACGGTTGCTGGAGGCACTTGCAGCAGCACCGGCACAACCGCCTGCGGTGGCCTCAACCAAGCTTGCTGCGTATCCTCCATCTACTACTCCTCGTCCACCTACGACTACTGCGCCGCCCCAGGCAGCCGTTGTTTGTCCAGCACCAGCGCCACAACCGGCCTCACGCAGTACCTTTGCAACGCATGTGGTGGCAAGGATCAGCGCTGTTGTATCGACAACACGAGCTACTCGACCCCGACATCACTGGGCTGCAAATCACCCTACCTGTGCACCTACGACCTGGCCACGGGGAACAGCTTCTGCAAGGGAACCTAGAGCACCGAACGGTTTCCCTCCCGTCGTGAAATCGCGGATTTGCGTCGCATCCCTTCGTTGCTCGTCGGTCAAATACGTCGAGTATTCTCCCTCCTCGCGCCTCGGGCTGCTCGCAACTCGGCAATTTCACTCGGTCCGTCAAACCGTTCGGTGCTCTAGCAACCATCCGTGGATTCCAGGTTGCTCGGGCGAAGAACCTAAGGGACATCCAACTGCCGTTGCCTGCGCGGCGTTCGCTGCTCTCGCCTCGATCCCGGCCCCAGCCCCTTCGCCGAACCCAACCGCATCACGGATGCGCGGCCGCGCTCTCGCCAGCCGCGTGTGACTCGATCAGTTCCAGCAACTCGGCTACCTGGAACGGCTTGTGGATACAGGCCACGCCCGGGCTCTCCAGGAATCGCCGCGCCTCCGGCGAGCAAGCCCCACCGGTGATGAAGATGAACCGCTGGGCCAGCTCGGGCCAGCGCTGCCTGACCGTCTCGTACAGTTCGGAACCCGACATCTCGGGCATCTGCAGGTCGCACAACACCACGTCGAAGGCGCGATCCTGGCCGAAAATGCGCAGCGCCTCCTTGGCTCCCAGCGTGGTTTCCACGTCGTGGTGGCTGAGCAACATGCGGCGGTACGCCTTGAGCAACAGCGCCTCGTCGTCCACGGCCAGCAGGCGCCGACGCTGCACCGCCTTGTGCGAGGGCACGGTCTTGGGTCGCGTCACCGCGCCCACTCCCGCAGCGGGCAGCCGCACCCGAAACAGAGCCCCGCGGCCCGGCACGCTCTCCACGGTCAGCTCGCCACCCGCGGAGGACACGATGTCGCGCGAGATGGACAGCCCCAGTCCGGTACCCACGCCCGGCGGCTTGGTGGTGAAGAACGACTCGAAGATGCGCGGCAGAACCTCGACCGGGATGCCCGGGCCGTTGTCTTCCACCTCGATCACCACGTGGTCTCCATCGTCGTAGCTGCGCACATAGAGCCGGTTGCGCTTGGGATTCCCTGCGGCCAGGGCGTGCGCGGCATTCATGATCAGGTTGAGAAACACCTGCCCGAGCCGGGCGGCGCTGGCGCGCACCCCCTTGGTCGCACGCAGATCTCTTTCCACCTGTGCGCGGTAGCGGAGTTCGCTGCGCAACATGCTCAGCGCCGAATCGACAGCGGAGTTCGCGTCGGTCAGCAGAGTGGCGTCCTCGTCCAGGCGCGAGAAGGCGCGCAAGTCGCGCACGATGCGATGGATGCGGGCCATGCCCTCTTTTGACTCCTGCACGATGTTCATGGCCTCGAAGCGGAAGTCGCTCGACCCCGGTTTGGGCGCGCCCTTGAGGTCAGGCTTCGCCTTACCGTCCGATGCCTGCAAGAGTTCAGCCAGCGCCTCCAGGTTGGCCAGCACAAACGACGCCGGGTTGTTGATCTCGTGAGCCACCCCAGCGGCCAGCATGCCGATCGAGGCTAGCTTCTCCGACTGCAAGCGCCTCACCTCGCGGTCGCGATCTTCAGTCACGTCGCGCACGTAGAGCAGAACCCGCCGCCCCGACGCGGGATAGGCACGCGCGTCGAACTGGCGCCCTCGCAGGGAAAAAGTTCTGTTCAGGGTTGCGTTGGTGGTGGCAGCGTCGCGAGCCAGGACGGCCAGCCTCTCGCGCATGGCCGGATCCGTCTGCGACTCGCAGGGGCTTCCAGAAAACAGGCGCTCACCCGACGCCAGGCGAGCGGTGTCCGACTCGCCCCTCATGCGGCGAAGGGCGTTGTTCTCGATCTGCACACGACCTGATGCATCGAGGAGCAAGAGGCCATCCTCGATGGCGTTGAAGGTGTCGCGAAGCGCGTCGCGTTCGGCTCGCAACTCACCCGCCAGCTCCTCCAGTTGGCGAGTCCGTTCCACGACCTTGCCTGCCAGCTCGATGTTGTGGCGACGAACCTCATCGGCGAGCGCTTTCGAGTGCAGAACCGATCCCAAGCGCGCCAGCAACTCCAGCGGCTCGATGGGCTGCACGATGAAGTCCGCGGCGCCCAAGTCCAACCCGCGCAAGCGGTTTTCCACGGGGCTCTGCGCGGTGGCCAGAAGGACAACCGGGACGGCCGCCGTCTTGTTATTGGCGCGAATGCGCCGGCACAACTCGAATCCGTCCATGCCCTGAATACTGGTGCGCGCGAGCACCAGGTCCACGCCGCCCTCTTCCACCAGGCGCAAGGCGACGACCCCGTCAGGTGCCTCCACCAGCTTGTGCGAACTCAGCGATCTGATCGCATCCTGAACCGCGGCGCGGTTCTCTCTGTCGTCAATGACCACAAGAATGCACGCCATCGCCCCGTCCTATTCCCTACGCCCCGCCCACAGATTCGATCGGTCCCACGCGCGTGGAAGATGCAGGAGTCCCCAAGCGCGATCCGCGATACCGCCGCGCTGGTCCGGAGGCTGCATCTGATCGGTTGCTCATGGAGCCGTTCGACCCGCCATTATCCGCCTGCACCCCACGTCATTTCAAGTTCGTCGCGAGGATGTGGGTCAGCGTGGGGTGCGGTAGGCAGACGCAAGCGCAACCTGACAAGCGTTGTATAGTCCTGCCTGCGATGTACTCGGCTCGGGCGGTGGCAGCCGTTCTCGGCATGAGCGTGGCTCGTCTGCGCTCGTACCTGCGTGCGGGCGTCGTCACCCCGACCCGCAACCAGAAGGGCGAAATGCGCTTCTCATTCGATGATCTGGTTCTTCTGCGCAAAGCCGAAGGCCTGGTCGAGCAGCGCATCCCGGCTCGCCGTGTGCGTGACGCCATCAAGAAGATACGCGACGGCTTGCCCCCCGGCGCCTCGGTCCAGCGAGTCGCACTGTCCGGGGAAGGACAGCGCGTGATCGCAGACGACGGTCATCGCCGCTGGCACCCGGACTCTGGCCAGTTTGTGTTCGACTTTAAAGGTTCGTCGCCTGACGAGGGCGGGGCTACGGTGACCTCTCTGGCCAACGCACGCGCGAGCGCAAACCCCGTGGTGGCCCAAGAGTCGCCGCTCACCGCGCGCGACCTCTACAAACGCGGTTGCTTGCTGGAAACCACGTCACCCGAAGAAGCCTGTGATGCCTACCGCGCGGCGCTGGAACTGGAACCCGAGTTTGCGGACGCCCATGTGAACCTGGGCCGCCTGCTGCACGAGGTGGGCGACGTCTACGCGGCCTTGGTGCACTATCGGGCGGCGCTCTCGCTGCGCCCGGGCGACACCACCGCGGCCTTCAACGTCGGGGTGGCCCTGGAGGACCTGGGCGCTACCGTGGACGCCATCACCGCCTATCGACGCGCGCTGGAATGCGAGCCGCGCAACCCCGACGCGCACTACAACCTGGCGCGCCTTCTGGAGCAAGATGGCAAGCCAGACTTGGCCGTGCGCCACCTGCTGCTATACCGTCAGTTGACCAAGAAACGCTGATGGCAAGCGCAGACGCAGAACCGAATCGTCGCCCGTCGGCGGCGGGCACCCTCGTGGCAGACAGCGCCGAGGACATGCGGCGTCTGGGCGTGCGGCTTGGGCAAGCCATGGGCGTGGGCGACGTGGTGGCGCTGATTGGCCCGCTGGGTGCGGGCAAGACAACTTTCGCCCAGGGGCTGGCGCAAGGGTTGGGAGTGGCGGCCGAACGCCATGTGGCAAGCCCGAGCTTTGCCCTGGTCAACGAGCACCCGGGCCGTACGCCCTTTGTGCACGTCGATTTCTACCGGCTACGCACGCGCGCCGAACTGCCCGAGCTGGGCATCGAGGAGGCCTACGATCGCGCGGCCACGGCCATCGAGTGGGCCGACCGCTTCCCCGACGCCCTGCCGGTCGACCACCTGCAGATCACGCTGGCCGTGCAAGACGCCGGTGGCCGCCGCCTTGACCTGCAAGCATCAGGACCGCGCAGTCAACGGCTGGCGGGTGCGCTGGCGATAACTTGATCGCGGGCTCAGTCATCCCTATGGTGATCACGTGGATATCTTGTCGGTGATTTTCGGCGACTTTCGCCAGCTGATGCCTCGGCCCTACTGCGAGATCGTGCTGGTGGCCACGGCCTTCCTGTGCGGCGCCCTGGTGGGCTTTGAACGCGAAAGGGGACACAAGCCCGCCGGCCTGCGCACGCTCATCTTGATCTGTGTCGGGTCGGCCATCTTCACCGTGATGTCCGTCAGCCCAGCTCTCGGTGGCCACGAACCGGCGCGTATCGCCGCCCAGATCGTGACCGGCATCGGTTTTTTGGGCGCAGGGTCCATTCTGCGTGACCGCCATCGCATCTCCGGGCTGACCACGGCGGCCACCATCTGGGCCAGCTCAGGCATCGGCATTGTGGTGGGCGCCGGCTACGCAGCGGCGGGCGTGGTCCTGTCGGCGGCCGTGCTGGTCACACTGGGCTGGGTCCGCCAACTGGAAGTCGTGCTCAATGGCGCGTGCCAGGTGCGCCGGGTGCTGGTGGTGTACCAACCTAGTCAAGGCAAGACGCGCGCGCGCATCACCGCACTGCTTGACGAGGCCAAGGGACACATCGCCATCGGCGACGACAAGGAACGGCCGCAAGGCCTTCGTGAAATCAGCGTCGAATACTGCGGCTTCCACCGCGACCACCGCTGCGTGCTGGCCCAGTTGGCTGACGTGCCCGGCGTCGAGGCGCTAGAGACGGTTGCCTGACATCATAGCTTGGAAACCAGAGCGCGCAGGTCGGCTTCGCTGCGCCGGACGCCGCCCTCTTCGAACCAGACCACGAAACTGCACCCTTCCCGCCAGCGCGAGCAGCCCCACCCACGCTTGCCGGTCATGAGATGCCCTACCCGGCAGCGCGGACAGAGGAGATCGCCGACGCTGTCACGCGGAGCTGCATCGGCCTTACTCGCTGGTGCGAGACGAGTCGCCTCGCTCGTCGCAGAGTGACCTTTGTCGGCCGCGGGCCTGCGACCTCGCCCGGCGCTACGCCCGCGCGCCCTGCCTTTGCCTGCGTTGGCAGCCGGCAGCGGCACGGCGCGCATAGGAGCCGCGGCTCGGATGGCGTCGACCACTTCGTGCACATAGCGGCCGATGTCAGCCATGAAGGTGTCGCGCTTGTCTTCACCGCGCGCCATGCGGGCCAGGCGCGCCTCCCAGGTTCCGGTCAGCTCAGGCGAGGCCAGGCTAGGCACCGGCAGCCCGTCGATGAGGGCCATGCCCACGGGCGTGGCGATCAGATGCTTGCCTTCGCGGGCCACGAAGCCGCGCTTGAGCAGGGTCTCAATGGTGGCGGCGCGCGTGGCCGGCGTACCCAGGCCACTGTCTTTCATGGCTGCTCTCAATTCGTCATCGTCCAGCGCGTCCGAAGAGCCCCGCAGGTCCTCGATGCCGTCGCGCGAAGAACTGCGTCCAGCCGAGCCTGCCTCTGGCCGGACAATGGTCTTGCCCGCGTTCTCCATGGCTGACAGCAGAGTCGCCTCGCTGTGCCGCGCGGGCGGCTTGGTCTTCTTGGCCAGTGTCTCGAAGCTGCCGTCCAGACGCTGGCCCTGAGCCAGAGGTGGCAGCACGGCTGACTCTTCCTCGTCGCCCTCTTTCTTCTTACCCTTCTTTTCTGCTGTTTTCGCCCCGGACTTGTCGTTGGCATCTTCTCCGCCAAAGCCAGCCACTTCTTGCCACCCGGCCACCAAACGCACCCTGCCGCGGGCCTGAAAGCGGTCAGGCGGTGGCGGCGCAGCCGTGACCAACGGGACGTCCTCCGTATACGCAACTCCGGACTTGCCCGATTGAGCCTCGGGCGGCTGCTTCACAAGAGCCATGCCTGGCACCCCCGGCCCCACCCGCACCACCACCTCAGTCTGGGCAAACTCGGCGTCAGGATAGAAAGCCCCGAGAAATCGCCGCACCACCAGGTCGAAAATCCGACGCTCGTTGCGCTCCAGCGCGTCCAGCTTGGCGGACTTGCCTGTGGGCACGATGGCGTGGTGGTCCTGGATCTTGCTGTCGTCGAAGAAACGCTTGCTGGGCCCTGGCTGATTCGCCAAGAGCGTCCGCGCGAAGGACGCGTAGTCGTCCAGCTCGGCCAGGCCTGCAAAGATTTTCGGCAAGGTGGCCGCCATGTCGCTCGACAGGTGGCGCGCGTCGGTACGCGGATAGGTCAGGATCTTGTGGCGTTCGTACAACGCCTGCGCCGCATCCAGGGTGGCCTGCGCCGAGAGGCCAAAGCGCTTGTTGGCCGTCCGTTGCAACGACGTCAGATCGAAGAGCAGGGGCGGCGGCTCGCGGGTCTTGCTCTGCTTCAGGCTCTCGACCACCGGGCCTTCAGGATCGACGGCCGCGCCATGGGCGCGGCAGCGATCGCGAACCTCGCTGGCCACGGTGGCGTTGCCGAAACGGGCAGCCTTGTCCAGCGACCAGGTCGCCGCGAAATGCGCGCCCTCCGTCGTGATCAGCTCGGCCTTGAGTTGCCAAAAGTCCTGCGGCACGAAGTTCTGGATGGCCTTCTCGCGTTCCACCAGAATGGCCAGCGTGGGCGTCTGCACGCGGCCGATGGAGTACAGCATGGAATCCGGGCCAGTGCGCTGGCGCACGGTCACCGCCCGCGTGGCATTGAGGCCGACCAGCCAATCCGCCTCGGACCGGCAGCGTGCAGCGTCCGCCAGCTTCTCCATCTCAACGCCTGGCTTGAGCGTGGAAAAGCCCTGACGAATGGCTTCGTCGGTCAGCGACGAGATCCACAGCCGCCGGATGGGCAGCCGGCTGCCGGCCAGTTGGTAGACGTAGCGAAAAATGAGCTCGCCCTCGCGGCCCGCATCGCAGGCGTTGACCACCTCGGAGAAGCGCTTGTCGCCCAGGAGTCGACACACCTCGCGCAGTTGCTCGCGCGTGCTCGGCACCGGCCGCAGCTTGAACTCCGAGGGAATCATGGGCAACGTGTCCAGTCGCCAAGCCTTCCAGCGGCCGTCGTAGCTGGCCGGCTCGTCCAGCTCGACCAGGTGGCCCACGCACCAAGTGATCACGCGGTCCTTGGCCTCAAAGCAATTCTTGCCCGTAAGCCGCACTCCCAGCACGCGCGCCAAGTCGCGCGCGACCGAGGGCTTTTCAGCGATCACCAGTTGCACGATGTGCAGTTTATCGGAAGTCGCGGAAAGAAGGTGCGTGGCGGGTGATCATTCACGTTGGCAGCCGCAGAATCAGCCAGCGGCAAGGTCACGGCAAACTCAGGCGAGAGGCTCGATGTTGAGGAGGTCGCCGGCCGCGGCGACAAGCTTGGCACCGTCCGATGACGACGCCACCGATGTCCAATAGTTCCAGTGAGCTGTTCGAGTCCACGCAATAGCCTGATTCCCAACCCCGCTGTCGGCGCCGCTCACGTCGCCCACAGCGCCGCCAGAGTCTTCGCTATCGCTGCCTGTTTCCAAAGAACCGACAGAGGCATCCTTGGGCTGGTTTGCACGCCCTCCACAACCGAAGAGCGCAAGCGCAATCGCAAACGTCTTGCTGGCTGTCGACCGAATGTTCCTCATGCTTGTCCTCCGTGTCGGCCCGAGACACGAGAATCACCCAGTTCCGCCGTCTTCGGCTCCGGCCGGGTTGCCGGGGCCTTCAGCCTGTTTCGCTTCGTCACTCATGGGTCCTCGCCGGCTCTGATGATTTTCGTCTCGGCGACAGCCTCAATTGTGCGGGAACTGGCGATCGGAGAGCAAGCGTTTTCATCTCTGCGGCAGGGACGGTGAGCATTCCACGACCAATATTGCCCACTTCGCCGGAACGGCGTATTCTTACTGGCAGGAGTAATACCATGCGCATTACATCGAAGGGACAGGTCACCATCCCGCTTGAGATCCGCGAGCGATTCGGGTTCTTGGCGAATACCGACGTCGATTTCCGAGTCGACCGGGGAGCCGTGCGTCTGGTTAGGACCGAGCGCAAGCGAGGCCAGAGTCGCGGCAGCGCGCTGATCGCCCGTCTGCGCGGCCGGGCCGACGTGAAGATGACTACGGACGAGATTCTCGCCTTGACCCGGGGGGCTCGGCGGTCGTGAAGCCGCTTCTTGTCGACAGCAACGTCCTGCTCGACGTGGCAACCAACGATCCCGTCTGGTCCGCGTGGTCGGGGGAGGCGCTTGATCACGCCGCCAACCAGACTCCGCTCATCATCAACCCTCTCATCTACGCGGAAGTCTCCGTCGCCTTTCGACGCATCGAGGATCTCGACACCGCGCTGCCCGCGGAACTCTACCGGCGAGAATCGCTTCCTTGGGAAGCGGCTTTTCTGGCTGGCAAGGCCTTCCTGCAGTACCGCAGGCGGGGCGGAGCACGTTCGCTGCCACTGCCCGATTTCTACATCGGCGCGCACGCCGCGATCCGAGGCTATCGACTGCTCACCCGGGACGTGGCCCGCTATCGAACCTACTTCCCAACGGTGGAACTCGTCACGCCAACCTGAACAATCACCGCACCGGGCCCAGCAGACGTCCTCTTTCGCTGCTCCCGTGCACCGGCCGGTGCAACACGATCGCGCGCCCGGCCTTGCGGCCGTGTTCGTAGGCTTCAGTTTGGTAGAGCCCGATGCCTCCACCGCGCGTGGTGCGCGGATAGCGCTGGTGCAGATAGCCGGCCAGCGCCGGATCGCCCACCCAGATCAGGCCCTCCCGCCGGCTCTCGGCGGCGCCCGACTTCAGCTTCTCGTCGAAACCGATCATCACGCCGGTCATGAAGCGCCGCCGCTCGCGGTTGCTGGCAATGCCGTGCTGGCGTCTGTGCTCGCGCCACAGTCGTTCCGCCGTCTCAAGCAGAAAGCCGTGTACGTAGGCCGCCACTTCCAAATTGGACAGGGTGCCGCAGATCTCGAGCACGCGGCCGCGCCGCCCCTCGCTCGGCACATAGTACGGCACCCAGATCACCTCGACAAAGAAGTGGCGCGCCAGAATGCCCGCCAGCACATGCTCGGCCGCTTCGATGCGGCCGCTGGGCCGGCCCAGGTGGCGAAAGGCGAAACCCTCGGTCGCCCGAGCCACAGTCTGATCGATGTTGTGCTTGAGCATCAATCGTTGCGCCGTGTTCATGGCGGCCTCGGCCTCGTGCAGGTTGGGGCTCTCGGCCAGAGCCAGCAGGCGCGCGATCCGGCGCAGCACCGGATTGCCCTCGCCTGCCGCCGTCTGGGGCAGCCCGCGCGCCGACGGATCAAAGCCATGCTGTCGACACAGATTCTCGAAGGCCGGGCCATGCGCACTCTGGTCGTCGATGCCCATGACCTCGTCGACGAACTGGTGCGCGATCTCGTGCTTGAGCACCTCGCGCACCACACCCCAGGGCTGTTGATATACCAGCGAGCGCGCCAGCGAGAGCGTCCGGCTGCGCCGGTCCCAGAATCCCAAGCGCACGCCCGCGTCGTGCAAGGCGAACACCGGCGGCCGCAACCGGCCACGAAAGTGGTTGCCGCTGATCTCGCGCCAGGTGGCACCCAGCTCGCGCAGAAGCGCCGCTTCCAGAAGCTCTCTCACCGCGCGAGTTCCTCTGCCAACCGGCGCGCCAGCTTGCCGGAGCGGCTGACCAGCTCGGGCACGCCGGCGTTGTGATAGGCGTTGCCGTGAAAGTACAGGCCAGGATAGCGCCGCTCGCCGGATTCCAGGCTCGCCACCCGATCCATGTGCCCGAGCGTGTACTGGGGCAACGCGCGTTCGTGACGGGCGACATGCGCGAAGGCGGGCGGCGCGGTCAAGCCGAGCAGGCCGCTCAAATCGGCGTGGGCCAGCGCCGTCAGTTCGTGGTCAGGCAGGCTTGCCGTTTCGGGATGGCGTGCGCCACCGGTGCGCACAGAGAAGAGCGAAAAGCCGGCCGGAGCGCGATCCGGGAAAATCGCCGACGCAAAGATGGCACCCAGAATCTTCAGGTGCTGGGAGGCGGGCACGAAGAACCCGTAGGCATCCGCGGGCTCGGGCAGCGCCGAGGCGAAGTAGCCCAAGTGCACCAGCGCAACCGGGACATAGGGAATACGCGTGAGGATTTCCGACAAGTCGGAATCCAGCGGCCGGACCACGGCACAGGCTTGGTGGGCCGGAATGGCCAGCACCAACGCGTCGGCGTCGAGCGTGCTGCTGCGCCCCTCTTCGTCGACTGCGAGGCGAAAACCGGCGGCAACCCGCTCCACCTGCGCGACCCGCGCACCCAGGCGAAGCCGCTCGCCCAGCCTGCTAGCCAGCGCCGTGGTCAGCTCGTCGAGCCCACTCACGAACGACGACAGCCGAGGCGCGTCGCTGGCAGCCTGCCGTTTCGCCCGCTGCTGCTTGAGATCAGCGCGCATTCCCAAAACCAAGCTGCGATGCTCGCGCTCCAGCGAGGCCATGAGCGGGAAAGCGGCCGGCAGGCTGACCATATCGGGATCGCCCGCGTACAGCCCTGAAACCAGTGGTTGCAGCAGGCGCTCGCCGGCCTGCGCGCCCAGGCGCCGGCTGGCAAAGGCGGTGACGGATTCCTCCTGGCCACGCGCCGAGGGGCCGCGCGGCAGAACCAAATCAGCGAGCATGCGCAGTTTCGCCGACCAAGGCAGAAGTCGCGAACGCAAGAACGCCGCTGCGTCGAGAGGCGTGTCGTGCAAGCGGCCATCCGCCGCCACCAGCCGGCGCTCGCCAGCCTCGAACGCCGGCAGCACGCGGCCTTCGATGCCCAGGTGACGCGCCAGGGGCGTGATGCTGTTGTATCGGTCGAGGTAGCTGGCCGGTCCGCGCTCACAGATGTAGCCGTCGCGCCGATCCGTCTCGATCTTGCCGCCCGCGCGCCGCTCGCTCTCCAGCACCAGCACGGAAACACCGAGGCGTTCCAACTCGAAGGCGAGAGACAAGCCGGAAATCCCGGCCCCGGCGACGACCACGCGCTTCATGAGTTTGTCGTTGGCAATAGCAGCGCCATGGCAGCCTCGCAAGCAGATCCCGACACACTCGGATCAGTGCAAATCGCCGCGGGCCTGCTTCACGCCCTGACCTGCATGTGCAACAGTCCCACGTGCCACTCGAAGGCCAAGCCGCCCGCTGGCCTTTCCCCAAGCGCCTCCCATCCGTCGGCCCCGAAGATCGCGTGCAGCGATCCGCGGCTTTCCAGCGTGGCGAGCAGGCCGGCAGCATCGGGAAAGCGCTCCTCGATCACAACCGACTCCAGACGCTGGGTGCGCACCTCCCCCGGCAGCAAGCTGGTCATCTCTTCGATGCGCAGACCCTGACTGCCTAGGCGACGAAAGTTCCCCCGACGCGCGTGCAGCCGCCGAGCCAGCCAGCGATTGCCCTCCGCGCTGCTGAAGTGGCGCAAGGGTGCGCTCACCAACATCCAGCCGCCAGGTCGCAGCACGCGCAAGACCTCGTCCCCCGCGCCAGCACCGAACCAGTGCCAAGAAAAGTTCGACACCACCACGTCGAACGAACCCGCGGCAAAGGGCAAGGCCTCGGCAGCCGCGTGGCGCAGCGGAATCGCCGCCAGGCTCGGCTTGCGCGCCGCCCGCGCCAGCATGGGCGCTGACACATCTAAGCCTTCCCACGCGACACCAGGGAAAGCCCGCACCAGCCCTTCGGTGGCAAAACCAGTGCCGCACCCGAGGTCGAGCCCGCGCCCCCCTTCGAACGGACCCGCGTCAGCCGCCAGACGCGTCAGCAACGACCTGTAGAAATCGCCATTCTCGGGGCAGTCGTAGCGCCGCGCCCGCTCGTCGTCGGACCAGGGGCCGACGCTGGCGTCACGGTCGGACGCCACGGTGTTGCCTAGGATACTCGGGCGCATGGCGAATCGAGCGCAGCTTTTACCACGTGGCCCTCCGATGTCCCGCCGACATTCATATGCACAAGCGCCTGTGCCGCAGTGGTCCGCGCCACGTTGGCTGACCTGTGACAGCGCGCAGCCGGCAGCATCCAACCCCGTGACGCTTGCAACGATCAAAGAGAAGAATCGTCCAGCCCTTCACGAAAGGACGTCCGATGAGCTCCACCCCCTATCGATTCGAAACCCTGGCGCTGCACGCCGGGCAGCCGGTTGATGCCACCCTGTCGCGCGGGGTGCCGGTGTATCGGACGACTTCCTACCTGTTCAAGAGCACCGAGCACGCGGCCAACTTGTTTGCGCTCAAGGAGCTGGGCAACATCTACACCCGCCTGCAGAACCCCACCACCGACACCCTGGAGCAGCGCGTATCGCAGCTCGAGGGCGGCGCGGCCTCGGTGGCCCTGGCCTCTGGTACCACGGCCATTTTCTATGCCGTCATCACGCTCGCGCAAAGCGGCGACGAGATTGTGTCGGCTAACAATCTCTATGGCGGCACCTACACCCAGTTCGATGCCATCTTGCCGCAGTTCGGGATCAAGACTCGCTTCGTCGATCCCAAGGACCCGAAGAACTTCGAGCGCGCCATCAACGACAAGACACGCGCCCTGTTCATCGAGACCATCGGCAACCCGGTGCTGGATTTCACCGACGTGGCCGCAGTGGCCGAGGTGGCGCACCGGCACGGCCTCCCGCTCATCGTGGATGCCACCTTCACCACGCCCTACCTGCTGCGCGCCATCGACCATGGCGCCGACATCGTCGTCAATTCACTGACCAAGTGGCTGGGCGGCCACGGCGCCGCCATCGGCGGCATCGTCACCGACGCCGGCCGGTTCAACTGGAAGAATCCCCGCTTCAAGCTGTTCAACGAGCCCGACAGCAACTACCACGGCCTGCGCTGGGCTCACGACTTGCCCGAGGCGCTGGCCCCCATTGCTTTCGCCCTGCGGGTGCGCACCGTGCCCCTGCGCAACCTGGGCGCCTGCATCGCCCCCGACAATTCCTGGATCTTCTTGCAAGGCATCGAGACCCTGCCGGTGCGCATGGCCCGCCATAGCGAGAATGCGCTCACGGTGGCCGAGTTTCTCAGTCGCCACCCCAAGGTGGCCTGGGTGCGCTACCCCGGTCTCAAGGATGACCCCAGCCACAGCGTGGCCAGCCGCTATCTCAAACGCGGCTTCGGCGGCATGGTGGTGTTCGGTCACAAGGGCGGATATCAGGCCGCGGTCAAGTTCATCGACCACATCAAGCTCTTCTCCCATCTGGCCAACGTGGGCGATGCCAAGAGCCTCGTCCTGCATCCCGCCAGCACGTCCCATTCGCAGCTCACCGAAGCGCAACAGCGCGAGTCCGGCTTGACTCCCGACCTCATCCGACTCTCCATCGGGTTGGAACATCCCGACGATCTGATCGAGGCTCTGGAGCAGGCCCTCACCCTCGGGTAACCGCGGTTCGATCACAAGCTGTCATGTGAAGGAGGTAGGTATCATGTCGAATATTTTCGCCGACAATTCCCTGTCGATTGGTCGAACGCCGCTGATCAAGTTGAACCGACTCACGGCCGGGGCCAAGGGCACCGTGCTGGTCAAGATTGAGGGGCGCAACCCCGCCTACTCTGTCAAGTGCCGCATCGGTGCGTCCATGATAAAAGACGCCGAGGACCGGGGCGTGCTGAAGCCCGGGGTGGAGGTGGTCGAACCCACCAGTGGCAACACCGGTATCGCTCTGGCTTTCGTGTGCGCGGCCCGCGGCTACAAACTGACCCTGTGCATGCCCGAAACCTTCAGCCAAGAACGCCGCCGTGTGCTGGCCTCCTTCGGCGCCAATCTCGTGTTGACCCCCGGCGCGGAGGGCATGCCTGGCGCCATCAAACGCGCCGAAGCCTTGGCCGCATCAGACCTCGCGCACTATTTCCTGCCCCAGCAATTCAAGAATCCGGCGAACCCGCGCATCCACGAACTGACCACTGGGCCTGAAATTTGGAGTGACACCGACGGGAAAGTCGACGTACTGGTTTCGGGCGTGGGCACGGGCGGCACCCTGACCGGGATCTCGCGCTTCTGGGAAAAGGTCAAGGGCAAGCCGCTGCATTCGGTGGCGGTCGAGCCGGCCAAGAGCCCGGTCATCACGCAGATGCGCAGCGGCGCCCCGCTCAAGCCCGCGCCGCACAAAATCCAAGGCATCGGCGCCGGCTTCATTCCCGACACACTCGACCTCAGCCTGGTCGATCAGGTGGAACCGGTCAGCGACGAGGAAGCGATTGAGACGGCGCGCCGGCTGGCGCGCGAAGAGGGCATTCTCTCGGGCATTTCCAGCGGGGCGGCCGCCGCCGTGGCCGTGCGCCTAGCCCGCTCCGAGGCGTTCGCGGGCAAGACCATCGTGGCCATTCTTCCTGACTCGGGCGAGCGCTACCTCTCGACCGTTCTTTTCGAGGGCATTGGGTAGCCTTTGCATCTTCTGAATGAAGAACCACGGAGCCCAGACGGTGATACGCTGGGGCAACCATGGCAAACCCGACCACAGGAGATTCGGTCTTCGCGGCTGCCGGGGCTGCACTGACCGACCAGTTTTTCAAAAGCCGCGACCAGGCGTTGCTCGACAAGATGCGGAAGACCAGGCGATCCACCGAGATGAAGGCCGCGCTGGCCGAGGTCGCTGGCATCCACGACGACCACGTATTGCAAAAGCTGATCGAACTCGAGGTGAACCCCGAGATGGTGGCAGCCATCGCGCTCGTGCCTCTGGTGGCCGTGGCGTGGGCCGACGGAACGCTCGACGCCAAGGAGCGCGATGCGGTGCTCGCGGCAGCCGCGGCGCAGGGGATTGCTTCGGGGAGCGTCGAGTACGGCCTGCTGGCGAGCTGGCTGGTGCAGAAACCGGACCCCAAGCTGCTCGATG
This sequence comes from Myxococcales bacterium, assembly GCA_003142855.1. Taxonomy (GTDB): domain Bacteria; phylum Myxococcota_A; class Polyangia; order Fen-1088; family Fen-1088; genus Fen-1137. Next base: position 31,350 of record PLNW01000152.1, read on the forward strand.
CGTGGCAGCTCTACGTGCACGGCCTGTGCCGCAAGATGAGCGAGCCCGAGCGGCTGGGATTGAAGCGCGACATTCTCGAACGGGCGCGGGCCGTGGCCGCGAGCTCGGGCGGCTTCCTCGGCGTGGGCAAGATCTCCGACGCCGAGAAGGACATGCTGGAGACCATCGAAACGACGTTCACGATCTAGGCGGCGCCTAGCGCATCGATGGCGTCCGCAACCAGCAACAAAGGCGTATCAAGCCTGCAGGGCGAGTTGTGGGGCGGTCTGGCCGCCATGCTGGTCGCCCTGCCCTCGGCCATCGCCTTCGGCGTGGCCACCTACGCGCCTCTGGGCGCGGGCTACGTGGCCACTGGCGCGCTGGCGGGGATCCTGGGCGCGGTGGCGTTGGGGATCGTGGCCCCGCTCTTGGGCGGGGCTCCGCGCTTGATCTCCGCTCCCTGCGCGCCCGCCGCCGCGGTCATGGCCGCGCTTGCGGCTGGCCTGCTGGCCGGCGGTCGCTCCCCTCTGCGGCCCGAGGCTGTGCCCTTGCTGCTGACCCTGGTCGGCCTGATCGCCGGCGTGCTGCAGGTGCTGTACGGCGCGGCCGGCGGTGGCCGGCTGATCAAGTACATCCCTTTTCCGGTGGTGTCGGGTTACTTGAGCGGCGTGGCTGTGCTGATCTTTCTCTCGCAGGTGCCGCGTTTTTTCGGCTTGCCCAAGGACGCGCAGGGGATGCACGCGCTGCTGACGCCGTCGCTGTGGAAGTGGCAGGGAATGATCGTGGGAGGCGTGACCATCCTCGCCATGCTGGGCGCGCCCCGGCTGACCCGCAAGTTGCCAGCCCCGGTGGTGGGGTTGTGCGGGGGGCTGCTGGCCTACTTCGGACTGGGTCTTCTCGACGGCAACCTGCTGCGCCTCGAACAGAACCCACTGGTCATCGGTCCCCTAGCAGAAACCGGCGGCTCGGTGCTGGCCAGCCTGGTTGACCGCTGGCGCGGACTCGGCCTGCTCAACCTGGCCACAGTCAAGACGCTGTTGGTGCCCGCGCTCACGCTTTCCGCGCTGCTGTCCATCGACACGCTCAAAACATGCGTAGTGGTGGACGCCCTCACGCGAAGTCGGCATCGATCGAATCGCGAGTTGGTCGGCCAGGGCGCAGGCAACATCATGTCTGCGTTGGTGGGTGGCATGCCTGGGGCCGGGACCATGGGCGCCACCCTGGTCAACGTGGGCAGCGGCGGAACATCGCGCTTGTCGGGCGTGTTTGAGGGCCTGTTCTCGCTGGTGGTATTTCTGGTACTGAGCCGCCTGGTGGGCTGGGTGCCCATCGCCGCGCTGGCCGGCATTCTCATCGTTGTCGCCTTCCGCATGTTCGATCGAACCAGCTTCCATCTGCTCAAACAGCGCAGCACGGTGCTCGACTTCTGCGTGATCGCCGCCGTGATCATCGTGGCCGTGGGCTACAGCCTGATGGCCGCCGCCGGGGTCGGGTTGGCCCTGGCCATGATGCTCTTCATCCGCGAGCAAATGCGCAGCTCGGTGATCCGGCGCAAGCTGGGCGGCCACCAGATCTCGTCGAAAAAACAGCGCCTGCCCACCGAGAAAGAGGCTCTCTTGCAGGCAGGCCGGTTGACCACGGTTTGCGAGCTGCAGGGCAACCTGTTCTTCGGCACCACCGATCGGCTGTTCACCGAGTTGGAGCCCGACCTCAAGCGCAGCCGCACCGTCATTCTCGACATGCGGCGGGTGCAAAGCGTGGACTTCACCGCGGCCCACATGCTCGAGCAGTTCGAGGCCTTGCTGGCCGAGCGAGGCGCCCATCTGGTCTTCAGCAGCCTGCCCGCGCAGTTGCCCAGCGGACAAGATCTGGAAGGCTACTTCCACCACCTGGGCATCGTGCGCGCCAGCAAGAACGTGAAGATCTTCAGCATGCTCGACGACGCCCTGGAATGGACCGAGGACCGCACATTGGAAGATCTCCGCCAAGCCGCCGCCGAGGAATGCCGGCCCCTGGATCTGGCCGAGTTCGAGTTGGTGCGCGAGTTCGAGCAGGACCAGACCCTGGAGGCCCTGCGCGCCTGTGTGCAAGAAGAATTCCTTCCGGCCGGCGCGAAGGTGTTCCACCGCGGGGACGCCAGCGCCAATCTCTACCTGATCCGGCGCGGGGGCGTGCGCATCTCCGTCGCCCTCGACAGCGGCAAGCCCATGTGCCTGGCGACCTTCGGGCGCGGGAACTTCTTCGGCGACATGGCCTTTCTCGATCGCAGCCCGCGCTCGGCGGACGCGCTGGCCACGGCCGACACCGATCTCTACGTCATCTCGCGCGACCGCTTCGACGAAGTGGTGCGCGCCCAGCCCCTGGTCGGCATCAAGATCTTCGCCCGGCTAGCGCGCGTGCTGGCCACGCGACTGCGCCACACCGACGCCGAACTGCGCGCCCTGCAGGACGCGTAACCAATCAAAGCACAGTGGGCAGCGTGGCGGTCGAGAGGCGGTTGCGCGCTTTCTCGTCGATTGACGAGTGGAACACGGGATGGCGGATCGCGACCTGCTTGAATGATTCGCGCCCCAGTACGTAGAGATCGCAGAAGCTGGCTGTGCGGGCCGTGGCGTTGCGTGGGTTGTCGGTCAGCAGGGCCATCTCGCCGAAGAAGTCGCCGTCGTGTAGCCGGGCCAGCACGCTGTCGTGTTCGTCCACGACCTCGACTTCGCCGTGCACGATGAAGTACATCTCGTCGCCGGGCGCACCCTTGCGGCACACGATGTCGCCAGGAACGCACACCATCGGCCGCAGCGTGATCACTAGATCACGGATAACTTCCGGGCTCGCGTCCTTGAGCACAGGCACCTTGGCCAGCAAGTCCCGGTGCAGGTGCAGCGCCAGATCCGCGCGCAGATTGCGCGGCAAGCTTTCGAACACCTCGACGTCGTCATAGCCGTGCCGGCTGGACCACAGATACTTGAAATACGCGCGCACCCGCTGGCGCAGGGCGGGCGGCACCGTGTGGTAGTGCATGAAATACTCGACCCGGTCGCGCATTTCCTCCTGGTGCTGCTTGGCCGCATCCAGGCGCAACATCAGGGTGGCGATGTTGCTCAGGATGTAGCCGAAGAACGCCACCCCGGACACCATGATGCAACAGGCGTAGAGCATCTGCGGGATGGTGTGTGCCACGATGTCGCCGTACCCGACGGTGGCCAAGGTCGCGATGGCCCAGTAAATGGCGCGCACCAGGCGCAAGCGCGGGTCGATGGTGCCCGAGTCACCACCCAGCACCAGCCAGCCCGTTGCGGCCCACCACACGCACAGAGGCATGACCACCGCAAGCAGCAGCAAGCGGGCCGCCGAGGGCGGCAAGGCATCGATGCGGCTCAGCAGCGACGCCAGTCGAACCAGATAGAGCAGCGCTAGAAGCTTGCACACCCATGGCCACCAGTGCGGCGTGGCCTCGACATTGAACATGGTCCACAGGGGCAGCGCGATGGCCAGATCGCGCGCCAGCCGCAGCCAGCGGCGCCAGGTCAGGCGCCCCCTGAACGCGAACGTGGTGCTGGCCCCGGCGAGCACAAGAAAGGCCATGTCCACCGCCAGCGAGAGAACGCGATCGTGCCCGATGGAGCTATGGCTGATCACAAAGGGCAACCACGCCCCAGCCAGCACCCCGGCCAGCACGCGCAAAAGATCCAGCGTGGCCTGCTGGCCTGCGGTCAGTGTGTTCGAGGCGCGGGAGGGCATGGCAGGGGTTCGGCTGCGCCGAGTGACAGCACCCAGGATAACCCCAGACCGCCCGGCCGCCTATTTCGAAGCCTCCCCGCGTCGAATGGCCAGCTATTGGGGCCGCTGGGGCCGAGGCGAAAGGCCAGCGGCCTTCACGATGCCCGGAACGGAGTCTTCGCTCGCCACAGCCATGATGTGAATGCCATGCACCCCGGGCACGCGCTTCAACTGCTCGATCGTCTCGACGCAGATTTTGATGCCCTCGGCTTTCGCATCCGTGGCGCGCTCGATGCGTTCCACCAGCTCGTCTGGAAGTCGCATGCCCGGAACCCCGCTGCGCATCCGTCGAGCCATCTCGACGGACTTGATGGGCAGCACGCTGGCCAGGATGTGCGCTTTCTCATGCAGCCCGTGTTCCCTGACCTTGTCCATCCACGCCATGAATCGCGGCACTTCGTAGATCGCCTGCGTCTGGATGAAGTCGGCACCAGCCCGGATCTTCTTGGCCACGGTGATCATGTGAAGTTCCAGCGGGTCAGCGAACGGGTGGGCCACAGTGCCGATGTACAGCGGCACATCCCCCGTGATCGTCTCGCCACTTTCGACCCGGTGGTCGTCTCGCAGCGTTTTGATCGTCTGAATCAGCTGGATGGGGTCGATGTCGTAGGCGCCCGCGGCAGTCGGATGGTTGCCCAGGCGCTGGTGGTCACCAGCCAGGCAAAGGACGTTGCGAATTCCGAGCGCAGCGGCTCCCAAGATGTCGCTCTGCAGAGCCAGGCGGTTTCGGTCTCGGACCACCATTTGCAGCACGGGCTCTGCACCTGTCTGCATGAGCAGCAGGCATCCGGCCAAGCTGGACATGCGCACCACAGCGGCCTGGTTGTCGGTCACGTTGATGGCGTCGCACGACGACTTGAGCAGTTCACCTTTCTTGCGCATGCCGTCCGGCGAACTCCCCTTGGGAGGGCCGGCTTCGCCTGTCACGGCAAACTGACCGCTCTCCAGTATCTCTTCCAGACGGCTGCCCGACTTCACGACCTCTTGGCCTTCCTGATTGGCTGTGCGACTTCCAAGTGCCGGACCGACGCCGGACCGACCGCTCGGCAGACGATCTCGGCGCCGTTCCCAGTGAGAACAACGTATGCGACCCCAACGAGATTTGAACTCGTGTTCATGGCTTGAAGGGCCATTGTCCTAGGCCGAACTAGACGATGGGGTCAGGGATGATGGGCCGAAAGGGGCGAGGCAGAGGGCTGTGGGCCCAGCAGGAATTGAACCTGCGACCTACGGATTAAAAGTCCGCAGCTCTACCAATTGAGCTATGGGCCCGAACGAGACTGCGATGAGTTTCCTTTCTCCGATCCTGGGGACCGGGCGGCAAGTTGTAGCATGGGCGCGGGCTGGCGCAGCCTGAAAAACCTGACCAGTGTAGCGTGGCGTCAGGTTTCATAAAATCTGACTACTTTCCGATAGCACTCCATGTGCTAGTTTTCGGACCGGTAGCCGTGTGGAAGAAAGTTGACATGCAGTCGCTACTGGCTGACTGTCGAGGTCAAAGCGTGGGGTTGTAGACGACGATGCCAAATTCCTCTGGAGAGATGCGCGAGATGAGACGCGCGGTGCGCATGCGGGTCGAGCTCCCAGCTCGCTATGTCAGCGAGCGCCTGACCATCGACGGGTTGGTCACCGATCTGAGCCCGGACGGTGTGTTCTTCTGCTCCGACTATCTGGATGCCACGGGCGAGTCGGTGCGTGTCTCGATTGATATCCCGTGGCGGTCGCAGCCGCTACAACTGCACGGCGAGGTTCGCTGGGTCAGCGAAGCGGCGCGCATCGGCGGCATGGGCATCCGGTTCAGGGACGTCAGCTTCGAGGACCGGGTGGTGCTGTCGTCGCTGGGTCTCGCCTCGCACGCCGAAGCGGGGCAAGGCGCCTCCCCCACTTGACATCCGGGCCCTGCACGAGGGCAACGTCGACATGAAGACGCCAGTAGCCGTACAGATTGCGGGACAGCGTTTCGTGCTGCGAGGCGACGAGGACGAGCGTGCCACACGCGAAATGGCCGCCTACCTGGACGGCCGCATCAAGGAGCTGCAGAAGCAGACCCGCGCTGCCGACACCCAATCGCTCGCAATCCTGGCGGCTCTGCAGATTACCGAGGAGCTGTTCAAGGAACGTCGCACGCTCGCAGAACTGAAGAAGCGGATTCGGGAGAGGAGTCGCGCGCTGCTGCATCTGGTCGAGAGCCGAGCGCGCGTGTGACAGGCTGTTCATAGACACCTGGTGCTGGCGTTCTTGCGGTATAGTGGGCTCCACCCAGCAGACATGACCGCCCGCCCAAAGGCGGACGCCTCCATAAATGGACACAACTGAACCCCAACTTTCCCGAGGCGATGGCCTCGTTCTTGACGCCCACGCGACGCTAGGCCGTTGCGGGGCGACTCTGCGCCGGGCTGGGTTGCGTGGTCGGGAACGAGCTGTCGGCGTCGATGTGCCCGGCTGATCTCTGGTTGCGCGACGAAAAGCGAGCACTCCGGCGCGTCATGGCTAGCCGGCGCGACGAGCTCTCTGTGGAAGACCGTGCCCGCCGCGCCCAGGCCGCGACGGACCTCCTGCTCGACCTGCCTGAGGTGGCATCCGCTCGTGCGGTAGCGGCCTTCGTGTCCACCAGGGCCGAGATCGATACCGCGCGCGCCATTGAGGGACTGCGTCGGCGCGGTATCACCGTGGTTCTGCCACGTGTGAGCGCCGAGCTTCTGCCCCCGCGCCTGCGCTTTCACCGTGTCGAAGGCCCTTCGGAGCTGGTGTTTGGCATCTTCGGTTTGCTCGAGCCTGGGCCTGGCTGTCCTGAAGCGGCGCCGCATGATATCGACGTCTTCATGGTCCCGGGCCTCGCCTTCGACGCGGGTGGTGGCCGCGTCGGCTACGGTGGTGGGTACTACGACGAGCTGATGGCCTACGTGCGTTCTCACCCGGACGGGCCGTCGGGCTTCTTCGTCGGATTTGGCTACGATTTCCAAGTTGCAGAAAGCTGTCCCACCGGTGAGTGGGACGTGCCAATCGACTGCGTTGTCACGGACACGCGCGTGATCCGCTGTGGCGCCGTCCCTGAGTAGGCCCAGCCGATGAGCCCAGTCGTCATCATTGTTGGTAGCCTGGTCGCCCTGCTCGCGGCCGCTATGGCCTTCTTTCTGGGACGGGCTTCCAAGCCCGAGGCTGTTCCCCAGACCGAAGAAGAACGCCAGCGGGCTCTCGCTGCCGCACACGCCGAGGCCGACGCCATCCGCAGGCAGGCCGCGCTGGAGGCCAAAGAGGCGGCGCAGAAGATCCGGAGCGAAGTGGATGCCGAGCTGCGCGTGCGTCGCCAGGAGCTCGACCGGCAGGCAGCGGCGACCGGCGCCAAGCATGAGGCGTTGGAGCGGCGCGAACGCGACATCAAGTCCGAGAATGAGAACCTGCACCGCAAGGAGCGGCAGCTGCAGGCACGCGAGCAGGCTGCCGAGGCAGCGGCGCGGGCAGGCGCGGCCCAGGTGACCGAGGCGCGGGCGCGCCTGGAGAAGGTCGCCGGCATGACCGAGGCCGAGGCCCGCAAAGCTCTGGAAGCCGGAGTGCGCGAGCAGGCGCGCGCGGCAGCGGCCATCGAGGTCAGGCGCATCGAGGACGAGGCGCGCGAGCAGGCGCAGCAGAAGGCGCAAATGATCCTGGGTGCGGCGGTGCAACGCTATGCCAGCGAATACGTGGCCGAGCGCACGGTCTCGGTTGTACCCCTTCCCTCCGACGACATGAAGGGAAGAATCATCGGGCGCGAGGGGCGCAACATCCGCGCGCTGGAACAGGCCACCGGCATCGACCTCATCATCGACGACACGCCCGAGGCCGTGGTCATCTCTTGTTTCAATCCTGTGCGGCGCGAGATTGCGCGGCTGGCGCTGACCCGGCTCATCGCCGACGGTCGTATCCACCCGACGCGCATCGAGGAGATGGTCAGGAAGGCCACCGAAGAGGTCGAGCAACAGTGCAAAGAGGCCGGCGAACAGGCCGCCTTCGATCTGGGCATCGGCCGCCTACACCCCGAGCTACTGCGGCTGGTGGGCAAGCTGAAGTTTCGCGCGGGCAGCGGGCAGAACCTGCTGCAACACTCGGTCGAGGTGGGCTTCCTGTCGGGCGTGATCGCGGGCGAGCTCGGCTATCCGGTCAAGACCGCGCGGCGCGCGGGCCTATTGCACGACATCGGTTGCTGTGCGGAACAGGAGATCGAGGGTTCGCACGCCCAGGCTGGTGCCGTGCTGGCGCGCAAGTACGGCGAGGCGCCCAAGATCGTCCATGCCATCGAGTGCCACCACGGCGAGGCGGTGGCCGACGACGTGCTCGATCACATCGTGGATGCGGCCAACGTGCTGGCCAACCAGCGACCGGGCGCCCGGCGCGAGACCCTGGAAACCTACGTGCAGCGCCTGGCCGACCTGGAGAAGATCGCATGCGGCTTCGATGGTGTCGAGCGCGCCTTTGCCATCCAGGCGGGGCACGAGGTCCGCGTGCTGGTCGAGAATACCAAGGTTACCGACGACCAAGCGCGCACCCTGTCCAAGGACATCGCACGCAAGGTGGAGGCGCAGTTGGCCTACCCGGGGCAGATTCGCGTGTCAGTGGTTCGCGAAACCCGCGCCGTCGACTACGCCAAGTAATCTGGTAGCCGCAACCAACGTGGTCAGCTGATTCACCTCGTGGGCGCCCCGCCGTCGAGAACACAGAGGGGAGAGGAGAGACCACAGAGTAGCCTCACGACCGCGACCAAAGAGCGTGAGCTGATTTACCTCGTCGGCCACCTGCAGCCGAAACCGCAGAGCGGAGAGAGGCCTCGGCGCGACAAATGACCCATCGTGGTCTGCGGTTCAAACATGACCTTCGCGACCTGCGAAGGAAATCTCGGGGCGCTGGAACATCACCGCATCTTCTCCGACTCTGTGCCCTCCCCTCTCCCCTCTGTGTTCTCAGCGGCGGGTGGTTGACGAGACAGCTCATCTCGCCCCAGTGGCTACCCGCCATACAGACGATCGAAGAAGGCGTGCATGTCTTCCAGCCTTGCGCCGATGAAGGCGCGGCCCACTTGCGCCGCCAGACGGGCCAGCGGCGGTCCTGAGGCGGCCAGGCGTTCGAGCAGGCTGCGCGCCTCTTTCGCATCTTCGCCGGCCTTGCCCTGCCCCGGCTGCGAGGCCTGAATCACCAGCGCCTCGACGGCCACCAGCCGGCGCGCGCTATCGGTCTCGCACGATTCCAAGATCTCGGCCACTTCGGCGGGCCGACGCTGGCGAGCCCACGTGGTGCCCAGACCGCGGATGGCAGCCGCTCGCACGTCATGGGCCGGATCACTGATCGCCTGTTCCAAGTATGGCCCCGCAACCTTGGGATCGCGCTGGGCAATGCTTGCCAGAGCCTCGGCGGCCGCGGCCCGAACCGATTCGCCCCGCTGGTGCAGCACCCCTGCCAGCAGAGCCGCGGTGGCCTCGGGCTCACCGATGACGTCGCCCAGAGCCAGAGCGCCCGTCCGCCTGGTGGCCGCGTCGCTCGCGCGCAGCATGGCCTCGAAGACTGGCAGCACGCGCTCGGGGCCGCTCCCGGAGGCGGCGGCCAGTGCGCGCACCGCCTCGGCGCGCACCAGACCCTGACGGTCCTCGGCTCCTGCCTGCAGGATCTCCAAGGCGGGTGGCTGCATGCCAGCCGCGGCTTTCATCGCGTCGAGCCGCAGACCATCGTCGCCGTCGCGCACGGCCTGGCGAAGGATGCTGGTCAGGCCGGCACGCGCGGCCAAGCGCAGCGCGATCTGGCGCTCGTCGAGAGCCCCTTGCAGGAAGAAGGTCGACAGCTTCTTGTCGAGATCGGCGACGCGGGTTCCCAACGTGGATCCGGTCTTGCTGTAGGCAATGAGCGCTTCGGCGGCTGCCACGCGCACGGCGCGCTCTGGATCCTCAAGCAGGTTGATGAGGGGCCCGAGCACGATCTCGTGGACCCGTCCGGCCAGCGCGCCCAGCGAGGCAGCAGCAGCGGCGCGCACGGTTTGTTCGTCCGAGGAAGTCAGCTCGATGGCCATGCGCGCGGCGCCCTTGGGATCACCCTCGGTCAGACTGCCGAGGCAGGACGCCGCTTCGGTTCGCACCTCGCGGTTGGGATCGCGCGCGGCCATGCGCAGGTAGGGAGACGCGGCGGCTGGACTCTTGATGGCCACGACACACAGGGCGCGTGCGCAGGCGCCACGGGTGCTGCCATCGCCTTGCTTGAGCGCACGCACCAGCGCGGGCAGGACCGCGGCGGGCTTGGTCTTGCCAATCTCGCCCAGGGCCTCGACGATGTAGCGGCGCAGGCCTGGTCGCACGTTGGCCAGTACATGTCCGAGCAGATCGGCGATCACTCCCGACTGTGCCACCGCCAGACGCAGGGCCGAATCAAGAGCGGCCTTCTGCACTTCGGCGTTCGCGTCCAACAGGGCTTTCCGTACCAGTTCGGGACCCTCGCGGCGCAGATAGCCGAAGCCACGTGCCGCCTCGACGCGCACCTCGGCCGACTGATCGTAGAGAAACACCTTGAGCGGCTTTCCCGCCAAATCAGGCTGCTTGATGGCCACCACGCCCCAAAGCGCCGCGCCCGTCACCCGGCTCGAAGGCGGGCCCTTGCTGGCGGTCAAGGCAAGCTCGGCCACCTTGGCAGGATCGATGAGCCGGGCGTAGAGAGGCAAGGCTGCCGTGCGCAGGCGCGGCGACGCGTCCGGCATCACGGCCTTCTCCAACATGGGCCGCAGACTGTTGGAGATTGAGTTGGTCCGACGGAGAAACGACAGGGCTGAGACCCGCGCCTCTTCGGGCGCAGTTTCATCCGACGCGATCTGGGCCAGAACCGTGGCGGCTTCGGCCGGGGCCTGCACAGCGATCTGGTCGAGCAGTGCCACCGCGCTCCGCCGGGCCATTCCGTCGCTGCTCCACAGCGCCAGGCGCACAGCATCGGCGGCGGCCGCGGGCGAGCGTGCGGCCAGCTCGAGCAATGATGTTTCGGCCAGCCGCCGGAAGGAAACGTCCTTGTCGGCGAGAGCCACCGAAAGAATGCTGGCCGCGGTGGTGGGCGCGAGGCTGGCGCATTCCCGCAGGACGGCGCTGCGCACGGCGAATGACTGGTCGGCCAAAGCGGCACGCAGCGTGGCGGCGTGAGCATCCTTGCCCTGGCGTCGATCGATGGCCGCGGCCACCTCGACGCCGCGCCGACGCACGTCGGGCGACGGGTCGTTAAGCGCGCCGGCCAGGATCTCATCTTCGCCAGCCCGGCCCGTTCCCACTACCGCTAGGGCTTCCAGGGCATCACGGCGTGAGGCGGGATCGGCAAAGGCCTGTTTCAGCGAAACCACGCCGTTGGGCTCTCCCAGCAGAACCAGCGAGACCCCGCGCGGGACCGGCCCCAGACCATCAATCACCATGCGCAGCCAGGACGGCAGCCGGGGCGTCCGGTTCGCATCCAGGGCCCCCACCGCCCTTCCGCTCGCGATGCGCGACGCCAGATCAGCGGCCACGCTGGTCGCAGCGAAGCCCGTGTCGGCAACCATCGAACCGTGGCGGGACTGGCCGGACAGAAAATGCAGGAGGGACAGCGAGGGACGTCCCCGCCGCACGACCACCCGACTGCCGGGTTGATCGCGTGCCGGATCGAAGGCCAGCGTATAGGTCGCGCGCACCTCGAAGATGAGGGCGAGCAACAGGGCGAGCAGCAGGGTGATGGCGGCGCCGATCTGCAAGGCACTGCGCCGGACGCTGCGCTTGAGCGTGGTGGCCTCGTCGGCTGCCAGATCCCCGCCCAGATAGCGGCGCACTCTGCGGATCTCGGGCAGCGAGAGACGCGCGCCGGCCAGGATGCGGCGGCGCAAGGTCCGTCGGATGTCGTGCGCAGCCCCTACGTCGCTGGCGGCGAAGTCCTCGATGCGGGCGATCAGACACGGGTGCGCGGGAGAGTAGCGGTCGGCTGAGCCCGAGTAGAACTTGTGCAGAATGCCTCGACTGGTGAGAGGCGCCACGGCCTGCTCGACCACAGCCTGGGGCAGACCGGCGCGAGCCGCCAGCTCGTCCACCGTGGAACTGGCGGGGCGGGCGGCCGCCAGCAGCACACGCAAGGCTGGGCGACCGCCGGCATCGTGCACCGCCCGCTGGAAAAAACTGTGCAGCAGCATGGTCGCGCCCCCGCTGCGCTCGTAGCGGCGCAACGAGGTCAGCCGCAACTCGACGGCCATGCGCGCGACGATTTGCAAGTCGGCGGGCAGGCAGGCGCCGCTCCGACACAGATCGCCGGCCATCAAGGAGGCCAGGCCGGCCTCGAAAAACGTTCCCGTGCCGACCGCGGTCTGCTCGAGAATCTGCGTGGCGCTTCCCTGGTTGAGACGCGCCAGTTCCATCCACGCCCCGGCCGCAGGCGTGAGCTTGCAGGCGCGGTACAGCAGGTCGAGGCGGTGGAAGGAACCGCTTTCTACACAGAGGAGAATGCGCAGGCGAGGCCCGGCTCCCTCGCTGACCTTGGAGAGCAACGCGGCCAGCTGGTCAAGGGCGGAGGTGTGGGCATCCGAATCGCGGTCGACAAAAATGGTCTCGAGGTGGTCGAGAATGAGCAGGGTCCCGGCGTGTGAACTGCGTGCCAGGCGCACCAGATAGTCGGCCGGTCCATCGCCCGGTGTGGGCGGCTCGCTGCGCACGCGTCCGGCGGCCTGCCACATCTCCTGCTCGATGTCGTCATAGGCGCCGAGATAGACCCCGGTGACGTCGCGCTTGGCCAGCGCGGGCAGGAGCCCGGCGCGCAACAGGGACGTCTTGCCCACGCCCGACTCGCCGGTCAGAGCAACAACCCGATCTCCCTCCCTGACCACCAGGGCATCGAGCGCGGCGATCTCGTCCATGCGGCCAAAAAACAGCGCGGCACTGCTTTCATCGTACGGAACGAGCCCCCGAAACGGACCGGGAGTCGGAATGCCGACCGGCATGGGGGAGAGAATAGCCGCACGGCCAGAGGAGGGAAGAGGAAACTGCGTGGAACGCGGCAAGGGCGGCAGATTGGGCCCAGCTTGTCGGGCAACTCAGGGCCAGCGCAGGTCGGCCCGCGTGGGCGGCACCCGTGAGCGTGAGCGGTGGCGTGAGCGACGAGCGTGGTGCGGTCCGCGGATCGCTTGCACCCCTCACCCAACTCGCTCACGCTCTCGCCCACGCGGCCCGCCTCCCGCGTACCCCACACGAACACGCTCTCGCCCACGCCCTCGCGAGCCGCGGCCCGCGACCCGGCCTTTCGCGCGGCCCGCGATTTCCCTACCGACCCTCACTGCTCTTCGATGCTGACTTCGGACTCCAGAATCACAGGCTCTTCGTCGTAGTCGGCGATCACGGTCTCACGGCTTAGGGCGTCAGTGGCCGAGGGTGGAAAGAATCCGTCGACAAGGTCGGCGATCTCGTCATGGGAGGTGCCGCGTTTCACGGTGGCCAGGGCGTAGATCATGTGGCCATCGTCGATGGCTGACAGGTAGCCCACGCGGCGACCGTCCTCGACGGCCCAGAGATCCCAGGCCTCGGCGTTGCGTGTGCGCGTGGCGCGCGTGGCGTAGAAGGTGCGCGGGTCGTGCCGGGTGATGGGCGTGATCTTGGGTTCACGGGACATGGGTGTTCAAGGTAGCACATCGTGGGCGTGCGGGACGGCCACGACGAAACGTGTGGAAGAGCTGGGCCGGCGCGTGCGGCCGATCACGCCCGGCCACGCGGGTCTGCTCTACGACAGAAGAGGTGTCCAGAAATCGGGGCGGTTCGAGGCGACGAGGATGGGTCCCGACCATCCGCGAGAACGCGATGCCCACTGCCACGGAGGGGGAGAATCAGCCTCACCCCGTGGCCCCTCTCCCTTCGGGAGAGGGGCGGATTTGGCTAGTGATTACCGGTCCTTCCTCACCCCTCTCCCGCCGGGAGAGGGGCCGGGGGTGAGGATTAATTCCTCCTCCGTGGCACTGGCCGTCGTCTCGCGGCTACGGGTCGTCACCCATTCGAACCCCAGCCCTGAATACCAATTTCTGGACACCTTAAGAGCACCCGCTGGCCTGCTCGACGACGACGAACTGCTCATCCGGAGTGGCCTGGCCTATCGCCACACCCACACCACCACGGCACCGTCCACGCCCACTTCCACGTTCACGACACGGAGTAGGGCCGACGAGAGCGCCGCCGGCAGGTTTCTCGGTCCTCCCAGAACCCAAACTCACACAGCCTACGATTCCGGAAGTATCAAACGGTTTGGCACCGGCTGTTCGTCGATGATCTTCTTCGCTGTGATCGAATAGACAACCGTGAAATGCTTCCCTTTGTAGGGGAACGGATCTTTCCCAAATGTAGCGTTTTCGATTGGTATGTTTATCCAGTCGCGAGTGTCACGATGTACCTGTTTTCTTACTATGCCGGTCACATCTTTGAACTCCTCAGAATCGGCGGGCCCCCAGGTGGCTCGATGAATAGCGAGAGTTCCTGCTCGTGGCCGTGATTTCCCAAACAGCTTGATCCTCTGCCACCTTGCCCCCGCCACGCCTCCCAGGATCGCGGAGACTATGATCGCTACGAGCATAGGTAGTCCTTCCTTGCTGAGTGTCTCCTTGAGAAGATCCCAAGAAAGATGTGAGACGAACCACTCAAGAACCGACGACAGCGCTGGCGTTTCCGAACCCTACCGCCACCGTGCGCACTGTGCAAAGAGTCGCCTCCGTGCCTGCCCGGCAATTCCCGGCGCTGCCCGGCATTTCGAGTCAAGGAGCTAATCATTGGGCAAGAGCAAGCGACTCCGGCCACGACCACGGCCACGACCGTCCGCGCGTATGGCGTGGCCTCTGGTGAGCTACCGCCAGGGCGCAGGCAGAATGGGCGGCTTCTCCATGGCTCGACGGGTGCGCTGCAGTTCGATCTCGCTGATCAGCACGGCCGGCGCGGCGGTCGACACCGGCACGTAGCCTGATTCGGCGCCGCAGTAGCCGTTGAACACCGCGCTGCTGTCCGAGGCCGCGAGGATGCGATTGAGCGAGCCGATGGGCGTGCCCACGAACTCCACTCCGCGCGCCAGGGTTTCCTTACCGGTCTCGGCGTCCACCCGGTACACGATGCGCGGCATGCCCTTGAACGCCTGAAAATCATACGTTGTGGTGTTGGTCTGGCCGCCGCTGATGTCAGCGATGATGAGCCCGAAACTCTTCTTCTGCCGCCGGATCTCGTCGAGCAGCATCTCCTTGAGCTTGGCATAAGGCACCACCTTGTCGGACTTCACGATGGTGCTGGCCATGCGTCCGATGGGATCCAGCGTGCCCTCGGCGCGGCCGTGGCCGTTGGATGCGGGCGAGCCCTTCACCGGAGTGCGGCTCTTGAGGTAGTTACGCAAAACCCCGTGGTCCACCAGAGAAACCGGGAACGAAGCCACGCCCTCGTCGTCGAAGTCGTAGTGGCCGTTGAGTGACACGCCATCCAACTTGGCCGCCGACGGATCGTCGAGCACTGTGATGAAGGTCGGCAGGATGGTCTTGCCGATCTGGCCCTTGAAGGTTGCGCCTTCCTTGTTGTCGTTCTGCCGCTCGCCTTCCAGCCTATGCCCCAGTGCCTCGTGGAAAAACACCCCGGCGGCCTCGGACAGCAAGATGGCCGGGCCGTTGAATGGATCCATCATGGGCGCCTCGCGCAGGCGCTTGACCTCGTCGGCCAGTTGCTTGGCGGTGCGCTCCAAGGTGGTGTCGTCGGGCATTTCACTCTCGGAGGCGCCGTAGAAACTCTTGAAGTGGTTGATGAGCAGGCCGTCGGCGGCGCGCGCGTGCGCGGTCATGTGCAAGCCATAGATGAGGCGCTCGTTGACCAGTTCGGTACCCTCGGTGGTGACGATGAAGCGGGTCTGGTGATCCACGGAGAACTTGACCTGGGAGTCGAAAATCTCCGGGTAGACCTTGAACAGCGCAGACACCCGGCGCAGACGGGTTTCCCATGCCGCGCGGTCCAGCTTGACCGTGATGGGTTTGTCCACGGCGTGCTGGGGCTTCTCGCGCGAGAAGCTGCCTACCGACTCATCTTCCACCATCTTGGTCACGCGGGCGCCGCGCTTCTTGTGCAAGGTGGCCAGGGCCTGTTTGTAGCGCGCGTCGGTTTGCAGCCACAGGGTGGCCCGCAGCACGTCCACATCGTCGTCGATGGGCGCGCCCACCGGCGGCTCGTAGCGGTCGAAGTCGTCCAGATCGAACACCCTCTCGGTGGTGTCGTCGGCGGTGTTGTCGAACTTGTAGCTGCCCACCCGCACTTCCACGTTGGCCTGGCGCAGGTGCTGGTGGCTGTCTTCCAGCAGGGCGCCGAAGCGCGCGACCAGATCGTAGTCGTCGTATTCGCGCACCAGGTAGCGGATGAAGTACGGCCCGTCCTCGCCTGGCAGGCGCAGTTTGTTCTGCGAACGCTGAAGCTCGCTCTTGAGCGCATTCAGCAGCACCAGCCGGTGATCGGATGCAGAGCTGTCGCCGGTAGCCAGCGGACCGGAAAGCAAGGAAATCGCGAGCAGACAGAAAAGCGTGCGAACCATGTGTTTGCGTGCCATTGCGCCTCGGGGGGAAAGTTAGCTAGTCTTACCGCTTCGCAGCCCGAAAGAAAGTCGAAGCGATGGCCAAGATCAACACGCACTACCAAAAACTGCAGGCCGGCTACCTCTTCCCCGAGATTGGCAAGCGGGTGCGGGCCTATGCGGCGGCGCACCCGGCAGCGCGCATCATCCGTCTGGGCATCGGCGATGTGGTGCTGCCCCTGCCCGCTCCCATCGTCGACGCGATCAAGACTGCCGCCGACGAGATGGCGCACAAAGAGACCTTTCGCGGCTATGGTCCCGAGCAGGGCTACGATTTCCTGCTCGACGCCATCGCGGCCCGCTACCGCAGCCAGGGCGCGCAGGTGGCACCCGACGAGATCTTTGTCTCCGACGGGGCCAAGTGCGACACCGCCAACATGCAGGAGATCTTCTCCCTCGACAGCGTGGTGGCGGTAACCGACCCGGTGTACCCGGTGTACGTCGACACCAACGTGATGGCCGGCCGCACCGGTCCTGCCGACAGCGAGGGCCGCTACCAGCGCCTGGTGTACTTGCCCACCACGGCGGCAAACGGCTTCGACCCACCGCTGCCCGAGGACCGCGTGGACCTGGTCTATCTTTGCGCGCCCAACAATCCCACGGGCGCGGTCATGTCGCGCGCTTCGCTGGCGCGCTGGGTGGCCTGGGCCAAGCAGCACGAGGCCATCATCCTCTTCGACGCGGCCTACGAGGCGTTCGTGCGCGATCCGAGCTTGCCCCGCAGCATTTTCGAAATTCCAGGAGCGCGCGAGGTGGCCCTGGAGTTCCGCAGCTTCTCCAAGACCGCAGGATTCACTGGCACACGCTGCGCGTTCACGGTGATCCCCAAGGAACTGAAAGCGCGCGACGACTCGGGCGCGTGGGTCGCGCTGCACGGCCTGTGGAACCGCCGCCACACCACGAAATTCAACGGGGTCAGCTACCCCATCCAGCGGGCCGCCGCCGCGGTCTTCAGCCCCGAGGGCGCGGCCGGCGCGCAGGCCAACATCGACTACACCATGGAGAACGCACGCCTGATTCGCGAAGGCCTGGGCCAAGCCGGCTATCGCGTGTTCGGCGGGGTAAACGCGCCCTACATCTGGATGCAGGTGCCAGCGGGCATGACCTCATGGCAGTACTTCGACCGCCTGCTCCACGAGACCAACGTGGTGGGCACGCCCGGCTCGGGCTTCGGAAGCTGCGGTGAGGGCTACTTCCGCCTGTCGGCCTTCGGCTTCCGCGAGAACGTGGAAGAGGCAGTCGAGCGCATCCGGACCAAGTTGCCAGCTTGACTCTGGCCTCCCAGAACCGCATCCTCGAACCCCCCAAACCATCCGACAAGGAAGATTCATGCCTGAGAAGAAAGCACCCGCCAAGAAGCCCGCCGCCGCCAAAGCCGTGAAGACCGTGGAGGTCGGTGGCAAGACCTGCCGCGCCCCCAAGTGCAAGCAGCCGGTGCGTGCCAAGGGATACTGCCGCAAGCACTACATCGGCTGGCGCCGCCAGAAAGTAGGCGACAAGTTCCGCTACAAGATCTGCAGCAAGGAAGGCTGCCGCAAGCCCGCCGTTCTGGCCGGTCGCTGCGCCGAGCACAAGAAGGGCGCCGAGGCCACCGAGGCGGCCGCCCCTGCCGCCCCCGCCACCACCTAGCCGAAGCGCAGACGGTTGACGAGCGACAGCCGCGCCTGGCTGTCGCCGTCGGCGTCGAGTCTCCCCATGTACAAGATCGTCATACGCGGCGGCCACAAGCTGCGCGGCGAGGTGCGCGTCTCCGGCGCCAAGAATGCGGCGCTGCCCATCCTGGCTTCCTCGCTTCTGGCCAGCGGCCGTTCCACCTATCGCAACGTTCCCGATCTGGGGGACGTGGTGACGATGAAGAAGCTGCTGCGCCAGTTGGGCGCCGAGGTCGAGGGTGACGGTCGCACCACTGTGGACAGCACCCACATCGCCAACTTCGAGGCGCCCTATGAGTTGGTCAAGACCATGCGCGCCTCGGCCTTGGTGCTGGGCCCGCTGGTGGCACGCTACGGACAGGCGCGCGTGTCGCTGCCCGGCGGCTGCGCCATCGGCGCGCGGCCCATCGATCAGCACCTCAAGGGCTTGGAAGCCCTGGGCGCGCGCATCGAGCTTGAGCACGGCCTGGTCAGCGCCAAGGCCAAGCGGCTGCGCGGCGCCACCATCGTGTTCGACATGGTCACGGTGACAGGCACCGAGAACCTCATGATGGCGGCGGCGCTGGCCAAGGGTTGCACGACGCTGGAGAATGCCGCCTGCGAGCCCGAGGTCGAGGAGATGGCGCGCGTGCTCAACAAGATGGGCGCGCGCATCCGCGGGGCAGGCACGTCGCTGGTGACCATCGAGGGCGTGGATGAATTGCACCCGCTCGATCACGCCATCATCCCCGACCGGGTGGAGGCGGGCACGCTTATGGTCGCGGCGGCCGTGACCCGGGGCAACGTCCTGATCCAGGACTGCTTGCCCGAGCACCTGGACGCGGTGATCGCCAAGCTGCGCGCCGCTGGCGTGCAGGTCACCATCGAAGGCGACGCGATCCGCGTGGTCGGGCGCAGCGAGATCCGCCCCGCCGACATCGCCACCCGGCCCTACCCCGGTTTCCCCACGGACATGCAGGCCCAGTTCATGGTGCTGATGGCGCAGGCGCGCGGCCAGTCAGTGCTGAGCGAGAACATCTTCGAGAACCGCTTCATGCACGTGCCCGAGCTGCGGCGCATGGGCGCGGACATCGTGGTGGAAGGCCACACCGCCATCGTGCGCGGTCCCACCAAGTTGAAGGGAGCCAAGGTCATGGCCACCGATCTGCGGGCCTCGGCCTGCCTGGTTCTGGCGGGCCTCGTCGCCGCGGGCACCACCGAGGTCTTGCGCGTGTACCACCTGGACCGCGGCTATGAGCACCTGGAAAAGAAGCTGCGTGGACTGGGCGCGGATATCCGTCGGGTCAAGGGCGAGCTGTAGCCGTCCATAGTGCGCTCTGGGGCAATCCCGGCTATTCTGGTAATCATGGCTCCGCTAGATCTGCGGGAAGAACTAAAGCGCGACCTGCGGCGCCACCCCCGTGTTGAGTTGCAGGGTCTGTATGAGTCGACGGCTGACCGTGAGAAGCTGGCGGAGTCGTTGCCCGTGTTCTTGCCTTTCATGGGCAAGACCTACCAGGCCGTGTTGTGGGTGGCGGACTGGGACCACCGCCTGCCTTCGCAAAACATCATCATGCGCCTCTACGCCTACTACGCCGATCAGGGCAAGAAGGTGGCGGAAGACAGCTTCGGCGAACGCCAGGCGCAGATCGCGGCCGAGACCATCTTCCCGGAATTCGATGTGGCTGATTTTGCCGGCCTGCCCGCTGACGAGGTGTACGAGGCCGACGGGCCGGTGGGGGGCGCGCTCAAGGCCTTCCATCTGGTCAGCGAATGGCGGCGCGAGATCGATCCCACGCTGGCGCGCAGGGCCGAGCAGATTGTGCGCGCCTCACACCACTTCCAAGAAATTGCCAGCCAGACGCGCGCGCGACCACCCGGTCTTGGCGATCTGGAAACCGCGGAATGGTCTCCCCCCAGCGAGAGTGGGTACAAGAGCTGGGGCCTGGATGTTTGGTACCTGCGCGCCTTCAACGGCATGGTGGGTGAGGGCACGGCCTTTCTGGTCGACCTCGACGAGGGTGAAGTAGTCCGCCAGCGGGACTTCCAGTTCCGCGCTGGCTGATGGCTACTTGGTTTGAAGCTGCAGCCCGACGAGGATCGCGTTGCCGGTCTGGCCCATGACTTTGCTGTATTGGTAGTCCAGCGCGATGCGCGTGCGCAGACCATCGATGATGTACCCGAGCTGCGCGTCGGCCAGCGCGTCGGTGTCGTCGGTCTCCCGATCATGTGCCTGCTGCAGCCGAAACAGGAGTTGGAATTTGCCCGCGCCGACCTCGATGGGCAGCAGGTAGCTGGCGAGCACAAAGTAACTGAGGCTCTCGGGGGTGTAGCTTCCCCAGATCTTGTAGAAGGCACCCTCCAGATCAATCACGCCGGCGGCGCCCAGGTTCTTCTCGAAGAACAGGTCGCAATTCAGCTCGGTGAAGTCGGCCCACGCCACCGGCAGCTTCGTGGTGGGGTCGAGGTCTTTCGAGGCCCAGCCGTTGTGTTGGTGCTGAAAGCCCGCGCCCAACGCCAGCACGTCCTTGCTGCCGTAGTAGGTGCTGGCATTGCGGTAGCCGGGCTCGGGATTGAGCAGGCTGAGGCTGAGACGGCCCGAATAGAGCGGGCTCAGGGTCGGATCGCCAAGGTTGAAGGCACCCGCGTAGTACTTGAAGGTGCCACCGCCAAACTGCCCCCACAAAGTCGCCCCATCGCTGCGGCCGTGTGGGCCTTGCAGCACGCCCGCCGGCTTCTGCCCGGCCACGAACTGGCCCGGAAGCAGCCAAGGCGCGATGGCCCACTCGGTGCTGAGCCCGGACCGGTCGGCCGGCACCAGCATGCGGCCCACCCACAGGTTGAAGGCGTCGTGGAATTCGAACCGGCCGACCAGATCGAGGACAGCCGCGCTCCCGGTCGTGTCGTAGTTATTGTTCGCATCGACGGTTCCGAAGGTCCCGACGAAATCGGCCTGCCACAAGATGTGGCGCGTGGCCTGGCCCGACAAGAGAACCTGCACCTGCCCGTCCGCACCCAGGTCATTGAGCTTGTCGGGCTTGTAAGGATTCTGAACGCGCAGGCCCAGCCGGGTACCGACGTCCGCTTCGAGCAGTTTCAAGGGGCCTGCGCTGGCAGGTGGGGCAGTGGGGGACGGAGGTGGCGGTGCAGGCAGGGGTGCGGGGACTTCCAGCACAGACGTGGGCAGCAGCGGTTCCGGCAAAGGGGCGGTGGCTGGGGCTGGCGCCGCCAAGGCCGGCGTCACTCCCAGCAGCGCAACAGCGACTCCGATCCTGCGCGCGATGAAACCGAGCTGACTCATGGTGCGCCTACGGTACCGGAAAGACTTTCCCAAGTCGAACAACGGCGGGTGGAGGGCACACCACCCGCATCACGTCTCTCGGGGCGACCGGCGGTCGCCCCGCTCTTCCTCGACCCAGCAGCGACCCAGGACCGTGGCGAAGTGGCGAAGCAAGGGAGCCCGCACTTCGGCCACAGCCACCGGCCGACCAAGGACACCGGTCATCGAGCCCATCACCGAAGCGGAAAGGCCACAAGGGTTGATGGCGGAGAAACGCTCGAGATCGGTGCACACGTTGAGCGCGAAGCCGTGCAAGGTGACCCAGCGGCGCACCGCCACGCCGAGCGAGGCCAGCTTGTGCGCACCGACCCACACCCCGGTCAGCCCGGGCTGCCGGTCCCCCTCGATGGCGAACTCGGCCAGCGTGCGAATGACGGCCTCCTCAAGGCGGCGCAGATAGAGGTGTACGTCCCGCTCGTCCTCGCGCAGGTACAGGATGGGGTAGCCGCAGAGTTGGCCTGGCCCGTGGTAGGTCACGTCACCTCCGCGCTCGACCTCGAAGACCGGCATGTCCGCCGACGCGAGCAGGTTTTCCCGACGCGCACCGCGGCCCAAGGTGAGTACATGCGGGTGTTCCACCAACAGCAAGGTGTCCGGCACCTCGTCGCGCTGGCGAGCGGCTAGCAACTCCAGTTGCACGCGCCACGCCTCGGCGTAGTCACGCGTGCCTAGATCGATGATTCGAGCGGGCCTGCTCACTCCCCGCGCGCATCCATGGGCACATAGCTCGTCAGCGTCGAGCCAACGTAGACCTGGCGCGGCCGGTAGATGCGCCCTTTGGGATCGTCGAGGATTTCCTTGAAATTGGCAATCCAGCCGGCCATGCGACCGATGGCGAAGATGACGGTGAACATCTCGGTGGGGATGCGCAGCGCACGCAAGATGATGCCGCTGTAGAAATCCACGTTGGGGTAGAGCTTGCGCTCGACGAAATACGGATCCGACAACGCCGCCTCTTCCATGCGATGGGCGATGTCCAGCAACGGGTCCGAGATATTCAACGCCTTGAGAAGGGTATCGCAGGTGTCTTTGATGATGCGCGCGCGCGGGTCGTAGTTTCGGTACACCCGGTGGCCGAAGCCCATGAGACGCTTGCCGCTGTTCTTGTCCTTGGCTGCCTTGATGAATCGCGAACCGTCGTCGCCCGCGCGGTGGATGTCGGCCAGCATCTCGATGACCCACTGATTGGCCCCACCGTGCAGCGGTCCCCATAGGGCGCACACGCCGGCAGCTGCACTGGCGAACAGGTTGGCCTGCGCCGAGGCAACCATGCGCACGGTCGAGGTGGAACAATTCTGCTCGTGGTCGGCGTGCAGAATGAAAATGGTGTCCAGCGCCCGCACCACCTCGGGCCGCAGCTCGTAGTCTTCGTACACGTCGGAGAACAGCATGTGCAGGAAGTTCTCCGTGTATTTGTAGCTGGGCTTTGGATAGATGATGGGCAGCCCGCGCGACTTGCGGTACGAGAAAGCGGCGATCGTGCGCACCTGCGAGATGAGGCGCGCGGCCTGCTCATCGAACTCCTCGCGCGTGGGCCGCTGCATTTGCCCCGGGTAGAAGCAGCTGGAAGCGTTGATCATGGCCGACAGAATCGCCATGGGGTGCGCTTGCGAGGGAAAGCCCTCGAAGTGGTACTTCATGTCCTCGTGCAGGTTCTCGTTTTGCGTGAGCATCTTCGAGAAACGCTGCATCTCGGACTTCTTGGGCAGATGGCCGTAGATGAGAAGGTACGCGGTTTCCACATAGCTGGACTTCTCAGCCATCTCAGCCACCGGAATTCCGCGGTAGCGCAGAATGCCCTTTTCACCGTCGATGAAAGTGATGGCACTCTGACACGACCCCGTGTTCCCGTAGCCGTCGTCCAGGGTGATGCAGCCGGTGCTGCTGCGCAGGCTGGCAATATCGATGGCCCGCTCATGTTCGGTGCCTTCGATCACCGCCAGTTCATGCACCTTGCCGTCAATCTCCAACTTCGCCGTCGAGCCCGTCTTGTTGTCCATGACAGGCTGAAGTCTTGGCCAAGAGCCTCAGGTTGACAAGCCGTAAGACCGCTGCATGACGCAGGCGCTCTGCGTCTTCCGCTTTGCGGCTAATAATCTTGGTACGGGGTGACGAACTGTGCTGTCCGTGTAATGCTATCCATCATGCGAACCATTCGGCGCTACTCGAACCGCAAGTTGTACGACACGCACGAGAGCCACTACGTCACCCTGCAAGCGCTCGCCGCGCTGGTCCGTTCCGGCGAGGACTTCCAGGTGGTGGATCATGGCACCAATCGTGACCTGACCACCGCGACGCTGGCTCAGATCATCTTCGAGGAGGAGAAGCGCGGATCACGCCTTCCCGCCACGGAGCTTCGCCGCATCATTCAGAGCGGCACGATCTAGCCCGCATCATTCACCACAATCGAAGTGCCGACGTCCACACCGTCACAGACTGGTTCTGACACCTGAAGGGTGGCGGGCTAGGTTGTTTCTAATGGGAACCCTGGGAGGGTTCCCAAACCCTCCCGCGACGCTACGCTGCCGGCGAAGCCGGCAGGCTCCGCACGCGTATGCCCGCCAGCATTAGAAGCAGTCGGCAGGTCACAGCTGGCCGGCAAGGGAGAAGATTGCCGCGGTCCTGTGGTCCGAAGCAGTGCTGCGCCAGGCGGTGACCACGGCGATCATTCCGCCGCTCAACACCACCGCACCGCCGAGTGCAAGACACTCGATGCCGGCCAGCCGTCGTGACGATCCGGCCTGCGAGCCGGACAGGAGATAGGCGCCGGTGCCTGCGGCTGCGCTGCCCGCGGCCACAGCCAGCCAGCCGACCAGCCGCAGGATTTTGGGTTCTGTCCATCGTGAATGGTCAGCGTCGCCGGTACCTGCGACAGACGCGGCCGGCATGACAGGTGGCGGTTCGAGCGGCTCGAAGATAGGCGCCAGCGGAGTTGTCTCGCCGAGCTTGATCTGGGCCTCGCTACGCCAGGGCCGTCGTTCTGGCGCAGTGATCTCGATCTGCACCGTGCCGGGAAGCAGAAACAGCGGCCTGGACAAGGGCAGAAGCCCGCGAAGCTCCCCGTTGATCTTCACCTGCGCCCCGCGCGGGCCAGTCTCCACGGTCAGCATCCCCAGGTGCGTATGCACGTCAGCCAACGCCTTCTCAAGCAGCGAGCGATGCGACTCGAGCCAGGCGTCCTCGGCCTTCTCTGACAGTGTACCGGCTAGATCCGTTTCTGCTTCGACCCAACGGTGCAGCGCCTGCTCGGCCAGCCCGATTTCGGTGCGCGAGCGTGTGCTGGGCCGGGCCTGGTGTGCGCGCTGAAAAGCCTCGAGGGCCGCCTGATAGTCGCCCTTGCGCATGGCCTTGAGTCCCTGGTTGATGGGCGCATCCGACTCGTCGCCCTCGGCCTGCGCCTGCCCCTGCCCGAGTGCGAGCGAGAATGCGATCAACAACGCTGCGCCGCGAATCATGATGGGATCCGAGCCTACTAGATGATGGGCACACCCTCGGGCGTGAACTTGATCGAGCTGCGAGGGCCTTTCTTGGGTTTGTGTGGTGCGGGCTTGGACAAGCTGTCCGCGGGCTGCGAGGGTGCCACGCGGGCCGGGGGCGATTCCGGCAGCGCCGGAGCGACCGGGGCGGCGGCAGGCAGCGGCGTCACTTCGACCGCGGCTGTCGAGGGGAAACCACGGTGAGCTGCCGAGCCAAGAAATACCCAAGCGGCCAGCGCAAGCAACACGACCAGCGCCGCTGTCACCATCAATGCCAGATTGCGACTGCGTTGCAAAGACGGGCCGGTCGGCGCGGGCGGCGGGGTCGAGGCCGGCGCGGCCGTCGTGTGAGTCGACACCACTTGCCAGGACTCTGGTTGAGCCACGGGAAGAATCTTGGTGGGCGCCACGGGCGGCGCGGACGGCTGGGCGGGCGCGATTACAGTGGGAGCCTGCGCACCGTCAGGCGTGGGCCCAGCAACAGAAGGCGCGATAGGCATCTCAGCCTCGGGCGCGGTGAAGTGGTAGCTCCACTGCTGGCGCCCCTGGGCTGACATGAACGGCATCAAGGCCAGGCCCAGATCGCGCACGCGCGCGAAACGATCGCTGGGCGCGCGGCTCATGGCGCGCAGGATCACCGCCTCCAGGTTGCGCGGGATCTCCGGGCGCACGCGCGACGGAGGCTGGAAGATTCCCTCCACGATGTTGCGCATGATCGCGTAGGCGGCTGACCCGGTGAAGGGCCGCACGCCGGTGAGGCATTCGTACAGGATCACGCCCAGGGCGTATTGGTCGGCGCGCGCGTCGATTTCGCGGCCCGCCGCCTGTTCGGGCGCGAGGTAGTAGGTGGTGCCCACGATGTGGCCGGTGGCGGTGAGGTTGGCGTCGTCTCCGCCCACGCGCGAGATACCGAAGTCGAGGATCTTGGGCGTCTCGCCCATGGGCGTGCGCGCGAGAAAGATGTTGCCCGGCTTGAGATCGCGGTGGACCACGTTAGCGCGATGGGCGGCATACACGCCGGCGCAAGCCGCGACCAGAACGTCGGCGGTGCGCTCGACGGAGAGTGGGCCCTGGGCGATTTCAGCGCCCAGGCTGCGGCCCGACAGATACTCCATGACGATGTAGGGAGTCTCGCCCTGGGCGCCGTAACTGTAGATGATGACCAGGTTGGGATGGACCACGCGTGAGGCGGCCTGGGCCTCGCGCCGGAAACGCGCCAGTGTGTTGGACCGCTGCTGGTCGATGCCGTGCAAGGTCTTGATGGCCACGGTGCGGCCGAGATCGCGGTCGAACGCCTTGTACACGCAGCCCATGCCGCCCTTGCCGATGAGGCTCACGATCTCGAAGTGGTCCACCTGCTCGCCGGGACGAAAGGCGCCGGCCATGGGCTCGACGACAGGACGCGGCTCCGGGGTTTCAGGCGGGACCAGCGACAGCGGAGCCTGCGGCGCAGGCCCGACCGCCAGGGGATCCGTGCGCAGGGGGCGCTCGCGAGCCGTGGCGTCGTCTTGCGGCCGGCCTTTGTCGACGGAACTGTCGGGCAATTCGCAGGTCGCTGGATAGTCGGGCCGAGCGGCCGGCAAGCCCATCTCCGCCGTGTCCTGCGGCCGAGGGTGGTCGTAGGACAGGGTATCGGGAATGCTCTGCCCAGGCTGCTTCACGTCGCGCCCTTGCTCCGGCTACCCAGTACCGTCATGCGGGAAACCATGGCGACAGAGCCCAGGCGAGTCAAGAGGCGCGTGCGTGGACGCCTGATCGATGGCCCCACCCAAAAGGCATCCAGAACGCCTAGGTACTGTGGCTAACGTTCTTGACATCGATCCTTCTTGTGCGGGCCGCTGTGACAACAACACAGGCGCAGCCAAGCGAGTAGATCCCCCACACGTAGTTAAAATGGGTCATCCGGTTGAATGCAGAGAACACCATATACGCGAGAAAAGCGGCCCGCAGAGGTTCTAGGGTGTCACTTCTGTCGCCGCGGAGAACCATCAACAACATGAGCAGGGTCAACGCACCGCCCATTGCGAGATGAAAGGTCTGGAAGGAGGGTGGAAGGAAGTAGTAGAGGGCAGTGTCGTCTCCTTCCTGGTGGCAAGTCAGGTAGAAAAGGATGGTACTCGAAAGGAATCGTCGCCAGTCCCACGCGATCCAAGGCCCGAGAGTCGCCAGCGTCACCACGATGTACCCGATGGAAACCCTGAGGCTGCGACGGCTCTTGCCCAACCAAAGAAGAACGGGCAAGAGTAGAAACGGTCCGGGGAACAGCTTGCACCCCTGCGCCAAGCCGAAAAGGAGACCAGAGGTGAAGTCCTTTTTGGCGTCCAGGGCGATGAACGCCCAAATACTGATGGCAGCGATCAGCACGTCGGTCACCGCGTACTCCAGCAGTTCCTTGCCGAGGACAGGAAGTCCCAGAAAGGCAACCCCTGCCCACCACGACAACGCTCGCGCATCACTATCGCGTACCAGCCTTCGAACCAGCACCAACACTCCCGCCAGAGCGGTCAACGTCCAGAAGGAATTTCCAAGACGAATACCCCCAATGCCATGCACGAGGGGACGGAAGGGAACGTACGCCAGGAACATCACGGGAAAGTAGGGATAGCCAAAGTCATACGGAATCCCGTAGAGCCAAACCCTTCCATTGGCTATCTCGACACCAGGGCTGCCCGCCATCGTCTGGAGAAGCTGTGCCCGTTCTGTGTAAGGGTTGTTTCCCTCGACGAAATGGTCGCCCGCCGCCAGAGTGTTTCGGGCAATGTCCGACGCGCTGGCAACTTGGTCGATGGCTAGCACTGCGAGCAACTCACGGCACAGCAAAGCGACGAGTGCCACCAGAATAAGAGTCCCTGCCAGACCGTACCAAGCGCTTCCCCTGCCAGGTGGAAGGCGCCCCCTGCCCCACGCCCCGAACAGAACCAGAGTCGCAAGTCCCGTCATGACGACGAATGTGCTGGCACCATAGCCCCATGTCCGGGTTGAGATGAGGTGGAAAAGAAGAAGCCAGACCGCGATCACGGCCAAGGTGAAGGGCACCATCGAGCGGACGTCCTGCGGATTCCCGTTCTTCACGAAGACCGTCCCCTTGTTGAATGGGAAGAGATGCCAGCGGACCATGTCACATCCTTGCCATGGTTTCGAGCTGGTCGCACACCGTCTGGCAAAGCCATTCGCCAGGACGACAATCAGCGCGACGCGCACGCAGGTTCCGCTCGGCCTCCGCAGCCCGACCAGAGCGAATGAGCATCTTCTGCTCGACGGAGAAGGCGTCGAGGTTGCTGGGGTCGAGCCGGCGAGCCAGCGCCAGATGGTGCTGGAATCGATCCTCCGAGAACCTCTGCCAGGCGCCGTCTTCATCGGCGTATGACTCCAGCATGGCCTCCATGAAGTGTTGGACCGCCTCATGCCGGTTGCGCTCGGATTTCGGAACCGCAAAATGGCCGAGGGCAAACAGAGCCACCAGCATCGCCATGCTCCCGGCCACCCAGCGCCCTTGCCGCTGCCGAACGAAGCTGACGATGGCAAGTACGCCGCGCACGCTGAAGGGAATCAGGAACGGCAATCCCAAAGCTCGGTAGCGGCTGGCATTGAAAAAGACCACCTCGGTGGTCAGGGAGGCGATCCAGGGCAAGAGGAAGAGCCAGGTCACGCGGCGGTCGCTGCCTCGAAGCCCCAATAAGGCTAGGCCCAGCATGAGGGAGTAAGGAATGTACGGTATCCGCCAGACAAGGACGTGCTCGCGCAAGGTTGAAAAATTGCAGGTGCGCGGGATTTCGTAACTGGAGAGGTGGCGCCAGAGCTTCGTGCCGATCCCAATGATCGCTGGGCCTGGGTGGCTAGCCACATATCGCATCGTCTCCGCGAGATAGGCTGCGTCGGCGGTCTGCTTGCCCGTTCTCGCTTTCAACCCGTCGACATGCAGCGCCGACGGACTGCCGCGATCGACCTCCCAGATATTCCAGTACCCAAGTAGGCTGGTTTTGTAGTCGGGGTACGGGCCATTTCCCCAATAGGCATTTTGCCCAAAGGTTTCGCTCACCAGAGACCATCTGCCGCTGACGTGGAAGTTGTGCCAGATAGCGGGAGCAAGAAGATAGAGCACGGGCAACACAAAGGCCGTCAGCGCTCTGGCTTTGCGTTTCGGCGTCGTTGTCCAGGCCATGGCCGCAAGACCGGCGGCAACCAATCCAAGATTCGGGCGCGCCAGAAGAGCCAACCCCGTCACAAGTCCGGGAACCATCCACCGCATGGGCCTACCGTCGCGAGCCCAATCTCCAGCGCAGATGGACGCGGCGACACACAACAACGCCAGAGGCGAATCCTCAAGAGAAGAATCGAAGAACATGAGGACTGGATGCACGCACAGAACAACAAGGGTCGCGATCGCGATACCCCAGCCCAGTCTGCGAAGAACCACGAGATAGATCAGCCAATAGGCGACAATCGCGAGCAGTGACTGGAAGGCAGAAACGGTCAGTCGATTGAATCCAACCATCCGAAAAAGCGCCGCGAAGTAGTAGGAAGGAAGTGGCGGGCGAAAGAATGGACGATCGGTCCATCCGCGGTGCAGGCGCGAGGCCCATATTCCGGGATCTGCCTGCTGAACGTACTGGCTACCGTCCGGGCTCAGAACGAGCTTGGACACTCTCCACGTCTCTGGATGCTGGTCGTCGAACCATTCCCAGTAGGCGCTCGCCCCGCCGACGCGAAGCCCGAGGCCCATGACCAGCACACCGAAGACCCAAAGGCTCGGCGAAAGGCGGTTGCCGGCGCGAAGCCGCGGGCGTGGTCTCTTCGACTCCGTGTCCGCCCTTTTCATCGATGAGCTCGTCAATCGTCGCCGCCGCGTTCGATGGGTCACGGACCTTTGGCTGTCACCGGCGCATCGCTGTCGGTCGTGGTTTCGTCGCCAAGTTCGCCGTACATATTGCTACCCCAGCATTTCACGACTCCGCCCCGCACCAGGACGCACGCGTGATCGCCACCGACCGATAGTGCCTTCACATCCGCGATTCCGCCCACCTTCGTCGGCGCGCTGGCCGACGGTTCCCAACACGAGACGGTCCCGTCAGCCATCAGCCCGCAGACCATGAAGTTGGCGGATAGCGCGGCAGCGTTCCCGAGCCCTGCAACCGTCGTCGGGCTCGTGACCACGCTGGCGAAGCCAGGGAGGTGGCCCCAGCACTGGACCGCGCCGGTCTTCAGCAGGGCGCAGGTGAAGTCGTAACCCGAGGCGACCGACGCTGCATCCGTGATTCCGAACACCTGGCGCGGCGAGTATCGTCCGTCAGTGGTCTGGTCGCCGAGTTGTCCAGCGTCATTGGCGCCCCAGCAATAGATCTGGCCGGTCTTCAGCACCATGCATGTGTGGTTGCCTCCAGCGCTGACCTGCAAGGCAGCAGTAAACCCCGTGATGGCATGGGGTGTGTCCTCTTCCGGCGCAACGTCAGGATCGGCGCCCGACTGTCCCTGGTCGTTGATTCCCCAGCAGCTCACGGTAGACGCGCCTGACGAGTCGGCTGCCACGACGCATGTGTGGAGGCCCCCGAGAGAAATCCCGGTGACATTGTTGAGGCCGGGAACTGGACCGGGGCTGGGGCGCATCGCTGATGAGTTGTCGCCGAGGAGTCCTCCGATCCCCCAGCCCCAACAGCTCACGCTCTTGTCAGAAAGGACCGCACAGGAGCGAGTCTGGCCTGCGCCCATGAGCATGGCATTGCTGAGGTTCACGACTGGGAAAACCGTCGGGTCAGGCGGGCTCGCCTGATTGGCGACCTGGCCCATCCCGAGTTCGCCGCTGTCGTTTCGACCCCAGCATCGGGCCGTGCCATCCGACACGACAGCACATGTCGTCTGCGAGCCCGCGCTCACGGCAGTGTAGTACAGCCCGCCGCAGGCGCTCAGATCGGGGTTGCACACCGAGAGACTTGCGCAATCGGCCGCTCCAACGCACGAGCTCTTGCAGCCGGTGAGAGTGCAGGCGTAGGCATTGCAGTTGGTGGGCTTTGCGGCTGGCGTGCAGGTGGCGCTCGTTCCGGCGCAGTGGGCGGGTGGTGTGTATTGGTTGCCGTCGCAGTTGGCGTCCGCACATACGGTGGACGAGTCCTTGAACCCGTCCGCAGGACAATCAGGAGAGTTGCCAGTGCAGTTCTCCGCCTGGTCGCACGAGTTGCTCGCTGCCCGACATACCGTGCTTGATGGGGCTGGTCCACAGACGCCCTTGGTGCATGTCTGGCACGCGCCCGCGCAGTCGCTGCGTTGCAAGCACTGCACGCACTGATTTGCCGTGGCGTCGCACAGGCTTCCTGCCGCACTGGCCGCGCAGTGCTTGTTCTGCGTGCATGGCACGCACATGCCGCTGGTCGCGCAGGCAGGGGTTCCTGACCGGCCTCCACAATCGTCGTCGCTGGAGCACTTCGCGCATCGGCTGCCCAAGCACAGAGGAGCCGTGGGTGAACAATCCTTGTCCGTGCTACAAGTGCCGAGTGCATCCACTGGCGGTACGCCGGGGACAACGTCCGCCGCCGGCGCGTCGGAGGCAGTGCTAACGACCGGCGCATCAGGGGGGACGCTGCCGACCGGTGCGTCGGGCGGGACGCTGACGGTTGGCGTGTCCGCGGAAACGGCCGGCGCGTCAGGGGAAATGCCCGAAGCTGGCCCGTCTGCCGTCACCACCAACGGAACGTCGGGACTTGCGACGTCCATTGAGAGGTTTCCTGACGTGTCGCCGCCGCTCTCGACACTTGGCGGGCCATCCAAGCCAACCCCAGCATCCGCGGCAGCAACGCCGACGCCGTCGCTGGCCCCGCCATCTGAAGCCCGCACGCACTGCCAGGTGGCAGTACAAACGTAGCCAGCCAGGCAGGGATCCGTGGGCGTGCAGACGCTCCAGTCCCGTTTCAGACCGCAGGCAAGTCCCAGCGTCGCGGGCACGACCAGGATTGCAACCTTCAAACGTACAACTTCTCTGTTTGTCATCAGTGAAGTTCTCGGCAAGGGGTTGAAAAAGTTGTGTGTTGGCTGGAAGAAGGCGAAGCGAAGGCAGGATCAGTTGGGTTTGTATTCGTCAGCGCCACAGTCGCAGGCAGCGCCTATGGGCCGTGTGTCGCCGTCGATGTCGTCGGGAGGGCAGGTTGTGCCGCCGGCGTTCACGCAGGGGGAGGTCGCGGTTAGGTGGTAGTTGGTGCCCAGGTTCGGCGTTGTCGACGTCGACGTGGTGGCGTTGGTTGTGCAGGATGATGAGATCTGGAGACCGCCGTTTCCGCTAGCGAGAATGCCGGTCAGAGTGTACGTCTG
>PLNW01000133.1 GCA_003142855.1 Myxococcales bacterium
CGTTGTCGCGCTGGACGGTCTCTGGGTCACGCATGCCAGGGGGGGGTAGGGTGATCGCGTCTTGGTTGGCACGCGAAGCAGCAAGAACAGCCGAATCCGCTCCCCCGTTCCCGGTGCCGTTTCTGACCAGCCTTGCGCCCATGCAGCTTCCGGTGGGAGAGAACGTCATCACCGCAAGACCTGGCGAGTTTTCAGAAGAGATGTGGGCTCGGTGGACGGCGGCATGTGGCCGCAGTGGCAGCAGCATAGGAGAGGCTGACGAACCTGGGTTCTGGAACGGTTCTGGCACGTTTTGAGCCTACGTTCTCTCGGTGTCGGATCAACCGAGACGTGCGCTATGTTCCAGTCGGCTCCGACGAATCACTGCTGCCAACCGCGTCCCCATTTTCCCGAGCCTCAGCCGTCTGCTTCGACTTCGACTCCTTCTCCAGCGTATTGGACCACCGCTCCATGAGTTTCACAAGCTCCGGTGAACGAATCGGGAAGGGCATGCCTCCGCGATGGAATAGCTTGGCGTCCTTTTTCACACGAACACAACCAAGCTGCGTCCCGAGTCGCGCGCTGGGCATCTCCGCGAGAAGCACCATGCGACGAGTGCCATCGGGCAACTCCCTAATCTCGCTCTCAGCGAAACTTACACTGGGCGTAGCATGCTTGTCGCGATCCCGACAAAGTTGCATGATTTCTTCTTCTGCTGTGAAGCGTGGGTCGAAGTAGATGCATTCACGAGCACGCAACGCTTGCAGCATATTGAGAAGCCGGATGTCCCGGACTGCTACACCGCACGTTCGTCGTCGAGGGCTTCCATATTCGTAGGCTCCCGGATCGAACACGGCCGCGCACACATTTGGCGACAGTGGAAGGAACCATTGTAACCCTCGGAGGGCTATACCGTCGTTGCCGCCAACATGGCTAAACAGCGGATGATGCTCCATCCACTGGTTGTAACCAGCAACTGGGTTGTCGGACAGTACAAAGCCCAAATTCTTGTCAGAGACAAGGAACTTCACCGCCAGGTCGAGCAGGAGAGGCTCAGCTTCCGCCGCGTGATAGAGAGTTTCGCGTTGGGGCTTTTCCGGTCCGATTTTGACCTTCGTCAGCATGTCCTCGCTCACACGCGAGTCCTTGGCCATAATCCTTTTTGCGAGGCCGTCGATGAACTCCGCCGACTCGTCAGCTGCCCCAGCGGTCCTGAACTTCTGGTAGTGAACAAACCGGCAGATGAGATGGAGCTGCTCGACGGTGACCGTCTCCAGATGACCAGGACTGAGATCCCCAATGGCCGCTTTGAAAGCCCCTTCCATTTCTCCGAAGGCGTTTTCCATACCGCCGTCGGTTCCATAGAAGTAGTTCTCGTAGCACTGCTCGCCAAGCGGGGCATTGTGTACGAACTTTCCCGAAGTCAGTACACGAAGGCTGATCCTGCGACCGTCGGGAGAAAAACCGCGGAGGATCATCCGAGGCACGTAGTGCTGCCGTCTTGGTATCTCAGGTTCTGCCACGCATTCCTCGCGGCGTTCGATTTTGCACCGTTCTGGCTTGTCAGCCAACCCACTCTCCCACGTACGATGGTTGTGGTCGCCTGCACACCACTTTGCACACCACTCAGGCGTCACGGGTTGGATGTCCAGGTAACGCCTAGTAACAGCTAAGTACCCGTATTCCTAGGCTAAGCTATTGATGTCATTGAGGTTCAGGCGTCTTGCCAAGGTGAACGTCGAGGGTTCAAGTCCCTTCGCCCGCTCAAGCTAGGGCCGCGAGATCATAAGGGTTTCGCGGCCTTTCTTTTTGCCTCATGCCCCAATGTGCCGGTTTCGGGAGGGCATGTGCCGGTCAATGTGCCGGTTTTGTCCCTTCCTGCCTCGGCCTGTGCCACCCCCTCGGCCACCGGGTTGTCGTTCCCCGGCTTGGATTCGGCGCCCCCGCGGACCAGGCTGAGCATCCCCTGTACCACCGCCCTCTTCTCGCTCGGATCGATGTGTGAGTAGTGCTCCGTCATCTTCTCGGTCACGTGGCCCGAGATGGCCCGCGCCATCTCGCCCCCGAAGTTTCGCCGGATGATGTTGTTCGCTGTCCGTCGCAGGCCATGCGAAGAGAACCTGCGCTCCACTCCGATGGCCGTGAGACAGTCGGCGAACACCTTGGTCAGGCACGACGAGTTGTGATGCGGCTTGCCCACCCGCGAGGGAAACATCCACCCCGAATCGAGATGCCGGTGCTTGCTCCGCACGAGTTCCTGGCGCCACGCCTCCAGCATTCCCCGCAGTTCATCGGTCAAACCGATCGTGTTTCGGCGTCGATCGATCTTCGCCGTGGACACGATGGTGCGCCAGTTGCCCCTCCGGATGCGGATGATCTCCTTCGTCCAGTCCACGTCATCCCACCGCAATGCACTGACCTCGGAGAACCGGCACGCCATCGCGAACTGCAAGTAGAGCATGGTGTACCATTGCGGCCACCTGACCCTCAGCGCCTCCATGAAATTCCCCATCTCCTCCACCGTGAACATGTTCACCGGGTCGTCGCTCTCCAGTTCCTCTTCCCCACGTTCCGGGATCGCACGGATGCGGGATGTCGGATTGAAGGGCAGCTTGTACTGGGCCACCGCATCCGCCGCCACCGTCTTCAGGACGCGCAGATACCCGTTCGCTGTCGTGGCCGCCTTGTTGGCGGACACGGACTCGAACCATGCCAGCACGTCCTTCGAGTCGAGTGCCGCCAGGTAGAAGTCGCCGAGGCCCGGCAGGATGAACCTGTCCAGGGTGTCAGCGTACCTTGCTGCCGTTGACGGCTTGAGCGTGGGAAGCCGTCCAGTTAGCCACGATTTCGCGTAGTCCTCCAGCCGAACTCGCTTGGCTTGGCCTTCGAGCCCGCCTCGCTGGAATTCTGCCAGGAGCCTCTCGCGCTCCGCGACTGCCTGCTCGATTCTCTGACAATGCACTCGTTTCCTCACGTCGTGTGCCCGTCCCGTCCTGGGATTCACTTGATCTATCCTGACGAGAAACAGGTTCGGTCCTATCTGCTTGATGCCGTGTAGCTTCTTGTTTGCATTCGTCGATCTGGTGCTCATCGAAGTCCTCCTTTCTTCCGTGCACCAGACGACACCCGAGACCAAGGGTACCACGAGGGCGTGGTTCCAGGGCGCGTCTGGTGGCGAAGGAGTCCAAGGTTTCTCTCCGGAACAGGAACGTCCCGCGTGGCCCACGCCCATCCGGAGACAACCACCCACGGCGCACGGCCATGGTGATGCCACCGGGCGTGCGATAGCGGAGATAGTCCGCCGCCTCAGCCGTCGTCAGAAACGGCGACTTGGCGGGCGGAAAACTATTCGGATCGTTCCCCATTTCGCGGACAAGCCTCCGCGAAATGGCACGGTCGGTCGAGATGACACGGGCGATTCCCGCTGGTCACCTTGCCGTGCGGTGGAGTCTTCTCTTCGCGCCAGTCTTTCTCGAAGCCGACGATCGTCGAAGCGCCCGAGCCGGTGCTCGCGGTGGCTTGGTTGAGCCATCGTAACGACGCCAGAGCCGCGAGCGCGCCGATGCTTCCAGCGCGAGCGGCAGCTTGTCAGGCGTGGGCGGCTCTCCAGTTTCCATCCATTTCGCAAGCTCCCCTTTGGCACCAGCCCATTTCGGAACAGGTTTGTACTTGGTCGACTTCTCGGTCAGCTTCTCACCGTAGGGAAGTGGGCTCTGGATGCTCGCCTGCGTTGCCGCGCCTGAGGAGGCGTCGCTGGGCAACTTGACCGCGTCGGCCCAGACCGCCACGTATCGGCCCTCCGGTTGGGAAAGTACCCTCCTCAGGCGGCTGAGATCGATCCGCCTCGTGGTCCAGGCTCGTCCGTAGCGACTCCTCGCTCTCAGATACTGCCTTTTCACCGAATTTGGCGCCACGCGGTTACCTTCGAGCAGGTAGATGACATCTTTCATCATTTCGTATGCGGCCACCTTGGTCACCTTGCCTGCATGATTAAGTATCTCGACGCTGAGAAGCAGAAAGATGTCGCGGTCTCGATCGGGACGCTCGGCATAAATACTGCCATCGCAGCCCTCCAGGGCACAGATGTTCCCATCGCGGTCAGAGATTGTCATGGAATCGCGGGGCACTGCCCCGACTGTTCCCGCGAGAAAGCCCTCGACCAGTTCAAAGAACGGACTGTAGTCGTGGTTCGGCCCTTCGCGGCCGCACTGCAGTTTGGCCATGACCTCAGACAGCCCGCGAACCTCCCTGATCGCTGCGCACCATGCCGACTGAAGCGGAGACGGGAATGGGCAGTAGAAGTACGCGGTGGCCGCCAGATGTGGTGCCACCTCCTGCGGGAGGTTCAGCCCTACGAATTCCTCGATCAACTCGGCCAGAGTCAACCCAACGTACTTGTCTGCCAAAGTTATCGAAAGCCGGGGCATGGTCAGGTCCACGAATGGGATAGCAGGCGGCCCGGCCGCGCGGTTGATGTCAGCCCTCCCCAGGACCACGTTCGCGATCCACAAACGTCCAGGCCGGAACTCTCCATCGCCGCACCGGCGATGCGCTCGCGCCCACGTCTATGCGCATGATCCAAGACTACCAACCCCCATGCTCGGCCGCCGCCATGACTTGAGCAAACAACAAATGGGCGCGCCGAACCGCACTCGCCAGGTGCAGCCACGGCGATTCTTCATTTGGTTGTGCCACCAAGGTGTCTTCCTCCCGCCCAAGGCTGCCAGAAATGCCAATCGCGGCAAGACTGACGACCGACTGGGCGGGGCGTGTACCAGGCAAATGGCGGATGCGCCCGACATCGACGAGAACTGACTCAACGCAGAATTGTGACGATAGGTTTGTGGCGTCACAGAAGAACCGACATAATTGCGATACGTTGCACACATCGGCCGTGGGCAGAATGCCACACGGAGATCCGGGAGGAAGAGGCCAGTGCTGCGGTGCCAACCCAACGGCATCGTCATTGTGGCGGGTGTGGCGGCTGTGGCGGCGTACCAGGTGTCCCGGTGTCCCGCCCCCGCTGCAACTCGGTCAGTACACGAAAGGGATCAGCCGACGAACCCGCTTCCTGTATTCGGAGTAGCTCGGAAATTTGGTTTCCAGCCAGCGCTCCTCGCGCCGCGACTTCGCGTCGAAGAGGAGAAACAGGAGGACAGCATAGGCCAAGGTCAACGGTCCTCGGACGGTGCACGCCCACCCCACCGCCAGAGCGATAACGCCGGAATACACAGGGTGCCGGACCAGCGAATACGCGCCGGTTTGGACGAGTTCGCCGCCTTCCTTCGGGAACGGAAGCGGTGTCAGGTTGCGGCCTAGGTTGGCGATGCCGGTCACCATCAACCCGCCGCCGATTGCCATCAGAACGATTCCGAAGCCCATCGCGGCTTTCGCGTAGAAACCGCTCAACGCGGGCAAGCGGGCAATTGTGCGCGGACCGAACGCCACCAAAACGAAGAGCACGAGCTGGGCAACCACGTACCATTCCCCGCGCGATCCTTTCCACCACGCCTTGGTGTCTTTGCGTTCAAGCATGGCAGCGATCAACCATCGGCTAGGAGATCTGGTCAAGTGCGTCTGAGCGCCATGATCGCCGTGGGCTCTGCTTTCTTCGTCGCCCAAGCCCCGATCACGATGCCGTCCAGCAGCGCGACAACGCAGGCAAGCGACGTGATCGACGGCGCTCACTACCAGGCCGAACAACTGAAAATGCCTTGCGCTGCGCAGGCGTTGCAGTTTCGTGTGCCACGGCGAGCATCTTCCCGCTCTCGTGCTTGCACCACGTCGAAACGGCGCAGTCGGTGGTGGAAACGCCATCGCAGATGGTTTCGGCGGAAGGCGGCAGCCAGTAGGACAGTTTCCACCGCAGCGTCAGCACCCGTTTCCTGTGGCCGGGTCAGTCTTCAGGCTTCACCGGCGATTCTGGCTGGCCATTTGGCTCTTCATCGGACCCGCCGTCATGGGTGCGTTCGTCCTTGGCCCCGTCGGGAGCGACCTGTGGGTTCCTCGCCATGTACTCTCGCAGGTCGCCCAGGCGCACGCACAGATCTCTGCCGACTTGATACAGCACAAGAGCCCCTGCCTTAACAGCCCGTTCGATGCTCCTTTCGCAACAGCCGGCAATTGCCGCAGCGACCTTCGCGCTAACGTAGACCTCACCTTGCTCCACCAGCAAATTGAGGATGCCGGCTTCCTCAATCAAGCGCGACTCCAGAATCCGATCTGCTAGGTCGATGATCCGGCTTTTCTCCCGCTCGACGACAGTCACATCGGCGGCCCTGCTGATCGCGCGCCTCATGACCGCTTCCTGGGAGAGTGACCGCGCCAGCCGTCGCCAGAGGGCAGACGCTCCTGGGCTCTGGTCGTCCCCGCCGCTCTCCCGGAGGACTTGCAGAACGACAGGTCTCATGAGCGCCAGTGCAGCCTCATATCTTGGGTCCTGCTCATGGTCGGCGGGCGCGGACGGTTTCTGGTTGTCTTTGTCCATGGGTACCTCACTTACAGGCGGTTGGTGTCTTTGGGGCCGCGCTTAGCGCGACCGAAATCCCGCGTCTGCGAGATCATCTCCACCACGGAGAAGCCGGCTCTGGCGGGAGTGGTGGTCGTGGCGGCTATCCGAGCTTCGTCGACTCTGGAGGCGGCTCGGCCTGTTGCGGCGACACGTAGCGAGCGAATTTGTCCCGGAGGTCGCTCAGACAATAGCCACGTTTCCATGTCCGCATTGCCCCTGCTCCTTCAGCCCATTTCCGTGGAAAGACCCCAAACTTCAAGAGCACGCGAGCCAAGTCCACAGCCCGGAAGGGCTCCCCATGGTCGAAGTCTACCCAGGGACGATCCGGCATCGCCACCAGGCTCTGGACGATCTCTCGGCTCTCGATGCGGTCGGCCCCCCGCGTCCGATAGAGTTCCGCCATATCCTTCAGCAGGAGAGTGTCTCGGTCCTCGTCGAGCATTTCGTCAGCGCGACAGAGGGCGATTGCTGCCTCCCGCGCGCGACAAGGCAAATCACCGCCGATTACATCGGCTATTGCGAGCAGAGGTCTCACGTTGTCACGTGCGCGGGCGTTCCTAATCTCATCTGGCATCGCTGGATCGGCCGTCCTGATCTCCTCTGCGCAATCTTCCGCCCACCGAGCAGCCTTCATGCCGAGGTAACTGTACTCCTGGACACGATCGAGGCGGAGTTGCTCAACCCTCTCGTCTGCCGTGCGCCTCTCCATTCGTATGATTACCGACCGGTCCTCAATCGTACTCGGCATTCCTCCAATTGCCGCGAGGACCTTCGGCGTCCACGCACTGAACCTGCCACGCATGCGCGTCACGGTTGCCAGAAACTTCACATGTCCGGCATTGAAAAATCCTCGGAGCGACTCGTTTCCCTTCAGAAAACAGTCAGCTTCGTCGATGACAATCGTGGGCTTGATCGCCGTTGTCACCTCAAAGAGCGCAGGCGCAGTCGTATCGGTCGTGTAGAACACTCTCGGCACAAGCACCGATAGCAGCATCAATAGCGTCGTCTTTCCCGCCCGCTTGACGGGACTGGAAATCAGCAGTATCGGAAAAACGTTGAAGCAGTCGTGTGCGTGCGCCGCCAGCACCCAAAGAATGACGGCCAGCAAGTCGTTAGGCCCCGGCAGAACCACGTATTTTCCGAGAAATGCCTCTATCTCCGACGCAAGCTCGCGACCATCCACCGCCTCTGGCCAGGGCTTGACCTCCTCCACCTCCCCACTCATCGAGGGGCTCGCCGAGCGTTCGGAAAGCATCCTCGCGAGCGCCATCGTCGCCTCTGCGATCCCAGCATCGGCTAGCGCAGCGGCAGAATGGATACCGACCGCGTGTAGCACGCGGAGAGCTTCTAGCCTTTGCGTCACCCGCTCAACCGGAGGCAGTACCACCACGTGAGCAGCCCACTCACGCACCGCCGAATTGACCTCGTCCGCCGTGCTGTTGCTGGTCAGGCGTCTCAACGACGAAAGACCTCCAGGGACCCACTTGCCGCCCTCGATGCTGAACAAGACGGGACCATCCCCAGGTGCGCATGATGGCCCTGTCGGGGGACCATCGGTGGCTGATGGCTCTCTGGACTTGCCGTCGACGCAACATCCGCCGTCTTGGCCAGCAATGGGGGGCGCCTCACCCGCGTCCTGCCCACTCTCGCCCTCAACCGCCGCCAGAAGGGGCCGTTCCTCACCGCTACGTGCGTCGTCGTCTTTCATGCCGAATTGCTCCCGTAGAACGCTTCTCGCCCTGGGCCGCGTCCACCTGAGCGCCTGTTGGACAACTACCGTCGGTGCCGACTTCGAAATCGTTGACAGCGCAGGCGCCGTGGCTCCAATAGCCTCGATAATAACATTAAAGCACCTTCAGTAAAGCACCTTCAGTGGACGTCAAGCACAACTGTGCGACCGGGTGCGCAATTACAGGAACCATTTGGCAATCCAATGACACAGGGCTGTCAATGAAGCATCCCGAACCCCTTTCTAGCGGGGAGGTTTCCACAGGACCCGCAATAGATTCCTTCGGACACTGCAATTCCGGCAATTCCTCCCTGGGAAGTACAAGCGCAGAGCATCTGTTTTTCCAGAGAGAGCGAATTCCTGGTTCCCTTTCTGGATGAACAAGGAGCGTGAGGATTGGTCTTTCCATGCAGATGAAAGCCCATAGCTCATGCCCGAGAGACCAAACAGCCAAAAGACTCAGTTCCTCAGGATGGATGAAGGTCCATATATCATCCGCCAAGGAACAGAATCGCTGATGGATTAGTTCATTCGGTCAGTTGAAGTTCCACGCTTCATCCTCCAAGGAGCAGAATCGATGATGGATGAGTTCATTTGGGCAGTTGAAGTTCCATGCTTCATCCCCCAAGGAGCATCATCGCTGATGGATTGGTTTCTTCGGACAGTTGAAGTTCCATGCTTCATCCCCCCAGGGAGCATCATCGCTGATGGATTAGTTCATTCGGGCAGCTGAAGTTCCACGGTTCATCCGCCAAGGAGCATCATCGCTGATGGATTAGTTCCTTCGGGCAGCTGAAGTTCCACGCTTCATCCCCCCAAGGAGCAGAATCGATGATGGACTAGTTCATTCGGGCAGTTGAAGTCCCCCGCTTCATCCCCCAAGGAGCATCATCGCTGATGGATTGGTTCATTCGGGCAGTTGAAGTTCCACGTTTCATCCCCCAAGGAGCAGAATCGCTGATGGATTAGTTCATTCGGGCAGCTGAAGTTCCATGCTTCATCCCCAAGGAACAGAATCGCTGGTGGATTTGGTCTATTCGGGCAGTTGAAGTTCCACGCTTCATCCCCCAAGGAGGATCATCGCTGATGGATTAGTTCATTCGGGCAGTTGAAGTTCCACGTTTCATCCCAAGGAGCAGGAACGCGGAGGCTTGTCTTCCTCAGGACGCTTGAAATCCCACGCTTCGTCCCCGAAAGAACTCAAAGACAGCGGTTATCTTTCCGTGGGAGTGGCCAGATTCTTGTCTTGCGACCCTGGCGACCATGTAGACGACGGTTCTCCTTCGGCAGGAATCACTAGAAACCCGCGTGCCAACCCTGGCGATCACAATGACGAGGGGATCGCCAGGATTCGAGGTTCCAACGCTGACAATCACAAAGATGAGGTTCAATTCCGGCCGGAGTCACTGGAGTTCCACAGTTCAAATCTGGCCATCACAGATTCCAGCCGGTACGATTGGCGGACCGCGCCCACATTATATAGGTGGCGCACGCTCCGGAGGCATCCGGCGCCGACATTGGCCGTTAGCGCCGTGGACATATGGGTGGCCCGTAGCCGCACGTACGGCGTGCCATCGACGGATAGGGCGACAGCATGCAGTACGGATTTCTCCGCGAAGACACCGGCTGTGGCGGCTGTGGCGGGCGTGGCGGGCGTGGCAGGCGTGGCGGGCGTGGCGGGCGTGGCCGAGCGCGAGGTCGGTGCGTGTGCGGAAGGCCAAACGCGGCGCTCCAAGGGAGGCTGAGAGACACGGAAACCATCGTGAAATTGTGCACGATGGCGAGACATGCCCGCGAAGATGACATCATCGACGGACAGGTATCTGGGC
The DNA here is from genome assembly GCA_003142855.1 of Myxococcales bacterium. GTDB lineage: Bacteria > Myxococcota_A > Polyangia > Fen-1088 > Fen-1088 > Fen-1137. The sequence continues at coordinate 10,049 of PLNW01000133.1, forward strand.
CTGGCGATGGTCGCAGGAGCAAGTGAACGGAAGTCTGGCTGCCGGTGGCGCTAGTGGGGCGCGGGTCCTTCAAGTCCTTGGTCGGGCTTACCCGACAATTCCGGCTGGCCCTTTGCCTCTTCATCAGGCACTCCACTGCGGGTGCGCTTGCCGTCGCCAACGCCAACGTCAATCCGCGGATTCTTGGCCACGTAGTCCCGCAGGTCGCCCAGACGCACACGCGGATCACTGCCGACCCAGTACCGCGTAAGAGTCCCCGCTTCCAATGCTCGACGGATGGTCCGCTCGCTACAGTCGGCAATGGTCGCAGCGCCCTTCACGCTGACGTAGACATCACCTCGGTCCACTAGCAGATCAAGAAGTCGGTCCTCTTCCCTCCAGCGCCACGTCATGAACCCATCCACTATCTCGCAGATTCGGTCCCTCGCCCTTTCGACCGCAGTCGCGTTGACGGCCTCGTCGATCGCGCGTTTGAAGACCGCCTCGTTGCTTAGGGATTGCGCCAACTGTTGCCACACGGCGATCACTTCCGGGCTCTGTCCGTCGCGACCGGACGACATTTCCCAGAGAATATTCTGAACGATAGGCCTCATCAACGTCAGGATCTTCTCGTACTGGCGGTCCCGGTCGGCGTCGAGGGTTGAGGATGGGTTCTCGTTGACGGTGGCCATGGGTACCTCACTACAAGCGGTTGGCGTGTCCAATGTCGCCGCGCAAACATGCTCGCAGCGCACCCATCAAGTGTGAGGTACTCCGATCGCTAGAGTCAACCCGATCTCAGCTCCTCGAAATTGCCCTCCTTTTGCCTGATTCTCCCGAGAGACGAGCCCCATGTTACTCGCCATTTCCGAATAGCGAATAGCCCACCTTCCCCGAATTGCCCCAAAGTCATTACACTTGTGAGACTACTTCTTCTTGTCATTCGCTCCCGGCGAATGGACGACTGGGAGTCCGTACGCTTAGCGATCTCCGTTTCAATCGCGCTGGCGCCACAGAGATTCCGTTCGTTGCAGCTTCGGGAAGCGGCATCATCCGACTTGTTCATTCTGGTTTTCGGAGTTCAGATGCTCTCTTCAGGGTTGACTGGGCGCAAGTACCTGGGATAGTGGTGTTTCGATGGACTGTGCCGCGATCATGCCCCACTGGCTCGGTGGCGAGAAACACATCGCCCAGTCCCTCGGTCACGAAAAAAGCCCCAATGATTGCAATCATTTACATTGCCATATGTCCAATCACTCGACATCATTGAGTTTTTGGGGGTGTCCATCTCGCCAGTTGTGACGTAGCGACTGTAGTGGACTGTGGCGGCGGCGCTGGGCTGTAGGTTGAGCTGGTGACCGAGTTCGACAGCCGGGCCGAGACAGTGATTGTTCGAGCCCCGAGCGCCGCGTTCCCTGATGATGCCATTGTGGGCGAGGAAGGTGGTGGGCGGGCTGGCCGATCGGGCCGCACCTGGCATGTATACCCGCTCGACGGCACCACGAACTTCGCCCACGGCTTGCCCATCTTCGCGAGATCGATCGGCCTGTTGGCCGAAGGTACGCCTGTGGTGGGCGTGGTGTCCGCCCCTGCCGTGGGTTGGACCTTCCATGGGGCTCGTGGGCAAGGTGCGTTTCTCAACGACAGGCCGATCCATCCCTCGGGTGTGGCCGAATTGGGGCTCGCGCTGTTGGTCACCGGGTTTCCCTACCTGCGGGTCCAGCAGCACGACAATCTGCCCGAGTTCGCGGCCTTCATGCGGGCTTCGCAGGGCGTGCGCCGTCTGGGATCGGCAGCGCTTGACCTGTGTTTCGTCGCCTGTGGCTGGACCATAGTTCTTTTGAAGCTGTTTTTTGAGCGTTGGAGAACCATGTCTGACCGCATCGGGAGCGCGTCGGCACGACCTCGATCGGGTCCGCGCAGCGCGGCGAGACGGCTTTTGCCGCCGTTTTCTGGTTCTGACAAGGCGGTCTCGAACACACAGGACAGTCTGCGCCATCACGCCCTGGTCAAGCGTCCCGTCAGTTCAGCCAGTCCCCGCCGTTCCCCGGTTCAGAGGGCGGCGGTCGTGCGGGATAGAGTTTGGGGGCCTCCGTCGGCAGTCCCATGGCAGACAGGATTTTTTGGATGGTGTCGTCAGTCTCGATCAGGGCGATGAGGCGCAGGGGGCTTTTGCAGCGAGGGCACACCGTGTCTATCGAGAACGTCCGGCGTAGCAGCTCGCTCCATGAAATGTAGTGGGAAAGGGGTCGTGAAGGCTTGTCTTCTTCTTTCTCGGGCGCCGTCACGGGGGCCGAGGGCACGATCTGGCTGCGGAGGCTGCTGTGTGATGAGAGGACCCCAGAATAGCGAACCACATGACGTCGGGGAGGAGGGACGAGGGCCGCTAACCGCGCGATGAGGGCCAGAGGCTCCAGTTCTATCGACGACGTGCCATCAGAAACCACCGGGCA
>PLNW01000101.1 GCA_003142855.1 Myxococcales bacterium
TTTTTGAATCAGTAGTGTTAGTCTGTGTCGGCCTGGCGCCACGCCCCGGTTCTTCCAGTTGGGAAAAAAGATGAGCCGCCTTGGTGGATCCCTGTCACTACAGGGGAGAGGCTTCTATCAGAAACTGGGCTCACCCAGCATTCAGCCATGAACAGCCTCGGTCAGCCGTCCGCTTCCTAGAAGGAGTTCTTCATGCAAAACCAACGACGGGATTTTCTCAAGATAACGGCCGCCGGCGCGGCGGGATTGGCACTTGCAAGAGCGGACAGGGCGTTTGCGGCATGGCCCGCCACGGGCACATTGGCGGTGAATTCCGCCATCGACAACATGCGCGTCGTGGCGTGTGTCGACACGAAGATGCTGAAGACCGCTCTGACAAATCCGACCTTCGCATCGGAAAATGCGGCGGTTGATTCCGCCCGGGTGCAGGCGAACATGGATGCCATGGCCATGCAACTGGCTAACCAAACCACCGCCGATGCGGCCTGGAAAGCCATTTTCAGGTCGAGCAAGGCGTGGAATGCCACGAAGGTCGCCATCAAGATAAATACAATTGAGCCCAAGAACCAGGCGCGCATAGCGGTTGTTCAGAAATTCTGCCAGCTCTTCTTGGGCTTTGGCGTTCTGCCTGCAAACATCATCGTCTATGACGGAAACACGACCTACGCCAAGCAAATGGTCACTGACTACTCTCCGTATTTCAGCCTGACTGACACCACCAAGATTCAGGCCGTGGTCAGCAGTTTCAATGACTCACTGGGAGGCACGATAAACGCTGCCATTCCCGGTGGAAATCCCGCGACTGCGGCTTGCACGGCGGACATCGCCAATGGCACGATCGACATTCTGGTCAACATCGCAAACAACAAGGGCCACACAGAGATGGGTGGGGCCACGCTGAGCATGAAAAACCACTTCGGCACGTTTGCTCCCAATCACGGTGCCAGCCCGGCCTATATTTTCAACATCAACAAGAGCGACGCCATTCTCGGGGGAACCCCCGTGCGGCAGCAATTGTGCTTTATCGATTCGATCATTGCGAACAAAGCATCCAACACGGGAACGCCAGAAGTGGCGCCTTGCTATCTCATCATGGGCGTATTCGGTCCCGCGGTGGACTATCTGACCGTCAAGAAGGTCCGCGAGGCGGTCATGAATTGCACCCATACTGAGACTGTCATCAACTCCTACCTGACCACTTTCGGGTACACCACAACCGACGCGGTGTGGGTTGTGGTGCCGGCCGCTGGCGGCACAGTCGGCGCCGATGGGGGCGCGGGCGGGGCTGGAGGCTCGGGAGGCTCGGGAGGCAGCGGCGGGGCCAGTGGATCGGGAGGGGGGAGTGGCGGCGGGACCAGCGGGGCCGGGGGAACGCGCACTGGCGGGACCAGCGGGTCCGCGGGCGCAGGGGGCGGTGGGACCAGTGGGGCCGGAGGAACGCGCAGCGGTGGGACGAGTGGGTCGGGAGGCGCGGGTAGCGGCGGTGGGAGCGCAGTCGGCGGATCGAGCAGCATGGGCGGAAGCAGCGCGACCGGAGGGGAGACCAGCGGTGGGACGAGTGGGGCTGGAGGTGCGAGTGCCACTGGTGGTGCTAGCGCTAGCAGCGGTGCGACCGCGAGTGGTGGCGTCCCGTCAGGTGGCGGTGGCGCAACATCAGGCGGCGGTGGCGCCGGGGGAACCGGCGGCGCGGCGACAAGCGCTGCCTCGGCAGCGGGCGGCTCGCCGGCAACCGGCGGAACCAAGGCCGGAGGCGGGACGACCGCGAGTCCAGTGGGCGGCAGTGACGGCAACACCGGACCCGCCGAAACGGCGGGAACCAAGGTCGGCGGCGCGAATTCGGGCAGCGGCTGCGCGGTGGCCGGCGGCGACCGCAGGGTTACCCGCTGGGGCGCGATGCTGGCGCTCGGCGCCGTGGTGGCGGCAAAACTTAGGCGTCTGGTCAGCGGCGACGATCAGTCGTCGTGATTGGGTCAGCGAAACGGCGGGCGAAGCCCGTGCGCGCGATGGGTTTCCGCTGGTCGCACAGGAACCCATTTTGGCGCAGGCGTGCGCTCGTCGGTTGTCATTCTTGCCACGTGTTCAGACTCATCGTCTGCTAGTATCCGTATCACTACCTGACGTTCAAAGGACAACTCCATGCAAATCAGAACCCTGGGGACTCTCTCTCTTCTCGCATGTTTGTTTTCGGCTGCGGGTGGCGCAGGCTGCGGAAGCAGTCCCAGCAGTCCCGGCAGTACTCCCCTCGATCCCGCGGCATTTGCTCAGAAATACAAGATTGCCGACAATCAAGTTCCCGGCTGGACACAGGATCCGAGCACGGACCCAAGCGACAATTGGAGCGGCACAGACTTGGTTGCGTCGGGAATCGACGGCGGCAATATGTTCTATGACAGCAACGGGTTCCGGCAGGGCTTGTTCCAAACCCTTGATGGCCCGGATGGGCACGTCTGCAATATGCGAGACATGGATTTCGGCGACGAGGCCCACGCCACCAAGATGTTCACGGCTGGTGTGAAGAGCAATACCGCCACTCTTACGATTCCGCCGTTCGATATATCGATTGCGGGTGGGGAGACGGTGATAGGGGGCATCACGGCCGTTGCCCACTTCAAGGCCTCGTACTTCGAGCTGTTCTTGACTGCGTATTCTGATTCCAATTTGGCGATTTCAGACGCAGCGCTATTCCTGCAAGTGCTTCAATCAGACACCAAGTAGAAAGCGATCATGCCCTGCCTGCTGGCGGGGCCGCGCTCAGTGCGGCTTGCGAAAAACCAGGAAGGTCTGGTACGGGAGCAGATTCGGTTTCTCGCTGTCGAGCATCAGACCGGCACCCGTGGCCAGGGTCTGAAGCTGCACCCGGGAGAGCTTCATTGCCTCGGGCGGACCCTCGGGTAGTTTGCCTTCCTTGAACTCGACCAGCACGAGCCGAGCGCCTTTGTGCATCTGCGCGGCCAGCTTGGCCAGCCAGGGCGGGCGATCTTGGATGTGGTGAAGGACGTCGCACATGAACACAAGGTCGGCCTCAGCGGGGACGCCCGGATCGTCAGGCTTGGCCAAAGCCACCTGCAGGTTGCGCACGCCCTCGGTCATCGCCTTGTGGTGGATGTGGCGGATCATTTCCGGCTCGACATCCAACGCGATCACCTTTCCTTTCGGCACCGCGCGCGCGAGTCGGAAAGAGAAATAGCCAGAGCCGGCCCCGATGTCGACGATGGTCTCCTTGCCAGTCAGCCCGAGGGCGGCCACCACCGCGTCGGGTTTCTGCCAGGTGGCCCGATCCGGTCGTTCGAGAAAGGCGATGTACTGGGCGGTGTCCTCGAACGGTCGCAGATGGGCCGGGTCGACGCCCTGCTTGCGCAGGGGACAGTCAATGGGAGGGTGAGATGGATCGTGCGCCGCCACCAGCGGTTCGCTGGAGGCGGCGGCTTCGCCAGTCCTTGGAGCAGGTGTTGTTATGGCTACGGCGTGCGCGCCGCCAACCCGGGATGCGGCGCTGTTTCTATTCCTGTTCGAGCATGCGACAGCAAGAATCCCACAGACCAGCACGCGCAGATAGCGGGCGCTCCTCATTGTGTCAGGACTGGAGCTCTTTGATTCGCTCTTCCACAGCCTGGGCCTCGGCCTTGAGCTCGGTCAGGTACGACTGGAGTTCGGCGATCACCTCGGCCTTGCTCCGGTAGCGGCGGCGGAACCCGCCGTGCTCACCGTTACAGCAGCAGGCGCCCTTCCGGCCGCCACAACAGCACTCGTCGCGCTCGGAAGAGCAGCCGCACTGGCAGCCGGATTCGTTCTCAGATTGGCATTCGCAGTCCTGGCCATGATGTTGATGATGATTCTGTCCGCCTGTCTGACAGTGGCACATGATCAGCCTCTCTTTCGTGGTTTGGCGGAGCGGTGCTCCGCAATGGATTCGTACTCGGCAAGAAACTCGCCCAGGTGCGTCCTGGTCTTGCGGATCTCGGCTGCCCAGGTATCGAGGTGCTCGCGACCGATCTGGGTGAGTTCGTAGATGCGCCTGGCCGGCCCATGCCCGCCGGTGTCCCAGGCGGATCGCACGACCTCGGCTTCTTCCAGTTGTCGCAAGGTCCGGTACAACATTCCCGGGTCAGATAGGTTCTCCGCGCCGGGAATGGCGCGAAGGGCTTCCATCAGCTCGTAGCCGTGACTGGCCTTCTTCGCCAGGAGCAGCAGCAAACGGGGTTGGATGAACCCGCGCACCTCGCAGCCGCAGCGGCAACCACATCCTTGTTTGGGTTCGGGGCACATGGGAACTGTCCCGGTGCCAATATATGAGGGGCGCATATAGATGTCAACGAGAGATCAGCGCCCCCGTATCCTTTTCGATCCGCTGCGGCCTGTTTGGTGGAAGCTACGCGAAGAAGTCGCTGATCCGTCGGTGCAGCTCATCGCGCACCTTGCGAAAGGCGTCCAGGCGCTCCGCTTCTGAACCGTCCACGGCCGCAGGATCAGGCAGGCCCCAATGCAGCCGCGTGGCTTTGCCGAGGAAGACCGGACACTCCTCCTCGCCACACAGGGTAATGACCGTGTCCACCTCGGCAGCCGGGATCTCCGTGACCGCTTTTGCACGGTGCCCGGAGATGTCTATGCCGATTTCCTTCAGCACTGTGATCGCCTCGGGGCGGACGCTGGTTGGGCGCGAGCCGGCGGACCAGATCTTTGTGTCCACCGGGGCCAGCGAGCGGGCGATTCCCTCGGCCATCTGGCTGCGGGCCGAGTTGGCGACGCAGAGGAAGAGGATGCCCCTCATGTGGAAATCTCCTGCGGGTTGCGAAAGTACTTGCGCCCAAGCCGGAGCGCGACGTTGACCAGCCCGATCATGACAGGCACCTCGACCAGCGGTCCGATGACGGCAGCGAATGCCGCGCCATGGTTGATCCCGAAGGTCGCGACGGCCACGGCGATGGCGAGCTCGAAGTTGTTTGAGGCCGCCGTGAATGACAGTGTCGTCGCCTGGCCGTGGGTGGCGCCCACCTTCCTCGACATGAAGAAGGAGAGGAAGAACATCAGCACGAAGTAGATGAGCAGCGGAATCGCGATGCGAACCACGTCGAGAGGCAGCTCCACGATCTTGCCGCCCTTGAGCGAGAACATCACCACGATGGTGAAGAGCAACGCGACCAGCGTGATGGGGCTGATCTTTGGGATGAACTTGCTGTGGTACCAGTGCTTGCTCTTCAGCCTGATGAGCGAGAACCGCGTGACCACCCCAGCGACGAAGGGGATGCCGAGGTAGATGAAGACGCTCTTGGCGATTGCGCCGATGGTGATGGTCACCGCCACGCCCTTCAGGCCGAACCAAGTCGGGAGAACCGTGATGAAGACGTAGGCGTAGACCGAGAAGAAGAGCACCTGGAAGATCGAGTTGAAGGCGACCAGGCCGGCGCAGTATTCGGCGTCGCCCTTGGCCAGGTCGTTCCACACGATGACCATGGCGATGCAGCGGGCGAGGCCGATCATAATGAGCCCGACCATGTACTCGGGCTTGTCGCGCAGGAAGAGCACGGCCAGGCCGAACATCAGGATCGGGCCAATGACCCAGTTCTGCACGAGCGACAGCCCGAGGACCTTGGTATTTCGGAAGACCGGGCCCATCTCCTCGTAGCGGACCTTGGCCAGCGGCGGGTACATCATCAAAATGAGGCCGATGGCGATGGGGATGTTGGTCGTCCCGACGTTGAATCGATTGATCAACGGGACGGCTCCCGGAACCAGATACCCGGAGCTCACGCCGACCGCCATGGCGATGAAGATCCAAAGCGTGAGATAGCGGTCGAGAAACGACAGGCGCTTGGCCACGCCTTTTGAACCAGGGACGGTCTCCGCTGTCGACTCCTGGCTCATCGGGACGCTCCTGCGTGCTGTGTCCTGGCTTTCTTCATGGAGTCTTTGGCCGCACGAGCGGCAGCTTTGGCGCAGGCCATGCCTGGCTTCTTGCCATCCAGCCAGCGTTGCAGGGTCTTGAGCAGCGCAGCGGCATCGGCCCTGTCAGCCAGGCTGCGCCGCAAGAGTGCGAGATGAATCTTGGCCAGCTCGTCTTGCGCCGGTCGGAGCGCGTAGTGCGACCACAGACCATCCTTCCAGCCGGTCACCAGGCCGGCATGCTTGAGCGTGGCCAGATGTCGGGAGGCCTTGGACTGCGTGATACCCAGCGCGGCCATGATGTCGCACACGCACAGCTCGTCGCGGTGAAAGAGCAACCAGATGATCTTGAGCCGTGCCTCGTCGGCGAGAATCCTGAAGAACTGAGCCGCATCTCTCATGGGTCACCCATAGATTCGTATAGCCGAATATACGGGTAAACGCAAGGCGATCTCTTGCGCCTGCTATTCAGGCAGTTTGCCTTGGAGGCCGACCGGGTTCAGCGCCGCTTGCACGGCCTTGCGCAACGACTCTTGCACGTGCTGGGGAACCAGCGGGCTGGGCGCGGACTTGCACAAGGCCAGCGTGCGCTTGAGCGAGTCGCACACCCCTTTGCAGTGCGGGCAACCGTCCACATGCCGCTCCATCTCGGCGCACAGATCAGGGCTGATCTCGTCTTCCAACTTCTTGGACAGCATGGTGAGCACGTCGGGACAGTTGGGCTGAGCGAGCGCAACTTCCTCACCACCGACCACAGCCAACAACTGTGTGCGCAGTGACTGCCGCGCGCGATGCAAGCGGCTCTTCACCGCGGCCACGCTGAGCCCGGTAACCTGCGCCACTTCCGACGCGGTCAGACCCTCGATGTCGCGCAGGATCACCACTTCGCGCGCCTCGGGTTCAAGCTGGTCCAAAGCGGCGGCCACAGCATCGCGCGTTTCGCGGCCGAGCAGGGCTTGTTCCGGGCTAGGTGCCGCTGCAGAAGCCTGCTCGCGCTCGGCCGCATCGAGCGGCTCGTGCTGCGCGGGTGCCCCCTTGCTGCGACGGCGTTTCTTGATGCAGAAGCTACGAGCCACGGTGTAGAGCCACGTCGAAAGCGAAGCCTCGCCGCGGAAGTCGCGCACCGATCGCACCATGGAGAGCAGCGTGTCCTGCGCCACTTCCTGGGCGTCTTCCACATCGCCACACATCTTCATGCCGAAGGCAAAGACTCGCTGCTGTTGGCGTTCGAGCAGATCGCCGAGTGCGGCGCGATCCCCTTTGCGCGCAGCCAAGAGAAGCGCATCTTCGGTCTGGCTGCCGTCGCCTTCATGAGCCATGTCGGAAGTCTAGCAGGCTCCCACCGCGGGCACAGGGTTCGACCGAGTCTCTCGCCCTGTGCAGCATATGTGGGTAGGCCAGACTAGCATTCTGGCCTGGAAGTAAACTTTGTTATCCTCAAGTCGGGTTCAGTTGACATTGAGGTCGGGTTTGGCAATGCTGCCAGCATGGACACCCGGGTTCGAACCGCGGTCAAGGCCATGCGGCAACGGCTCGAAATGCAGCAGCGCGATCTGGCCAAGGCCGTCGCTGTCAGTCGACAGACGCTCAGCTCGATCGAGGCGGGCGAGACGGTCCCCTCCACGCAGATCGCCCTGGCGTTGGCGCGAGAATTGCGCTGCCGGGTGGAAGATCTCTTCAGCCTGCGTGGCGACGGACAGGTGATTGAAGCCGAGTTCGTGCATGACGCCGGTCACGGTCCCGCCGATGCGCGCAAGACGCGGGTGTCGCTAGGTTGGGTTGGCGAGCGCTGGGTGGCTCGCTTGCTGGAAACCGACGAGGCCTTGGCGCTGGGCACGCCGGGCGACGGAATCGCATCGCTGTCGAAAGAGAAAGGCCGGATCAAGGCGCGGGTCCATCCCCTGCGCGATCTGGAATCGCTGCATCGCAATCTTCTGGTTGCGGGCTGTGATCCTGCGCTCGGGTTGCTGGGGCGTCACCTGGAGGAGCGTTTCCACGGTCCTCGTTTGCACTGGATCGAGAAGGCTAGTCGGCCCGCGCTGGAAGAACTGGCGTTGGGGCGGGTGCACATGGCTGGGATGCACCTTCTGGGCGAGGGTGGTGTGGGCGAGAACGCAGTCGCCGTTCGTGAAAGATTCGGCAGCGAGTCCATGGTGCTGGTCACCCTGGCTTCCTGGGAGCAGGGGTTCGTCAGTCGGCCCGGCCGAAAGTTCAAGAGCGCGGCGGACGTGGAGCGGAAAGGCACGCGCGCGATCGCGCGAGAAGCGGGCGCGGGCGCGCAAGAGTTGCTGGAGAGTTTGTTTCGCAAGGCGGGCCGCGCATTCAAGCATGTGGTGCCGGTGGCGGTGGCGCGCGGGCATCGTGCGGTGGCGCAGATGGTGGCGATGGGGGTGGGCGACGTGGGCGTGGCCACCCGCTCGGCTGCGGCGAGTTTCGGTTTGCACTTCGAGCCACTGGCCGAGGCGCGCTTTGACCTGGTTTTCCCCGCGACTCTCGCCTCGGACAGCCGCGTGCAGGCGTTGCTCGATTGTTTGTCCAATGCGCGCTTTCGCCGGGACCTGGGTGGCATGACCGGCTATCGAACCGCGCGTACAGGAGAGGCGCTCACGGGGGTACAAGCATGAACGATCGCAAGTCTGTCGTGGCTGGCTTGCTCGCCACCTGTTCAATTGCGCCGTTCATTGCAACGCGGGCAAGCGGAGGCGAAGCGCAGGAACTTGTGGTGTATGCGGCAGCGTCGCTGCGTGAGGTCTTTCAGAACGTTGCGCTCACTTTCGAGAAGCACCACCCAAACCTCAAGGTCCGTTTCAACTTTGCTGGCAGCCAGGATCTGCGCGTGCAAATCGAGCAAGGCGCCAAGGTCGACGTGTTCGCCTCGGCCGACTGGAAGCACATGAAGCTTCTGGCAACCCAGAACCTGGTCAGCGAGCCCGCGGTCTTCGCGCGCAATCTGCCGGTCTTGGTCGTGCCCAAGAACAATCCGGCCCAGGTGCGCAGTTTTGCCGATCTGCCCAAGGTCACGCATTTGGTGATCGGCGCGCCTGAAGTGCCGATTGGGGCCTACACCGAAACCATTTTCGCAGCGGCGGAGAAGCTCTACGGCAAAGCCTTCCACGAACAGATTCTGGCGCGGGTGCGCTCGCGCGAGCTGAATGTGCGCCAGGTGTTGACCAAGGTCGCGTTGGGCGAGGCCGACGCGGGCATCGTCTACAAGACCGACGCGCTGACCATGCCTGACAAGGTCCAAATCATCGAGATTCCAAGTGAGATCAACCTGGTGGCCGAGTATCCCATCGCCATCTTGAGTGCCGCGCCCCATTCCGATCAGGCGCGCGCGTTTGTCAAACTGGTCTTGTCCAAGGAAGGGCAGAAGACCTTGGCCGCGGCGGGCTTCAGCAAAGTCGAGCCCAAAGGAGCGAAGTGAGGCAAACCGTTCTGAAGAGTCGTCGTCTCTACGACACGGCCATGGTCGGGCTGGGCGGCATCTTGTTGCTCTTCATCGTGCTTCCCTTCGTGGCCCTGGTTCTCGACGGCGGGCCGGCGGCCATTCTGCGCGGTTTGGGCTGTTCTTTGACCTGGCCGGCGCTGCGCCTCAGCCTGGGGACGACTCTCATCTCAGTTGTCCTGGTGGTGGTGGGTGGAACGCCTTTGGCCTGGTGGCTGGCGCGCTCGCGCTGGCGTTCGGCGCGCTGGTTGGAAATCTTGTTGCAGCTTCCCGTGGTGATTCCTCCTGCGGTGGGTGGCATTGCGCTGTTGCTGGCCTTTGGTCGCCGCGGGCTGTTTGGCGGAGCCCTGGAGCGCCTGGGCTGGACACCCGCCTTCAGTGCCGTGGCGGTTGTCATGGCGCAGGTCTTCGTGTCGGCGCCGTTCTACTTGCAGGCTGCGGTGCAGGCTTTTGGCCGGTTGGACCCGAATTTGCTGGCCGTGGCGCGCAGCCTGGGCGCTTCGCCGCCGCGCCTACTCTTTCGCGTGGCCTTGCCGCTGGCTCGTCCCTGGCTGATCGGTGGAGCAGCCATGAGCTGGGCACGCGCGTTGGGGGAATTCGGTGCCACGTTGATGTTCGCGGGGAACATGACGGGAAAGACCCAGACTCTGCCGCTTGCCATTTACACCGCATTGGAACTCGACATTCACACTGCGCAGGCCTTGTCGCTTTTGTTGGTTTCGTTTGCCTTTGCCCTCCTGCTCTTTCTCCGGCGCTTCAATCGCGATCCTGAAGTCGCGCGCAGATTGGCCACACAATGACCGGCGACTCAGTCGCGCAACTGTCGGTTGCGGTGGAAGCCGTCCTGGGAACATTCTCGTTGCAGGCTTCACTGGAGGTTGGGGGTGAGCCGCTGGCTTTGGTTGGCCCCAACGGATCGGGCAAGACCAGCCTGCTGTTGACCATCTTGGGACTACGTCAGCCTGAGCGCGGCCGCATCGTGCTCTGCGACGAGGTTCTCTTCGACGCGGCCTTGGCCATCGATCGTCCCACGGAAGAGCGCCACCTCGCGTACTTGCCGCAAGATTTTGGATTGTTTCCCCACCTGAGTGCCATCGAGAACGTCGTCTTCGCCCTGGCGTGCAGGTCACAGCGGGCGAGCGCACAGCAGCGTCGCGGCGAGGCCATGACATGGCTGGAGCGTTTCGGAATCGGCAAGCTGGCGGATCGAAGCCCTGCGCAGCTTTCCGGCGGTGAACGGCAGCGCATCGCACTGGCGCGGGCCTTGGCCTCGTCTCCCAAGGCGCTTTTGCTCGACGAGCCCACGGCATCTTTGGATGTCGAGGCACGCGTCGAGGTGCGTGCGTTCCTGGCCGAATCCATTCGCTCGCTCGGCTTGCCCACTATCCTGGTCACCCACGACGCCAACGATGTCGAGGCGCTGGCCAGCCGCGTGGCGGTGCTTGAGAAAGGCCGGGTTGCCGGTTGCGGCTTGCTGGCCGACATCCGTCAGAATCCGCCGACTTCGTTTGCAGGCAAGCTGTTTGATTCGTCGAGAGTTTCGGGTGCCGGCGCAATGGCCGGCCCCTCTTGCATTGGAGATGCCTGTCACAACTGAAATAGGAGGTTCCAGCTATGCCAACGTGTTTCGTCTCTAGAATTCGGTCCGCTTCTGCCTGTTTGTTTTCACTGGGCATTGCGGCTGCGCTGTCAGGATGCGGCAGCTCATCGGTGACCAAACCTGCTGATGCCGGCCATGATGCACTGGCCGCAACTGACGTGTTGGCTGCCGCCGACACAGTCAACTCCAACCCGGGCCTGGATGCCGCCCAACCCGACGCTGCCGCAGACATGGCGGTCATCGGCGACACTGCGTTGAATCCAGGGTTGGACGCGACTGACATGGACACCGGAACGGTGGCTGATGCGCCCAGCCCCAATGGCGGAATGGATGCGCCCGCGGCGGACGTCGCGGCCGACGGAGCCGGCGATGGTGGAGACAGCGGAGCCGGTGATGGTGGCGACAGCGGAGGCGGCGATGCCGGTCCTTTGACCGCCTGTTCCTCGTTGGTCAATCCACTGTACATAATGACCGGCGACACACAGGTGCCGGTGCTGAAGGCCCTGGGAAAGGCCTTGAGGCAAAATGCGGCGAACCCCATCACCCTGGTCTGGTTCGCGACCGGATCCTGCACCATCATCGACGCGGTCTACAACGGCACCCCGCTGACACAGATCCCGTCCTACATTCCCAGCGACCCCACCTGGGATGCCACCACAGGGGCAGTGCCGACCTGTGCGCTGGAAAGTGGCGGGCGCAATGTGGACATCGGAATCCCAATCGTGTTTCCCGCAGCCTGCTCAAGTGCTACACCGCCCGCCAATCTCGGCGCATTCAAGGGTCCGGTGCAGTCGATGCTCTTCGTGGTGCCCAAGTCGGCTTCGCCCATGGCCATCAGCTCACAACAGGCAGCCCTGGTCTTTGGCACCGGCGCCACCGCCAACATCGCGCCCTGGATCGACGAGAACTTCTATTTCATTCGCCCACCCACCAAGGGCGTGGAGGTGAGCCTTGGCGCCTTGATCGGTGTGGCACCTGCGCTGTGGCACGGGAAGCAGATCAGCGCCTCCAACGATGTCGCCACTGACGTGGCCACGTCGGCGCAGCCTGACAAGACCATCGGCATTCTTGGCAGCGAGACCTACGACAGCACAACCAACCGGGCCAATCTCAAGGCGCTGGCTTTCCAGGCCGTGAATCAGCCCAACGGCTATCTTCCCGATTCCACTGCAACGGCCTTCGACAAGCGAAGTCTTCGCGAGGGGCACTATGTTGCCTGGGCGCATGTCTTCTACTTGACCAAGGTGGCCTCAACCGACGCAGGCGTGTCCGTTCCAGTCAGCCCCAACGCCAAGCTGTTCATCGACATTCTCACCAACACAGCCGATCCCGGCATTCCGTCTACGCTGGATCCAGTCGCACTGGTGGCGCAGAAGGGGATTGTTCCTCTGTGTGCCATGACGGTGACCCGATCCACAGAGGGTGGCAATCTTTCACTGTCCCCGCCTCCTGATCCGTGCGGTTGCTACTTCGAGAGCAAGCTCAACACGGCTACGGTTCCTGCTTCCTGCGTGACCTGCACCACAAGTGCCTCTTGCACGGGAGGCACCACTTGCCGACATGGCTACTGCGAGGCTGACGATGGCCGCACTTCACTGAGCGATTGCAGCGCTCTTGCAAGCGGAGCCACCCACGCGCAAATCATCAACAATACCTGCACTGCTGGGGCGCGCTTCCAGGCCGACAACATTCCCACTCCGTGAACACGCGCATTGGCCGGTTGGGTTTGGGCGGGCTTCTCCTGGTCGGGGCGGTTCAGCCCGCCCTGGCCGAGGAGGCGCCTGCGCCATCTCAACCAGCGGCGGCGACTAGTTCGGCGGGCCGTCTGAGCGTAGGCGAGACCATTCTGACGGTGGGAGGGTTTCTGCAGGCAGATGCCGTGCTGACCGACCAGTCCTCGCAGGATCAGCTCTCCCCCTCTGGGGGAGAGCCTCTCAATACCCAGCGGTTTCTTATTCGACGTGGACACCTCTTCGTCGAAGCCAGCCGAAGGATGCTTCGGGCGGCCGTGGAGCTGGACGCCAATACCATCAAGGGCATGGCGCTGGGGCTGGCGCGCGCCGAGCTAGCCCTGGGCAAGGCGCGGCCCACGTGGAACTGGGAGCTTGCCGTTGGCCTGGTTCGCATCCCATTCGGTCTCGAAGTTCGGGAATGGGATCCGGATCGGTTCTTCTTGGAACGCAGCAACGTCAGTCGGGCACTTTTCCCCGGCAACTTCGATTTGGGTGCGCGCGCGCAGGTTTCCTGGCGCTTCCTTCGTGCACAAGTTGCGGCGATGAACGGCAACCCACTGGGGGACGCGTCCTTCCCAGCTCGCGATCCAAACTCAGCCAAGGATTTCGTCGGCAGGCTGGGAATGGACGCGACTGTCGCAACCAAGGTCCATGTAACCGCTGGCGTTTCTTCGCTGAAAGGCACGGGGTTTCATCCAGGCACGCCCGCGACCAAGAACGTCCTGGTTTGGAACGACCAGAATGAGGACGGCATTGTCCAGCTCAGTGAGATTCAGATCATCCCGGGCCGAGCGGCCACGCCCTCGCGGAACTTCTCGCGCTTTGCCGTCGGGGCTGACAGTCGCATCGGCTTGGCAATTCCTCGCTTGGGCAATTCAGTGCTCTTCGGCGAAGTGATTTGGGGCAGCAATCTAGATCGTGGGCTCCGGCCCGCCGATCCCATCGCCTCTGGCCGCGACTTGCGGGAATTCGGTTGGGTGGTGGGCGCCAGCCAGGAATTCACCTCGTGGGTCGGGTTGGGCGTTCGCTACGACTTCTACAACCCGGACGTGGATGCCTCTCGTCAGACGCCCACGGTTCTGGTGCCCAGGGACGTGTCCTTTCACACCTGGACCTTCACGCTTTCGTGGGGCGGTTTTGCGCACGATCGCCTGATGCTGGAATATCAACACAACCGCAATGCGCTGGGCATGGCCTCCGACGGATCGCCCACGACGCTGGCGGCCGACACGCTCACCCTGCGCGGGCAGATGGTGTTCTGATGAGTTTCCGACCGGGTATCTGGTTTCTGCCGCTGGCCGTGGCTGCTTGCGGCGGCACCAGCAGTGACACCGGCCTGGAGGCTGCCGTGCGCGTAGCCGGAGGCCAGTTCTATCCCGGCTCGATCGACAAGCTGGCCAGTGCGGATGTGCCAACCGTCGTGGATGTGCTGAACAGCCAGAACGTGATCATACCTGGCTTGCAGAACAAACAAATCTCTGGCCGGCTGGATCCAGGGAGCACGGCTGTGGCCATCGGTTTTTCCGGCGACATCGGCTACTGGATTCTCCCGGCTGATGGCCCCGACGCAGACAGTCCGACCCAACCGACCTTCCATGCCAGTCTATCCTTTTCTCCTTCGCTGCCACAAACCTCCTACGATCTCATCGTCCGCGCCGTAACCCCTCCCAATACTATCGGGCCCGCTACGCATGTGGCTTTGGACGTTGAGCCAAGCCTGCCTCCGACCGGGGCATTGGTGGTTTCACTGTGGTGGGATACGGGGTCCGATCTCGATCTGCATGTGGTCGACCCCTACGGGGTCGAAATCTGGGCCGGCAACATCAACTCCTATGATCGATATTCGACGTTGCCAGCGCCCGATGCTGGCGCCATGAGCGAAGCTGGCATTCTGGACTTCGACTCCAACGCCGGGTGTGTCATCGATGGCCGCTGCAATGAAAACGTGGTCTGGTCAGTGGCCGCGCCGGCCGGTGACTATGTGGCCCGGGTCGACACATTCTCGCTCTGCGGGAATTCCGCCGCGCGCTGGACTGTGGAGGCGTTGTTTGACGGGGTTTCCTTGGGCAAGGCCGAGGGCGAGGCGCTTCCGGCCAGTCAGCGTTTCAGCAAAGGCAAGGGTAGTGGAGTCACGGCCCTGTCATTCACAGTTGCATCCCCATGAGCCCGCGGGCGAGTGTCTTCGCGCTGGCGATCTTTTCGGCCACGCCCGAAGCAGCGGTGCTGGCGAGCGACGGCTACGAGACCGTGGTGGTCGCTCCGCCGGCCAAGGCAGCGGGGGAAACTGGCCTTTCCACGGCTGAGTTGCGCCAGATCCCTGGAGCGCAGGGCGATGCCGGCAAGGCTTTGGAAAACTTGCCAGGCGTGGCTCGTCCGGGACTGGCGGGCGGCGAACTCGTGGTGTGGGGAGCGGCGCCCAACGAGACGCGCGTGGTGATTGACGGCATGGAAATACCGGCGCTGTACCACCTGGGTGGGCTGCGCTCGGTGGTTCACAGTGGCTTCCTGCGCACGCTGACCCTTGTGCCTGGCGGCTATGGCGCGGAGTATGGCCGCGGCCTGGGCGGCCTCATTCAGATGGCCAGCCGCGGGCCACCTGTCGAGCGCTACCAGGGGGAGGTGGATGCGGATGTCCTGGATGCGTCGTTTGCGGCGGGCGTTGCGCTCGGAAACGGTGGAGGCGTGCTTGCCGCCGGCCGCATCGGCTATTTGGATCGCATCCTGGACGGCGCGTTGTCATCGGAGACGCGTCGCCTGTTTCCCCTGGCGCACTATCGCGACTTTCAGGGCAAGGTGGTTGTCCCTTTGCGCGACAATGAGAAGGTCGAGGTGATCTTCCTGACTTCTTTTGATGCCAGCTCGATCGCTGGCAACACCGCGACTCCTTCCTCGTATGCCGAGCAAGACCGGAATCAATCCTTCTCGCGCTTCGGGGTCAGGTACGTGCGCGCCTTTCCCGACGGTTCAGCCGCGTCGCTAGTCCCCTTTGTTGGCTGGGACCAGACACGACGGCAGGAGATCGCGGCGCAGGGTGGGGCGGACGAGTCGGTCACCTCGACTGTGCTGGGTCTGCGCGGAGAGTATGGTGCGCCGGTCTCGCCGAGGCTGACGTTGGTTGTGGGGTTCGACGGACTTGTCCAGCTTGCGAACCTGCAGCGTTCAGGATCGCCGACGCTGCCGCCAAGGGAAGGCGACATTGTCGCCTTTGGCCAGTCAGTTTCGGGCAAGGCCAGCGCTGACACGTGGAGTGCTGCGGTCACAAACCTGGCCCCCTACACCACGTTGGAGATCACTCGGGGGCGCTGGCGCGTGCTTCCATCGCTGCGTCTTGACGGCGTCGTGATTTCACCCAATCGCAGCGCTCCTGAGAATGGCGTCACGCCGCGCGCCGGGTCTTCGCGTTTGTCCTGGTCGCCGTCTCCTCGCCTGACCATCGCACACCAAACCCGTTCCTGGTTGCGCGAGAAGCTGGCGTTTGGGCTGTACCAGCAAGCCCCTGAGCCGAGCGATCTGAGTGCGGTCTTTGGCGCACCGACGCTGGGGGTTGCCCATGCCCTGCACATTGTGGTGGGGACAGACATCGATTTTGGTCAGCGCTTCACTGTGCAACCCACCTTGTTCTATCGGTACATGTGGGATCTGGTGATGCGCAATCCAGATGCAAGTCCCGCACTGGCCCATGCTTTGGTTCAGGATGGGGTGGGGCGTGCCTATGGCGCGCAGGTTCTCTTGCGATTTTCGCCTCACCCGGCGCTTTCCGGTTGGCTGGCCTACACGCTGAGCCGCAGCGAGCGTCGGCACTCGTCCGAGTCTTCCTACCGACTGCTCGACCAAGACCAACCCCATCTTCTCACCTTTGCTGCCCATGCGTCGCGAGGCGGCTTCGTCCTGGGTGTGCGCTTTCGCTTGGCCAGCGGAATGCCACGAACCCCGGTGACTGGCAGCTATTTGGATGCGACCACGGGACAGTTCCAGCCCATCTTCGGGCAACAGAACAGCATTCGCCTGCCGGCCTTCTATGCGCTCGATCTTCGCGTGGAAAAGCACTTTCGCCGACGTTCGCTGGACATCGTTCCTTACCTAGAGATTCTCAACCTCACCAATCACGCGAACGTCGAGGAATTTGCCTATGACGAACAGTTCGCCTCGCGCTCGAACATCACGGGCCTGCCCATCCTGGCTGTGGCCGGAGTTTCAGTGAGGTTCTGATGCGCAGGTCGGATTTTCTCGCGTTCTTGTTGCTGGCCGGCTGCGCGCCCAAGATGGGCAATCCCGCCTCGCTGATCACGCAGGAACGGGTCATCGGCGTGCGCGCCGAGCCCGCCGAAGCGGCGCCTGGGGATCTGGTCAAGTATTCAAGTTTGGTGGTTTCTCCCTCGGGAACCGTCGAGGCCCCAGACCTGTCATGGAGCCTGTGCAATCTGCGCAAGCCGGTTGCGGAGAACACACCCGTGAGTCAGGCCTGCCTGACCGACGATCTGGCGCAGTCGGCACAAGGCGTGTCTGCTTCGATTCAGACACCCAGCTCCGCGTGTTCAAATTTTGGGCCGCTGGCGCCGCCCTCAAGCAGTGGAACTCTTCGACCCTCTGACCCGGACGCTACCGGCGGCTACTACCAACCACTTCGACTCGATCTGGGCGCGGAGCAAGTCATCTTCCGCGAGCGGCTGAGCTGCGGTCTGGCGGGTGCTTCGCTGGTGATGGCCCAGGAATTCCGCGCGCGCTACACGGCAAACCAGAATCCGACCTTGGTGTCGCTGTCAGGCCTGGTGGGCGAGACGCCGGCGTCGCTCGGTTCCTTGCCAGCCAGTCAGCGCATTCGCCTGGTTGCGACCTGGTCGCCCGAGTCGGCGGAGTCATATCCCGTGTTCGATTCCGCCTCGCAAACTCTGGCAGATCGTCGCGAGGCCCTTTGGCTTTCCTGGTTCGCCACCGCCGGCTCATTCGACGACTCGGTGACTGGCCGCGGGGAAGACGACAGTGCGGTGTTGACGGAAAACCCCTGGCAATCTCCCGCAGAGGCCGGGGTCGTGTTGCTGTGGCTGGTCTTGCACGACAGTCGCGGCGGGGCGGACTTCGCCTCTTACACGCTGACGGTTGTGCCGTAGGCGTCTACTTGAGATTCGGTACTCCGTCGCGCGAAACCACGTAGCTGCTGCTGTAGACCTTCTGCAATTCAGCCACGGTGCTGTACTGCTCGGGATAGGGCTGGGTCCAGATGCTGAAGAAGACCCAATTGGTCTTGCTCGACTGCAACTGATCGGGATCCACGACAGGCCCACATTCGTGCAAAGCAATGGGCATGGTTGTACCGAAAATGGTGCGCGCGGCAGTGAATATCGACGTCATCGGACTGTAGTCGTAGGCCTTGTTGTAGTTGTCGGCGCCGCCGATATCGACGTATTCTTTGCCAGGGTAGAACGAGGCGTCAGGAGAACCATCGTAGGGGAGCAGCCAGAGCGCGTTTTTCACGCCGTTTGTGTTGATTACGCGATCAAAGGCGTACTTCCACAGGCGGACGTACTGGGCTCCTCCCTCCATGCTCCACCAGAACCAGGTGCCGCCGGCCTCGTGGAAGGGCCGGTAGATGACCACGCCGTTTCCGGCTTGGACCATCAGCATCCGGTTGGCAATCGCGTCGAGTCGTTGGTTGAAGACCGTGTTCTCGTTCGATCCAGCAGTCAGCGCCTTGTCGATTTCACCCGCGATTTTCGTCTGTGAGCCTGCATAACCGTCGGCTGTTCCTGGCGCCCCCATGTGATAGCCGAACATGCACAAGCCCCCGGCGTTCCAATAGGTGAGGCAGCGGGTTGCAGCGCCATCGCTGTTCGCCTCGAAAGCGCGAATGGCGGGGTATTTCCCGGTATTCGTGAAGATGTAGTTGACCTCGAGATCGCTTCCGCCCTCCTCCTGCCCTGAGAGAATGTGGTTGCCGTATTGGCTGTAGAGATAGCAGAGGACGTTGCGGGCTTGCTGAGTCGCATTGGGTGTCACCGGGACGGCAGTACAGCCGGCAGTACTGGTGGCCCCGCCCGTCGCCGTGGTTCCGCCCGTCGCCGTGGTTCCACCCGTCCCGGTGGCCCCGCCCGTGCGTGTGGTCCCGCCAGTGTTTCCACCCGTGCCTCCTCCCCCGCTGTTCCCCGCGCTGGCATCAGCGTGGGAGCCGGTGCCGGCGTCGATTGCGGCGGATTCACCGGCCGTGGACATGCCGCCGGTTCCTGCCGCGCCTCCGCTGCTGGATGTGCCTCCGGTACCGGAATGCCCGCCGCCACCCAGGCCGGCATCGACCGTGACGCTTCCCCCGCTGCCAGAAACTCCGCCGCCCGCGCTGGTGCCGCCACCCGACAGCGTACCGCCGCTCGCCGTGACGTCGATGCTGGCGACTGTGCCGCCGTTGCTCGTCGTGGCAGCCGTGGTACCGCCGGTGAGCTGGCCGGTCGTGCTGACGGTGCCACCTGCGGTTGTGGCGCCGCCCGAAGTGGTTGTTCCGGCGGCAGGCAGGACACCGCCAGTCGCGGACGCCGCCCCGATCGGTTGGCCACCGCCGACCGAGTGCGTCCCTGGCGATCCTCCGTTGGAGCAGGCGACGAGCGATCCCGCAATGAGCAAGAAACCGGTGACGTGCACAAGCCTGCTCCGCCGGGCGTGGGCCTGCGGTGACGCGTGCGAAGCTGAGCTTGACATGGATGCCCTGCCTTTCAGAGGTTCCACTGCGAAAGGGCACCGTCCTCGACAAAGCTTCCATGCATTCGGCCGATTGAATGCAGCAGGACGACCACTGCGGCGGACAGACTGAATTCTGTAACTTCAACCCGTGAACGTGCCGGGGCAGGGCAGGTGCGGCGCCGTCCGACTATTTCAAATAGGCGGCGAGACCAATGCCCTGATCTTTGATGGCCTGGGCCACCACACCCGCTACTTGGGTGGCGCCATCCGTCTTGAAATGGGTGCCGTCGAACCAGAAGGTCGCGCTACCGCTCGGGCAGAGCTTGAGGCTGTTGCACAGAGCCACTGAGAGCGTCGTCACTCATCTTTGGCGAACAAGCCCAGGTACATGGCGAGCAGCGAATCGCGCGGGGTCTCGCCCACCGGAACCCGCGGCACGGTGAACACGGGGCGCGGGGCCGCGAACTCACGAACCGCCTCCACCACTTCTGCGTGAAGCGCGGCGGCCGATTCCTGCTGGCGGCGCAGCTTTTCCAAACGATCCATGAACGCCCGCGTCTGCTCGCGCTCTTCCTGCCCACCCAGAAGCGCAGCCGCGCGTTCCACCGCGCGCTCGATCTCGCCGGGACCGGGCAGGAAAGCTTCCTCCACCCGGTTGACGATGAAGGCGCGTGGCACGCAGCCTTCGTCGGCCAGGTGCTCGCTGATGACCTGGGCCTCGACGATGCGCGCCGGATCCGGCGCACACACCACCAGGAACACGGTGCGCGGGTCGCGCAGCAAGCGACCGACCTCTTCGCCGCGCGCGCGGAAATGGCCGAGCAAATCGGAGAAGGCCGCGAAGAACCCAACCGTTTCGTCCACGAACGACGGGCCCGCCACGCGCGCGATGAGCGAGGTCGCGGCGGCCCCGGCCCGACTCCACAGGCGCGAAGTCCACGAGGACACCGTCGCTGCGGGCATGAACCAGCGGGTGATTTTGTCGCTGAAGAAGGTGGCCACCCGATCGGGGGCTTCCAAAAAGTCCACGGCATTGCCGGTGGGCGGGGTATCCAGCACGACGCGGTCGAAGCGGCCGGTGCGAAACAGCTCGTGCACGCGCTCAACCGCCATGTATTCCAGGGTGCCCGACAGACTGCGCGAGATGTGCTGGTAGACCCGGTTTGACAGCAACGCCTCTCGCCGCGCTGGATCAGGCACCAGCAGGGCGATCATGTGATCGAAGGTTGCCGTGGGGTCGAGCATGAGCGCGCTGAGAGTGCCCGAGGGGTGCATCTTGCGGAACCCGGTCAACTCAATGGGATCGTTGGTCAGCTCGAGCAGCCCGAGCGCGTCGGCCAACCGGCGTGCCGGATCGATGGTCAACACCAGGGCGCGCCGCCCGGCTGCGGCCTGGCGCAAGGCCAGCAGCGCCGAAAGGGTGGTCTTGCCCACGCCGCCTGGTCCCACGCACACCACCAGCGGCGCATCGGCGATGAGCGTGGCCAGTTGAGCGGCGTTGCCAGCAGAGGGCGCGGCCGCGCGCGCAGATCGCTCGTTTTCAGGTGCGTGGGTCGGGGGCCGGGCCGGGAACTCCACCACGCTGGCGCTCTCCAGGCCGCGCAGCCGCTCGATCTGTTTTCGCGCGTGATCCAGACCATCGAGCTGGCCTTGCGCCGCCAGCGCCAAGCGCGCCAGGGCCTCCTCGCTCTCGCGCTGCAGGATTTCTAGCAGGGGGCGGTCACTGGCGTGCAGGAGCATGGCCGGAACCTGGTTCACCACGACCATGCGGGCTGCGATGCCCATCTGACGGGCCTTGCGCAGAAGCTCCAGCGTCTCGTTGACCGGCAGTTCCTCGGGCAAGGTGATGGTCACCATCTCGCAGCGCTTGTGGTCGAGCAGCAAGCGCTGAACCCGCTCGGCCGCGTGGGCGATGGGCCCGATGCGGAACATGCGCTGCACGGCGCGCGGGGTGTCCAGGAACGACAGCGCATGGCCCGTGGCCGGCAGATCCACGATCACCGGCACATGCCGGGCGGTGCTCTCGTCGACCAAGACCCGCAACTCGTCGAGCACGATCATCTCGCGCATGGCCGGCGAGGTGCGGATGAACTGGCGCACCACGCGGTTGCGCAGCACGGCCTGGGCCAGCACGGGAAGGTTGACCAGCCGCCGCAAGGCCGGCTCCACCGCGGTGTCGAGATCGATCTTGACCACCCTGACGCCGCTGTTGGGAGCGATCAGGTCAGGCAGGCGCCGGTACGCGGAGAACTCGACCGCAACCGCGGCCCCGCGGCGGCGTACCGCCAGGGCGGCCAGGGCTGCCACCAGGGTGCTCTTGCCCGTGCCGCCCTTGCCCGTGACGAGGATCACATCGCGCTGGTCGACCAGCGGTTCAAGGGAGGCGACATCAAGCATGCTGCTAGCCATCCATCGTGGCGGCTCTCAGCCCCGCTGACAACTGAGAATTTCAGCAAACCGCATCTGTAGACCGCCACGTTGTATCGTGGCTTCACAGCAAACTCCGCCCGGCGCCGACGAAGCGTCGGCCGGAATCTCGTGGGCGGCAGCTTGGCGGCTATGCGCCTGTGGAGACTACGCTCCATGCGCAGCATGCGCCCGCTCGCCGTGACAGCTACTTCAGATTGGGCACCTCGTCGCGCGTGACGGTGAATGTGCTGTTGAAGGCCGTGGGTATGCTGCTGTTGTTCTTCTGGGAGCCCGCCCAGGTATTGAAAAGCACCCACGGCGCGGAACTGGGGAAAAGGGTACTGGGATTGGGGAAGTTGCTGGATTCGTGGAGAGGAATCGGCATGGTGCCGACCACGGTCTTGACCTTGGAATAGGTCGCGGAATCGCCCTGGTAGTCCGGACCCGAGAGATCAACCTCGTCCTTGCCCGGGAAGTAAACAGCGAACTGAGTGGCGGAGAAGCCGTTGAGACCGCTGAAGGGAAAGAGCCAGATGATATTGTGGAGATCCTTCGTCACCGTGAGGTAATTGAAGGTGTACTTCCACAGGGCAATGAGCTCGGCTCCAGTTCCCTTGCTCCACCAGAACCAACCATTGGGTTGCGTCTCGTGGAAGATCGCCAGGATGATGGGCACGTTGGCGGTCTCCATGGCGTTGATCTGGAAGGAAATATAGTTGAGCCGGTTAACGAACGCTGCATTCTCAGGGCTTCCTGCCGTGACCGCCGCGGTGAGGAGGCCGGCGGGGGGAGTGGACTCGGCACAGTTGGTGCCTGTGTAGCAGTCGTTCTTATAGGTTGTGCCGGCTACCGGCATGCCCTGGTGGTAGCGGAACATGGAAATGCCACCCGCGTTCCAGTAGGCGATGGCGCGCGTGACCCCGCTGATAACGGAAGTGTCGCTGCCACCGGCGGGATACAGGAAGTCGCCGCCGAGAATGGCTGGGGTTTTCAGGCCATTGGTGGCGTACCAGCTTATGTCCCCCTCTGGATCCGACCAGCTGGTTTCTTGCTGTCCTGAGATGACGTGATTTCCGTATTGGTTGTAGATGAAGCAGAGCAGGTTCTTGGCCTGAGCTGTGGGATTGGGACTGACGGGCAAGGCACTGCATGGGCCTGTCGATGACGGCTGGGTCGAGCCGCCCGTACCTCCTGCCCCGCTCCCTCCGATGCTGCCGCCGGTTCCAGCCGTGGTCGAACCGCCCTTCGGGACCGAACCACCTGTTGCCTTGGAGCCGCCGGTCGGAGTTGAGCCACCGGCCGGGGTCGAGCCACCAGTCGGGGTCGAGCCACCAGTCGGGGTCGAGCCACCAGTCGGGGTCGAGCCACCAGTCGGGGTCGAGCCACCAGTCGGGGTCGAGCCACCAGCCGGGGTCGAGCCACCGGTCGGGGTCGAACCGCCGGCCGGGGTCGAACCGCCGGTCGGGGTCGAACCACCAGTCGGGGGCGAGCCGCCAGTTGGGGTCGAACCAGCGGTTGATGTCTTGCCGCCGCCACCAGCCGAGCTGCCGGCCATGCTGGAGCCGCCGGTCGGAGTCGATCCGCCCGTCGTGATCGTACTGCTCTCCGTTGTCGTGCCACCTGGCGCGCTGTTGCCGCCGGCGCCTGCCGCACCGGTCTGACCACCTGTGTCTCCCCCGCTCTCGGTCACCGCGCCTCCTGTGCTTGGAACAGAGCTGCTTCCCCCCGTGGCGCTGCCTGCTGTTCCCTGCGCACCGCCGCTAGCGCTCTGCGTGCCATTGTCAGTACAGCCAACCGAAGCAGCCAGAGAGACTGCGACGGCCAACAAGTAGATCTTCCTCATGCGATGTCTCCTTCCCGAATGAGCGATTCAGCATTCTCCGTAGGCTGGACCCAGCCCATTGACAAAGGGCGTGCCGGTTCGACAACCTTCTATGAATTTGCCGAGATTCGAACGGACCGGAACCATCACCGTCCGGGCTCCCCAGGCAATTGTTCACTTGAAACTGGGCAGTTTGTCTCGCGTGATGACATAGGGGTTGGAATAGACCTCCTGGAGATGCGCCGTCGTGTTGTACGGTGAATCGAAGTATGGGTTTGCCCAAACGTTAAAGAATAGCCACTTTGTACCGGTCGACTTGAGCTGATCGGGATCCGGAATCGTGCCGCACTCGTGGAGCGCAACCATCATGTTGGGAAATGCGGTTTGCGCCGCCTGGAAGATGCTGGTCATCGGTTGCGTGTCCCCCGCCTTCACGTAGTTGTCCGCTCCTCCGAAATCAATGTACTGCGCGCCGGGGTTGTACGCGGCAGTCGGGTACTGACAGAGGGGTGCTAGGAACAGAACATTGTTGAGTCCCTTGGTGGCGGTCAGGTAGTTGAACGCGTACTTGAAAAGACTCTGCCACTGCGCCGAAGTCCCCATGGACCACCAGAACCAGGCGCAGTTATTGCCCGCCTCGTGGAAAAGCCGGAGGATGGCGACGCCGCCGGCGGTCTTCAGCGGCGTAACAAACTGGGCGATCCGATCCAAGTCCGCATTGAAGCTCGTGTTCTCGGCCGTGCCTGCGGCAAGCACGTTGTCGATGTTGGTCTTGGTACTGTACGTTCCCCCATTGATGCCCATGTGGTAGCCGAACATGCAAATGCCACCGTTGTTCCAATGGGTAACGCATTGGGTGGGCGCTTGACTGTTGTTCACGTCGAAGGCGCGAATCGCCGGGTACTTTCCCGTGGCCGCAAAGACCGTATTCATCCCGTTGTCGTTGTTGTCCTCCTCCTGCCCCGAAAGGATGCCGGTGCCGTAGATGTTGTGCAGATAGCACAATACGTTGCGTGTCTGTTGGGTAGCGTTGGGTGCCACGGGCACGGCGGTGCAACTGGCAGTGGTCCCGCCAGCACCTCCCGTGCTTCCCCCGGTGCCGGTGGTTCCGCCCGTGCCGGTGGTTCCGCCCGTGCTTGCGGAGCCGCCCGCGCGGGTAGCGCCGCCCGTGCCTGTGGCTCCGCCGGTGTTCGTGGCTCCGCCGGTGCTGGTGGTTCCGCCCGTGCGCGTAGCTCCACCCGTGCTGGTGGTTCCGCCGGTCTTCGGCACTCCGCCGGTGTCAGCGCCAACATCCGGGTTCGGGCTCGCATCCCGGTTGCTCGTGCTGGCATCCGTCGAGGCGGCGCCGCCCGTCGAGGTCGTGCCACCGGTTTGCCCCGAGCCTCCGCTGGCACTGGCCCCACCCGTGACTGAGCCGCCGGTGCTGGCCGGACTGGTATCGGTCTTCACGCTGCCACCGCTGCTAGTGCTGCCGCCGTTGGAGCTGACTCCGCCGGTCGTGGCCACACCGCCAGTGAGCACGGTGCCGCCGGTGGAGGTTGCGCCGCCGGTTGTCGTCATTCCTCCTGAGGCGTTTGCCCCGCCGGTTGCGGACGCGCCGCCCGAACTGGCAACGCTCGAATCTGGCGGGTTGGAAGGTGCCTCCGTATTCGAGCAATTTCCGATGGCTGCCGCGACCAGCAGTAGACCGGAGACTTGCAGAACTCGAAGGCAGCGGGGAAGAGTGGCGGATGGCGCGTTCAAATTGGAACTCGGCATGGATCGCGTTCTCCTTGGGAATCAGTGATCCCCGGTCGCCCAGGACGATCGGGTGCGCGAACACCTGACAAGAGGGCCGGAGCCAGGCGGGACCTTCACACAATCGGATGAGGAGCGTGCAGGTTCGGGCAAGCGCGGCAAAGGCGCCCAGGTCCAAACTACTGGCCGTCTTGCGGGCAGTTGCTGGGACCTATGGCACCCAACTCGCGCCCTCACAAATGTCCGGCTAACGCCGCCAGTCCCTGCCGAAAGGACACGGTCGGGCGAAAGCCCAGCTCGCGTTCGGCCTTGCGGTTGTCGTAGCGACAATCGCTGGCCATCAGGCGGACGCCGTAACGTGTGAAGGGCGGCGGCGTGCGCCGGCGCAGCAGTCGCGCCACTTCTTCCATCGTGGCAGCGGCCAGGTAGATGACGAAGAACGGGACGGACCAGCGCGGTCGCGCCGTGCCCAAGAGCGCGGCCAAACCATCGACCACCTCGCGCGCGGTCACGGTTTCGCCGTCGGTCAGGTGATACACCTGGCCGGCCGCGGCTGGCACCTCGGCGGCCAGGAGCAAGCCCTGAGTGAGGTTGTCGACATGGGAGAGCGCAAGCCGGTTGGACGCACGGCCAATGTAGACCGCGCGTCGTCGACGCAGCAGGGCCGCGATGCGCGGGGCGATGCTGGGATCGCCCGGTCCCCAGATCGCGCCTGGCCGGACCGCCACGGTCGAGAGGCCGCGCTGGCCGGTTGCCTCCAGCACGAGCTTTTCTGCCTCGATCTTGCTGGCTGTGTACGCATCTTTCGGCGACAGATCGTAGGGACTCTCTTCGTTCACCGCGGCGCCTTCGCGTGGCAGACCCAGCACGGTCATCGAGCTCACGTGAACGAGGCGTTCCACGCCGGCGTCCTGACAGGCCGCCACCAGGTTGCGCGTACCATCCAAGTTTGCGCGAAAGAACTCGCGCCGCGGGCCCCAGTCAGGCACCTTGGCGGCAGCGTGAAACACGGTTTGCTGGCCGCGGGCAGCCTCGCGCAGCGACGCGAGGTCGCACACATCACCGCGCACGATCTCAGCGCCCAGACCTGACAGGCGACGCAAGTCGCTGGTAGGCCGAACCAAGGCCCGCACCCTGACCCCGCGCTCGCAAAGGCTCGCCACCAGGCTGCTGCCGAGGAAGCCCGAGGCCCCGGTAACCAGTGCGGCTTTCAACGTGCGACCTGGAGGCTGATGGTCCTATTCAAATTATCCATGCAGGTGGATGCGAGTATCTCACGCCTCTTGGCCCCAAAACTTGACGAAGCGCACTTTGTGGGTTCTTATCCTACATAAACCCACTTTGCCTACCATCTCGAAAGGAGAGGTCGCCATGAACCTGGACCGTCGATTCGATGATCGTCTGCCTCTGGAGACACTTCTTTGCGCATACGTTCTGGATCGGCCTCAGCGCGGACTTGCCGTCGACATCAGCGAGCGCGGGGTGTTTCTCAACACCTTGTTGCAGGATCCGAATCCGCCGCGCACGCCGGTGGGTTTGGAATTCAAGCTGCCTGGTATGCCTGAAACCATCTGGGCCGCTGGCGAAACCTGCCGCGACACCATGGATGACTACTTCTACGGCATGGGCGTTCGTTTCACGGCCATGGCGTCCTTGCACCAGCGCATGCTGCGCGACTACTGCCGGCGGGTGCGCCGCCAGCGCAGCGGTCTTTGGGCCTGAGCTGCGCTTCGCCGTCCGTCACACACGAGGGCCGAAAGGGCTCCCAGGCAGAGCTGGGAATGGACATGGCCAGAGACGGAAAAGGTCAGGAGCAGCGCAAGACAGTTCTGTGGTTGACCTATGGCCTGCCCTGGCCCACGGACCGCGGGGATGCCATCCGCTACTTCAACCTCATTCGTCAGGTGGCTGCTCGATACCGCGTCTTGCTCTTTGCCATGCTGGAATCGCCTGATGAAGCCCGGCATGTGGCCAAGCTGGCGCCCTTTTGCGAGCGGGTCGAGTGGGCGGTCATGCGTGCCGGCTCCGAGGTCGAGCGCGCACGCGATTTTCTGGGACACCTGCTGCAGGGTCGGCCGCTTGTCACCTGGCCCTACTCCTCGCGCTCCCTGGAGACCAAGCTACGCGACCTGGTCAGCACCGGCACGGTCCACATTCTTCAGATCGAGCATTCCTTCTTGGCGCACTTCCGCGATGCGGTTCCCGAGGGCTCGCGCTGTCGGACGATCCTCTCGTTCCACAACTTCTGCGAGACGCAGTACCGCACCATGCTGCGCATGCATTCGGGTGTGGTGGCGAAGCTGGGCTTGCTGGTCAAGGCGATCCTCATGCGCGGTTGGGAGGCCCGACATGCGCCGCGTTTTGACCGGTGTCTGGTGGTTTCCGAAATCGAGGCCCAGCGTCTGCGCGCGGTGGCGGCCGGCACCGCGGTGTCGCTCATCCCCAACGGCGTGGATACCGCGGCTTTGCGCCCGTTGCCCGAGGCCGCCGCCGGCGAGCGGTTGATCTTCGTGGGCCACCTGCGCTACCCGCCCAACATCGACGCGGTTCGTTTCCTCGCGCACCACATCTTGCCGGCCCTGCGTGCGCGCATCCCGGATGCGCGCCTGACCGTGGTGGGCGACGGGGCGCCCGGCGTGCTGGGCGAGTTCCGCGGGCGCGACGACATCGACTTGGTTGGCCGCGTTCCTTCTCCGCTTCCCTACTACCAAGACGCGCATGTCGCCGTTGTTCCTTTGCGCGCCGGTGGAGGAACCCGCCTCAAGATTCTCGAAGCCATGGCGCTGGGACGGCCCGTGGTTTCCACGCCGCTGGGCTGCGAAGGTCTCGCGGTCGAGCACGGCAAGCATCTGCTCATCGCCAGTGACGCCGAAGACTTTGCCGCAGCGGTGGCGCGTCTTCTGACCGACCGCGCGCTTGCCACGCGCCTGACCCTGGAGGCGCGAGCCCTGGTGGAAAGGGACTATGATTGGACGGCCATCGCAGAGCGGCTGCTGCGCGTCTACGACGAGCTGCTGGCAGTCTGACCATCGCGGCTCTCCGGCCTCTGCGTCCTCCCCTTTCCACTCTGTACTACTAGGTTGCCGCTTCTTCGCGAGCCGCGAAGGTTTCTTCGCAACGCGCGAACATCATTCCGGTTTCTCCGACTCTGCGAACTCCCCTCTCACCTTTGTGTTCTCAGCGGCGGGGCGCTCGCGAGATGCATCACCTCACGCCTTTTGGTTGCGGCCGTGAGGCTGCCCTGTGTTCTCAACGGAGTGTCGCTGTCCATCTGAAGCCGCATTCGTGGTTGAGTCCCCAATGTGTCACCATGACAGTTGGCGCCGGCGCGATCCGCGGGTAAAGATGCAAGCATGGTGTTTGACGGGCCGCGCCTCCGGCGCGATCTGGTTTCGACCATCTTGCGAGAAGATGGCGTCAAGTGCGTCGACGTTCACGATCCCAAACGGGGGTCGAGCTTCCGTCTCTTCGACTACGAGTACTCGGTCGCTCTTGCGTTCGATGGCCGGCCTCTGGCCAAGGTCATTCCCTGGGTGCGGCTCTCGACCGGGCTGGAGCTGACGGCCGATCAACTCACGGCGTTCGCTGCGCGTCTCGATCAGCTTGGATTCCTTGAGTCGGAAAAGGCGAGGATGGCAGGGGGCGCGCCAGACGAGACGCCGGCAGTGGCCAAGTCCGACGAGGGGGCAGAGACGCCGTCGCCAACCTCCTCGCAACCCGTGCTGGCCGAGACGCCTGTGCCGGTCCCACCCCAACCCGTGCTGGCCGAGACGCCTGTGCCGGTCCCACCCCAACCCGTGCTGGCCGAGACGCCCCCGCCGCTCCCTTCGCAACTCGCACCTGCTGGAGACGTAACGCCGGCGCCATTGGCAGCGGAATCGCTCCCGGCAGCGGCGCAGTCAGCCGTCGAGACATCTCAGGCCCAAGCGGCGCCCAAAGACATCGCTCCTCCCGACGCGCTGACCGCGGCCGAGATACCCGTAGCGGCCACAGCGCAGCCCGACAGGCCTTCGCAGCACCAGCCCTGGCTGCCGGCCGCGGACGCAACGCCCGCGCCGAACGAGTCGCTTGCACCATCAGTCAGCACACCGTCGCCGGTTGCTCGCGAGACGCAGCCTGCGGCCGTTGTGGACCAGACACCGCCGCTTCCGTCTCGAGAGGAAACGCCGTTGCCCATGCCAGAGCCACGGCCCGCAAGACACATGTCCGACGGCGAGGCTGCCGAAATCACCAGCCAGTCGCCCGCTGTGCGTCCGGAGGCTCGCATGGCGGCGCACGCGCTTCGGCGGATCGTGACTCCGCCGCCGATTCCCACGCCCACTCCCTTGGTCACCCCGTTGCCCATGCGGCCCGCGCGGGTGCGTGGCGGCCGCTGGATTCTCTCCGCTCTGCTCGGCACCCTGACAGCCGTGGTCGTTGGCGTGCTCGTTGTGCCTCTGGCGATGCGACCGCACCCACCCGCTGCCGTGCGCGTGCGCGTCCTGGTCGCCAAACCCACAGCCGTCTTGCGTTGGTTCGACGGCAGCGCGTCCGTGGAGGCATTGCCTCGCCAGGTGCTGAGCTTCCCGGCGGGCGGGAAGGTGATTCGACTCGCCTCCCCGGGAAGCGCGCTGCGGGCTGGTGATGTGGTGGCCGCGACCGACGCGGCCCGCTGGCTGCTGGCCGATCTGGCAAAGCAGGAAGAGCGGCTCGCCTACTACCAGCAACAGGTGAGAGGCGCGCGGGACACGGGCGACGACAAGCGGGTCGTTGCGGCCCGGGCTCAGGTCGAGTTCAGAGCTGGATTGGTGGAGCAGACGCAGCAGGCCCTGTCCCAGGTGGCCGTGGTGGCACAGGCCCCGGGCCAGGTCCAGGCAACTTTGGCCAGCTTGGGTCAGACTGTGCAGGCGGGCGTGCCCGCGGTGCGCATGCAGTCGGCAGGTTGGCGCGCCAGCTTCGAGCTGCCGCGAACGCTGGCCGCGCGGGCTCGCAAGCAAGGCATCTGTGCGGCCGAGATCGAGGGGCGACCGGTTGGGTGCAGCTTGGCCGTCGAGAGTGGCGACGAAACCCACGTGGTGATCGAGCTGCCGCCAGAAGCAGCGACAGCGGCTGGTCAAATGGTGCGTCTGCTGCGTGCGCGTTTTGCCGACGCATTCCTGCTGCCGGCCTCGGCCCTGTCGCGCGTGGGTGAAGGCGACCGTGTCTTGCTGGTGGCGCCCACGGGTCGGGCCGAGGTGCGCAGCGTGGTGCTGGTGGACCGAACCGCTGCCGACGCTGTCGTCACCCAGGGTCTGGACGCTGGCGACGCCGTCATCGTCGAGACTTCCCAGCCTGTCGGGGCAGGGGAGCGGGTGCGCACAACCGAGGCGATGGGCGAGTAGCCAGAGCCTGTCCGGGCTCACCCGAAGGGCCAAGACGTGCTAGGTTCCCGCCTATGTTCAAGGGAGTCATCACGGCACTGGTCACACCATTTCGCGGCGATGCCATCGACGAGGAGGCCCTGCGCCGCCTGGTCGACGAGCAGCTTCGTGCGGGCATCGACGGATTCGTTCCAGTGGGGACCACGGGCGAGTCGCCCACGGTCACGGTGGAGGAGCACATCCGCATTATCAAGATCGTGGTGGAAGAGACGCGCAAGCGCGTGCCAGTGATTGCCGGGACAGGCGCCAACTCCACCCGCGAGGCCATCGAGCTGACGCGCGAGGCGCGGGCGGTGGGCGCCGACGGCACTTTGCAGGTCACTCCTTACTACAACCGGCCCACGCAGGACGGGCTCTTCCGCCATTTCAAGGCCATCGCCGATGCGGTGCCGCTGCCCATGTTGGTGTACAACGTGCCCGGCCGCACGGCCTGCGACCTTTTGCCCGAAACCATGGCGCGGCTGTGCGAGGTGCCTTCCGTGGTGGGCATCAAGGAGGCCACGGGTTCGGCGCAGCGAGCGGCGCAGATCATCTCGCGCGTGGGCGACCGCATGGTGGTGCTGTCAGGCGACGATGCGACTGCCTTTCCGCTGTACGCCCTGGGCGCGCACGGTTGTATTTCGGTCGTGTCCAACGTGGCGCCCGCCGAGATGGCGGCCATGTGGGACGCCGCGGTCGCGGGCAACTGGAACAAGGCGCGCGAGCTGCACTACCGCGTGTTTCCGCTTTCGGAAGGACTGTTCATCGAGGCCAATCCCATTCCGGTGAAAGCTGCGTTGGCCATGATGGGCAAGATCACCGACGAGATCCGCGCGCCGCTCTACGCGATGGCTGGGGCCAATCGCGAGAAGGTGCGCAAGATTCTCGCTGACCTCAAACTCATCTGACGGGGAAGTCATGGCCGAGGCTGTACGCATCGCCGTATTAGGGGCCGCGGGCAAGATGGGCGGCGCCATCGTGCGCGCGATGGCCGAGACTCCGACCGCTGCTTTTGTGGTTGCAGTGGAGCGCCCGGATTTTTCTTCGCTGGGCGCCGACGCCAGCCGTTTGGCAGGATTGCCCGAAAGCGGAGTGCGCGTGCAAGCGGACCGGCCCGGCCGGGGAGCGGCCGACGTGTGGATCGACTTTTCCTCGCCTGGCGCGGCCCTGGCCAATGCCAGCGCCGCAGCGCAGGCGGGTGCGGCCATCGTGATCGGCACCACCGGGCTTTCCACCCAGGACAAAGACGCGATTGCCTTGGCAGCGAAGAAAGTCCCCATCGTGCTGGCGCCCAACATGTCAGTGGGCGTGAACGTGATGCTGCGCTTGGTGGCAGACGCGGCTCGCCTTTTGGGTGCTGGCTACGACGTTGAAATCGTGGAAACGCACCACCGGGCCAAGCGCGACGCGCCTTCGGGCACGGCTTTGCGTCTGGCCGAGGCCGTGGCTGAGGCCACGGGCCGTGATCTCGGCAAGAGCGCACGCTACCAGCGACATGGCGACATCGGGCCGCGCACCGCCGACGAGATCGGCATCCAGACCTTGCGCGGCGGTGACGTGGTCGGCGACCACACCGTGTTCTTCTTCGGGCAAGGCGAGCGCATCGAGATCACCCATCGGGCCTCCTCGCGCGAAGTTCTTGCCCGCGGCGCTGTCCGCGCAGCGCTCTGGCTGCACGGCCGCCGCCCCGGCCTTTTCGACATGCGCGACGTGCTGGGATTGAAGTAGCAGTCCCGCTGGTGTTGAGAATCAGCCAGGCGCAGCACAAGTCTGTCAGCTCCTCAACACCCGCAGTGCGGTGAAGCGCATCTGGCCTGGCTGCGAACGCTGGTCCCGGGTTTGCAGATTCCACGTCATCATGCGCCCATCCACGAACATCTCTGGCACACCATCACGCGGCACCGGATGGCTGAGCGGGGCTTTGCTGCTGGCAGGAATGGCGGCCCTGGTTGTCTTGCTCCGGCGGGTTGGCGCGGAATCGGTTTTGCGGAGCATTGAACGGGTAGGCCCGAACTACGTTCTGGTTCTGGTCGCGCCCGTTGTGGGAATGGTCCTGCACTGTTGCGGCTGGCTCGTGCTGCTGCCCAAGGCGCTGCGTCCCCGACCGGCGATGGCGTTGGCGGCCTACGTGGCGTCGCAGGCTGGCGACGAGCTGGGCGCTGGCGTGGCGGGCGAGCCTCTCAAGGCGCTGGTGTTTCGTCCGCGGCTGAGAAGCAGCACCCTGGTCGCGCTGGCGCTCGACAACGGGACCAACATCGCGGCCACGGCGCTGGTGCTGGCCGGCGCTGCGTTCCTTCCCTGGGCCTCCACTTCGCTGGTGAGCGCGCGCACCTGCACCTGGGCCGGCGCGACCAGCTTCGCTGTCGTGCTGCTCGCCGTGCTCTTCATTCTCGTCGCGCCTTTGCGTCGGTGGAATGCTGGATCCGGTCGCGTGGCTCGATTCGTTCGCCTGCTGGATGTCGCTCGCACGGCGTTGCTTTCGCGGCCGCGGCTGGTGCTGGGCAGCGTGCTGTTGCATCTGGCGGGCAAGCTGTGGATCGTAGCCGAGATGGCGCTGCTGCTGGCGTTGCTGGGTTTCAGCCCGACGCTGGCGCCCTGGCTGGGGGCCGCGTCCGTGCTCGCGTCGGTGGTGGGCGCGGCTATCCCCGGTCAGATGGGCGCGGTCGAGGCCGCGGTCTTTGCCGCCTGCACCGCCCTGGGAGTGGATGCTCCCACGGCCATGGCGCTGGTGCTGCTGCGCCGCTTGCGCGGGGGACTGTGGATTGCCCTCGGCCTGCTGCTGACCAGAATGGTCTTGGCCCATGGAAGGGTCGACGCCAACACCGCCCGTCAAGTCCGGCCAATCTTCCACACGCCCTGCGCGTGAGAGTTCTGCGCCGTCGCTGCACATCTGGCCGTGGACAACGACGGGGTTCGATCGTATGAGTGGCGCAAGATGTGGTGGCCCAGCCTCCGCGCCCTCAAGGACCGCGATCCTGGCGATTTGAGCCCGCGGCCGTTTGGACGCTGGGGCCAGTTCGGGCTGTTCCTGGCGGTGTTCTGCTTCTTTCTTACGGTGCAGAGTCGCGAGCTGCCCTGGAATGATGCCAAACCCATCTACGCCGCTGCCATGAACTTCGCCTTCCATGGCCGGGTGGACGCGAGCGGCGACAACGTGCCCAAAGGGAAACGGACCTACGACGTACATCCTTTCTTGGCGTCGGCGATCCACGTGCCCGGTGCCTTGTTCCAGCGGCTGTTGGTGTCGCGTTTCCCGCAGGACACCGCCTTGGCCAAGATCGTGTCCAGCCACCTGGGCCCGGCTGCGCTGGGCGGCCTGGCAGCGGTGCTGTTTGTGCGCCTCTGTCTCTTTCTGGGGCTGGGGTTGGGCGCCAGCCTGGTGTCCAGCGTGGTGTTGGTCATGGGGACCATGGTGGGGATCTATGCCCGGGTGCCCTGGTCCGAAATGGTCCAGGCCGTGACCTTCCTGGGTTTCTTTTCGGCCTTCATGCGGGTTCTGCGCGACTACCGGGGCAAGGCCGTGCTGGTGTTGGGCGCGTGGTGCGGGGCCATCGTCAATTCCAAGGAACTGTTTGTCCTGGCTGTGCCAGGGGCATTTCTCTTGGCCCTATGGCACCACCGCGACACATTGACTCGCAAGGAAACCCTCAGGTGCGTGGGACTGGGCCTGCTGGGCGCGGCGCCCTTCTTGGTCGTTCAGTTCATCTACAACGCCATTCGCACCGGTTCGCCATTTCGCACGGCCTACGGCAACAGCGCCGTGAGTTTCGTGTTTGGCACGGAGACCCTCGACGGCTTCTTGGGTCTTTGGGCGTCGCCGGGCAAGAGCATTTTCCTGTACAACCCGCCGCTGATCTTCGCCCTGTTTGGAATTCCCCTGATCGTGCGTCGCTGTCGGCTGTGGGCCACCGCCCTGGCGGTCACCGCGATTCCGGTGGTCCTGGTCTATGGGAAGTTCATGTTCTGGAGCGGGGACTGGTGCTGGGGGCCGCGCTATCTGCTCTTTCTCGTGCCGTTGCTGTTGCTGCCGGGCGTGTTCTTGGTGGACGAAGCCATCAAGCATCGACGTGTCGTGGTGGGCGCGCTGGCCACCGCGGTCTTCGTCTTGGGCATCGGTGTGCAGGCCATCGGCGGCAGCCTCTATTGGGACCACTACATTCGGGTCGAGCACAACGCCCGTGCGCAATGGTTGGGGGCACCTGACCGGACGGGCAATGTGACCAAGCCGGGCACCAAGAAGCCCTGCGATCCTTGCTTCGAGGATTTCTACGGGCTCAACTGGCTGCCGCCGTTTTCTCCTCTGGCGGGTCAGTACTGGATGGCCAAGCACATCTGGCGGGGTGACTCCTGGGACGTGGCCGAGGCCGATGGTCCCTGGCATCGATACACCACCATCCCGCTTACCGACATTGCCGTCCCCTACGCACGCGGGAGGCTAGACTGGTGGTACCTGGAATTCAGCCAGCGCCACGCCTACCGGGCTCGCTTGCTGCAGCTGATTCTCTATCCGGCGGGGCTTCTCTTTGGTGTCTTCCTGTGTTGGTGGGGCACGCGACGCCGACAGCAGAGCGCCGCTGCGGTGGCGGAAACGGCGCCGGAGCCTGCGGCATAGGCGTGTGTGCGCGCCTATGAGCCAGCCTTGACCACCTCGACGTAGCGCAGGCGCAGATCGTAGAGAAGACTGTCCAGCAGCTTGTCCTCCTCTGGGGTGAGGTTGGACTGGGTTTTCTCCCGCAGCAGCGACAACAAATCTATGGTGTGCTTGGCCATGGGCAGGTCGCGGCGCTTGGCGGTTTCTCCTGGCGGCTCGATTTCGCCCAGGTGAATCAGCACGGAGCTGCCCAGGGAAAGGATGAAAGTGGAGAAGTCCGCCGGCGGAAATGCGCGATTGTCGTCTGCCTGCGCGCCCGCTGGCGAGGGGGCCTTGGGCTCGGCTGGCTCCGCTGGCGGGTCCTGTGCGGCTGGCCCTGACTCGGTCGCTCCGTTCTCGGAGAAGGACCGGCGATCCGTAACCTTGAACCCAGGCGGTTTCTCGGAATCCGACATGCGGCAAGGCTACGCAGCCCAGCCCGCGATTTCAAGCTGCGGGGTGAGGCGGGGTTTCGCTTCCAGCAGGACTCGGGTTCGCGTCGACGACCTCGTCGGGCGATCTCAGCTTGCCGGAGGCGTCGGACAGCGACTTCAAGAACTTGTCGTAGTCCTTGCGCGTAATGAGGCCACGTTTGATATTGCGTTCGACGATGCGGCGATCGAACAGGATGGGGTCCGGGGCGTCTTCGTCGCGAGTCATTGCGGAGAGTGCTTAGCGAGAGGCGTGGCCCAAGTCAAGCACGCTGATTTTGGCCGGGGACGCGCGTCGGCAGGGCGACCGCAGGTCGCCCCTACGCGAGAGGCGTGGCCCAAGTCAAGGACGCTGATTTCCCCGAGGAGCACGCTACAATGGGGCCACCATGACCGTGACCTTGGCCAGCAGCTCGGAAAACCCCAACTTTCTCCGTCAGCTTCGGCTCTTCCTCGAGGAGATCTGCTGCGACATCTGCCGCGTGCACGCCGTCCAGCACGACGGCGTGCAGGCCGAGGAAGTCGATGTGGCCCGTGAGGTCGACCTGGGCGCGCCGGGCGCGTTCGCCGACATGCTGGTGCGTCGGCCGGGACGACCGCCGTATTTTCTCGAGGTCAAGTACGGCTACGCCAGCGACCGGCTGGTTCATCATCTGCAGCACAAGTACGGGACGGCCTCCACCACGGTGCCCGATGCGGACCGCGTGGTCCTGCTCATCGACCGGGCCACGCGGCCGGACTCGTCTGCGCTCTTTGCCCGCCTGCGCGCCGCCATCCGTCCTGAGTTGCAGTTGGAGATCTGGGACGAGACCAGGTTGCGCGAGCTGATCGTCGAGTGCTTCAAGCTGGATTTGCCCGCGGTCACCGTCGAGAGCCTGACCGAGCTGCGCAGTGGCATCGATCAGGCCAAGTGGCACTGGGCGTTCGGCGATCGGCACGTAGCGAGCCCGCTCAAGGCGTCGCTGCTCTGGCACTTCGGCTGGTCGCGCCTTCTGCAGCTGCACACGCAGTACGGCCTGACGCCAGAACGCATTCTGCCGCCGCAGCGCTATCGCAATGTGGTGGTGATTCTGGCCGACCTGTCCTACTTCTCCAGCTTCGTTCGCGACACGCGCGACGACGAGATCATGCGCGGCGCCCTGACCTCGTTCTATTCCAACTCGCGCTACGCCATCATCAACTCAGGCGGCATGATGGGACAGTTCGTGGGCGACGAAGTGCTGGCCCTGTTTGGCGTGCCCGAGGACGGAGACACCGTCACGTTGCGGGCGCTGGAATGTGCGCGCGCGCTCCT
The DNA here is from genome assembly GCA_003142855.1 of Myxococcales bacterium. Lineage (GTDB taxonomy): Bacteria > Myxococcota_A > Polyangia > Fen-1088 > Fen-1088 > Fen-1137. The sequence continues at coordinate 37,026 of PLNW01000101.1, forward strand.
GCAGATCGGCAACTCGGTGTCCAACCGCTGGCAGCGCCAGCTCGACCGGGTGCAACCCGCGGGCGGCGTGCACCTGGGCATCGCCATGGGCGACATCCACGTCGTGCTCTACCGGCCTTTCAGCCAGACCCACATCGGCGTGGTGGGCGACGCGGTCAACCTGTCGGCGCGCCTGCTGGCCGAGGCCGCGTCCAACGAAATGGTGGTGGCCAACACCTTCTATCAGAAGCTTCCCGAGGCCGTGCAAGCCGAGTTCAGCGAGATGGAACCCGTCGAAGCCAAGAACGTCGGCCTGATCAAGGCCTGGAAGTTCCACGGCCGCTCGCGTTTCTCGACCCGCGGGGCCTGAGTCTGAGACTCGGGCCCCACGCCCGATTCCTACTAGTCTTGGGCTTCTGGTTCAGCCAGGGCGTCCGCAGAAGTATCCGCCCCCGAAGCCCTCTCCACCGACGCGTCGGGCACATATGCGGCCGCGATCGCGGCGCTGATCGTGTCGGGAGGAAGGCTAGCGGTACAGCCCCGCTTGAGGCAACAGACGCTGACTGTGATCGGCGCCGCGTCCTGACTGATGGCTTCGCAGGTCGCTCCAGATGGGCAGTCTGCGCTGGTCTTGCACAGGACTTGGCCTGGGGGCACGTTGAGCCTAAAGCTACACGCCGAACCCGCCAGTAGCGCGCCTGCGAGAAGAATACCGACTGGAAGGAATAGGCTGTTTCGCATGGTGCACCGGCTAGAGACGGACCGAGAGATTGAGACCCCATGCCGTGGGAGAAATGGCCGGCTGAATCTCTGCCGTCGCCCCTCCGCTGTTCTTGCTCGCCCCGATGAGGTGCAGGGTGATCCCGGTCGCAGCCGCGACGCCGCCGATGGCGTAGAACACATACTGCATCGTCACGAAGCGATTCCCGTCGGACTGCTTGGTGCGCAGATCGGTTCCTTGCGCGACCTTGCCTGCGCTGGTCAGATTGTTGGCATCGTCGCTGGTCTTGCTCACGAGGTAGCTGAACACGCCGCCTGTCACCAGTGCCGCGGCACCGACGATCTCAAGCGCGATACCGGTCAGGACGAGTCCGCGGCCTTGCTCCCCGGTTGGCGGGGCGGGCGCCGTGGCGGTCGCAGCCGCGGGAACGGTGGGAGCCGGAGGCGGCGCTGGCTGCGCAGCAGGCGGCGCGGCTGAAACCGGGGCGGACGCGACCGGGGCTGGCGGCGTGGGCTCGCTGGGCTGGGCCTTCTCGCGTGCACCTGCCGCCGTGGGCGCAAGACCCAGCGCTAGCAAACCACCAACGCACGCCGCTAGGATTGATCGACGGAGAGCCCATGAAGACTGCCTCATACGACTTGGCCTGCCTTTCCTTTGGTCCTTCTCACGCCGGAGCGCCTTGCTGGGCATGCGGCGCTCGTTGACGCGGGAACTAGTCACAGACGAGCGAGTATAGATGAAGACGCCCGTCGGGGGGAGACTCACCATCTCACCGAACGTTGGAAGAAGCGATTCTGCCTAACGCATTGTGCGGCGTGAGTCTCCAACGGTCCGGCGGCGCAGTCACGCAGCCGATCATCCGTTTCGCCGGCGGTCGGCCGGCACTTTTCTGCGAAGGAACAGTCGCGGAAGTTGATGAATCCGGATCTCTTTCGTAGCCTACCGTCCTCCAAAGATTCCCGATTCGCCGCCGAGCGGGGTTTTGCAGTCCAAAGCCGAGGAGTGTGTTCATGAAGTTTCCTCCCGCCCCGATTCTCGCCCTGATTGCTCTTGGGGGAGGGTGCGCTCTGGCACCCCCGTCGTCGAATCAGGGACAGGGTGGAAACACGAACTCGACCACGCACAGCAGTCCTGGAATTGGGGGAAGCGGTGGAGCCAGTCCCTTGGGCGGAAGCACCAGTGTCATCACGCCGTCGGGCGGCAATACGGACCAGAGAGATGCGGGCGTGATTGGTGGCACCTTGGCGACCGCGGGCACCACTACGACCGGTGGCGCGACATCGACGGGCAGCACGCCATTCGGAGGCAGCGATCCGACGGGCGGTACCACGGCGGGGAGCACGGCGACCGGAGGCAATGCGATGGGCGGCGCCAGCGGCGGTGCCAGCGGAGGCAACGCGAGCGGCGGCACCAGCGCCCACGGCGGCGCTACCGGCGGGTCATTCACGGGCGGCTCGATGACCGGCGGCTCGATGACCGGCGGCTCGATGACCGGCGGCTCCAAGTCAGGGGGCGCCAGGAGCGCAGGCGCCACGGCCAGCGGCGGAGCCAGTGGCGGCAACGCGTCCGGCGGATCGGCCAGCGGCGGCGCGTCCACTTCCGCTGCCGGCACTCACGCTTCATATCCGCCCATCACCAACGGGACCAGCGGATTCGCCACCCGCTACTGGGACTGCTGCAAGCCATCCTGTGGCTGGTCCGCCAACGCGAATGGCAAGCCGGTCCATACCTGCGGCAAGGATGGCACCTCGACGGTCAACAACGACACGCAAAGCGCATGCGGCGGTGGAGGCGGATACATGTGCTACTGGGGCGCGCCCTGGTCCGTGAGCGACACCCTGTCCTTCGGCTTTGCCGCCTACAACGGCGTCGACTGCGGCACTTGCTTCCAGATCCAGTTCACCGGCAAGGGGCAATACAACGACAAGGACCCAGGGTCGGTCGCCATCAACGGCAAGACGATGATTGTTCAGGTGATCAACATCGGAGGCATCGCCGCCAACCAATTCGATCTCCTGATCCCTGGTGGGGGAGTGGGTGCGAACAACGCGTGCACCGGTGGTTCAGCGCAATGGAGCGGCGCCAACATCGGCGACACAAATGGGGGAATGCTCACGACCTGCAAGGACAGCGGATCGTGCGTTCAGCAGATGTGCCAGGCCGCGTTCGGCAACATGCCGCAGCTCTTGGCAGGCTGCAATTGGGTCAACAGCTGGTTCGCTGCGGCCGACAATCCCCAGATGGTGTACCAGAAGATTGCCTGCCCGCCCGAGATCAGCGCCAAGTCGGGAGAGTAGTTCGAACCGTCGACGCCGCCGGTTTACGACCAGGCACGCCCAGTACCGCAACGAAATGCCCCGCCGAGGCGTGTCCCGAGGTTGCGTCCCGCGCGCTCGAAAGCCTACGGCTTCTCCCCCTCATATGATGCCGTAATGATTCTGCTAGTGTCACCAATAGCCTCGTTGAGATCTGCAAGGCTGACTTTGAAAGGCGCCGTAGTAAACTCGGCGCGTTGATAGCTCTTGGTGAAGCTTTCGTAGAAGCGGGGATCCTGCTGTGGCAACACAATGGGTTTGTGCGCGATACCATTGCTGTCGAGATAACTGAAGAACAGTTTTCCGAATATTCCATCGCCACGCTTGCTGGTAAAGACAATCCATCTACTGTTGCTTGACCATGCATGATAGGAATCGGAATGGTTGCTGTTGATCTCTAGCTTCCTGAAACTCTTCTTTTCAAGGTCCATCAAATACAAGTCGGTACCCTGCCGGACGATGGAAAACGATCCACGGTCGGTCATACAGAAGAGAAGGAACTTGCCGTCCGGCGACGGTGCCGGAAAGGTGGCCCCTAGTCCCGTCTCCCTTGCCGAGACCAGCGTCTCCACTTCGCCCCATGCATCGCGGTCTGCGTCGTAGCCGATGCGCTGCAGGTCATATTGTACTTTCACGAAGTCCTCTTTGGCGACCTTCGGGGCGCTGAGGAAGTAGAGGAACTTGCCATCAGGAGACCACGCGGGCTGGTTCTCGACCCTGTCCTCCCGGGAAATAGCCGCGGTCGTCGACATGGTATTCCGCTGGATATTGTAGACCGCGAGATCGCCATCCAGGTCGGTATACTCAAGAACCTCTTCCGCGCCTTTTCCGGCCGCGAAAACCGAGACGGAGACTTTTGCATCGGTAGCAAACGCGATGAGATTGCCGTTGGGATGCCAGGAAGCATAGGACGATCCGGGCCTCCTCAGGACTGGCGTAATGAGTGAGGTCTTCCCCTGGTCATGGAGCAGCAGGTAGTTCTTGCCGAAAAAGCGCGCCTGAAACAAGAACTTGTCAGTGGAATGACGATAGAAGGTATGGCAATTGAAGCAGCCGACTTTTGGCGAAAGAATGAGTTCCTCGTCGAACGATTCCAGGTCGCGCTGCAGAATTTCCAGTCTGTCCTTCATGTAGAATTGCGGGTAGCTCTTGCGATAGGTTATGTAGCGGTCGATGGGCTCGGGGGCGATTCTGTTTGTAATAGGAGAAAAGGAATGCCAGCGTCCATTTCGCCTGATGTAGATCTGCAACTTGAGATCATTCCCCACGTTCTGCTCGAGAAGCCGCCGCCATCTTCCCGGAGGAATGGTGACTTCGGGCGACGCGCTCACAAGGGAAATGTTGGGCCCTCTGAGCGAGCTGATCACCACAGCGAATCTCTCGCCGGAATCAGCGATGGTGAAGTTCGGCGGAGCAATGTTGGGCGGAATGACGCTGTTGGAATAGTCCGGCCGGATGGTCGGAGTGATTCCTGTCGGGAGGGCCGAGCGCTCATCAAAGCCGGTGCATGAAAGGCCCGTGGCCAATACCGCGGCCAAGCATGGCGCGACCATTAGTGAGCGGAATCGACGGTGTTCGCCCATGTTCGCCTTTGGCCAGAAAGGGTGGTGTAGTAATGGAAGTATCTAGTCTCGAATCTCCCTGGATACTCACGGGCGTTCACGGGATAGCCGGCAGCCCGTGCTCGCAGAATGTCGGAGTACTCCATGAAGTCACGCATGGTTGTTTGGTCGATTCGCTTTGCGACCGCCGGTGATGCTTCCTGGCCGGTAGCCGCCAGATACACCAGGACGGCCTCTTGACAAACGCGCGGGATCGCGGCGGTACCCGACAGGGCGAGGGAGTCATCCCCCTGAAAATACGTCTCGTATATCCTGGTGACCTGTCCGTTAAGCAGATAGGAAGACATAAGGTAAGCGCGCGCCATGCTGTCTTGCGGATTGTGTGCCACGAGCCGCTGCGCAATCGTGTAGAAGGGAGGCCGTTGCAGCAGCGATTCGACGGGGTCGTCGGCCAAAAGTACGCGCGACTTGATCGACATCAGATAGTCGTCGCTCTCCATCCGTTTCGGGTCGTCGGCATAGGCAAGATACCGGTCGGCCCATGCGCTTGAGAGGAGATTCCGCTTGATCGTGATGAGGAAGGGGCGACTGGCGGCATAATTACCCTTTAGCAGGTAGACGAGCGCGATTATCTGATAGGAGGAAAGCAGATCGGCCCGATACTCCAACACATCGTACGCCGTGAGCTCCGCGTAGTTGATGAGCCCAAGTTCAAGGGATACCCGGGCGTTCTGCTGGAGGTTGACCATGTACTTGCCCCGTTCCAGGTCTTCGCGAAGGGTCTCCGGCGTAACATTCGCGACGTAGGGCGGATAGAGCTGCCGGTACTTAAGAAGGTCGTCGGGCAGCCTTCCTGTATGCTGCAGGGCTTCAAGTATGAACGGCGATACCAGTATGGGATCGGCATCGGCGAGCGACGGCTTCTGTACCTCCTGCAAAACAGCGGACCATTGCTGCGTGGCGGAGTACAAATTGAGCCTTAGGACGGAACTCCAATAGTCGTTGAAGGTGAGGTCTATTGTGAGCGCGGCGACAAGGGACAAAGAGACGATTGATGCCGCTCTCGTCCAGGCAGGCCACCGTGTCGACTTCGTCGTCCGCCGGCCCGCGCGGAGCGCCGATAGAAGCGGCGCTGCGAGAAGCAGGCCGAAAAGGCCCTTGGAGATCGGCAACCAGGTTTGGAGGTCGGCATAGCCGGTGAGCAGGATAGGGAGCAAAGCAAGGCCGGAAAGCGCTCTTTTCCTATAGGCCAAGGCGAGGGCAAGGAGCAGCAAGGCCACCAACACCGCCGTCTCAAAAATGGAACCGCGGTCGAGTGCACCGGAAAGGGCGGCACCAGGGGATTCGACCCTTGTATGCTGAAGGTAGAGATACCGGTGGTCGATCGAGAGAATAGCGAAGGCCAAGACTGCATACAAAGCCCCGACCCATCGATCCCCCCGGCGCAGCAGTTCGAAGATCATGCACAGGGCTGCGAAGAGCCAATAGAGGTCGTGCACTATCAGGATGAAGAAGCACGAGGCAATGAAGAAAACGCCAACCCTGAGAAACGCCTTCCTTTCCGGGAGATGAATGAAGACATCCGCGAGCACGAGCGCGGAAAGCAGTTTGGTCAGGGGGATGATGCGGAATTGGTTAAGGGTACAGAGCACGAAGAAGAACGGGACAACAGTAAAGAAAGAAGATCGCGCGCCAGTTAGCGCCGAATGGATCCTGTTCGCAAGGACGCCGGCAAGAAGACACAAAGAGACAGTTGATAGGGTGCCCAACCAGGGAAGCGCGTTGAGCTGGAAAAGAAATTTATCCGCATAGGTTGTGATTCCGCCGGGCAGCAGCGCGATGTCGCGGAAGAATGCTGAGGTCTTCAAGAACAGTTCGGGATTCCAATAGTAGAGAACCTGCGGCCCGATCCTTGCCTCGACATACACGGCAGCCGCGGCAAACAGGAGGCAATAGAGCGCAGCCTCGAAGGCATGGGAATGGAGCTTCTTCACGTGAATCACCTGAGCATAGTCAAGTCGCGGGGGATTTTCGAGCGTCCGGGAACCCTCCCGCCCCACATTTGTGCGACTTTGATCGCGTTCGCGCAGCGGAGCGCGCCGTTTCCGGCCGCTGATGAGGCCGTGTTGACCACCGAGAGAGGTTACCCCATGACGCCCGCGTCGAGGTGGTGTTCAGTTCAGGCAGTTGATGCCTCGGTTGAGCGTCGACGCTTACTGATAGTGGAGGGGCGACCGCAGGTCGCCCCTACCCCAGGATCGTGAAGCGGCCTGCTAGTCTCGCCGCCGACGCCGTCGGTTCAGAACCAGGCCCAACAGGCCCAGCATCGCGACCAGATAGTCCGCCGAGGCGCGGCCGGAGGTTGCGCCGATGACGCATGAACAGCCCGACGAGGCTGCGGAATTCTGTACTGCTGTGCCGCTTTGTCCAGCGACGGCGCCAGCGGCTCCGGTGTTCGTGTTACCACCGGTTGCGGGCGCTACCGCAGTCGTCCCCGCGTTCGCCACTGCGCCTCCGGTGTCTGCCACGGTGTTCCCCCCGGTCTCGGGGTTGCCGCCTGCGCCTGCGGCCCCAGTGGTCTCACTGCTGCCGCCGGTGTTGCCAGCCCCCGTGGTCCCGCCGCCGCCCGCGCCTGCAGCTCCCGTGGTCCCGCCGCCGCCCGCGCCTGCGGCCCCGCTGCCGTCAGGATACTTGATGTTGGGCTTGGGCGGGTCGGTCATCCCGTCGCCCAGGTAGTAGTCCAACATGTGCGATTGCTGATAGCCCTTTTCGCACATGCTGTTCCGATATTCGGGATCGTGCATCAGGGTGTAGATGCGCTTGTCGGTTGGAATGGCGGTTGAGTAGATCCTAATCGATGCACTATTAGATTGTTCGAACAGCACCTCCTCGCGCCAGTCGCCGAACATGTCGCCGTACAGGGGGGCCGCGTTACGCGTTGGGACGAGGCCGGCAAGATTCGCACTGGTAAACCCGCCGCTGGGCGCGCCCGGATAGGCCCACTTTGATACAGTGTTGGAGTCCAGGTTTTCACTCAGCAGATCGCCATCCCACCAGATGCGGAAGTTGACCGCCGGCGAACCGGTCCCAATCTCCGTAGGAGTCGTAGAGCTCAAGGCCGTGGCAGTGTTCAAGTCCGAATTGTTGAATACCTTGCTGTTGGTCCAGCATTCGTACCCAAGATGGGTCGGGTCAACGTCTCCGCATGTCCCACGGTTCATGTCGACTGTACCGGGGCCATACTTTCGCAGTAGGGTGCCCTTCGTGGCGTCATAGTAGACCCAGTCGTATCCAGAACTCTGTCCAATGGCCCAACCTTGAAGGCCGGCACGGGTGGGATCTAACTTGCCCACATGCCACCGGTCGCCGTGGGAAACGCCCTGAGGACCCAAATTCCAAAAGACCGTTCCATCCCCTTTGATGGCATAGCCGCCGTTTATACATTCGTCTATGCCGTCGGCATCAAGGTCGAGACATCTGAGATTGTGGTTGTTTGGATAGGAATTGATCGGGGTACGTACGGCCTTAAACCGCAGGGACCAGGCATTGTCTTTGAAATCATATCCCAGGTCCATCATAGCCTTCGTGCCACCGGCTTTTGCCTTGTAGTACAGACTTGGATGAACGCCGTCCCAATAGGCGATGCTGAAATGACCTGTTGAATTCCCAACAGAAAGGAGATCTGAAGGCACTGCGCATTCCTTGCCCTTCTCGGCGCCGGTTACTCCGTCTACCGCGACGATGAACTGGTCGGTTTGCGTTGTCGACGCGCTCAGTACTTTTCCATCCCCGAAGATCATGCCGTTGGCGCCTCTTAGTATGAGCTCGGCCTTGCCGTCGCTGTCGATGTCATACACGGTTTCATCGTCGGCATGCCCACAGCTAATGGTGTCCGGACCGGAGAGTGAAAGGTCGGTATTCGTGCTGTTGGGGCCCATATCGACCCGCCACATGAACGTCCCGTCTCTATGGTAGGCGTCGACATACTGGGACACGCCTGCCTGAAACCGGTCCACGACGTATTCGTATTCGCCATCGCCGTCGAGATCGCCGACATAGGCAAGATGGATCTTCCTACCGCCTGCGTCCTTGATCGGGATTTCAAGGTAGCCATTCGGCAGAGACAGCGCCTTTGTCCCGGTCGCTTCCTCGACGCCCCCGACTATCGCCTTCAGAGTGTAGTCGGTGCCGCCGGCGGCGCTGTCCAGATAATTGGTTGAGGTGGTGATCGGTGTGGCATTGAGTTTTGTCGTGCCCTTGTACACGTTGAAGGCGACATCGGTGCCCTGTTCCGTGCCGTAGAGCCGCCACGACAGAAGGTTGCCCCCGCCGGTTGCTCCCCCAACCGCCACAAAGCCGCGGCCGAGTTTTTCCATGATACGCTGGCCCTGGGCAGGCATTGCTAGCAGGCAAACGGCCAGGGAGATGACGAACGAAAAGCCTTTGTATCTCATCGAGTCGCTCCTTTGGCATAGGAACAGGATGCTGTGCGCAGCACAAATACTGCAATGGGACATGGGGGCCTATTTGTAAAGATATGCTTCTGTAGTGTAAAGATATGTCTCTGAGACAGAGGGGTCAGGACAAACCAAGACGGGTCAACTGCGGCTCTTTTTTTTCTTGACAAAAGACACACAGCGCCATGCAGCGCTCTGGATCTAGAACCCAAAGCTGACAAACGCGTCAGCTTTGGGGGAGTTCCGCGTGACGGTGCTGCGCTTGGGATTGCCGAATTCGCCGTGTTCCAATGATCGCAGCAGCAAGAACAAGGAAGGCGGATGCGTAGAACCAGGGTGCCGGGTATCGAGCATAGGTCGGCGCGACCCATGTGCGACCACCATTGCTCGTGCTCAGGATTATTCCATCGTCGCCGACGATCCAGCCGACTCTCCCATCGTCAGTGAACGTCACGGCGTGAAGCTCGCTGTTGGTACCGCCCCACTGGGCCTGCCAGGTGTCGCCTCCGTCCCGCGTCCTCAGGATCGTACCATCGGTGCCAACGGCCCAGCCGCTCTGCCCGTTGCCTTGAAACGTCACGGCAAAAAGCCTGCTCTTGCTGCCGTTCGAAAGGGCCTGCCATGTGTTGCCACTGTCCTGCGTCCTCAGGATCGTGCCATCGGTGCCGACGGCCCAGCCGCGCTGCCCGTCATTTTGGAATGTGAGGGCGTAAAGCCAGCTCAGGCTGCCGCCCGCCTGGGCCTTCCATGTATTGCCTCCGTCCTGCGTGCTCAGGATTGCTCCTTCGCTGCCAACGGCCCAACCGCGTTGCCCGTCATCCTGGAAGGTGACGGCGTAGAGCCATGCCTCGGTGCCGCTCGCTTGGGCCTGCCAGGTGTTGCCACCGTCGCGCGTGCTCAGGATCGTTCCATTGCCGCCGACGGCCCACCCGCGCTGCCCATCGCTGGTGAACGTCACGGCGGAAAGCCAGCGCTTGCTGCCGCTCGCCTGGGCCTGCCAGGTGTCGCCGCCGTCCCGCGTGCGCAGGATCGTGCCGTTATCGCCGACAGCCCAGCCTCGTTGCCCATCGCTGGTGAAGGTCATGGCGCGAAGCCAGTTCTTGCTGCCGCTCGACTGCGCCTGCCAGGAGTGGCCGCCGTCGCGCGTGCTCAGAATCGTACCGCCAACACCGACGGCCCAGCCGCGCCGGCCATCGCCGGCGAAACTCACGGCGTAGAGCCATCTTCTGGGGCTGCTGGTGTGGGCCTGCCAATAATGGCCGCTGTCGTGCGTGCTCAGGATTGTTCCTTCTCTGCCGACGGCCCAGCCGCGCTGCCCGTCGCTGGAGAAGGTCACGGCGCGAAGGCCGCGCGTGCTGCCGCTCGATTGGGCCTGCCAGGTGTTGCCGCCGTCGCGCGTGCGTAGAATCGTTCCTTCGCTGCCGGTGGCCCAGCCGCGCTGTCCATCGCTGGCAAACGTCACGGCGAAAAGCCAGTTCTTGGTGCCGCTCGCCTGGGCCTGCCAGGTGTTGCCGCCGTCGCGCGTGTTCAGGATCGTTCCATCGACACCAACGGCCCAGCCGCGCTGCCCATCGTCGGTGAAGGTCGCGGCGGAAAGAATGCTGTCTTTGCCGCTCGCCTGGGTCTGCCAGGTGCTGCCGCCGTCGTGTGTGCTTAGCATCGTTCCCAAGCCCGTGGCCCAGCCGCGCTGTCCATCGCGGCTGAACCTCACGGCCAAGAGCAAGTCATCGGCGCCGCTCGCCTGGGTCTGCCAGGAATTGCCCCCGTCGCGCGTGCTCAGAATCGTTCCTTCGGTGCCAACCGCCCAGCCGCGTTGCCCATCGCTGGTGAACGTGACGGCGGAAAGCATGGTCTTGGTGCCGCTCGCCTGGGCCTGCCAGGTGCTGCCACCATCGCCTGTGCTCAGGATGGTTCCATCGCCGCCGACAGCCCAGCCGCGCTGCCCATCGTTGGTGAACGCCACGGCCAAGAGCGTGCTCTTGCTGCCGGATCTCTGCGCCTGCCAGGAACCGCCCCCGTCGCGCGTGCTCAAGATGGTTCCATGGTCGCCGACGGCCCAGCCGCGCTGCCCGTCGCTGGTGAAGGTGAGGCCAGACAGGTCAGAACCCACAATGGATAGCCGCAAGAAGCGATTCCGTTCGATCGGCTCGCGCAGCCATTGCCTGCTGAACAGCTTCGGCTCGGCTGCAAATGGGTCTGCTGTCGGCCTCTGCATGCGCGCTGCCCGCCCCAGCACGACCAGAAGCGCCGCCGCAAAGGCCGCGGTCAAGACCAACCAGAGAGGCAATCGGGAGCGTGCTGAAGGCTCCCGATTGCCCTCCGAACCCGCCCTTTCAGGCTGGTTCATCACCCGCACCCTCCGCCCCCATAGGCGTTGAGCGGATCAACGGCGGAATGAAATGGCCATTCGTGATTCGAGGACACAAGCCTTCGATGGGTAACCCCTCTCCCTTTCGGGAGAGGGGCCTGGGGGTGAGGGCGAGACTTTCTGTGAGCCGGACGCTGAAGTCACCAAATTGTGGTGATTGCGCCCGCTGCACGATTCGACGTGCAAATGCAGTACCCTCACCCCAGCCCTCTCCCAAAGGGAGAGGGTGGTCTACCTCAGCTTTTCCGGCGCAGTTCCGCCGCTTAACGCCTATGCCCTCCGCCCCTGTGGTTGGCGAAGATATTGGCGCGCGTCTGCGGATGGAACTCGCCGCGCGCCCGAGCGTAGATTGACCTATCACTTTCGCAAGCTTACCCGCCGATGTCGCCGGTGTGCAATGAGGCCCAACAGTCCCAGCATGGCGAAGAGAGAACCCGCCGAGGCGCGCCCGGACGTCCCGCCGATTCCGCACGAGCATCCCGAGCCGGCCACGACACTCTTTGGCCCTGTGCTGCTTTGTCCTGCGACAGTGCCGCCGGCCGCGCTGCTCGCGCTAGCCAAGGTTCCCGCCACCGCAGTTGTGCCTGCTGCGGGCGCCCCTGCCCCGCCAGCGACCACCGAGGTGCTGCCGCCAGTCACGGGATTGCCGCCTACGCCACCGCCGGTTCCAGGCGTCCCACCTGGCGCGGATGTCCCGCCCATTGCGATCGTCCCTGCACCTCCGCCGCCTTGCGCGGGAATGCCTCCGGTCCCGCTCGTTCCTCCGCTGCCACCCACACCAGCGCCGCTCGTAGCAAGCGCGCCGCCGCCACTCGCGCCTGCAGACGCACTGGTCGCACCGCCGCTGCTAGCGCCTGCGGACGCACTGGTCGCACCGCCGCCGCTCGCCCCGCCGGCCTCGCTGGTTCCCCCGCCACCCGTCGCTCCGCCCAGAACTGTCGCGCCGCTGCCGCTCGCGCCTGCGGACGCGCTGGTCGCACCACCGCTTGCGCCTGCGGACGCGCTAGTCGCGCCGCCGCTTGCGCCTGCGGCCCCGGTGGTTCCGCCTCCGCCCGCGCCTGCCGCCCCGCTTCCGTCCGGATACTTGATGTTGGGCTTGGGCGGGTCGGCCATCCCGTCGCCCAGGTAGTAGTCCAACATGTGCGATTGCTGATAGCCCTTTTCGCACATGCTATTTCGATATTCGGGATCGTGCACAAGGGTATAGATACGCTTGTCCGTTGGAATGGCGGTTGAGTAGATCCTTATCGACGTACTTCCGGATTGTTCGAACAGCACCTCCTCGCGCCAGTCGCCGAACATGTCGCCGTACAGGGGGGCCGCGTTACGCGTTGGGACGAGGCCGGCCAGATTCGCACTGGTAAACCCGCCGCTGGGCGCGCCCGGATAGGCCCACTTTGATACAGTGTTAGAATCCAGGACTTCGGCCAGCACATCGCCGTCCCAGAAGATGCGAAAATTCTGCGCCGGCGCACCGGATCCTATTGGCGAACCGGTCAAGTTCAGCATGTTGTACACCGAACCGCCGGTCCAGCATTCGTACCCTTTTTGGCCCGGGTCAACGTCTCCGCATACACCGCGCGCCAGGTCGGTGGTACCGGCGCCAACCTTTCGAAGTACGGTGCCGGTCTTGGCGTTATATTCAACCCAGTCATATCCCGAGCGCTGTCCAATGGCCCAACCCAACAGGTCGGCGGACGGGTTGGGATCCATAGCGCCTATATGCCACCGGTCGCCGTGGCTTACGCCCTGAGAACCCATATTCCAAAAAATCGATCCATCCCCCTTAATGGCATAGCCACCGTTGACGCATTCATCTATGCCGTCGCGATCAAGGTCGACACATCTGAGATTGTGGTTGTTTGGATAGGAATTGATCGGGGTACGTACGGCCTTAAACCGCAGGGACCAGGCATTGTCTTTGAAATCATATCCCAGGTCCATCATGGCCGCCGTGCCACCGGCTTTTGCCTTGTAGTACAGGCTTGGATGAACGCCGTCCCAATAGGCGATGCTGAAATGACCTGTTGAATTCCCAACAGAAAGGAGATCTGAAGGCACTGCGCATTCCTTGCCCTTCTCGGCGCCGGTTACTCCGTCTACCGCGACGATGAACTGGTCGGTTTGCGTTGTCGACGCGCTCAGTACTTTTCCATCCCCGAAGATCATGCCGTTGGCGCCTCTTAGTATCAGTTCGGCTTTGCCGTCGCTGTCGATGTCATACACGGTTTCATCATCGGCATGCCCACAGCTAATGGTGTCCGGACCGGATAGTGAAAGGTCCGTATTTGTGCTGTTGGGGCCCATATCGACCCGCCACATGAACGTTCCGTTGCGATGGTATGCATCGACATACTGGGACACGCCTGCCTGGAACCGGTCCACGATATATTCGTATTCGCCATCCCCGTCGAGATCGCCAACATAGGCAAGATGGATCTTCCTGCCGCCTGCGTCCTTGATCGGGATCTCAAGGTAGCCTTGTGGCAGAGACAGCGCCTTTGTCCCTGTCGCTTCCTCGACGCCCCCAATTATCGCCTTCAGGGTGTAGTCGGTGCCGCCGGCGGCGCTGTCCAGATAATTGGTTGAGGTGGTGATCGGTGTGGCATTGAGTTTTGTCGTGCCCTTGTACACGTTGAAGGCGACATCGGTGCCCTGTTCCGTGCCGTAGAGCCGCCACGACAGAAGGTTGCCCCCGCCGGTTGCTCCCCCAACCGCCACAAAGCCGCGGCCGAGTTTTTCCATGATACGCTGGCCCTGGGCAGGCATTGCTAGCAGGCAAACGGCCAGGCAAACAAAAGACCAACAGGCTCTGTTTCTCATCGTGTCGCCCCTTTCTCATCCAGACATCGTTCTTTGCACAACGACAACGCACCGCGTGCGCGCACCGTGTACACAACCCGACCTGTCAGATAAAGGGGGAGGGATCAGCCAAGACGGGTCATTCTCGTGTCAGATTTGAACACCAGGCGCACGAAACCCAATGGCACCGCCGTCTTGGCCCCCGCTCAAAATGATCATCCGCTATTCTCTCCCTGCGCTCGCTTTGCTTCTGGCTGGCTGTGGCCCGGGGACAGGGCGTGCTTCGCGGCAAGACGGCGCCGTCGATCTTGGCCGCCTCACCCAGTCCGACGGACAGAGCCGTGTCGAGGTGGGCGGGCGGCTGGATAGCGCACCGGATGGCGCTTCGACAGTTCAGAGGGACAGCGGTTCTGACCAGCCCGCGGATATCGGCTTCGGCCCGGACCTGGCCGTGGACACCAAGGCCGCTGCCGACTTGGCTGCGGACACCGGAGCTGGTCCGGACGCGGCCGCGGACCTCCGCCTGGCCGCCGACCTGGCCGGGGACGCCAGCGCCGACAGGGACGTCACGGACGCGGCAAGCACCGCCATGGACGCCATGGTCGAGGGCCCCGAGGCAGACGCCTCGGGCGATGGTGGCTGCGCCCTGGCCGACAACATATCCGTCGCCAAGTTGCCGCCTATCAGCTTCGCGGCCTACCACAGTCAACAGCAGATCGAAGACTACCTGCAGGCCGTGGCCGCGACCTTTCCCGCTATCGCCACATACAAGGTGAATGGCAAATCGGTGCAGAGCCGTTACATTCCCTATCTCATCATCAATGCAACCTGCCAGGCCAGCCCGCCAGCCATCTTCGCCAATGGAACCCACCACGGCGACGAACCCTCCAGCACAGAATCGGTCCTGGCCATCCCCGACTACCTCCTGCGCAACAGCGCCACAGATGCGTCGCTGCGAAGCCTGCTTGAGACCTACGCCTTCTACGTGCTGCCGCTGGTGAACCCCGATGGGTTCGCCCTGAATACGCGAGAGAACGCGGACGGACTCGACATCAACCGTGACTACTCCTACCCGCTGCGCAGCGATGCGGAGTCGTTTCAGACCGTCGAGGCCCAGCACATGAAGTCCCTGCAGGAGAGCGTCGGGTTCCGCGCCGCCATCGCATACCACAGTGGCGCGCAAGAGGTGCTGTGGCCCTGGTGCTACACCGGCGATGACACGGTCGATGGCGAATTCTTCACGGCTGCCGGACAGAAGACCGCTCAGGCCATGAACTTCGCCATCTATCAGCAGTCCTACGACGACTACCCGACCCAGGGCGAATACATCGACTTTGCCTATTGGAAGAGCAATACCCTGGCCGCCACCTTTGAAGTGTCGACCGACAAGACTCCGAGCGTGGCGTCGCTGGCCAGCGTGGTCGACAGCGCGTGCAAAGGTACATTCGCCTGGATTCAGGCGGTGAGTGATCGCGACCACGGCAGTTTGCATGCCCTGTCCGCGGCGGCTGCGGCGCGCAGGAGATTCCCGCTCACGGCGCCGTTTGACGGAACGAATCGGCTCGAATAGCGCCGTCCCGTCTGCGCACACTTTTTCACGCAACCTTCTACTCCGGCTTCCGATAAGCCGGGCATGATTCTCACCAGCCCGGTCGAGTCCCTCCTGCAGCCAGTCGCTGGCGCGGCTCCCTGCGGGGCTGACCTTGAGTACGATCCTGCGTTTCTGGAGATCGAGCGCCTGGTGCAAGGCAAGCCGGAGCAACAGATGGGAAGCGCGGTGGTACCGGCGCAGGAGCCTGACTGGAACGCGATCGTCCAGCGCGCGACCGCCCTGCTGGGCAAGACCAAGGACCTGCGGGTTGCCTTTCACTTGACGCGAGCCTTGCTCAACCGCGACGGGTTCGCGGGTCTGCGCGACGGGCTGGCTGTGCTGCGCGGGCTCGTCGAACGCTATTGGGACGGCCTCTTTCCGCGGTTGGAGCCCGCCGAGGCAAACGATGCCACGTTCCGGATCAACATTCTTATGGGGCTGTGTGATTCGGCGGCGGTCATCGAGCGCGTTCGGGCGATTCCCCTGGTGACTTCGCGAGCTCTTGGCCGATTCAACTTGAGGGATCTCGCCATCGCGTCGGGGGAGTTACCGCCCACTCCCGGCGCCGCGCCACCGGCTACCACCGCGATTGACGGGGCCTTTGCCGAGAGCCCGGCCGCCGATGTGCAAGCCACGGCTTCGAGCCTGCGCGAGTCTTTCGAACACCTGGCTGCGCTTGAGACAACGGTTGGCGCGCATGCGGGCCTCGCTCATGCGCCTAGCTTCTCGGCGCTATCGCGGCTCCTGGGGCAAGCTCACAAGATCCTGGCGGCTCGTCTCGAACTGCGCGGCGTGAAACCGGCGTCCCTGCAGGAAGCTTTGACCGGCCCCGCGGCTGCCGATGCAGCACCAGCGGCACAGCCTGAGCTCTCCGGGACAGTGACTTCTCGGGAAGAGGTGGTGCGCTCTTTCCAACGGATTTGCGATTACTACCAGCGCCACGAGCCATCCAGCCCCATGCCGCTCTTGCTCCAACGATGCAAGCGGTTGGTGTCGGCAAGCTTCCTGGACATCGTCCGTGACGTCGCGCCCGACGCTATCTGCCAAGTGGAGATGCTGCGTGGCCGCGACAGCTAGAGAAAATCCCGATCACAGGGGAACCGCAACGCCGTTTTCAAAAACACGAGACAGGGGAACACCATGAGCAACAGCGGACAAAAATTCATCGCGCGCAATCGCGCGCCACGCGTTCAAATCGAGTACGACGTCGAGCTCTACGGGGCCGAAAAGAAGGTCCAGCTGCCCTTCGTGATGGGGGTGATGGCCGACCTGTCCGGCAATCCCGCCGAACCGCTGGCGCCGGTGGCCGATCGGAAGTTCTTGGACATCTCCGTCGACGACTTCGACGATCGGCTCAAGGCGATGAAGCCGCGGGTGGCGTTGCAGGTTCCCAACACCTTGACCGGCGAGGGCAACCTCAGCTTGGATATGTCCTTCGAGAGTTTGGACGATTTCTCGCCAGCGGCCATCGCGCGCAAGGTGGGGCCGCTCAATCAGCTTCTGCAGGCGCGGCAGCAGTTGTCCAACCTGATCACCTATATGGATGGTCGGACCGGAGCCGAGGACCTGATTGCAAAGACGCTGCACGATCCGGCGTTGCTGCAGGCACTGGCCTCTGCGCCCAAACCCGAGACAGGCAATCCCGAAACCGCAAAGGACAAGTGAGGGCGATCCATGGCTGATACCAACGAAAGCACCCAGACCCAGGCTGGCGCAGCGACGGTTCAGGTTTCTGATTTCGATGCGCTACTCACCAAGCAGTTCAACCCCCAGACCGATACGGCCAAGCGAGAAGTCGAGGGCGCAGTGCGAACCCTGGCCCAGCAGGCCCTGGCCAGCACGCCGCTGATTTCCAACGATGTGCTGCTGACCATCGAGGCGATGATCGCCGCAATCGACAAGAAGCTGAGTGCGCAGATCAACGCGATCATGCACCACCCTGATTTCCAGCAACTGGAGAGCGCGTGGCGCGGCCTGCACTACCTGGTGAGCAACAGCGAGACCGACGACATGCTGAAGATCCGGGTGCTCAACGTGGGCAAGAAGGATCTGCACAAGACCCTGAAGCGCTTCAAGGGCGCCGCGTGGGATCAGAGCCCCTTGTTCAAGAAGCTCTACGAAGAGGAATACGGGACGTTGGGGGGAGAGCCTTTCGGGTGTCTGGTGGGCGACTACTACTTCGATCACGGTCCCCAGGATGTGGAACTGCTGGGCGAGATGGCCAAGATCGCGGCGGCGACTCACGCCCCCTTCCTGGCGGCCGCGTCGCCCACCATGTTCCAGATGGAATCCTGGCAGGAACTCAGCAACCCGCGTGACCTGACCAAGATCTTTCACATCCCCGAGTATGCCGGATGGCGATCGCTGCGTGACTCGGATGACGCTCGCTATGTCGGCCTGACCATGCCGCGCTTTTTGGCCCGGCGGCCCTACGGGGCCAAAACCAACCCGGTGGAAGCCTTCGACTTCGAGGAGGACGCCAACGGGCCCAACGCCAAGAAATACACCTGGGCGAATTCAGCCTATGCCATGGCGGTCAACATCAACCGGTCGTTCAAAAGCTACGGCTGGTGCTCTCGGATTCGCGGCATCGAATCGGGCGGCGCGGTCGAGGGTCTGCCCACGCACACCTTCCCGACGGATGACGGCGGGGTCGACCTGCGCTGCCCGACCGAGATCGCTATCAGCGATCGACGTGAGGCCGAGCTGGCCAAGAACGGCTTCATGCCCCTGGTGTACAAGAAGAACACCGACTTTGCCGCTTTCATCGGAGCACAGTCCCTGCACAAGCCGGCACAGTACGATGACCCCGACGCGACCTCAAACGCCGCCTTGGCCGCGCGTCTGCCCTATCTCTTCGCCACCTGCCGTTTCGCTCATTACCTGAAGTGCATCGTGCGCGACAAGATCGGATCCTTCAAGGAAGCCGACGACATGCAACGCTGGCTGCAGAACTGGATCGTCCAGTACGTCGATGGCGACCCAGCCCACTCCACCGAGGCTACCAAGGCGCGCAAGCCCCTGGCAGCTGCCGAGGTGACGGTCCAGCCGGTCGAGGGCAATCCCGGCTACTACTCGGCCAAGTTCTTCCTTCGGCCCCACTATCAGTTGGAAGGGCTGACTGTGTCTTTGCGACTGGTGGCAAAGCTTCCTTCAGCCAAAGCGAGTTGATTTCAGAACAATCTAGCAAGGAGTCAGGAATATGGCGTTCACTATCTGCATCAAGATCGGAGACATCGCAGGCGAGTCGACTGTTGCCAGCCACGTGGGAGAGATTGACGTGCTATCGTGGAACTGGGGCCTCACCCAGTCCGCCTCAGGGCAGGTGGGCGGGGCGGGGTCGGGCACAGCCGACGTGAAGGATCTGACCTTCACGAAGTTCGTGGACAATTCCTCGCCCACCCTCATTCAACAGTGTTTTGAGGGCAGCAGTCAGAAAGAAGCGGTCCTCACGGTGATCAAGTCCAGTGGGAAAGACGCCCTGGATTTCATCAAGATAACCATGAGCGGAACCGTGATCATTTCTTCCGTCAAGACGGGCGATCCCTTGCCCAATGACAGGTACTCCGAGACCGTGAGCCTCAACTTCTCGCACATGAAGTTCGAGTACACGCCGCGAGCCCCGGGCGACAGCAAGGGCGCGACTGCGACGGGGGAATTCACCGTCAGCCGGCAGGCGTGACAAAGGCGAAGCTACGCTTTCTTCAGGCCTCTCGCCATGGCTGAGCTGACGCCCAAGGAGCGGCTGTCACCCTCCTTGCTTGATCGACTGACCGATGACGAGCCAGAGCGGGCGATAGAGCCGCGTGAATCCCGGGTTTTGTCGCCCACTCGGTTGCGCGAGTGCGTGCGCCGCGATCTGACCTGGCTTTTCAATACGACCCACATGCAGTCCTTGCAAGATCTGGACGAGTTGCCTCTGGTCGCGCGCTCGGTGCTGAACTACGGCATCCCCGATTTGGCCGGCCGGACGGCGTCGAGTCTAGACACCGTGAAGCTGGAACACATGATCCGTCAGGCCATTGTGAACTTCGAGCCGCGTCTCGATCGCAATTCGCTGAGGGTGCGGCCGGTCGTCGACGAGCGCCAGATGAACCAAAATGCCTTGTCCTTCGACGTCGAGGCGGAACTGTGGGCCCAGCCTCTGCCGCTGCGTCTCTTCTTGCGAACCGCGGTGGATCTGGAAACCGGCAACGTGGAAGTGACCGACCAGAGCGGCAGGGGGAGCCCGTGATGGATCCCCGGGTGCTGGGCGCGTACAACCGCGAGCTGCAGTACCTGCGAGAAATGGGCGGGGAGTTTGCGCGTGAGTTCCCCAAGATTGCGGGTCGGCTGGGATTGGAGTCGTTGGAGTGTTCCGACCCGTATGTGGAGCGGCTGATCGAGTCCTTCGCCTTCCTGGCCGCGCGCGTGCAGCTCAAGATCGACGATGAGTTTCCGCGCTTCAGCCAGCACCTGCTGCAAATGGTCTACCCCCACACGCTGGCGCCCACGCCGTCGATGGCCGTACTGGAGTTGCAGCCCAATCTGTCGGAGGGCGCGCTGGCTGACGGATTCCGCGTGGCGCGCGGGGCGGTCTTGCGCAGCCTGGCCGGCCGGGGCGCTGAGACCGCCTGCGAGTACCGCACCGCCCACGAAGTGACCCTGTGGCCACTGGAACTGGTGGGCGCCGAATACACCTCGTTCTTGGCGGATCTCGGCGCGCTTCGGTTTGCCGGCAAGGGCAAGGCGGCGCTGCGGTTGCGCTTGCGGGCCGCGGCTGGCTTAACCATGGACCACCTGGCCTTGGACAGCCTGCCCATCTTCCTGCGCGGCAGCGACGAAATTGCCATGCGACTGTACGAGTTGCTGATGGCCCACACCGTGGCACTGGCCGCCCGACCAGGGGGACCGGGCCAACATGGGTGCCAGGTCATGGCCGATGCCAGTGTGAGCCCACTCGGTTTTGGCGACGAGCAGGCGCTGCTTCCCTATGGACCGCGCTGCTTTCAAGGCTACCGACTGCTACAGGAGTACTTCGCGTTTCCCAGTCGCTACATGTTTGTCGAGCTGGGTGGGCTGCAACAGGCCGTGCGGCGCTGTGCCGACCGAGAACTGGAGATCATCGTCGTCTTCGACACTCAGGACCCACGCTTGGAAAAGGCGGTCGGTCCCGCGCAGTTCGCGCTCTTTTGCGCGCCGGCGGTGAACCTGTTTCCTCGGCGCGCCGATCGCATCCACCTGGGCGCGAGTGCCAGCGAGTACCACGTGGTGCCTGACCGAACCCGGCCCATGGATTTCGAGGTCCACACGGTCACCGAGGTGATCGGGTACGGCACTGGCAGCGACGAGAAACAGGAGTTTCGTCCTTTTTATGCGACCAGCGACCAGACGCCCGCGACCGGCACCGCCTACTACACCGTGCATCGCCAGCCGCGCATGCTTTCGGCCCGGCAGCGTGCTCAAGGCGCCCGGTCGAGCTACGTGGGCAGCGAGGTGTTCCTGGCGTTGGTCGATCCCGACGAGGCCCCCTTTCGACCGCAGCTCAAGCAGCTCGCGGTTGCCGTCACCTGCAGCAACCGCGATCTGCCGCTGCACCTCCCGCTGGGCCAGGGCGCCAGTGACTTTTCACTGGAAACTGGCGCTCCCGTGGCAGCGGTTCGTTGTGTGGCTGGCCCGACCCCGCCACGACCGTCGTGCGCCCATGGCGATCCGACTTGGCGGCTGATCAGTCATCTGTCGCTCAACTACCTATCGCTCACCGACGGCGCAGACGGGGGTGGGGCGTCAGCCTTGCGCGAACTGCTGGCGCTCTACGGCGACTGTGGCGATGCCGTGATCCGCCGCCAAATTGAGGGTGTGCGCTCGGTCTCGTCCCAGCCCGTAACCAGACGGTTGCCCTTGCCCGGACCGGCGGCCTTTGCTCGCGGCATCCAGATCACGCTCTGCTGCGACGAAAGCGCCTTTGAGGGCACGGGTGTGTTTCTTCTGGGCGCCGTGCTGGAACGGTTCTTCAGCAAGTACGTCTCCCTCAACTCCTTCACTGAGACCGCGCTAGAGACCGTGCAGCGTGGAGAAATCGCGCGATGGCCAGCCCGGATCGGACGTCGTCCATTGCTGTAGAACTCGCGAGGAACGGCAGCGCTCCTTCCGCCGAGGATGTGCTGCGCGCCCTGGAACGCGGGCCTCATCGATTCGACTTCTTCGATGTGCTGCGACGCCTTGAGTGCGCCCACCCGTACAGCGCACGCCTGGGCCGGGCGGCCCGCCCCTGCGACGAGCCGATCCGGCTGGGGCAGGAAGCGTCGCTTGAATTTGCGCCTGCTGCCTTGGCGTCCTTCGCGCCATCGGCTGGCGGCCGGCCGCCGCGTCTTGCGGTCCATTTTCTCGGGCTGCTTGGCCCCAACGGGCCCTTGCCCGTCCACCTCACCGACTACGCGCGCGATCGGGTGCGCAACGCGGGTGACTTCGCACTAGTCCGCTTCTTCGACGTCTTTCACCATCGCATCCTCGCGCTCTTCTATCGGGCCTGGGCCGACGCCCAGCCCACGGTCAGCCTCGATCGACCCGAGCAAGACCGTTTTGCGACTTATCTCGGAGCCTTGCTCGGCCTGGGGATGTCCTCGCTGCGCGATCGTGACGAATTTTCCGACCGGGCCAAGCTGTACTTCGCGGGTCGCTTTGCCGCCCAGCCGCGCAACTGTGAAGGACTCGCCGCGATTGTGGCTGACTTTTTCGGCTTGCCGGTCAAGGTCGAGGAGTTCGTGGGCGAGTGGTTGGCTCTGCCTCAGGAAGCACGCTGGCGGCTCGGTTGCTCCGGTGTGCTAGGCCAGAGCACGGTGACTGGGGCTCGGACCTGGCAGCGGCAAAGCAAATTCCGCATTGTCTTCGGACCTCTCAACCAGGACGACTTCGATAGTCTGCTGCCCGGGGGAACCAGGCTAAGGCGCCTTGTCGCCCTGGTGCGGAACTACGTTGGCGATTCGCTGAACTGGGACCTGCGCCTTCATCTTGAGGATCGGGTGACACGGCCCTTTGCTTTGGGCCGCTCGGCGTGGCTGGGCTGGACCTCGTGGCTGGGGCGCTGTCGGCAGGGCGTGCGCAGGCAAGACGTGATCCTCAGCCCCCCGAAAGCAGTCCCTGCCGTGCAAGACAAGAGGAGAACCGAGAATGTCTGAAATCGCGCGTGCTTCACTCTTTGGCAAGCTGAACGGTCTTGGTTACAAGGCCATCGAGAGCGCCACGGTGTTCTGCAAACTGCGGGGCAATCCGTATGTCGAACTGGTCCATTGGTTCAATCAGATCCTGCAATTGCCCGATTCGGACCTGCACCACATTCTGCACGAGTTCCACATTGATCCTTCGCGCTTGGCGCGCGACATGACGGCGGCGCTCGATCAGCTTCCGCGAGGGGCCACGTCGATTTCGGATCTGTCTTCCCACGTGGAGGAGGCCGTCGAGCGCGGTTGGGTCTACGGAACTCTGCTTTTCGGCGAGCCGCAAGTACGCACCGGGCACCTGGTGGTGGGAATTCTGAAAACGCCGGGTCTCAGACACGCGTTGTCGGTCATGTCGCGCGAATTCGACAAAGTGAAGGTCGAGCAACTGACCGACGGATGGAGGGCCATCACCAATGGCTCGCCCGAGGAAACCATGGTCGCCAGCGACGGGTTCCGGATCGCTGCAGGCGTCGCGCCTGGGGAATCCAGTGGGGCCATCGCGCCGGCCGCCATGGGCAAGCAGGAGGCCCTGCACAGGTTTTCGCTGGATCTGACCGAGCGGGCGCGCAACGGCGAGATGGATCCCATCGTGGGGCGCGACGAGGAGATCCGACAGATCGTCGACATCCTGATGCGCCGGCGACAGAACAACCCCATCCTCACCGGCGAGGCGGGGGTGGGCAAGACCGCGGTGGTCGAGGGATTCGCCCAGCGCATCGCCAGCGGCGACGTGCCGCCGCCTCTGCGAAACGTGTCGCTGCGGGCGCTGGACATCGGGCTGCTGCAGGCAGGTGCCAGTATGAAGGGCGAATTCGAGAGCCGCCTGCGCCAGGTCATCGACGAGGTTCAGTCGTCAGCGCAACCCATCATCCTGTTCATCGACGAGGCCCACACCTTGATCGGCGCGGGAGGCGCGGCGGGCACCGGCGACGCGGCCAACCTGCTCAAGCCGGCCCTAGCCCGCGGCAAACTGCGCACCATCGCGGCCACCACCTGGGCCGAGTACAAGAAGCACATCGAGAAGGATCCGGCGCTCACCCGGCGATTCCAGGTGGTGCAGGTGGGTGAGCCTGACGAGGCCAAGGCGCTGCTCATGATGCGAGGGACGGCCGCTGCGCTGGAGAAGCACCATCGGGTTCTCGTGCTGGACGAGGCGCTCGAGGCGGCAGTCAGGCTGTCCCACCGCTACATCCCGGCCCGCCAGTTGCCCGACAAGGCGGTCAGCCTGCTCGACACCTCCTGCGCGCGAGTCGCGATCAGCCAGCATGCGGTTCCTGCCGAAGTCGAGGACAGCCGTCGCTGCATCCAGGCGCTGGAAACCGAGCACGAGATCATTGGTCGAGAAGTCGCACTTGGAATAGCCGACGCCACCGGTCGGCAGGAAGCCGTCCAAGAAAAGCTGCGTACAGAGAGGAAACGCCTGGCTGATTTGGAAGATCGCTGGGCCGCGGAAAAGAGGCTGGTCGATCAGATTATCGAATTGCGGGCCAGGCTACGCGGCAGCCTTGAGGCGACCGAGCGAGAGGCCTGGCTGGACGAACTACACACGGCCCAGGCCGAGCTGGGCAGGTTGCAGGGCGAGCAGCCTTTGATTCTGCCAACCGTGGATGAGCAGGCAGTGGCCTCGGTGGTGGGCGACTGGACCGGCATCCCGGTGGGCCGCATGGTGAAAAATGAAATCGAGACTGTGCTGAAGCTGGCCGAGACCCTAAGCCAACGCGTGCTTGGCCAGGGCCATGCCTTGGACATGATCGCCCGTCGCATCCAAACCTCGCGCGCCGGGATCGAAAACCCCAACAAGCCCATCGGCGTGTTCATGCTGGCCGGGCCGTCGGGCGTGGGAAAGACCGAGACCGCGCTGGCTTTGGCCGAGACATTGTATGGCGGGGAACAGAACGCCATCACCATCAACATGAGCGGTTTCCAGGAAGCGCATACTGTGTCCACGCTCAAGGGCGCGCCTCCTGGCTACGTCGGCTACGGTGAAGGCGGCGTGCTGACCGAGGCGGTGCGGCGGCGCCCCTACAGCGTGGTGCTGCTCGACGAGGTGGAAAAGGCCCATCCTGACGTGCACGAGATCTTCTTCCAGGTGTTTGACAAGGGCTGGATGGAGGACGGCGAGGGCAGGGTGATCGACTTCAAGAACACGCTGATCTTGCTCACCACCAACGTGGGCAGTGAGTTGATCCTCGGGATGTGCCAGAATCCCGCCGCGCGCCCTGATCCCGAATCGATCGCCCAGTCTCTACGCAAGCCGCTGTTGCGGAGCTTCCCCGCGGCCTTGCTCGGCCGCATGGTCACCATCCCCTACTACCCGCTCGACGACGAAATGATCGGGAACATCGTGCGCCTGCAACTGGGCCGCGTGGCCAAGCGCGTGCATGAAAGCCACCGCGTCCCGTTCAGCTACGACGACGCCGTGGTGAAACTGATCGCCAACCGCTGCACTGAACTGGAAAGCGGCGGCCGCATGATCGATTCGATCCTGACCAACACCCTTCTGCCGCGGATCAGCCACGAACTGCTCAGCCGAATGATGCAAGGCAAGTCGGTCACCAGAGTCGCGACGACTGTGACAGGCGGCGAATTGCAGTACGCGTTCGATTGATTGTCCGACGGACTCAGGGCTGGGAATTGACATCGCTACAAAACGGAACAACTTCGCGCGGGTGATGGTTGCGAAGGCTGACTTGCCGCCTGTGGCGTCCAGGATGGGACTTCACACGAGCGTCGTCAGTCGCGAACAGGACAAACATCCAGCCGGGAGATCAGGACATGGCCAGTGAATTCCACAAGTCTGCTTCCAAGAACGGCGTGTCCATCACCGCCTATGCAAGTCACTGCAATTGCAGAGCCCGGCCGACAGTGGCCCGCGCTGGTGGGAGGCCTACTACAAGAAGGGCGACGCCAAGTTCAACGAACGCACGCTCTTCATCCGCTGACAGAACAGCGGCCTACAAAAGGCGGCTTCCTTGAGCCGCGCCCACCAGCATCACCACCTGCATGACCAGGGCGCGGTCGCCCTCGACCTGCAACCGCCCGGCTAGCAGTGCCGGCAAGACGGCGAGCGTGCCGTTCGACAGTTCTTCGCAGGTGCGGCTGTCCACGCGCACGGTTGAACGGGGACGGCCAGCGCGCATCCCTGACGGGCCGAACGCCAGGTCGAGGGTCCAGCGTCGCCGACGGCGCCCGTGGATCTCGACCGCGATGCGGCCGTCGAGATGCGCCAGCAAGTCGATTTTGCTTTCGTCGACGCACAGCAGATCCATCACGTCGGTATTTGGCGGCAAGAGCGCAGGAAGATCGGGGCCGTCGCGAAACAGGGCTAGAAAATCAGCCGCGCTCTGCCTGAGCCAAGTGTCGGGATCGCCTTGGGGGTCAGACCGTCCATGCGCACCCAACTCGCGACGTTCCACGACGAGAGCGTCGTCAGAAACGCAGACATCCCAGGTGCCGGCGCCGGGGCCCGAAAGAGTCACCCGCACCAAGGGGCTGTCGGGCGGCGGACGTCGAGGAGCTGCTTCGAAGGCGCGCGGCAGCCAGGATTCGATGATCTCGTCTGCCGGCATATCGGCCGGCGGGCGGCTGTACTCGCTCACCGTCTAGAGCACCGAACGGTTTG
>PLNW01000161.1 GCA_003142855.1 Myxococcales bacterium
GGTGGAACAAGTGGCGTGGTTGACACTGGAGGCACGGTCGAGACCGGCGGCGCCGAGACTGGCGGCAGCGTCGCGACCGGTGGACAAGTCGCAACTGGCGGAGTGCCGGGAAGCGCTGGCGCCAGCAGCCCGGTCGAGACCGGGGGCGCCGTGATCACCGGTGGGACTTCGCAACCTGGCAGCGCGGGTGGAACCACCACGGGCACCACCGAAGCCACCGGAACTAGTGGCGGCTGCTCCTGTCGGATTGCCGGGCGCCAGGCCACGGGCTCCACCGGGTTCGCCCTGCTCGGGCTTCTGGTGTTCGCCCTTCGGCTGCGCAGACGGCGCTAGCGCTTCTGCGTCAGTTCTTCGATTCAGCGGCGGGCAAGCGGGCCCTGCTGCGCGGGCCAACCTGCGGCCGCTCCAAAACTCCGGTTCGCGTTAGCCGTTTCGTCGGGCCAGCGCTGACCCGATTGAGGCAGTCCTTTCCCCTATATTCGTGGGAACTGTCTGCCCAAGCTGTTGGATTCCCGTAGCGCACCAAAGGAGCCCTTGATGAAATCCGCAAGAAAGCTGTCCGCCAAGGTTGAGCGACTCTCGTTGCTGTCTGGTCTTGTGGTCGGCCTGGGCCTCTTCGCCGCCAACCATGCGCTGGCCGCGGAGTACTACGTGGCCACCACGGGCAGCGATTCGAATCCTGGCACCCAAGCCAGCCCTTTTGCCACCCTGACCAAGGGGATCAGCTCGGCGGGGGCTGGAGACACGGTCTACATCGGCGGCGGAACCTACTACCCCAGCGGCGGCTTCACATTCTCGAAGAGCGGAACCTCGGATACCAACCGCATCAAGTACTGGGCCGTTCCGGGCGAGAAACCGGTTTTCGACTTTTCCAAAGTCAACGGCTCGCCCGAAGGGTTCACCGTCAGTGGGAGCTGGCTGCATTTCAAGGGAATCGAGATCTGCAACCTCCCAGTAAACTCCGGTGTCATCGGGATCAATAACGCCCACGACGACATCATGGAATTGATGAACACGCACCACACCCAAGCCACCGGGATTTTCATCAGCCACGGATCTGGGGGACACCTATTCCTCAATTGCGATTCGCACGACAATTACGATCCGAGTTCGGCGCAAGGCGACGGACAGAATGCCGATGGCTTCGGTGTCCACTACCAAGCAGCCGGGGACGGGACCAGCACGACCATCAGAGGCTGCCGGGCGTGGTGGAACTCGGACGACGGTTACGATTTCATCAACCAGGAAGTTCCGGTCACCATTGAAAACTCCTGGTCCTTTGGCAATGGGTTCTCCAATTACGGTGCCGGCAGGCCAGCGGCCGGAAATGGCAACGGCTTCAAAATCGGCAGCAGCAAGACCGGCATCAGGCACCTGGTCCAGAACAACGTGGCTTGGGGAAACAAGGCCAACGGGTTCTATGCCAACCACTCCTCGGGTGGAAACACTTGGTACAACAATACGTCGTTCCAGAATGGAACCCAGTTCAACATGCTGGCGAGTACTTGGAGTGAACCCAACGGCGGCGGCACCAGAACGGACGGCGTGACCCTGACGGGGGCGAAGGCCCACATACTGAGGAACAACATCGGCTATCCCAACAAGAACGAGTACATGGACGCCAGCTATGGGGTCGACAGCCAATTCAACACATGGGACCTGAATATCACCCCAGCGGCCAAGGATTTCCTCAGCATCACGGATACCAGCGTGGGGGGGACAGGTGCGGACATAGAGACGACTTCACTCGCGTTGGGACCCCGCCAGGCAGACGGCAGTCTGCCGAATGTGGACTTCATGAAACTGGCGGCTGGCAGCCAGATGATCGACAAGGGCACGAACGTCGGCTTGCCGTATGTGGGTGCGGCCCCGGACTTGGGCGCCTATGAATATGGAGCCACTGGCGGTACGCCAACTGGCGGTGTCACGGGGGCCGGCGGGGCGACGGGAGCTGCCGGCGCCACGGGAACTGGCGGAGCCACGGGAGCTGCCGGAGCCACGGGAACTGGCGGAGCAACGGGAAGCGGCGGCAAGACCGGAAGCGGTGGAATCACGGGGACGGGCGGGGCGACTGCGACCGGCGGCGCAACCACGGCAACCGGCGGGAAAATCGGAAGCGGCGGTGCAACTACGGTAGTCGGCGGAAAAACTGCCAGCAGCAGCGCACCGGGAACCGGCGGCACCACAGGAGCTGGCGGCGGAACGGTCCTCGGCGGAGCACCGGGACCCGGCGGCAATACCGGAGCCGGCGGCGTGATGGAAACCGGTGGAACAAGTGGCGTGGTTGACACTGGAGGCACGGTCGAGACCGGCGGCGCCGAGACTGGCGGCAGCGTCGCGACCGGTGGACAAGTCGCAACTGGCGGAGTGCCGGGAAGCGCGGGCGCCACGGCCCCGGTCGAGACCGGGGGCGCCGTGATCACCGGTGGGACTTCGCAACCTGGCAGCGCGGGGGGAACCACGGGCACCACCGAAGCCACCGGAACTAGTGGCGGCTGTTCCTGTCGGATCGCCGGGCGTCCGGCTACGGGCTCAAGCGGGTTCGCCCTGCTCGGGCTTCTCGTGTTCGCCCTTCGGTTTCGGAAGCGGCCTGGCTACAACAGGAAAACGCAGCCGTAGTTGCAGGGAACCCGCCAGCCGCGCAGCCAGCAGCCGCTCACCTGAGCGGTCTGAGGGGGCGCGGCCAGGACATCAGTCCACGATCCGTCGCAAGGGAATGGAATGTCCACCCATTGGTCCTGACCGGAGAAATTCAAGACCACGATGAAGCGTTCCAGGCCTCCGCCCGGCGCCGCGCCCCAGCGGTGGAAGATGGCGAGCTGCCGTCCCACGTCGACGCCGTAGCCCTGCGGGTTGAGCTGGTCCTGCCACTCGGGCCACGCCGCCGGGTAGATTTGATCGCTGCGCAAGCTGGGGTGCCCCAGGCGCAGCGCAATCAGCCGCTGGTATAGGGGAAAGATCTGCTGCGGGCGAGACGTTCGCTGCCCCAGGCTGCTACACTGCCCGGCTATGCCGGGCTCGCGCAGCGGGCGCCCTGAGGCGCCCTTCCACATTGCCCAAGTCGATGGGGCCGACGCCAGCGATCTCTTCGTGCACGCCATTCCTGCGTCGGCCGCCAAGGAGGATCGAGCTCAGTTTCGATCCATGGCGCAAACCTCCTTGCAGGGGCTGCGGGCCTTGGGAGCTGTTCCGGCGGACGTGGCGGCTGGCTGGGTCTACTTGCGGGAGCAGCCTTGCTGGAGTGTGCGCCACGAGTTGGCGGCGGCCTGGAACGAACCCGATGCGGAACGCTTGCCGTTGACTTTCCTGATCCAGCCGCCGGCCGCGGGCCATCGCTTCTGCGAGATGCAGCTGCACGCTTCGCGACCTCACTCCGGCCGTTGCAGCGTGGTGTGGAAGGGATCCCTGCCCGGGCCGCTGTGCACCACGGTGTTGCGCGCCGGCGCCCGCCACCTGCGCGTGCTGTCGCTGACGCCGCGCTTGAGCACCGGCGGGAACAGCGCGCTGGCCGACTTGGCCTACGACATGTTCGCTTCCGCGTCGCATGCGCTCACCGATCGGGGACTGAACTTTTCCGATGTGGTGCGGACCTGGATCCACCTGCGGGACATCGATCGCGACTACGAGGCCTTCAACCAAGGCCGCCGACGGTTCTTCGAAGCCGCGGGTCTGGTTCGCTTTCCCGCCAGCACAGGGATCCAGGCTGCCCTCGCCGGCAGCGGGTACCCCTTGGCCATGGACTTGTACGCCGTAGGTGGAGGCGGCAAAGCCACCATCGATGCGATGAACCCCGCGTCCATGGGTGAGGCTCGGGACTATGGTTCGTTTTTCGCCCGCGGCTCGCTCTTGCGGGACTCCGAGCACAACCTGGTATTTGTGTCGGGGACAGCCAGCATCGATCGGCAGGGGCGCATCGTGGCTCCTGGCGATGCCAAGGGGCAGTTGCGTTGCATGCTCGCCAACGCGGCCGGGGTGCTGGGGCAGGCTGGACTTGGCTTGGCCGACGCCGTGAGCGTGACCGCCTACCTCAAACAGGCGTCGTTGCTGTCGGAGTTTCGCGGGGCTGCGCAGGCCGCGGGCTTGCCGGCATCTGTGCCGACTGCGATTCTGGTTGCGGATATCTGCCGGCCCGAATGGCTGTGCGAGATCGAGCTGGTCGCCGGCCGGACTCAGGACTGATCTGAATTCCCGGCGACTGTCCGTGCCAGCCTGAGGTGTCATTTGCGCGCGCTAGCCTACTATTCCACTCGATATAGAGCAAAATTGCTTGCGCCATTATCGCGGACTTGATAGCTATAAATACCATCCATCTCGGTCGGGATGGAGTATTGCGTAACAAGACTCGGTCACGCTCATCTCAGACTGACAAGGAGCCATGAACATGAGGGTAGGCACTGCACTGGGATATCTGACACTCGCCGCAGCGGTTCTTGCGGCGGCATGCACGGGCGACAATGGCAAGGCGGGCCAGGCAGGAACCTCCTGCACTGTCACCACCAACGCTGACGGGACCGAGACGATCAGGTGTGGAGCCGACGGTGGAGCTGCCACGGTGTCGAACGGGAAGTCGTGCACCGTCACGGATGTCGATGGCGGTACCCAGATTGAGTGCGAGGATGGCACTTCGTCGTTCGTGGCCAGCGGTACAAATGGCACCAACGGCAGCAACGGTGCCCCAGGCCAGTCCTGCAACGTCGTGAGCAATGGCGACGGAACCAGGACCATCACCTGCCCGGCCGGTGACGGCGGTACTGTCACCTTCAATGTCAAAGACGCTCTCGTCAGCTTCGCCACCATGAGCGCCGACAGCAAGGCCGCGCTCGACCTTCAGATCACTGTCACCAGCGTAACCGTCCCCGCCAGCGGCCAGCCCGTGGTTGCCTTCAGGGTCACCGACGGCAGCGGCAATGCGGTGACAAAGTTGCCTGGCGCTGACATGCGCTTTGCCCTGCTCAAGCTGGTTCCCGCCACCACCAAGGTGGCCAGCGATCCCGCGCTGGTCGGAGTGAATGGCAGCGCCAACGACACATGGGTCAGCTACATGGCGGCCAACGCCACCAGCACCGCCAGTACCGAAACCGTGCCCACTGCAACCGCCGCCGGAGGCACCCTCACCGACAACGGCGACGGAACCTACTCCTACGCCTTCCTCAAGAAGGTCACCGATCCAACCGCCGCGGGGACCACCTACGACCCGGCCGCCACGCACCGTCTGACCATGATCGTGTCCGAGACAGGCAATCCGTACTCGCCAGTCAATGTGGTCAAGGACTTCATTCCCGCTTCGGGCAAGGACGTCACCGGCCAGGCCGACGTTGTCAATGGAACGTCCTGCCTTGAGTGCCACAGCGCATTCCGCGCCAAGGCTGGCGGGACCGGCGCTTTCCACGGC
Organism: Myxococcales bacterium; assembly: GCA_003142855.1. GTDB lineage: Bacteria > Myxococcota_A > Polyangia > Fen-1088 > Fen-1088 > Fen-1137. The sequence goes on from PLNW01000161.1 coordinate 5,393, forward strand.
GGCGCCCGCTACGACGTGCGAATCTGCGTGACCTGCCACAACGATCAGCGGCGCTTCACCGCGATCCCTGGAACCGCGACCACCCCGGCGGTTGACCTGGACGGGATCGGCGTGGTGGACCCCGGGACTGGCGCGTGGACCGGCACCGCGGTCCTGGCCAACGGCGAGGCGATCATCAACCTGCCGGTCTTCATCCACAAGATTCACATGGGTGACGATCTCACGCTCACCGGCGGCGCCTACGCGGCCGTGGACGCGCCCTACGATGTAACTTTCCCGCAGGACGCGGGCAACTGCGCCAAGTGCCACAACACGGTGGCCCAGGCCAACAACTTCCAGAACAAGCCCAGCCGTCGCGCCTGTGGCGCCTGTCACGACAACATCAGCTACTTGGCCACGCCGCCTGCCAAGCGCATTGCACACAGCGGTGGCCCGATGGCGGACGACTCGAACTGTGTGCTCTGCCACCCGCCGACTGCACCTGTGACCAAGGTGGGAGTCGGCGTCGTCGATGCTCACATGACCGTCGCAGCGCCTGACCCGCTGGCCACCTGGCTGGGCGGCACAAATGCCAATACCAACGCTGGCTATGTCCCGGCTGCGGGCTTTAAGCCGACCGGAGAGGCCCAGCTCAGCTACAACATCAAGAGCGTCACCCGTGACGCCAACAACAATCCCAGCATCGTGTTCCAATTCCTCGACAGCACCCCGCCGTTGGTCAAGGCGGTGCCGGTGGTGTTCAGCGACCCAACCGTGGCGACCGAGATCATGACTGGTTTCGTGGGATCGCCGAGCGTGTACTTCGCGTTTGCCGTACCCCAGGATGGAATCACAGCGCCGGCTGACTTCAACGCCAGTGCCAGTGGCTACATCAAGACCATCTGGAACGGGACTGCGACCGGCACAGGTGCAGGGACCATGACCTTCGACGCGACCACCGGCTTCTACACCATCACGCTCACTGGGGTGACCGTTCCCGACAACGCGACCATGCTGACCGGTGGGGTTGGCTACACTTACAGTCTGTCCTCCACCCCGCCGCTCACCCAGATCAACCTGCCGGCCTTCCCCTACGGCGATGCCACTGTCGTCAAGGGCTGCATTGCCGGCCAGAAGTGCGGCGGTCTGATTCTGCCGACTCCCGACGTCTGGCAGGTGGCAGCAACCGGTGCGCCTGGAGGCAAGGCCTACACCGCCCGGCGCCTGATCGTCAGCAATGCCAACTGCGACGCTTGCCACGCGCAGTTGGGCGTCAATCCGACCTTCCACGCTGGCCAACGCAACGATGCGCCAACCTGCGCTTTCTGCCACAAGCCGAATCAGACCAGCAGCGGCTGGTCAGCCAGTTCTTCGTCGTTCATTCACGGAATTCACGGAGCCTCCGAGCGGACCGTGGGCTTCAGCTGGCACGCGGCCTGCCCGACCGGGACCACCTATCCGACAACGTGCACGACCGCCAATGCCGATCCGTACTTCGCAGACGTGACCTACCCGGGCATACTCAACAACTGCGAGCAATGCCACCTTCCTGGCACCTACGACTTCAGCGCTGCTGCGTCGGCTTCTGCGGTTTCTAGTCTGCTGATGACCACAGTGGCCACCGGCACGTTCACCCCGGGCATAGCCATCTCGCCCTACGTGAAGACGGACGGCTCTGACTATGGCAACGGCTTTGCGACAGCCAACGTGACCAGCGGCACCTATGGCACCACCACTTGCTCGACCACAGCGCCCTGCGTGTGCTCGCTCACAGCGCCTTGTGCGGCCGCTGCCACGACATTGGTCAAATCGCCGATTGCGGCTGCCTGTTCCTCGTGCCACGACGCCCCCACCGCGATCTCGCACATGCAGATGATGGGCGGATCATTCTACGAGACGCGCGCTGTGGCCCAAACCAAGGCCGAGCAGTGCCTGATGTGCCACGGTCCCGGCACCGTGGCATCCATCGCCCTCGTCCATCAGTAGGCCAGGCAGTCACACTAGCAGCAGTCCGGTTTGCGTCGCTATCGCAGCCGCCGCCGTGCGATCCAGACCAGCGCCACAAACGCGCCGAAGACAAGCGTGTAGCATCTATCCAGCACAATGGACATAATGTGCTAGTATTGGTCCATCACGATGGACATAACCCAGATACTGCACGACCAGAACCGCTGGTGGTCGAACCCCAACCATAGGGAAACTCTACGGGTTAGGCGCCGAAGGCAGGCTTTCGGCCGGATTCTTGAGTATCTGGGGGACCTCCACGGCGGCCGCGCGGCGGCGCTACTAGGTCCTCGCCAGGTGGGCAAGACCACGCTTCTCTTGCAACTAGTCGACGACCTTCTGGGGCGGGGCTGGTCAGCCGGCAACATTACGTTCTTCGACTTCTCCGACGAGCGGCTGATTTCCGCCGTGTCACCGCGGGAGGTCGTCGCAGTTCATCCGGTGGGATTGTCCGCGGACCAGCCTCGCGTCTTCTTCTTTGACGAGATTCAAAATGCCCTCGGCTGGCAGAAGTGGCTCAAGAGCGCGGTCGACGAGTCACGGCGAGCCGCTGGGCCTGGGTCGCGCTTCATCGTAACCGGCTCGGCCGCGACATCGCTGCGCCAAGGCGGCGTCGAGTCGGGTCAGGGTCGCTGGGACGAGATCCCCATCGAAGGTCTCACCCTGGCTGAGTTTCTCAGACTCGGATCGCTGCGGGACGAAGACGCGGTGCCAACCACCGTCAGTGATCCCCAGGCGTTCGAGCGGTACTTGGAGGTGGGCGGCTTTCCAGAACACATCCAGGCCATGGTGCCGGTCCGCGAGGCTCGTCAGAGAATTCGCGAGGACATCGCCGAGAGAGCCATCCTGCGGGACTTGCGCCAGACGGGCGTGGATATCGAGCGCATTCGCCGGCTGTTCGTCTACCTAATCAACGGCTCAGGCAACGCGTGGAACCAGGCAAGGCGTGCTGACGATCTCGAAGCGAATCGGAAATCAGTGGCAGATTGGCTTTCGGTGCTGGAAGGGACCCGTCTGATTGCCAGGCTCGATCGAGACCGCCCTGTCCGAGCCAAAGCGCACACACAACTTCGAGCCCAGCCCAAGATCTTCGCCAGCGACCACGGGCTTATCACTGCCTTCGCGTCGGCCCCGGAACCGATCGAGGTTGCCGACATTCGCGCGCGAGTGTTCGAGGCAGCGGTATTCCGTCACCTGCGGGAGGTGGCCCGGGCCGACCATGGAGTGCTCAGCTTCGGCCGCGTGGAGGAGAACTTGGAGATCGACTTCATCATCCGCTATCCCGGCCATGCCGTAGGCATCGAGGTCACGTCCAGCACTGATGCGAAGCCACGCAAGCTCGCGCGGGCGGGACAGGCCATGAGCAAGCTGGGCATCGACCGAAAAGTTTTCGTCCATGGTGGCCTCGTCTCCCATGCAACCGGCGACATCAAGATCGTTCCCCTACATGAATTCCTGTTGGCACCAGAACGATACGCGGGCGGTGAAGCATGAGTGGTTTCGCTACGAAGAGTTTGCTGGGGAAGGACGAGAACGATCGCCGCGAATTCAAGGAAGCGGAGGCACTGCGAAGGCCTGCGAATATCGGACGAGAAGTCGTGGGCTTCCTTAATGCCGGTGGGGGCGACATCTGGATCGGGGTCGAAGAGAAGGAGGGCAGAGCGGTCGGATTCCAACAAATCGCCGACATCGATCGATCTCTGATCTCGCTGCGTGACCACCTGATCGAAACCGTCGAGCCGCAGTATCAGACGGATGAGGTCGAGCTCGATCCCAAGGACGGATTGATTCACGTGACCGTCGAAAAGGGAAAGAATCCTCCGTACGCCCAACGGGACGGTGGCCGACGCTTTTGGATCCGCATTGGTGCTCGACTGCGGGAGATGTCGCGCGAGGAGATTGGCAAGAAATTTGCCGAGGCCTTCAAGGCTCATTCGACAAGAGAAGACCGCGTGGCCGAGATCGCGAAGAAGCTACGGAAAGATCAAGCCAGTGTCGCACTCGAAAAACCCGAGCTCTGGCTCCGGCTCGTGCCGACTGAGTCCCTGAACATCGACTTGAACGACGAGCAGAACAAGAAGCAGTTTCGGACCTGGCTAACCGACCCGAGTGCAACCGGCAACCGTCGCTCGGGGTGGGACTTCGTTCACGACATGAGGGCGCCACGCTTTCTTGGCGATCAGGTCAGGCACGGAAACGACGACGACTACATGAGGACCCAGATCACGGAACAGGGCCACGTAACTTTCAGGGTCAGCAGCGATAACCTGCGGCAGCCCACTGGCGCCGTCCCCAATCTTGCGCCATACGCGCTTGTCGAGTACCCGGTGTCAGTCTTTCGCCTGATGGCCGCGATCCTTGGGCGGCATGGTGAGGCGCATGCAAACCTGCAGGTGGTCGCCGGTCTCGTCATCAGCGGCATTCGAGGCTGGTCGCTGTCGCCAGGCTCACCGCAAGAGCCGGTTCGGCACTGGGGAGGACCAAAGGCGTTCGAGAATGACGTGCTGGAGATCGATCCCGAGCGGCTCGTGTTCGCTGCGAACGATCTGAAAGAGAACCCTGACCGCTGCGGGCTGCGCGTCGTTCGCCTGATCTATGGAAGATTTGGCTTTGAAAGTGGAGCAATCCTACCCGAGTTCGATCAGCAGCAGGGACGTTTACTTCTGGGATGAACTGTCCTTCAATGACCTCGCCCAGTCGGTCCATCAGAAAACTGAGGGACTCGTCAGCTAACCACGCGGTATCAGCGGACCAGTCGGTTGGCGCGAGCCTTGCTAGACTCAACCTAGCCATGCGCAAAGGCTTCTATGCTGCTTTGGTACTATCCCTTTCGGCCTGCGGCGGCCGGCATCCTCTGCAGCCCGGTTCCGGACGAGCTGGCGATGCGGCTGGAAGCGATGTTCAACTCGCTTCCTACGGCGACGCGGCCACCGACACCGGCCCGGACACGCGCCATTGCACTTTCATGGGGTTCGCACTAGCCGTGAGCTACCCGACCACCCACGAACCGATGTCCATCGTTGCCGTCGATCGTACGGGCAACGGACATCTCGACCTCGTGGTTAGCGAGCGCGGTGACAATAAGTCGACGTCCGAGCTCCTGGCCAATGCGGGCAACGGCACGTTCGCACTGTCGGCATCGTACGGTGTCAGCAGCAACAATGTTGGCAGCCTGGTGGCCGCCGACTTCAACGGCGACGGCAAAATCGATCTCGCAAGCCAAGCGGACGCCGTCGACGGGATCGATCTCGGAACCGGCAACGGCGTGCTCGCGATCGACTTCGGGACCGGCAACGGCACGTTTGCTTCGCAGGTGGTCACGTACTCCAGTCCGCAGTCCTACGGTTACCTTACGGTGGGCGACTTCAATGGCGACGGTCACCCCGACCTCGCGTTTGCAGGCTACGACTACATAATGACTGGCGGCTTTATCACCCCAGACGGCCTCATCGCTACGCCCGCGCCCGAGCCGACTGACTTCGCGTTGAACGTGTTTTTCAACGCGGGCGACGGCACGCTCGCGGCGCCCGTGATCTATGCGAATCCGAATGGCTTCGCAGACATCGCGAGCGGCGACTTCGACGGAGACGGCCACCTCGATATCGCGGAACTCGTCACATCCGGGAACTCCGGCGGGATTGGCGTCTTCTTCAATGCGGGCGACGGCACCCTACGCAGCGAAGTCACCTACGTCGCGAGCCCCGACTGGATCGCCTACGGCCTTGCCGTCGCTGACTTCAATGGCGATGGCAAAGACGATGTCGCAACCACGACCATCATGAACCCCAACGCGGCCAGCGAGGCCAACGTCCTGCAAGTGTTTACCGGCGCGAGCAATGGCAGCCTCAACGGGCCGGTCAGCTATCCCATCGCCGACATGCCAAGCGTGTATCAGATTGTCACCGGCGACTTCAACGGCGACGGCAAACCCGACCTCGCGATGGTGATCGGGCGCACTTCGCAGGGCGCACCGGTCGACCCCGTGCCCGTGGCGGTATTCGAGAACCTCGGCGACGGAACGTTCGGCGCACCGGTGACCTACGGCGTGGCTGGCGGGGCTATGGACTACGGAACGGCCATTGCAGCGGGCGACTTCAATGGTGACGGCGTGACCGACATCGCGGTCACGACGAGCAGTGAGGATCCCCCGTATCCTGTGGCCGTGAACGTGCTGTTGTCGAAGTGCGAGTAGCACCCCATGGTGCCAAATGGGTGGCGGCATGTCACGGGTGGGTCATGGGGACGGGCTACGGCGCGATCCAGGTTTGGCCGTTGGACGTGCAGAGCATCTTCTCGTTGTTGGCATTTCCCGCGTAGAGCCAGGAGGTAACAGTCTGCACGGAGTCCGGCTCCGTCGACTTGACCCGGCAGCCTCCGTCGGCGCCCACGTGCGAACAAACCGTAGAGGCCACGCCTCCTGCGCCGACGCAAGCGTCACTCTGTACCTGGATGGCGTCGGCGGAGGAGGCGCTTGGGATGCTATACTCGATGCACGTCTTGGCGGTGCCGGAGCCTATGGTACACGCGACCGTGGACCAGGAGCCGCCATCGCCGCAGGCCGCGATGATCGCGGCAAGAGACGCGGCAATTGGGTGAGACAGCTTCACGTTTCTCATGGTAGCGCACAGACGGAACGAAGAAGAAGCTCGGTCCCACGCAGAGTGGGTGTTGCGTCCGCAGACAAGTCCTACAGCGGCTCCATCTGCGCGACGACGCTGGCCAGGTTCTTCCGCCAGTCGGGCATGGGGCCGAGAATCGCCTCGGTGGGCGCGAGATCCAGCACACTGTAGGCGGGCCGGGCGGCAGGGCGGGGGAACTCGGCCGTGGTGCAGGGACGAACGATCGCGCTGCGACCGAGCAGGCGCGCGATCTCGACGGTGAATTCGTACCAGGTGCATTCGCCACCGTCGGTGACGTGCAAGGTCCCGCGCGTCCCGCGGTCGACGAGGGCCAGGGTGGCTGCGGCCAGGTGTTGCGTGCTGGTGGGCCGGCCGCGCTGATCGTCGACCACTTTCAGCTCGGGCTTGTCGCGCGTCAGGCGCGCCATGGTGCGCACGAAGTTGTTGGCCCAAGGGGCATACAGCCAGCTCGTGCGCACGATGAGAAACTGGGCACCGCTCTGTCGGATCGCGATCTCACCTGCGGCCTTGCTCCGGCCGTAGACGCCGAGTGGTTGCAGAGGCGCATCCACGGCATACGGCGTCTGGGCATTGCCCGCAAAGACGTAGTCGGTGCTGAAATGGACCAATGGGATGCGGGCGCGCGCACAGGCCGCGGCCACCACCCCGGGCGCGGTGCCGTTGGCGCGCAAGGCAGCCGCCTCGTCGGCTTCCGCGCCGTCCACGTTGGTGTAAGCGGCGCAGTTGATGACCGCGGACCAGGGCTTCTCGAAGATCGGCCCGACTTGGCTCGGCTCAGCGATGTCCAGCCCGGGCAGATCGAAACCTGTGAAAGGTCGCTGCTTGGCCGTGAGCAGCTCGCGAAAAGCTCGGCCCAGCATGCCCCGATCGCCGAGTAACAGGAGAGGGGCGGACATCACTAGCCCTTCCACTGCGGCAGGCGCGCTGGATCGATGGCGGCCAAAGGCGAGAAGTGCTGGTCCTTCTCGCTGATGATCGGTTGACTGACCGGCCACGGGATGCCCAGCGCTGGATCGTTCCACGCCACGCCCAGTTCCTGCTGGGGCAGATAGACATCGGTGCACTTGTAGGCGAACAGGGCGCGCTCGCTCACCACGCAGAAGCCATGGGCGAAGCCGGGCGGGATGTACATCTGGCGATGGTCGCGCGATGACAGGCGTGTGCTGGCCCACTTGCCGAAGAAAGGCGATCCCACCCGCACATCAACGGCCGCGTCGAAGACCTCGCCCTCGACGACGTAGACCAGCTTGCCTTGACCTCTGGGATGCTGCAGGTGCAGGCCGCGCAGGGTGCCGCGGCAGGAAAGGGACAGGTTGTCCTGCACGAAGCGCTCGCGGATGCCCACCTCGGCGTAGCGTTCAGCCTGGAAGGTCTCGACAAAGTAGCCGCGCGCATCGCCTAACACCTTGGGTTCGACCAGCAGGATCTCGGGAATCTCCAGGGGCGTGACCTTCATAGCTGGCCCCTCTCCGGAAGCCGCAGCAGATACTGCCCGTAGTTGGTCTTGCCGAGAGGCTCGGCCAGCCGGCGCAGGTGGTCCCTGTCAATCCAGCCCTTGTGGAACGCAATCTCTTCCGGGCACGCCACCATCAGACCTTGGCGCGCCTGAATGGTCTGGATGAACTGGGCCGCCTGCAGCAAGGAATCGTGTGTGCCCGTGTCCAGCCAGGCCACGCCACGCCCGAGTTTTTCTAAGTGAAGCTGTCCCCGGTGCATGTACAGCCGGTTGAGATCGGTGATTTCCAATTCGCCGCGCGGACTGGGCCGCAGCATTTCGGCCATCTCGACCACGCGTCCGTCGTAGAAGTACAGCCCCGTCACTGCGAAATGGCCGCGTGGCTGCTTGGGTTTCTCCTCGAGACTGAGCACGCGCCCGTCGCCGTCTAGCTCGGCCACGCCATAGGCCTCGGGGTTTTGCACGAAGTAGCCAAACACCGTGGCACCAGACTCGCGGCAAGCCACGTCCTCAAACAGGCCGCCCAGGCCCGTGCCGTAAAAGATGTTGTCGCCCAGCACCAGGGCGCAGGGATCGCCGGAGATGAAGCCGCGACCAATGAGAAAGGCCTGGGCCAGCCCGTCAGGACTGGGCTGTACGGCGTATTGAATCTGCAGACCCCAGGCCGAGCCATCACCCAGCAGCTGCTGAAACTGGGGCGCGTCGTGCGGGGTGGTGATGACCAATATGTGGCGAATTCCCGCCAGCATCAGTGTGGTCAGCGGGTAATAGATGAGCGGCTTGTCGTACACTGGCATGAGCTGCTTGCTCACCGCGCGCGTGAGCGGATGCAAACGCGTGCCCGATCCTCCGGCCAGGATGATTCCCTTTTGCACCATGGTCAGCGGCTCCCGTAGTTCAATTCGATCCAGCGCCGGTATTCACCAGTGCGCACGGAATCGATCCAGGCGCGATTGGCGAGATACCAGCGCACCGTCTTGCGCAGCCCGCTCTCGAAACTCTCGCGCGGTTTCCAGCCCAGTTCCGCCTCGATGCGAGAGGAATCGATGGCGTAACGTAGATCGTGTCCCGGCCGGTCGGGGACATGACGGACCAGTCCCAGAAGTTCTGCCTCGGGCGCACCGGTTTCTTCAGCGACCAGGCGGCACAGCTTGTTCACCACGTCGATATTGCGCTGCTCGCTGCGACCGCCGACGTTGTAGGTGCGGCCGTTCTGGCCCGCGCCGATGATGGTCCAGATGGCCTCGCAGTGATCCTCGACGTAGAGCCAGTCGCGCACGTTGAGCCCCTGGCCGTAGACCGGCAACGGCTTGCGCTCCAGCAGATTCAGGATCATCAGGGGAATCAGTTTTTCAGGAAACTGCAGCGGCCCATAGTTGTTCGAGCAGTTGCTCACCCGCACCGGCAGGCCGAAGGTGCGGTGCCAGGCGCGCACCAAGTGATCGCTGGCTGCCTTGGACGCAGAATAGGGGCTCGACGGATCATAGCGGGTTTCTTCGTGGAACAGGCCGCTGGCGCCCAGCGAGCCAAACACCTCGTCGGTGGAGACGTGATGCAAGAGCCCCTGGCCGGGCGCCCACAGTTCGCGGCAGGCTTCCAGCAGATTGAAAGTGCCCTCGACATTGCTGCGCACAAAGGCCCGCGGCCCCGTGATGGAGCGATCCACGTGGCTCTCGGCCGCAAAATGCACCACCACGTCGGGCTTGTGCTGGGCAAACACGGCCCGCAGCGCGGAGAAATCACACAGGTCGACCCGTTCGAAGGTGTAGTTGGGCCGGCTGGCCACGGCCTCCAGGCTGCCCAGATTGGCCGCGTAGGTCAGCGCGTCCAGGTTGATGAAGTGGTGCTCGCGGTGGCGGGGTACCAAGAGATTGAGAAAGTTCGCGCCGATGAAGCCGGCGCCGCCGGTTACCAGGATTCGCATGTTAGGGGGTAGGGGAGTCAATCTCCCACAGACACAACATAACCCATGCCGCTAGCGCTTGTCCCCTGGAGTTCCTTGCAGCGGCACCCGCACCGTGACCGAGGTGCCCTGCCCGGGCGTGCCCTTCACTTCGACCACGCCGCCGAGAAGCGCCGCGCGCTCGCGCATGCCGAGCAGACCCAGCGAATCGGGACGGTGGATCTCCTCCTCGGTAATGCCGCGACCATTGTCGCGCACCTCCAGAGTCAGGCAGGCGTCCTCGTCGATCATCAGATCGATGCTGACGTGGGTGGCCCCAGCGTGGCGGGCCACGTTGGTCAAGGCTTCCTGACACATGCGGAACACGACCGTGCCTCGTTCGGCCGTGAGCATGACGGTGCTGGGCACCGACACCCCGCATTCGATGCCGGTGCGGGTTGCGAAGTCGTGCGCGAGCCATTCCATCGCGGCGCCCAGACCCAAATCATCCAGGATGCTGGGGCGAAGTTCCGAGGAGATGCGGCGTACCGTCTTCACGGTCTCCTTGACCAGGGTCACCAGCGCCGATACCCGCGCTGAGGCTTGCGCATTGTCCTTGGGGAGCTGCTTGTCCAGAAACGCGAGGTCCATGCTCATGCAGGTCAGCGCCTGGCCCAGCTCGTCGTGGATCTCTCGCGCGATACGCACCCGCTCTTCTTCGCGCACGGATTCCACGTGGGCGGCCAGCGCGCGAAGCTGCTCGCGCTGAGCCCGCAGTTGCTCGCCCAGACGCTGGCGCTCAGTGATGTCGCGCGAGAAGCCGGTGGTGCCGAGCACGTTGCCTAGCTTGTCGAGGATCGGCGTCTTGAAGGTCTCGAACCAAAGGGAGGCGCCCTGAATGAAGATGGGTTCCTCCACGTCCTTCTGTTTGTGGGTGGCCATTACGCTGCGGTCGTCATCGACATAGCGCTGCGCCAGATCCTTCGGCCATACATCGAAGTCGGTCAGGCCCACCACATCGCCTGAACGCTCCCGGCCGCAGGCACGCGCGAAGGCCTCGTTGACAGCCAGGAAGCGGCCTTCGATGTCCTTCAGCCACACCAGAAAGGGGAAGTTGTCCAGCATGGCGCGCAGGTAGGCCTCGCGTTCGGCCAGCGCTTCCTGGGCGCGCACGCGGACGCTCACGTCGCGAATGATGCCGACCACGGCCCGCACCTCGCCGTCCGCGGCTTTGAGCGGAACCAGGCGCGAGTCGATCCACACCGGCGTCTTGTGCAGTTCCTGATGTGTCTCGGTCACGACAATCTCGCCCGTGCGAAAGACCTGCTGGATGAAGCGACTGTGCCTCTCGGCCAGAGGGGGAGGAAACAGGGTGTTCAGCTTGCGCCCAACGATCTCGTCGAGTGTCCCGCCCAAGGCGCGCGTTGCCAGGGCGTTGGCGTGCAGGACGCGTTCCTCTCGGTCGACCACAAAAACCATATCCGGAAAGATCTCGATTGCCGCTTGCAGCGGCCCGTCGGTCTTGCTCAGATACTGGGTGAGGTCGGAAATGGTGGCCATGGAAATTGTCCTGCGATCCTGGGACTATTCCTATCGGCGCAAGCACGACAGCGCCGCCGCCGTACGCTGGTAGATCTCCTCCGGCGCGCCCGCGGCGGACAGGGACACCAGCAAGCCCGCCTTCTGGTAGTAGTCCGCCAGGGGCGCGGTGCTGGCTTGGTAGGCCTGCATGCGCACCCGGATCGACTCAGGGCGATCGTCCTCGCGCAAGACCAGCCGACCGCCGCAGTTGTCGCAGACGTCCGGGACTTTGGGGGGGCGGCCGGTGACGTGAAACACCGCCTTGCAGCCTGCGCAGGTGCGTCGGCCTGACAGCCGCGCGATGACCTGTTCGAGCGGCATGTCGTAGCTCAAGACCGCGTCCAGTTTCACCCCCAGCTGAGTCAGCAGGGCGTCCAGGGCCTCGGCCTGGCGCACGGTGCGTGGAAAGCCATCGAGGAGAAAGCCGGCCGGGCAAGTCAGGCACCGGCTGCGCTCACGCACGATGTTGATGACCGTGTCGTCGGGCACCAACTCGCCCCGCTGCATGCACGCCAGGGCTTGGGTGATGGCCGGGGTGCGCTCGCTGGCGGGCAGCGACTTGGCGGCGCGAAACACATCTCCAGTGGATAGGTGGCACGGCTTGAGGCGCTGGCTGATGAGCTCGGCTTGGGTTCCCTTGCCGACACCCGGAGCCCCGAGCAAGACCAGGCGAAAAGGCCGATCGGGCGGCGACGAGTCGATGCTGCACTCGACGCGTGCACCCTTAAACCACGCGGCGCGATCCAAGTCCTGCGCTGTCATCTTGGCCGGAAGGATACCGCATTAGTGTCCGGGCGTCGCGGGAGCTGGTGGAGGCGCGCCCGGACTGGGGCCTGGGCTGCGCTTGTCCGGGGCGGCGGTCGATGGGCCGGAACTTGGCAGGGGCAGCGTGACCTTTGCGAGCTGCGGCTCATCAATCTCGATCTTCGCCCTCTTCCGGATATCTGCGATGAGGGCGTTGCGTTTTTGTTGCCGGCCTTCGTAGGTCAGGCGCGACTGAATATCCGACTTGGCCTCGGCTAGCGACCTGGAAAACGCCGCCTGCTTCTGGTTGAGGACAACAATGGTGTAGCCGCTTTCCGTCTGAATGGGATCGGACACATCATTGACCTGGGCCAGCGCAAAAGCGGCGTCCTCCACGGCCTTGGGCAAGCTGGAGGCGTTGCGCTCGATGAGACCCGAGTCGCCGCCGCGCGCGCGCGAGGCTTCGTCTTCGGAGTCCTTGGCCACCAGCGCCCGCAGGGCAGACAGATTTCCTTTGGGCAGAGCCTTGGCTTCTGCGGCGACTTTCACAGCCTTGCTCCGGTCTTTCACCACGATCTGCGTGAACCTCACCTGCTCGAGCCGCGAGAACTCCTTGGGATGGGCCAGGTAGTACTGTTCCACGTCGCCGTCGCTGATATCCTGGATGTTCACGCGCGAATCGACCTCTTTCATCAACATGCGGTTCACCACATCACGCTTCACAGCCGGGTCGCGGTCGTAGCCCAGCCGGCAGGCCTCCTGATAGAGCGCCTCGGCTTGGATCAGGCCGTTGAGCACCTCCTTCTTCTTTTCGGGTTTTGAGTAGTGCTCCATGAGGTACTTGGAGTGGCCGAAGAAGGCGACCTGCGCTTCCAAATCACGGGCGGTAATGACACTATCGCCCACGTGTGCCAGAACCACCGTACCGTCCCCGGGGGACCGGTTGTGGCAGCCGAAGGTTAGCGTCAGGGTGAGGCAAAGGCAGAAATGGAATGGTCGCATGGCCCTGCATGATACACGGTCCAGAGCCTGTTGGCGCAAGGCTCAGCCTTAACAAGCGGTGGCAGCCTTGTCGGCTTATTATCAAGGGGTGAGCTTGGCCTTTGTCATCACGGCCGTCACGCTGGGCACCGATGCCGGCGCAGCCATCCCGTCTAGGAAGAGCGAGCACAGCCGGGTGTTCTCGCCCTACGGTGCCCGCGAAAGGTGACGGCGTGAGCGAGAAGTCTCGACCGCGCCTTGCGGGTGCGCAGTCCCCGCTTCTGGTTGCCTGGCTGGCAGGTCTGGGGCTGGTGCTGACAACCCACGCAGCGGTCGGGCAAGAGGCAGGCAGCGGGGCAGGGGACGCCCGGCCGGCATCGTCCTTGGCAGGGAGCGCAGAGATCAAGACGTCCAGAGACCGCTTGGGCAGACGACAGGGGCGGCGCAGACAGCGGACAGCAGTCACCCCGCGCTTGGCCGGCCTGGCAGCGCTTAGCGGAGAAGTCGCGGCAGTGACCCATCTTCACGGTTCGGCGCCCATCGAACCGGCTGACCGCATGGCCGCGGTGGCCGAGCACAGGGTCAGGGTGGAGAAACCGGGAAAGCCACCGGCGTCCCCAGCCGTGCCAGCGGTCGCAGCGGCCCCGGCCACGCTGGACGAGAGCATCGTCAAGGAGATATCCCAGCGCAAGATCCTGTTCCGCATGTGCTATGAGCCGGCCCGGCGGCGGGGCGTGACGGCAACCCGCGCTGATGTGAAATGGATCTTGGCGGCTGACGGCAGCGTGCGTGACGTCGAGGTCGCGGTGGCCCAGGACGCGCAGTTGGCGAATTGCATTCGCGCCGTCGCCTCGCGCCCCTTTCCCAACGGCGTCGGGCAAGACATGCCAGTGGCGATTCCGCTGTTCTTCGTGGGGATGCGGTAGCTACCGCAGCGAAACTTTCACCGGCGCCACCTTCCAGATGTGCTCGCAGTATTCGCGAATGGCTCGGTCCGACGAGAATTTGCCCATGCGGGCGGTGTTGAGGATGGACATGCGCGTCCACGCCTGCTTCTTGTGGTACAGCTGACCCACACGCGCCTGACAATCCACATACGACTGAAAGTCCGCGCACAGCAGGAACGGGTCCTTTTCCAGCAGAGAGCGCACGATGGGGGCAAACAGCGCGGGATCGCCACGCGAAAAGTCGCCCGCGGCGATGAGGCCCAGCGCCTCGCGCAGCTCGATATTCTCTTGATAGATCTCCCATGGCCGATAGCCTTGGGCCCGGCGCTGTTGGATCTCGTCCACAGTCAGGCCGAAGAGGAAGAAGTTCTCCGCGCCCACTTCTTCGCGGATTTCCACGTTCGCCCCGTCCAGCGTGCCGATGGTCAGCGCCCCGTTCATGGCGAATTTCATGTTGCCGGTTCCCGAGGCTTCCATGCCCGCGGTAGAGATCTGCTCTGACAAATCAGCCGCCGGATAGATGCGCTGGCCGTTCTTCACATTGAGATCCGGAAGAAAAGCAATGCGCAGGCGATCGTTGGTTTCCTTGTCGGCGTTCACCACTTCGGCGACGCTGTGGATGAGCTTGATGATCAACTTGGCCGTATAGTAGCCGGGCGCTGCCTTGCCGCCGAAGATGATGGTTCGCGGCGAGGCATCGCCGCCGCGCTTGAGGTGACGGTACAGCGCCACCGCGTGCAGCACGTTGAGGTGCTGGCGCTTGTACTCGTGGATGCGCTTGACCTGCACGTCGAACATGGTGTCGGGCAGCAGCTCGATGCCGTGCGCGTGCTGCGCGTAAGCCGCCAGGGCTTGTTTGTTGGCCCGCTTGACCTGACCCCATCGTTCGCAGAACTCGCCGTCGTCGCACCGGGCCTCGAGCTCACGCAGGCCGTTGAGGTCGTCTAGCCATTTGTCGCCAATGGCCTCGGTGATGAGAGCCGCCAGCCCAGGATTGGCCAGCAACAGGAACCGGCGTGGTGTCACGCCGTTGGTGACATTGGTGAACTTCTCGGGCTCCAGGTCGTGAAAGTCGCGCAGCACGGTCTGCTTGAGCAGATCCGAGTGGATTCGCGCCACGCCATTGACCGCGTGGCTGCCCACGCAGGCCAGGTTGGCCATGCGCACGCGCTTGTCGCCGCGCTCGTCAATCAGCGACATACGTTCCAGCCGCCCCGGGTCGTCGGGGAAGTGCGCTTCGACTGTGGCGAGAAAACGCTTGTTGATCTCGAAGATGATCTCCAGGTGTCGCGGAAGCAGGCGGCGAAACAGCGGCATGGGCCAGGTTTCCAGCGCCTCGGGCAAGAGCGTGTGGTTGGTGTAGCCCATGGTGCGCGTGGTGATGTCCCACGCTGGCTCCCATTCCATGCTGTGCTCGTCCACCAGCAGGCGCATCAGTTCAGCGATGGCCAAGGCGGGATGCGTGTCATTGAGCTGGACTGCGTATTTTTCGTGAAAGCGGTCCAGCGTTTTCTGCTTCTGCAGGTAGATGCGCATCATGTCCTGCAGCGAGCAGGACACGAAGAAGTACTCTTGCTGTAGGCGCAGGCTCTTGCCCGCTTCGGTTTCGTCGTTGGGGTAGAGAACCTTGGTGATGTTTTCGGTGTGGACCTGTTCCTCGCAGGCGCGCGTGTAGTCGCCCACGTTGAAGGCCTGCAAATCCAGCGAGGTGAACGCCTCGGCTTGCCACAGGCGCAGCATGTTGGCCGTGTTGACCCTGTAGCCGAGGGCGGGGGTATCGTTGGGGATGCCCTTGACCACCCGGTCAGGGATCCAGCGCACGCGGTAGCGGCCGGTGACGTCGGTGTACCCTTCGGTATGGCCGCCCAGCTTGACCAGGAAGGCGATCTCGGGGTGCGAGATTTCCCAGGGGTAGCCCAGGCGCAGCCAGCGGTCGAGCACCTCGACCTGCCAGCCGTCGTGGATCTCCTGGTCGAAGATGCCGAACTCGTAGCGGATGCCGTAGCCGATGGCCGGGATTTCCAGCGACGCCATTGAATCCAGGTAGCAGGCGGCCAGGCGCCCCAGGCCGCCGTTGCCCAAGCCCGGTTCTTCTTCCTGTTCCAGCAAAGCGTCGAGCGAGAGCCCCATCTCGTCCATGGCCTGTCGCGTGGCTTCGGAGATGCCCAGGCTAAGCAGATTCTGACCCAGTTGCGGACCGATGAGGAATTCGGCCGACAAGTACGCCACCGTGCGCGACGCCTTTTCGAAATAGGTGCGGGCCGAGCAGATCCACTTCTGCATGATGCGATCCCGAACCGTGTAGGCCAGGGCCAGGTAGTTGTCGTTGGGCAGGGCGACTTCAGGGAACTTGCCCCGGTGGCAGAACAGATTTCGGATGAAGGTCCGGCGGATGGACTCCACGTCCATGCCGAACTGGAGGTCCTTTTCCGAGGGAGTGCTGGGTGGACGGCTTTGGGGGGTCATGATCGGCTACCACGCTAGCACGGAGGCCCGTGCGCCGCAGCAAGCGCGGCAACGGCCTTACGCGGCCTTCGCGCGCTTGGCTCGCGCCTTCATGGAACCAATTCAAGGGCCTGAGAAAGGCGAGGGCCGATTCGTATGGCACCAAGGTCGCGGCGATCGGTCGTCAAGACTCGGTAAACGCGCCGTCGTTCGGCAACTGCGGCAACGGTGCCATCAACCAAGCCGAGGTCGAGCCCTGCGAATCTTGCATCCAGCTCTATGGATCTGGCGATGT
This sequence comes from Myxococcales bacterium, assembly GCA_003142855.1. Classification (GTDB taxonomy): domain Bacteria; phylum Myxococcota_A; class Polyangia; order Fen-1088; family Fen-1088; genus Fen-1137. Next base: position 22,347 of record PLNW01000161.1, read on the forward strand.
CGGACGGAAGCGGTAGTTCATACTCGTATCGTGTTCCTGGATCGAAGATATCCGCGACCAGCCTTCTCATGGCTGCACGGTTGTCTCTGAGAAAGTAGTCAACCTCGGCGAGAACGAGCCCGGGAACGATCACCGAACTCGCCGACGTTAGCGCCTCCTCGTACTCCGGAAAGCTTGGCGCGCCATCTCGGTCGCAGGCGAGTGCGCGGAGGAGTCCACCGGTATCCGCGACAAGCGCTGATTTCAATCCTTGAGATCCTTGAAAAGTAGAGACTCGTCGCCGAGTTTGCTGTCGGTCGACTCGAATAGACCGGTCGTGGGGGGCCGGCGGCCCGAGTAGTACCGTGAGGCCACAACGCGCAACCCCTTTCGGACAAGCTCCGAAGCCGTATGCCCTGCAGCCCGAGCTTTCTTCAACGCCCGGATATCATCCTCGTCTAGTCGAACCGTGGTTGAAGTGAGACGCGCCATACACTCACCATACATCGCAACAACAGCCAGGGCAACGCTTCGCCGCATCGGCCTACCTGCCAAACTCGGATTCGTTGAAGTCCGTCAACCTGGTTCGCACTGCCAGCACCGACACCCGGATGACGGAGTTCTGCGCGCCGCAGCAAGCGCTGCAACGGCCTTATGCGGCCTTCGCGCGCTTGGCTCCCTTGTGCTCGCCCACACGCTTCAGCTCCTCACGAACGACTCGACGAACGACCGTTTCGATCTTCGCCGGTCCCTCGGTCGCAATCGTTCGTAGCGCCTCGTTGATCATGCTTTGGTAGTTGCCGCCGCCCGCAGCGTCTGCCTGACCCCGGAACCACTCCAAAATGTCGTCGTCGAGACGAATCGTGATTCGCGTCTTTCCAGCGGGAGCTGGCAGGACCGGACCTCGTTTGCCTTTCTTGAAATCGTACTCCTTGCGCATGGTTACTCCTCCTCCTCGTAATCGCGTGATTCTTTCCGCGTAGCCCGTCTTGCCGAAATGAGACGAACCTCTTCGTCGCGCCAGGTCCAGGAAACGACGAGTACCCGACCAAGAAAGTCGAGCCCGATGGTGACATAGCGGGCTTCATCGGGATGCGGGTCGTCGAGGGTGACAGCACGCGGATCCTCGAACACACCGACTGCATCGGCGAAACCGACGCCGTGTTTCGCCCGATTCGCCCGGGCCTTGGCCGGATCCCACTGGAAGGACACAGAGTAAGTGTATGCATAACTGTACATACGGGCAAGCCCGACTTCAGGACCGCATGAGGTTCCGCCGTTCAGCGGTGTGGGCGCCGCCGAGCCGGCCTTTTGATTATTTCCGATTTCCCCGCGGCGCCCCCATCAGAGGTTCAACGGCATGGTTCGCCCGCTTCATCGGCGAAGCCACTGCCCAATGTGGCCGCCCCTCGCTCCCACCGAATTCGCGAATCTGGTCGACATGCAAGGCCAGCACGTCATCGACCGTTAAGAAGACAGGCTCGTCGTTCATTTCGCGAGCTTGCGGAATGTCTCAGCATGGCGGCGCAACGCGCGCGCTTGCACCTTCGCTAGTCGTCCGTGTCCCGAGCGCTCGCTTGCAAGCGGCGTGATGATGAGGCGCTTCCCGTCAGTCTTGAGGTCCAGGTCGGTCTCCTGCGTGATCCCGAGCAGGTCCAAAATGGGCCGATCGATGATAATCCCTGCACTGTTTCCGATGGCCTGCAAGCGCTTCGTCATGCCGTGAGTATGAACGATGTTCACAACGTCGTCCAGCGCGGCGTCAACGGTTTGCCGTTAAGCTGCGGACGGGCGCCGCAGGCGACCGGCCTTCAACGGCTTGTTCGCCCGCTTCGTCGTCGAAGCCACCGCCCAATGTGGCCGCATCCGGCTCTCCGCACAGTCACGGAGGTACATGTTCATGAGTGTCTGGTACGGCAAAGACATCTCGCGAGACAGGCCTTGGAAGTAGCCGATGGTTTCCTCGTCCAGCCGAATCGTGAGCTGTCGCTTGAGGCGCTTGGCGTATGGATTCCGGACCGCGTTTGAAAAGTCGTAGTTGCTTCTCATTTCATCCTCCGGTCTTCGTACTGCCGCCGTTCAAACGCATTCGCTTTACGGGCGGAGATCAGTCGAATGACCTCCTCGCTCTGTCGGTAGCAGTGGCAGACAACAAGCGTCCGCAACCGCGCGCTGAGCCCGAGCAGTACAAACGGTCCTCGTCCTCGGAATGGTCCTCGCCGTGCACGCACCAGTGTACCTACTTCGTAGCTACACGCAAGTCGGGCGAACGCGTTGCCGTTCAACGGCTGTATGGGTTAGCCAGCGACCTAGGAATAGCAGCCACTTGAGTTCTAATGATTTCCAACACGCCTCATGTGGCCAACGGAAACGTGAAGGAATATAAATACTTACAGCTCTGTAGAAAAATATCGTGAACGTGGGTCAAGGAGGGGCATATACTATACGTCAAATGAACTCACGCGTGCGCTCAGAGGACGATCGAGAGATCTCTCAGGATGAGAATGGAGCCGGCCAGAATCGGACGGACCCACTGAAAGAACTCGAGGCAATGACCAAGGTGGCCGCCGCCTTGGCGGAGGTCGATCGCGATTCCATCCAACGGATCCTCAGGTGGGCAGGAGAACGTTTCGTGGGAACGCCGATGGCTGCAGCGCATGGGGGCGCCATTGTCGGTGGAGCAGTTCCGGTGCCCACCGCCACAACTCAGGAGGAGCTTGGCGACTTGTTCGCCCGCGCGACGCCGAGCAACGGTCCCGAGCGCGCGCTGGTTGTCGCGTATTGGCTCCAAGTCGTGAGGGGCCAAGATGACCTGGAAGGACAGATGGTGAACGCAGAGCTCAAGAACCTTGGCCATGGGCTACCGAACATTACTGCGACAATGTCCCTGCTGATGAACCAACAACCAGCTCTCGTGATCCAAACCCGCAAGATCGGATCTACCCAGCAAGGCCGCAAGCGTTATCGACTGACCACGGTTGGTGTATCCAAAGTCCGCCAGATGCTTGCCGAGGGCGGCTCCTCATGACTCTCCGCTACACTGACGACCGCAAGGAGTTGGTCAAGATGGCCCGAGCGAAGCGGATGACTGATGTAGAAATCCTAAAGGCCCTAGTGGCCAACGAGTTCGGCGACGGGAATCGCCTGAAGATCGTCTTCCAGTTCGCCCCCTACCTAGGGCTCTCCGACGAAGCCGCTCGCACGCTGGCCATCAGCTGCGGCCTGATCAGCCGCTAGCACTACGTCGGGCAGCTGGCCCCGGAAGCTGCTCCCGGATGAACGCAGCAACGATTCGTTCGGGAAAACCGGCAGCGGAGAGCTGGGCTCTGATGTCCTCCGACGACCCTGAAGCCAGATGTGGCTCCCGTCGGAGGATTTCCAGCCAGAGGGAGTCCGTCGGGCTGAGCGTATCGGCGGTGAGTTCCTGTGGCACGTCCTGAGTTTAGGACCGCCGAAGCCAGCCTGCGAGCATTCTTCATCGGGTTCAGAGACCGGACAATCAAAGAGAATCGAGTATGTTCAATTGTTCTAGTGGCTGACGACGAAGGCGTCGACTAGCAGAGAATGCTTCGTATGCGAACGGAATTGGCAAGAACAGGATGGGATGAAAGACAGAATGTCTGTCGACTCCCATTCTACGTCGAAAAGTATTCAATACTTCAGCGATAATTTCGCCGTTTCGTGCCCAGGATCGGGCGATGGAGGCTCACCATTTTCGGTCGGCCTTGGGCACTACACCTCGAAGCCCAAGCCGCGCAGTTCCGCCGCCAGGCGCTCCACTTCGTGCATGACCTGGCTGGGCGCGGGACCGCCGATCACGGTGCGGGCTGCGACGGCCTGATTGGGATTCAGGGTCTGCAGGCAGGCGGGATGCAATTCGGGCGCGATGCCAGTCAGTTCCGTTTCGGGAACGGCGTTGAGCGCGACACCCAGACGCTCGGCCTGGCGGACCAGATGGCCCACGATCTCGTGCGCACGGCGGAAGGGGACGCCTTCGCGCACCAGGTGCTCGGCCAGGTCGGTGGCGCCCAGGGCGGCGTCGCGGGCTGTCTCCTTCATGCGCTCGGCGTTGAACTCCAGTCCGGTGAGCAGACCAGGCAGGACCGCCAAAGACAGGCGCGTGGTTTCGATGGCGTCGTAGAAAGGCTCCTGGCTCTCTTGCAGATCCTTGTTGTAGGCCAGCGGCAGCCCTTTGGACACGGTGAGAAGCGCAACCACGTCGCCCAGCAGGCGCGCCGACTTGGCTCGCAACAACTCGGCGATGTCCGGGTTGCGTTTTTGTGGCATGAGCGAGCTGCCCGAGCAGTAGCCCTCGCCCAGGCGCACGAAGCCGAATTCGGTCGACGACCACAGCACCAGTTCCTCGCCCAGACGCGAGAGATGCACACCCAAGAGCGCGCAGGCAAAGGCCAGCTCGGCGCAGAAGTCGCGGTCGGAAACTGCATCGAGGCTGTTGTGCGTGGGCGTGCGAAATCCCAGCGCGGTCGCGGTCATCTCGCGCTTGATGGGCAGCGACGTGGCGGCCAGCGCGCCCGAGCCCAGCGGACACTCGGCCGCGCGTGAAGCGGCGTCGAGAAGGCGGCCCCGATCGCGGCCCAGCATCTCGGCGTAGGCCAGCAGGTGATGGCCCAGGGTGATCACCTGCGCCCGCTGCAAATGGGTGTAGCCGGGCAAGAGCGTGGCCGCGTGCTCGCGCGCGCGCCGGCACAGCACCACACGGGCGCGGTCGATGCCGGCCACCATCTCGCTGGCCGCGGCCAGGGCATAGAGCCGCATGTCCGTGGCCACCTGATCGTTGCGACTGCGCGCCGTGTGCAGGCGGCGCCCTGGGTCGCCGATCAGTTCAATGAGCCGGCTTTCGACATTCATATGAACGTCTTCCAGGGCCGGATCCATGGCGCGGCCGCCTTCGCTGAATTCCTGCGCCACACGGTCCAGGCCGGTCCTGATCGCCTCGGCGTCTTCATTCGAGATGAGGCCCACCGCGGCCAACATGCGGGCATGGGCCTGGCTGCCACGCACGTCGTCGTGCAACAGCCGGCGGTCGAATGTCACGCTGGAGTTCAGCGCTGCGGCTGCCTGGTCCATGGTCGCGGAAAACCGCGCTCCACGGCCACCAGCCTTGGGGTGGGTTGGGTCGGAAGCGGGCGGGCGTCCTGATTCGCTCATGGGCAAGATCCTATCAGCCCGCGGCACAAGTCTCCACGGTCAGCGTGTTGTCTCAACCCCCTTCAGCCAGCAAGCTTGCGCGAGACTGCGAGTTGCCGGAGACTGCGCTCCATGATGACTTTCATCCCCTTGCTGGGCCGATGCCCGGCGAAATGCTATCCCCGTGGCGCGCTGGCCACGCTGGTCCTCATCGGTGTGCTGGCGCAGGCGACGCCGGGCCAGGCCGCGTCCAAGGCCAAAGACAGTCGCGAACTGCGGGCACGCGAGGACTTCGCCACTGGTCACTACCAGGAGGCCATTGACCTGTACGGCAAGCTCTACGCCGAAAAGCTGCACCCAACCTACCTGCGCAACATCGGGCGCTGCTACCAGAAACTGAAAGAACCCGAGAAGGCGATCGATTCCTTCCGCGACTACCTGACTCGGGCCAAGAATCTTTCGGCAGACGAGCGCAAGGAGATCGAAGGCTACATCGCCGACATGGAGGCCCTGAAGGAGCGGCAAGCGGCCGAGAAGGCACAGGCCGCCAAACCGCCTACGCCCACGACCGAGAAAGCGGCAGCGGCGCCAGCCGCGCCCACCCCGAATCTGCAGCCCGCACAGCCTGCGCCGCAGACGCAGCTCATCGCTGCCACTCCGCCCCCACCGCCTGAGTCGTCGCCTTTCTACGAACGCGCCTGGTTCTGGGGTGTGGCCGCGGGTGTGGTGGCTGTCGCTGTGGTCGGCGGCCTGTATGCCGGCGGCGTGTTCACGAAGACATTCGACCCCTGCGCGGGCCGTAGTTGTCAAACTGCCGCCGCGGGAGGTCCGTAGCCATGCTTTCGCTCCGAGCCCACTTTGCATTTCCGACGCTCGTTCTGGCCGCTGGCCTTTGCTTGGCAGCCTGTTCAACGAAGGAAAACACAACGGCCTTGCTGGTCAATGTCACGCTGGACTCCAGCGCGATCGCACCCGACACAGTCACCATTGACACAGTCACAGTCGTTGTTGTGGTCAAGGGCGGGTCTGCCAAATTCACTGGTCAGTTTCCCTGGTCGGACGCCAAGGCAGGCCTGCTCAGTGCCACGCTCTTGCTGCCCGCCGAGGCAGCCGGGAAAGAAGATACCTTGGATGTGCAGGGCAAGCTCGGCGAGAGCGAAATGGCGGTCGCGCCATCGCAGACGATCACGATTGTGGCAGGCAAGGCCACCGGACCGATTGCGGTGGTTCTAAAGCCAAGCGTGATCCTCCGCGATGGGGGGATCGACGCCTTGTCCGGCGACGGACCTCAACCCGACCTGGCAGCGGGCCCCGAAGTGGGCGTGCCCGACGCGGGCGTGACTCCAGACACGCACATCGATGAAACAGGACCGGAGGCGGCGGCGCCCGATGCCCCTCTTCCGTCCGATGTGGTGCAACCGATTGAGGCTGCCCCGTCGCCCGACGCCCCTCTTCCGTCCGATGTCGTGCAACCGGTCGAGGTCGGGCCGTCGCCCGATGCCCCGCGACTGCCCGATGTCGCCAATGCTGGCGCGGACGTGCCACAGCCAGCCGATGCTGGCGCGGACGCACCACAGCCAGCCGATGCCGTCGATGCTGGCGCCGACGCGGGCGCGGACAGCCTGGCTGGGCCTGTTTGGCAGAAGGTCGAGAATGTCGTGAACGATCCGTTTGACGACACGTTTGACATAGTGGTGGCGGTCGACCCGGTCAACCAGCATGTGTACGTGATGTGGGTCGATTGGTCGTCGTCGGCGGTGAAGGTGAAACGCTGGAACCGGCTCACCGGTAAATGGGGGGACACGCACACGCTGGAAGACAACGCCAGCGGTAACCCCGAAATAATACAAGTCGGCGTGGATGGCGCGGGCAATGCCATCGCGGCCTGGCAGCACAGTGTCTCGTCGGATACCACCCTGGCCCAAATCGGTGGCGTTCGGGTTTCGCGGACGACCGACGGCGAGTCCTGGTCGGCGGCGGAGTCCGTAACCCCCCTGCGGCAAGTGGTGGAGATGAGGATGGCCGTGGCTCGCAATGGCCAGGCTCGCATCGCGTTCACGGAGAGGCTGACTTCGAGTCCCTACACCGAGCAGCTCTATTCGGCCCACTTCGACGGGACGACCTGGACCTCGGGCCCCAATCCGTTGGCCCCCGAGGACCCCAACGACCAGGCTGGCCACTACCCGAGCATCGCGATCGGCGATGAGGGTAGTGGCATCGTTCTCTTCACCCAGAAGGACTCCAGCGGCAGCGACAGCGTGGCAGCCTCCACCTTCGCGGGCGCGACCGTGAATGACTTCGTCATTCTCGACAGCGACACCACGTACAATCTTTCCGAGATGGCTGTTGCTGTGAACCGGAGCGGACAGGGCGTGGTGGTGTGGGCCGACACCGACGGCGCGATGCTACGCTCCTACTCGCCATCCTCGGGAACGTGGGCTGCGGCGCGAAACGTTGGGAACGTGGGCCTGCTTGAGCCGAGCGTGGTCATGGCGCAGGACGGGACCGTGACCGTGGCCTGGTCCCAGTGGGTGAATGGCTTCTACAACGTCTGGACCATGGAGGGCACGGTGAGCGGGGCTTGGACCGCGCCTATGGCACTCGAGACCGATAACCTGTCGATCCCAAACGACCAGTACGCAAGTGACACAGTGGACAGGCTGCCCACTCCCTGGCTTGCGGTGGATGGCGACGGCAATGTTCTGGCGTTCTGGAGCAAGAAGACCCAAGCCACCCCCGCCCGCGAATTCGCGCTCGAGGGTGGGCGCAAGCTGGCCGGCACGCCGAACGGTGTCTGGCAACCGACGACAGAGCTGGCGAGGAAATCCAAACTCCTGCCCTGGGGGCTATCATTGGCCGTCGGTGACCATGGCCTGGGTGCGGCCGGCTACTTCTGGAAGGACCCTGAATCCACCAACGACCCTGACGCGTATCAGGTCTTTGTGTCCTTGTTCCGATAGACGCTTCTTCTTGCCAACAGCCATGGGGGCGGTTGGAGGAACAAACCCGATCCTCTTCCCACTGGCACATTCCTTCAACGATCTCGCGACCTTCGTAGTTGTCTTGGCTCGTAGCCTGGGCGAGCGTCCGGGGGTGAACCGTTTTCTCCCCCTCGCGCAACTGAGAGACCGTGGTCTTGTGCCTCTGAGAAGGAAGCACGCTTTGTCAATCCCACAAGGAGTCGGTATGCACAGGTTTCCAGGCTGGGCAATTCTGATAATGGGCGCCGCTGGTTGGCTGGTTTCCTGCAGCGGGGGGAATTCCAAGGCTGACGGAAGCCCTGGCACCGGCGGCAAGGCCGGTGCGGCTGCGGGCGCCAGCGCAGGCTCCACTAGCCTAGGCGGCCAAAGCAGTGCGGGGACCACAGGGGCGAGCCTCAGCTCGGGCGGCGGTGGTGCTTCCAGCGCCAGCGGTGGCAGCACGTCTTCCAGCGGCGGAGCCACAAGCGCGAGCGCGGGCAGCGGGGGCGCTTCCAGCAGCAGCGTGGGCAGCGGTGGCAGTGCGGCCACGAGCGGCGGGTCCACGAGCGCGAGCGGCGGTGGTGGCGGTGCCAGCGCGAGCGCGGGCAGCGGGGGGAGTTCGTCGTCCCCTGGCGGGACGACAAGCGCGGGCGGGAGCAGGACCGGCGGGGCAGGCGCCACGGTGGGCGGCAGTGTGGGCACGGCGGGCGGTGGCGCGACCGGGACGGGCACTGGTACGGCGGGAAGCGGCGGGAGCATCGGTGGCAGTGGCGGTGTCGGAACTGGGGGTGCCTCCTCCACCGGGGGTGGACTTTCTCTGAGCGTCGGCGGCGGAACCTTGAAGATCGAGGTGTGCGCGGACAACGTGATCCGCGTCGCCTTTGCCAAGAGCGCGACTTTCTTCACGCGCGCCAGCCTGACCACGGCAGCCAAGCAATGCGTCCCGACCTCGTTCACCACCACGACGGCCGGCAATCTAACCAAGCTCGCCACGGACAAACTGACCGTTCAGGTCGATACCACCACGGGCCAGGTGACCTTCCTCGATCCTACGGGGCAGACTATCTTGGCCGAGAATACTGCCGGCGGTCGCACTCTGACCGCCGCGACGGTGCAAGGCGAGGCCACCACCAGCGTCCGTCAGGAATGGGCACCCAATGCTGACGAATCCCTCTACGGCCTGGGCCAGCACCAGCACGGTCTCATCGACATCAAAGGCACCGATCTCGATCTGCACCAGTACAACACCGAGGTCTTCATTCCCTATCTGGTGTCGAGTCGCGGTTACGGCATTCTGTGGGACAACACCTCGTTCACACGCTTCGGTGATCTGACCGACTCCGTGCCCCTGCCGGGAACCACCGGACTCTACGCGACGACGGGCGTGGCCGGCGACGTCAGCCCGGCCACGGGGAATACCAAGGACTGGTCGGGGACAGTCACGCCCACGGTGACCGGCGACTACACTTTCCGGACGTACTCGTCGGGCACGGTGCAGCTGACTGTGAACAGCCAAATGGTGATCAATCACTGGCGGCAGAACTGGCTGCCCAATGAAGACATCGCCCATGTGACCCTGACCGCCGGGCAAGCGGTGCCGGTGCGCCTGCAATGGAACGGCGACGGCATGAACATCATTCGCTTGTTGTGGAAGCCGCCGGTCAGCAACCGTACCACCTCGTTCTGGTCCCAGGTGGCTGACGGCACCGACTATTACTTCGTCTACGGGCCGGAATTGGACGACGTGGTCGGGGGCTACCGGCTGCTCACGGGCAAGGCGTCCATGATGCCCCTGTGGGCCTACGGGTTCTGGCAATGCCGCGAGCACTACCAGAGCGCGCAGGAAATCACCGACGTTCTCCAGGGTTATCGCAGTCGCAAGGCCCCCATCGACAACATCGTGCAAGACTGGCAGTACTGGGTGGCCAATCAGTGGGGCTCGCACCAGTTCGATCTCACCCGCTACCCGGATCCGGCGGGGATGATCAATACCATCCACACCACGTACAACGCCCATTTCATGATCTCGGTGTGGCCCAAGTTCTACCCCACCACCGCGAACTACACCGCGCTGAACGCCAAGGGCTACGTCTACACACCGAACATCACCGAGGGCAAGAAGGACTTCCTTGGCAATAATTTCACTTTCTATGATGCCTTCAGTGCCGGCGCGCGGACCATGTACTGGTCGCAAATGAACACGGCGCTGTTCGCTATCGGCGTCGACGCCTGGTGGATGGACGCCACCGAGCCCGAGATCGTCGAAGGCCCCTTCACCAGTATCAACTCGCAAGTGACGACCAACCAGACCCACATGAACCCCACCGCGCTGGGTTCCGGCTCGCGCATGTTGAACGCTTACGCCCTGGTGAACAGCCAGGCCGTGTACGAGGGCCAACGCGCCGCCGCTCCCAACCAACGGGTGTTCATGCTGACCCGCAATGGGTTCGCCGGGATGCAGCGCTACGCGGCCTCCACCTGGTCGGGCGACATCTCATCGACCTGGACGGCGATGAAGAAACAGATCCCGGCTGGCCTGGGGTTCTCGGTGTCGGGCATGCCGTATTGGACGCTCGACAGCGGCGGGTTCGCGGTGCCCACGCGCTTCTCGGTGGCCAACCCGACCGCGGCGGATACGGCTGAATGGCAGGAACTGAACGCCCGCTGGTTCGAGTTCGCGACATTCTTGCCTCTCATGCGCGTGCACGGCCAGACGCCCTACCGCGAGATCTGGCAATTCGGCGGCGACACCAGCGCAGCCTATGCGGCGATGTTCAAGTTCGACAAACTCCGCTATCGCATGCTCCCCTACATATATTCGCTGGCCGGGGCCGTCACCCAGCGGGCAGGAACCATCATGCGCCCGTTGGTCATGGATTTCCGCAGCGACACCACCGCGCGCACGATCGTGGACCAGTACATGTTCGGTCCGGCGTTCCTGGTTGCGCCGGTCACCACCTACCAGGCCGCCAACCGCTCCGTGTATCTGCCCAGCACCCCGGGCGGCTGGTACCTGTTTTGGACAGGCGCGGCCGCTGCGGGCGGAGCCAGCGTCTCGGCCCCGGCGCCGTTCGACGCCATGCCGGTGTACGTGCGCGCAGGATCAATTGTGCCTCTGGGCCCAGACCTGCAGTACACCAGTGAAACGCCCGCGGATCCCACCATCACCTTCTTTGTCTATGCCGGCGCGGACGGGGCCTTCACGCTGTACGAGGATCAGGGGACGACCTACGACTACGAAACCTCGGCATTCTCCCAGATAGTGCTCAAGTGGACCGATGCCACCAAGACACTCAGCATCGGCGCCCGCCAGGGATCGTTCACTGGCATGCTCGCTTCGCGCCCCTTCCAGGTCATTCGCATCGCTTCGGGCAAGGCCGTCGGCTATCCCTCGACGGCCACGCCTGACAAAACGGTCACCTACACCGGCGCCGCGATGGACGTCACGCTCAACTGAAAGTAGCGGAGAAAGGGGCGCACGAGGCGATCGCTTCTTTCAGCGCTGGCCGTTCCGACCCCCAGCCTCCAGCCTGCCTCGTGCTGCGACCCTTATCGCTTGCCCGCCCGCAGTTTGGGGCGGCTGCGCAACAAACCGGCGAGCGTTTCTTTGGTCAGAAGGTCGATGTCGCGCTCTCGTTCCAGAAATGGCCGTGCGTCGGCGCGCGCGCGATCCCAGTCGAGCGTTTTCATTCGACGACGGAGTTCGCCACGCCAGTTTGCTGCCGTCATGACCGGGCCTGTCCAGCCAGTCTGCATCAGCGCGGCGTTGAGCAATGACAGATTGGGCGCGGGCCAGGTGCGGTCCGCTAGATACCAGACCAGGTCGTAGAGGTCGCGGCCTTTGCTCCATGGGCGGCTGAAGATGGCGTGGAGCTTTCCCGCGAAGAGGGAGGCCTTGTCATAGTGGCAGAGGTTGAGAGTCACGTGCCGGCGGACGACGGAGGTTTCGATGCGGGCACCTGGCGGAGGGTTCTTGTCCAGTTCCACCTTGATGGACAGGGTCTGGGACGCGTGAGGTGACAGACCCAGTTCGTGCGGGAGTCCGGAAAACCGCACCCACGCTGAGGCCACTGTCCTGTGTTCGCTGACCTTGATGTCGATCGGGTACCCCTCGCGTTCAAGTGCCCGCTTCACCTTGGTCAGAGCCGACGTGAAACCAGCGTCGTCTCCCGGCGCCATCAGGGAAAAGTCGAGATCCTCCGAGAACCTGGGAATGGAGAACAAGAACCGCAAAGCGGTGCCGCCCACGAAGGCCCAGCGCAGGAACACGCCCTCGTCCTGCAGTGATTCGAGGACACGCGCCTGAAGGTATTCGCGCACCAGACACCCGCGAGCTAGGTCGTTGTCGGCCTGAGCGGCCAGTTGCCGTAGATATTCCTTCACAGCGAATCTCCTTTCTCTGCGGCAAGCACGAGACGGACGAGTCGGGCGGCCCGGGTCAGCTTGGGCTTGCGACTTCGCTGGGCCAGCCCGTCGAGCGTTGCCAGGCTGATGGCCGCCGGATTCTGCAAACGAAGTTCTTGGAGGTATTCGGCAGAGTCGGCACTCGGCGTCAGGTGAACCAGATCGAGCAGGGCTTTCTCCGGCGAAGCTACGAAGGCGAACTGCCGGGGAGCGATCTCCAGGCGGGAGTAGCCGAAAAGGAGGGTTTGGGCGAGGTGGTTGAACTGGAAGGCACCCAAGGGAGTACGCACCGTCTCTGGGCGACCCGGTCCGACGCTGGTCACCGTCGGCACATGCTCGGGGATGACCCCGTAAAAGGCCAGGGCCGACTGCAGGCTGACGTAGGATCCCCGCTGCAGCTGGTTGGCGATCAGGAACGGGTGCGGTTCCAGCTTGCGCCAGGTGGGCGCCAGGGCATAGAGCCCGCGCCGGAGTTGAAGCAACCGTCCGGTCTTCACCCAGCGGGACAACTGCAGGCGCACCTGTGCGGCTGACACATCCCCGGCCAACAGCAGCGCCGAAGAGAAAAGCGCCTCGTCGGCCACCAAGGCCAGTAGGGCTTGCCATTTCATGGCATGTACATATCATATGAGATAAGTTAATGCAACGAAAAGCCGATTGGCTGCGTCCGGACGGCGGTGCCGGTACGAAGCAAGCCAGTCGCCCCTCGGGATCGCCCTGCTGGCCCCCGAGTCGCGATCCCGACGTTCTCTGCTGCGTGGTAGTTTCTCGCTTGGACCGATGAATCCTCGTTTCTCATGGTCGGAAAGCAGGCAGCGCACGGCGGTGGTGGCGGTCGTGTTGGGGCTGCTGATCTGGGTGGACCTGTTGCTGATGAGGGCGCTGCACGTGGACGGCGGAGCCGACATCGACTCGATCAACTTCGGGCTGTCGGCCATCCGATTCGATCTGTTGCAGCAGCAGCCACATCCCCCGGGTTACCCCGGCTACGTGCTGGGACTGAAGCTGATCCATTGGTTGGTTCCAAGTCTTGGCCCCCTGGAAATCGCCGAGTGGGGCAGTCGTCTGTGTGGCCTGTTCAGCATCCCGGCCAGCTACTGGGCCTGTCGCCAGTTTCTCGATGAACCCAAGGGCGTCTCCCGTCCGCTGCTGGCCGCGACCTTGGCGGCCCTGCACCCCATGCTGGTCAAGTACGGCTCGGACGGCCAGTCTCACGCCGCCGAGGCGCTTGGCACCTTCCTGCTCTTCGGTGCCAGCGCAGCCGTGGTCCACCGCTCGACGCTGGCTCGACGGTTGCTGCTGGTCGCGGCCTTCGCCCTGGTGGGCGCCGTGCGCCCCAACATCCCGCTGCTCTTGTCGCCGATGTTGCTCTGGGTGTTCTGGCGGCGACCGTGGAAAGACTGGCTGCGGGCACTCTTCGTGGGCGCGTTGGCGGTGTCACTCTGGGCAGTGCCCTTGGTCGCGGTCTCCGGCGGCTGGACCCTCTACCGTCGCGCCACGGCCGCGTTGCTGACGGACTTCTACGGCGCGACCAACAGTGTGTTCGGCGCACGCGCGACCTGGAAGATGGTCCTCACCAACGCGAACATCGCGCTGGTGAGCAGCGCCATCGCGGCCATCCCGCTGGTGGCCTGGTCGAGGGGCCGAGGCGCCTGGCGCTGGACCATGTGGGCGACCGTGGCTCTAAACATCGCATTCTACGCGGCGGTTTACTGCGCCGAAACGGGCTACCTGATCGCGGTGGCGGCCTTGTCCTGCCTGGCTCCGGCATCATGGCCGCCCACCCTCGGTCGTTTGTTGCGTGGCCGGTTGGCGCTGGCCATCATACTGTGCCCCTTGTTCTTGTTTCTGGCTCCGGCGTCCCTTCCACTGGTCACGTCCTCCAGAATCGACCTGCCGTCCTTCTCCCAGGCGGTTGCTCGGGAATCATTTCAGAAAGCATTTTGCTCGCTCATGTGCGAAGCGGCGGGCGGAAAATCGAGTCTGGCCTTGTCGAACGACCCACGCATGGGTGCTCACCGTGGCGTGCCGCTGCAATGCCCCAACCTGCTGTTCGCGAGTTGGCTTGGCCCCGTTGACGTCGACCCGCAGCTTGACAACCTGATCATCGCCAGCGCGCGAGGCATGGTCGCGCTGCCCACAGGGGTTCCCCTCGAGGCCGGTCCGCCCGTCAACTACCGCGTGCCCGTGCCGGTCGAACGAGTGTTGCTTGCACCCGACGCGACGGCCGGGTTCCTCGACCAGATCAGCCGGCAGGCCCTGTGCCCACGCATGGTCGAGGCCGAGCGCGCGCTTGGCGAAGATCGCGTCTTGGTCTGGCCAGCCCGCTGTTTCCCCAGGCTGCAGGTTGGCAAGAACGTGTTGCTCCTGACCGCCTGGCCGGCAGCGCCCCCCATCAGTGAAAGTATCGGTCTTTGAGCGCGAGGAAACGCTTTTCGACCAGGTGGTACAGGAGTTGGGCGGCGGCAAAAGTGACGAACCAGAAGTAGACGATAGCCATCCCGAGATTGAGGATCGTCGGTCGCCGCGGCACCGCGAACAGCAGGACCATGGCCAGGTCCATCACCGGCAGGTGCAGCAGGTACATGCCGTACGAGACGCGGCCCACGGCAACCAGCGGCCGGAATTCGAGCACGCGGCACAGCCAGGTATTCGGCCGTCGGGTCAGTTCGAGAAGCAGGATGGCCGTGGTCAGCGCCAGCAGGGAAAAGCCCGCCGAGAATCCCAGGGGCCGGCCGATGGGGCGCACTGACATGGTGTTGCTCACGACCAGCAAGGCGATGAGCACGGCCCCAGCACCCAGCAGCAGCCGGCGGCTTGAATCGCGCCAGGCAATCCGCCCGGCAACTAGTGCGGCCAGGCCGCCCCAGAGAATGCTGTCCAGCCGGTAGTGCGAGGCGAAGTGGACGGCCAACGGTTGATCCCATCCGGTCGCCATGGCGAGATGGCGCAGCAGCGGGAGTGCGAAGCAAACGGCAAGCGACACGGCCACCCGCGCGCTAGTTCGCTTGACCAGACACAGGAAGACCGGCCAGAGGAGATAGAAATGCTCCTCCACGCACAGCGACCAGAACACAGAGTAGGCTTCCCGCGGAAGCAGGACAGTGTGCCCGGCCCAACGCGGCCCGTACGAGATGATGTAGTTCAACCAGAAGGTGCCGTAGGGCAGAAGGCCCAGGGCCGAGTGCTCGATCTCGCGCAAACCCGCTGAAGGCACGAAGGGATAGTGGGAGAGCAGGCAGGCATCCAGGGCGAACACGGCGTAGAACGCAGGCAAGATGCGAAACGCGCGACGTAGGTAGAATCGACCCAGGCTGAAGTGTTGCGGTCGCCCGGCACGCAACTCACGATCCTCCTCGCGCAGAAGCAGCGAGGTGATGAGAAAGCCGCTCAAGCCGAAGAACAGGTCCACGCCGGACCATCCCGCCATCAGCCAGGGCCGCACCCAGCCCAAAGTCGCGTCGGGATAGGCCGTGGTACTGACCGCGTGATAGGCGATCACCATCAGGATGGCGAGGCCGCGCACCCCATCGAAGCTGCGAAAGTGAAACGCGGTGGGCGCCCCTGCGGCCGGGGGCTGCTGCTGCGCAGGCGCGGGCTCGTCAATCGAGGTCACGATTAGACCTTCCTTGCGAGCGCCTTGTCCTTCTTATTCAATTCGCGACGATAGTGTAGCTGAAACGCCTTGGGCAATGCCGAGCGATCAACCATCGCCTCGGCATCGCGCCGTCGAGCGCGAAGTGCGTCGACAAGGCGATCCGCCTCCTCGCCACCCAAGCCGCACTTCGTCGCGAATGCATGAAAATCCGCGCGTTGATGGTGAAGCTTGCGACCATTCAACGGCAATGCCATGCCCTTGTCGACTTGCGGATAGAGCCGCGTGCAGACCAGATCGTAGGCCATGGAAAGCGTGTAGCCTCCGCCTTCCGATTGGGCCATCGACAGATTCTTCAGATGGAGATCATCGTTGCCGATCCAGAACGAAAAGAGGAAGAGCAGAAACAACCTTCGCAAGGAATCGTCCGCATCCGCGGTGTACATGCGGACGAGCGCCGCGCACTCTTCGGCCGACGCTTCGTATTTCTGTGTGGGCATGCGGCCGGAGAGCGAACAGAAATCCTCCTGGCGCAGCTTAGCAACCGGGGCTGTGCTGGTTCGGTCGAAACGCCTGACAATGTAGGCGAGCGTTCCATCAGGCATCTCCACCAGGCCCGCCCAAGGTACACTCAATCCGACCAGCCGAGCCAAGCTCATGCTCAGATGCTCGTTCTCAGGAAGATGCTTGTACGCGGCAACAGGCACCTTGAGAATGTATCTTCCGTCGTCGGCCGGCCGGATGTGTTCACCCTTCGTATCCACATCCACGATCACCTTGTCCTGGACCCCGGAGATGGACATCTTGTCTGATTGTTCGGCGATGGCCTCAGCGACCGATGAAGCTTGCAGCGTCACTGCCGGACATCGGCGATGTCCCAACAACGTCATCAGGCATCTCGGGTGATACCGTTGGGCTTCGTCCACGGGCATCAGACATATCCAACAACCGGTCATCGACGTGCCCCGGCCTCGGCGTGAATTTCGACCGTCCCAATCGTGTCACGCCCGGTCGCGAGAAGAACACCGAATTCGTCCCGCGGGTCGAGGCCCTTGCGTTGGCAAATCCAGGCGAGCCGTGTCCCTTCGGGTAGTAAATTGGCAAAGAACGGGTGGAGGCCTTGCACCGAAAATGACTTCAAACTCAGTGGTAGGGTGGGCGAAAGGGGAACGGCGTCGGCTCGACGCAAGTAGGCCGCTTCGTATTCAAACCGTGAACCGACTTGGGTTTCGAAGAGCATGCCCACGGGAACGCCCGCCATGGTTACTCTCGCTCGTCGCCAGCGTGGGATTTCGTCCAGAAACCCCAGAAATCTGATGCCATCACCTCTATCGTCCCCTCGGTGTTGTTTGCGCAGCTGCGCCTCCAGAGCCTCCTTCGATGCGAGATCAGGACGCATAGCCAAGGCAAACTCGCCAACCAACTCCAGTCCAACCTGCAGCGGTTTCTCAACGATCTCTCGACAGTTGCTTTCCACGACGAAGGAGGCACGGTTCTTTGGGGAAAGACCTGTCGGCTCATCCAGGGTGAAGTCACTTGCCGGGCGACCAGCTTGATAGGCCACCACGCTTCTGCCCTCCATCCCTTCCAAATCGAGTCTCAATTGGACTTTCCGTTCGGGATCAAAGTGAAGGCGCTCGATCAGTCGCTTGTAGAAGAACACACCGGCCATTGCGATATTGAACTGCGCGCCGAAGTGGATGTGACCCTCCGTCACCGATAGGGCATCATCCTCCCATCGATGCTCTCGATAAACAAAAGATCCGTCGCGCTTGAGTCTCCAGTAATAATGTGGGGGACGATTGCCCTCCACGGGAACGGTTCCCATCCACCCCCTCTCGTCGAGTCGATAGACATCTCTGGGAAGCTTGTGATCGACGAAGGGAAAGCCATGAGCATATTGATCGGGAGGAATCTCCACTCCTGGGAACAGATTAGCGAATGCCTCGCGCTCGATGGACTGACCCGCGAACGGGATGATGGCGATTTGCCGCCATGACGAGAGGAAGTTGTTGCCAGCTCGTTTCCACTCTTTGTCAGCCTCGGAGAGCAGGAGAGGCTCGACATCGGACTGGCTTTCCCCAAACAGCTTGAGGATGAGCTCGGCCGCGGGTCCTTCGCATTTCGTGCGACCGGTTTCCCATCCAGAGATCACCGACTTGCCCCCTCGAAGCCCGAGCCGAGCGGCGAACTCATCCTGGGACAGGTCATGGCGCAGGCGGATCGCCTTCACCAGGCCACTGGACAATGGTTCTCCGGGTCGACGGACAGGTTGTTTGTGATTCATGGGAGATTCTCGGGTGGTATGTTTAACGTACCACGCGGTTAGTTTAACATGACTTCCTGCGGTTGCCAGACGGCCACGACAATCACCCAGCTACGCGCAGAGGCGGTAGGGGGCTACTGCGAGCTGCGCCGCTTGCGCACGCGCAGGTACTCGGCCCGCTGCTCGTCGAGAAGCCAGCTCGGCTCGGCCAAGACATCGTCGAACAACGATGCGACCGTCGGTGGTCCCGCGCTCTCCTCGGCGGTGATGGCCGCGCGGATCTCTTCGTCGATACCCTGGCGCGTGGCCGTCTGTGCCTCGGTCGTCAGGATCTTCTCGGCATCGAGCCACACGCCGAAACGCAGCAGCGGATCCTTGTGCTGCCACGCCGCCGCCTCAGCTGGATCTCGGTAGCGACTGGGATCGTCGCTGGGACCATGCGCACCGATGCGGTAGGTGACGGCCTCGACGAAGCTGGGGCCGCTGCCGGCGCGCGCCCGGTCGACCGCATCTTTGATGACAGCGTAGAGAGCGAGCACGTCGTTACCGTCGACCCGGAACGACGGCACGCCGAAAGCCAGGCCTTTGATGGCAATGCTGCGCGCGGCGGTCTGGCTGGAAAGCGGCGTGGAAATGGCCCACTGGTTGTTCTGGCAAACGAACACCACCGGCGCCTTGAACACAGCCGCGAAATTCAGCCCCGACTGAAAGTCGTCCTCGCTGGTGCCGCCGTCGCCCACGAAGCCGACCACCACCGTCCGCTCGCCGCGCATGCGCGCGGCCCAGGCCAGGCCCGTGGCGTGCGGCATCTGCGCGGCCACGCTGGATGACCCGATGACGTGGCGACTGGCGCGCGCCCCGACCGCGCCCGGCGTCTGCCGGCCATGTGCGAGGTCGTTGTTGTTGCCCAGCATCTGCGCCAGGTAGGTGCGCAGCGGCAGGCCGCGGTAGAGCGCCGCGCTCGCTTCGCGCAGCGCCGGAACGAAATAGTCGTCCGGGGTCAGGGCGTGGGCCGCTGCAATCACCCCGGCTTCCTGGCCGCGGGCATCCAGATACAGGCCGATGCGGCCCTGGCGCTGCATGGTCAGCAGATGCTGGTCGAGCAACCGGCCGCGCAGCATGCCCTCGTACATGCGCACCAGCTCCGCGGGCGAGAGCGCGGGCACGGCTGCGAGCGCGCGTCCATTTTCGTCGAGGATCTGCCGCAGCCCGGTGGCGCGCGCTTCGTCCAGGTCGGAGAAAGCCTCGATGCTTTCCGCCTGGCTCTGGCCTGAGCGGACTTTGCTGACAGGCTTGTCGGCCATCCTAGTGCGACTCAAGGAAGAGCAGCCCAGGCGTCTCCAGCGAGGCCTTGATCTCGGCCACGAATCGGGCCGCGTCGTGGCCGTCGACCATGCGGTGATCCACCGAGAGCGACAGATTCATCATCTCGCGGATCACAATCTTGTCGTCGACCACCGCGGGCCGCTTGGCGATCTTGTGCACTGCCAGGATGGCCACCTCGGGGTAGTTGATGATGGGCGTGGCCGACAGGCCCCCCAGCGCGCCCAGGCTGGTGATGGTGAAAGTGGAGCCACCCAGATCCGACGGGGACACGTGACCGGTGCGCGCGGACGTGGCCAGCCGTTCCACTTCGCGGGCCAGCTCCAGCAGCGAGCGCCGCTCGGCGTGACGAATGACCGGGACCATGAGCCCCTCGGGCGTCTGTGCGGCCAGGCCGATGTGGTATTCGTGCCGTTGCACGATCTCGCCCGCCCTTTCATCGAGATAGGAATTGAGCTGGGGCTGCTTCTTGAGCGCTTCCACCGTGGCCCGGATGAAGAAGGGCAGGTAGCTGAGCTTGACGTCGTGGCTGGCCAGACGCGCCTCGGCCTTGTTGCGGAGCTCGACCAATTCGGTGGCGTCGACCTCCTCCATATAGGTGAACTGGGCTACCTCGCGCTGGGTGCGCAGCATGTGTTCGGCGATCTTGCGGCGCACACCGCGGAAGGGGATGCGCACATCGCCGGTCACCATCGGCCGCGGCGTGGGCGCCACCAGGCCAGCCGACACCTTGGCCGTGCGTACGTCGTCGGCGGTGATCTGGCCGCCCGGGCCGCTGCCTGTGATTGCATTCACATCCACGTCCATCTCGCGCGCCAGCTTGCGCACCGCTGGGGTGGCCAGCACGGTTTCGGGTTTGTGAACCGGCGCGGACGGCACCGGGGCTGGGGTAGGCGCCGGCGTGGGCCCCAGCGTGGGTGTCATGGGGGCAGGCGTCCGGTCGTCATCCTCGCTGGTACCGATGATCACCAGCACGTCACCCACCGGGCAGCGCTGGCCCTCCTTGAAGCAGCGATCGAGCACGCGCCCGGCCCGCGGGGAGGCGATCTCCACCGTGGCCTTGTCGGTCATGATCTCCACCATGGGCTGGTCCTGGGCGAGCACGTCGCCTTCCTTGACCAACCAGCGGACGATCTCGCCCTCTGCCATTCCCTCGCCGATATCAGGCAGTCTGAATTCGTAGGCCATGGTTCTCCTCGTGGCTAGCCGGTGGTGACACGCTCGATGGCATCCAGGATGCGCTCGCGGTTGGGCAGGTATTCCATTTCCAGCGCGTAGGGGAAAGGCGTGTCGAACCCGGTCACGCGCAGGATGGGAGCTTCCAGGTGCAGCAGAGCGCGCTCCTGGATGCTGGCGGCCAGCTCGGCGCCGAAGCCGCAGGTACGCGGCGCCTCGTGTACCACGATCACTCGCCCAGTCTTCTTCACCGAGGTGAGAATGGTTTCGATGTCGAAAGGCAGAAGCGTGCGCAGATCGACCAGCTCGATGTCGTAGCCCTGGCCGACGCCTTTGTCGACCGCTTCCAGCGCCGTGTGCACCATCGCGCCCCAGGCCAGGATGGTCACCGAGCGCGCGGATCGGCCCGACGCCTCGTGCAGCACCGCCGCCTTGCCGATGGGGACCAGGTATTCTCCCTCGGGGACTTCCCCGCGCGCCGTGCGGTAGTGGCGCTTGGGCTCCATGAAAATCACCGGGTCGTCGCCGCGAATGGCCGAGGCCAGCAGGCCCTTGGCGTCCGCCGGGTTGGACGGGTAGATGACCTTGAGCCCCGGCGTGTGGATGAAGATGGTCTCGGGCGATTGCGAATGGTAGTGCCCGCCCTTGATGCCGCCGCCAGCGGGCATGCGTATCACCACTGGCGCCTGATACTCGCCGCCCGAGCGGTAGCGCATCTTGGCCAGCTCATTCACGATCTGGTCGTAGGCCGGGTACACGTAGTCAGCAAACTGGATTTCCGCCACGGGTCGCAGCCCGTACAGAGCCATGCCGATGGCACAGCCCACGATGCCGTTTTCCGCCAGCGGTGTGTCGATGCAGCGGTCCGGGCCGAACTCCTCCTGCAAGCCGACGGTGGCGCGGAAGACGCCGCCAAAGCGGCCCACGTCTTCGCCCAGCACCACAACGCGGCTGTCCCGGCGCATTTCGACCCGGAGGCAGTCATTCACGGCCTGGATGATGTTCATCTCGGGCATGGGGGATTCGACGGGATTATGCCAGCATTCGTCCGGAATCAAGCACGAGGCGACACCATAAGACGAACTTATGATGCGTTTCTGACGCGCTGGGAACGGCGCGCGGTGTGGGTGACAGAGGCGGTGACGGTGACAGAGACCGTGACGGTGACAGAGGCGGTGGCGGTGGCAGTGGGCACCTTGTGTAGACGGGCGATATCGGCGATCTTCTGGGTCGTGAGTCCCCTGCGAAATGCTTGGCGCGCTGCCATCGCTCTCTTGCTCGTCGGCTGTCTTGCCGCGGGCTGCGCGCGCAGCTACGCGGGTCCCAAGCTGTTGGCAGCCGTCGGCACCGCGCTGTTAGTGGGCGGCGGAACGACCTGGGTGGTGGGTGAACGCCAGAACCAGAACGGAACCGCGAATCTTGGCTTGGTCACCACGGTCATCGGGGTCGGCGCGGTGATCGGTGCGGCTGGCTGGCTGGCCGCTTCGGTGTCCTGCGAGGAAGACCCGGACTGCCCGCGCGGCGAGGAATGCAAGGAGATCCCCGCGCTCCCTGGCCGCGTGCCCTACAAGCAGTGCATGCGTCGTCCGACGCCGTAGTTTTGATCCTCCCCGACCTCCGTTGAAGGTCGTGGTCGTGGTCGTGGCCGTGGCCGGAGTGATCACCGTCGGCCACGACCGTTCACGGCTGTCGCTGGACCCCGGCCTACTGAACCGTTAACCCGAGGAAGCAGAAATCGAAAGGCGTGGGCGCGGAGGCACTGCCTGGCACGACCAGCTCCACCGCTGTGATCGGTGTGCCAGATGTGAAGGGGGTACCACTGTTGTCCCAGCACTTGGTATTGAGGCTGGAAAACGCAACCGTCTTGCTGGTCGGGGTGGTTGACGCCGGCAGGTAGCTACACCAGTAGTCGCTGCCGTCGTACAGCTGGAGCTCCAGTGTGGAGCCACCCTTGTTGACATAGCTGACAGTAACCGAGCTGCCTGTGAGCACCAACGAATCTGAAGATCCACTCATACCCGACTGGGCTTGGTTGACATTGAACCCTGCAGTCGCCCAGCAATTGTAGGTGCTGTTCTTGCCCACCGATCCCGACGCACAGAAGGACGACGGTCCGTAGGTCAGCGAAATCGAAGAACCCGATCCGCCCTCAGCGGACGAGACAAATCCAGCCAAGACGGTCGTGCCCGCAGACACGGTCACATAGCCGCTGTCAGTGATCACAGGCGCGCCGGGTGGTGCTGCACCGTCGGGTGACATGCCACCGTCGCGGGACGTGCTGCCCGTGGACTTGGTGCCGCCCGTGGCCTTGCTGCCGCCCGTGGCTTTGGTGCCGCCCGTGGCCGTGGCGCCTCCGCCTGATGTGCCACCCTTGATTGCCGTGGTACCCCCAACCGACGAAGGCGTGCCACCAGTGGCGGTGTGTCCCGCGCTGGAGATCGCAGTCACCCCAGCCACCGACGAGGCTCCGCCGCCAGCCACGGTGCCAGCCATTGCCCCTCCCGCCACCCCACCCGTATCGGACCTGCCTGCCATGGCTTCGCTGCCACCTGCTACCTCAGCCCCGCCCGCGCCGGCCGCGCCCCCGGTGTCTCCGCCGGCCGCGCCTGCGGATCCAGTCGTCTCGGTCGTCTCTCCACCGGTGTCAACGGTGCCCTCTGGTGCCGACGAGCCTCCCACGGACCGGAGCGGGGTCCGCGCCAGGCAGCCAAGAATGAGCAGCGGTGCGAGCGCGTACGGTGCGGCCAGAGTCTGGCGTGAAAAAACAGCCACGGGGCTGGTCTTGAGTCGGGGTGCATTCATACGTCCACCTCCACAGGTTATGAGTCCCATGCGCATCCGCGCGGGTCAACCTTATGGCAGCCAGGTCCAACATCGGCGCAGTGGAAACGGTGCGGCGCAGCTGAAACAAAACCTGGCCCGCGCCCGCCAGCTCGCGACTCTTCTCGGGCAAGGAGGCTGCTTGGCCTCCCGCAGAACCTCTGGCCACGGCCTGTTGACAGGAGATTTCATGATTCATCAGCGCGCTCTCGCAGCCTTGTCAGTCTCAATCGCTCTTTCGGCCTGCGCCAGTATAGGCAAGGGCAGCGCAGCCCAGGCGCCGGGCGGAGGTGAGGGCTCACGCCGCAATCCCTTCTTGGACGTCAACTTCTTCCTCAACCCCGAATACGTCGCAAGCGTCGAGGCAACGGCCAAGGCCTTTCC